>WXFH01000042.1 GCA_009881125.1 Acidaminobacter sp. | reverse complement strand
TTTCCTCGTAACTGATCTTTGATTTTCTTTTCATAGAAAAACTCCCCTTGTAGTGACAGTTTTATTATTTCAACTGTCTACTACAAAGGGAGCATATCATTTTGCCGATGGTCATTTTTCATTCCATATTCCAGATCCTACTGATTCAAATAGTCCACCGCAAACTGAGCGTGGAGCGCAACGCCATACTTCAGCATGTCCTCATCAACGTTGAACTTTTCGTGGTGCGGAAAGTAAACGCTGCCTTTAGCCTCGTTGTAATAGCCGAGCAAGGCAAAGGTGCCGGGGACCTCCTGGAAGTAATAGGACATATCCTCTGAGCCCATCTGTTTGTAGAGGTCGACGTTTCTGCCCGGACCATAGACTTTTTCTGCTGAGTCTTGAGCGATGACCGTGACCGCTTCATTGTTATAAGTGGAAAGGGCAGTTTCTTCGAAGATGACCTCCACTTTGATTTCGTGGGCGAGGGCGGTGGCATCAGCAAGGCGCTGGATGGCTTCGTGGACAGCCTTTCTGACGTCGGGGTTGAAATACCTCATGGAAATATCCAGCTCCGAGTATTTGGCGATGATATTGGACTTGGTCCCGCCGGAGATCCTGCCAACAGAAATGATGACAGTCTCTTTTGGATCCACCTTTTTCGTGGCAATACTCTGGAGCTCATTGACGAACATGCAGGCCGGATAAACAGTGTCTTTCGCTAACTGCGGCGTTGAGCTGTGGCCGGAAACGCCTTCGAATTTGACATAAATGGTGTCGGCGCCGGCCAGCTTGTAGCCCGGGTTGACATCATAGAAGCCTGTCTCCAGGTTGGACATGCCGTGGAGTCCAAAGATGGCGTTGACGTCTTTCAGGTGGCCATCGGCAATAACATTCTGGGCACCAACGCAGAGCTCTTCTGCCTCCTGGAAGATGCAGCGGACTTCGCCGGGGAGTTCGTCTTTCATCTCGTTGAGGAGCTTGACAGCGCCCAGGAGCATAGCGGTGTGGTTGTCATGGCCGCAGGCATGCATGACGCCATAGGATTTCGAAGCATAGGGGACACCGGACTCCTCAATGATTGGAAGCGCGTCGGTATCCGCACGGAGGGCAACGACTTTAGTGCCTTTCCCGGGATTGATCCTGGCAACTACCGAGGTGGTGCCGGCCTTATCATAAGAAACGCCCATAGCGTCCAGCTCGCGCATGATTCTTTTTTGTGTTTCAAATTCCTGAAGGCTGAGCTCCGGGTACTCGTGAAGCTCCCTGCGGATCTTAATGACGTAGTCCTGGATGGCGGCTGCGCTTTCGATTATAGTCATGGTACTGACCTCCGTTCTATTTTTGTTTTGCTTAAGACTGGGCTATAAGCCGCTGTTTTGAAACGATAAATTCCTCCTGGATAACGGCGACTAACGCCGGGTCGTTAAATAGCCTCAGAGCCGCCAGGGCCATGACTTTACCGGCGTTCAAAGCCGCCCCCACCGCCTCGTCTGAACCAGCTGCCTCAAGGAATTCCACGGTGTGCGGCATAGTGCCTTCGCCGGCAATGGCGAACCACAAATTGCAGGTTGGCAGTTCGAAAGAGACATTGCCGAGATCTGATGACCCTAGGACATCAAAGGACTTGATCAGTCCTGCTTTCGTAGCTTTGGCCAGATCGAGAACCAGACGGTCCAGGGTCGGAACCTTCACGGGTGCGCCGTAAGGTACACTCCAGGAAAGTTCCATTTCAGCGCCTGTCGCCAGGGCACCGGCCTGGGCGCAGCGCTCGATCATGTTCGCAAGCTTTTCCATGTAAACATTGTCCAAGGCGCGAACAGCCCAGTCCATCTCGGCACGGTCCGGCACCACGTTGCATATTTTTCCGCCATCCCGGATAAAGCCGTGGACTCTGGCGTCACCTCTCAAGTGTTCCCGCTGAAGTTCTATAGCATTATAGGTTATGACTGCGGCATCCAGCGCGCTGACGCCTTTTTCCGGGGCTGCGGATGCATGGGACGGCACGCCCTTGTAGACAATAGTCGCGGTTTTGGTCGCGAGGAAATCAGAGCCTGTTGCCCAACGGTCGCCGGGATGAGTGACGAGGGCGACATCAATGTCCTGAAACATTCCGGCTTCAACCATGTGAGCCTTGCCGGCTTTGCCTTCTTCTCCGGGCGTACCGTAGACGACCAGGCGGCCCTTCAGTTGAGGTATGCGTTTCGCCAGCAGAAGCGCTGCCGCCAATCCTGCTGACGCGATCAGGTTATGTCCGCAGGCGTGCCCTCCTGGCAGCGCGTCATATTCAAGCATAAGTGCTATTGAAGGGCCGCCGGACATGCCGTCCAAGGTGGCGATAAAGGCAGTGTCCATTGTCCACGGTTCCTTTGTCACCGGATGAACGCCTTTTGGGCTTCGTTCGAGACTGAAGCCATGGTTCTCAAAAATAGCGCAGAGCAGGTCGCAGGCAAAGGATTCCTTAAATGCCAGTTCAGGGTTGTCGTAGATTTTTTTCGACGCGTCCCCAATGAGCTCTGAGAAATCCGTCATTTCTGATACAAAGGCCAATTCTTCTGACGTTAGTTCTGCTCCAGCGTCTGTAATCTGCTTCAAGGTCCCAACCGCGCCATCTTCAGTCCATTCCAGTTTGAAGCCCAGGGCCTTCAGAGCGGCCTCGTCCAGTTTGAGGTCACCTTCGGGGGTTAAGCGGATCGTGCCTGAATTTTTTACGCTGCCGGTTTCCTTAATTAAGATGGTCTTGTTCTCATGATATTCTGATTTCAAGGGGTACGCCTCCTATGTGGTTTTCTAAGTGATTCAATAAATCAGTGCAATAGTTGTGCCAGTGTTATCAAAATTGTATGATAATTTCCAAATTGCTTCAAACACGGTGATTTAAGCAGTTTCGATGGTTAGTTAAGTAGAGGTGTTATGATTTGAGAAGCAGGTTTCTATCTTCATACGTAAAAAGAATTTACCTTTTGTACGATCTGTAAAAATATCAGCGTTTGAGAGGGTTGACGATCTGGGATTTGTGTGGCTGAAACCGCTCCCGGGGGAGAGGTGGGAATTGAAATGACCATCGGCAGGAATCCTAAAAAAGCTTTTTGAAAAGCTTTGAAAGAGGTTGCCGATGGTCACAGTTAATTAATCTATTCTTAAACAGACGTTATGTAATTATGTTCTAATCTATGCGGCAGCCGCAGCTTCGGCTTCAGGAAGCTTCTCCATGGTGATGCCAGTGAACCCGTAGAAAATTGAAACCAGCGGATTGATCAGGTTCAGGTAAGCGTAAGGCAGATAGGCCAGGGTGGCGACGCCCAGGGTGCCAGCCATGAAGATGCCGCAGGTATTCCAAGGCACCAGTGGCGACGTCAGCGTGCCTGCGTCTTCAAGGACGCGGGAGAGATTCTTTGGATGAAGGCCGCGTTCCTGATAAATTTGTTTATACATACGGCCAGGGATAACTATGGAGAGATATTGGTCGCCGGCCATCAGGTTCATGCCTATGATGGTGATGATCGTTGCAAGCACAAGGCTTCCTGTGCCGTGGGCGAGTTTCAGAATTGAACGGGCAATAGCTTCCAGCATGCCGGACTTCTCCATAACGCCGCCAAAGCTCATGGCGCAAAGGATCAGGGACAGGGTCCACATCATACTGTCGAGACCGCCGCGGGAGAGAAGGTCATCAATCACAGTAATGCCTGTTTCTGAGGTATAGCCGTAGTGCATGGCTTCGATAATGGAGGACATGTCTGCCCCTTGAAAAATAAATGCGAACAGAGCTCCGAGGAGCGCGCCGCCCATAAGTCCCGGGATTGCGGGCGCTTTAAAGATGACCATGAGAATTACCAGCAGTGGCGCCACGAAGAGGACAAGGGAAATATTGAAGTTGGCTTCCATACCTGTGAGGATTTCATTGATGGCAGAGGTGTCCAGGTCGTTGTTGGCAAACTTCATTCCAATGATCCCGTAGATGATCAGCGAAATGATTAAGGATGGCCCGGTGGTATAGGTCATATGTCGGATGTGCTCAAAAAGTGTAGAGCCGGCCATGGCAGGTGCCAGGTTGGTGGTATCGGAAAGTGGGGACATCTTGTCGCCAAAGTAGGCGCCGGAGACGATCGCGCCCGCAACTAAACCTGGATTCATGCCAAGTCCAATGCCGACGCCGACAAGGGCGATTCCGACCGTACCAGCAGTCGTCCAGGAGCTGCCGGTTGCAAGGGAAACCACACTGCAGAGCAGCACAGTCGCAACGAGAAAAATGCTCGGAGATAGGAGCTTCAAGCCATAGTAGATCATGGTTGGCACTATGCCGCCCAGAATCCAGGTGCCTATGATCATCCCTATGATCATGACGATCAACAGAGCCTGCATAGACATTTTTATGGTGTCGATAATCCCATCCTCAAGCTCCTTCCATGTATAACCGAGACCAAAGACTGAGACAATTGCCGCGACAACCGCTGCCATGAGGATTGGAATGTGGGGGTCACCGCCCCAAAATTGCATGGTAAAGATCAGCGCTGCAATGATAAAGAGCATGGGGATGAGTGCGTGACCCAGGGTGGCTTGTTTCTTCATCTTTGTGACCATTGAAGAGTTCCTCCTTTGCGATTTTTGGATGTAAATTTTCGGAACGGCGTTCTGATAAAATGGCATGACCTTAGATTAAACTGAAAATTGCAAAAAATCAAGCGTTAAATTTCAGATTATCCTATGAAAAGTGAAGGGAGTATCGTTTCATATGGGCACAAAATAATTTTAGAAAGACGCGGATGTCAGATTCAGCAAAGTCTTTCTCTTGAATGGCACTGACTCCTTTAAGAAGAAATATTCATAAAGAGCAAGGCAAATAATAATTGATTTTCAAATGGGTTGAACTCTGATTCTTATAATGCTATAGTGATTCACTGAAACTATTTCGGAACGACAGACCGGAAATAGAGTTGAATATGTGTGCGGAATCATTTACAATTGCTGTTAATGAAACTACACACTGAAAAGGAGGAGCAGCACATGAAAAGCGCAACACAAAAAAAGGCGTACACCGTGCTGGGTGCCGCCGCAGGGATTAATCTTGTGTCCGGGATGCTCTACATATGGGGCATAGTCAGCCGTTCGCTGATTGACCAGCTGGGATGGACCAGCAAGCAGGCATCGCTGCCGTATACCTTGGCAACTGTAACTTTCGTCATAGCCATGGTGTTCTTTGGAAAGCTGCAGGATCAAAAGGGACCCAGGTGGACTGCGACTATTGGCGTCATACTGATGGGCACCGGTGCCATTTTGTCCGGACTCAAGACGGAGCCGCTGTTTGTGGCTGTGGCCTTTGGTCTGATTGGAGGCAGCGGGATTGGGATTCTGAATGTGTCAACCACCCCGCCGGCAGTAAAATGGTTTCCAAAAGAGAAGAAGGGCATGGTCACCGGTGTGGTCGTCGGTGGCGTCAGTTTGTCCTCTATGATGTATTCGCCACTGGCGAACTGGCTCAATCAAACCTATGGTGTTTCTGCGGTATTCATTGTCGTTGGCACGATCAGTCTGGCAGTGGGGATGATCCTGGCGCAACTCCTCAAGAATCCGCCGGAGAAGGATGCTGCCAAACAGACGGTCATGGAAAAGGCCCAGGCGCTGAATGACCACACCTGGCAGGAAATGCTCCGGTCGCCAAAATTCTGGGTGATCTGGCTGATGCTCGCTATGTCTTCATCTGCAGGGCTGATGGTCATTGGTCATGTCGTGTCCATTGCCAAAGTCCAGGCAAGTTGGGCCGGCGGCTTCCTGCTTGTCATGCTGCTGGCGCTGTTCAACACCATAGGCAGATTTGGGGGCGGCAGCCTGTCAGATAAGCTGGGACGCCTCAATTTGATCCGCGGCATCTTTATTCTGCAAGCCATCAATATGCTTGCGTTCACCACTCTGCGTTCAGTGCCGGCTCTGGCGGTGGGCGTCGCGGTGGCGGGCATGTGCTACGGCGCGATCTTTTCAGTTTTCCCGGCGACCATTTCTGACTTATACGGACTCAAGAACTTTGGCGTCAACTTTGGCCTCATGTTCACTGGCTGGGGTGTGGGCGGCATAATTGGCCCTATGACGGGCGCCTGGATCTACGATCTGACCGGGCAATTTACCACAGCGTACATGGTTTCTGCCGGCCTCTTGATTGTTGCGCTGGGACTCACTTTTGTATTTTCCAGACTAAAAGTTCCAAACCGAACTTCAAGAGCTGCTTAAAAATTTTAACAAAAGCTATTGCCGATGGATTGACAACCAACAACCACTCATTGTAAAATAAAGTCGGAACGATGTTGTCAAAAATCGGAACAGGAAAGGGAGTCACATTATGACCGAAAGAATTGTCGCTGTCGATCGCGCGCTGGACATCCTGCTGGCGCTGTATCATAATAACGGCGAAATGGGCGTTTCAGAGCTTGCGAGAGATCTGGACCTCTACAAAAGCACCATTCACAGGTCGCTGGCATCCCTGGAATATAAAGGCTTTGTCCAGAAGAACCCCGAAAACGGCAAGTACTGGCTGGGGATGAAGGTCTATGCCATGGGACTCCTGGTCGGGGAGAAGTTTTCTCTCGCGGATGTGGTTCGCCCTTATGCCAAAGAGTTGTTTGAGGCTTATGGCGAAGTGGTCAACGTGTCGGTTCTCGACCGGGATCCGGAAGTGGGCTACAAGAGTGTGATCATTCTGAAGGAATTCAGTAAGAGCAAAGTGCTGTCGGTGAATCCGGGTGTAGGATCGAGCAGCGATTTGCATATATCGTCCATCGGCAAAAGTCTTCTGGCTTTTTCCAAGGATATTGACCTCATGTCCTATGCGGAGCAGCCGCTGAAGCGTTATACCGAGAATACCATTGTCAGCTGGGAAGGCATGATGGCGGAGCTTAAGAAGATCCGGCAGCAGGGCTACGCCATTGACAACGAGGAGCAGGAGATTGGGCTGTATTGCATTGGCGCGCCAATCCTGGACAAGCGGGGGAACGCCATAGCGGCGATCAGCATCTCCGGGCCTACGGTCAGGATGAATCGGGAAGATCTGGACGAGAAGATTCAAAAGGTGGTCGAGATCAGCCGGCGGATTACGCAGGAGGCGCTTTAGCAAAGAGCTGCGGATGTTGGTGTTGGCGCTGACGCTGATGCTGACGTTGATATTGGTATCGACGCTGAAGTTGATTTCGATATCGAAAAATAAACCATTTTTGAAAAAAGATAAGTCGATTATCTTTTTTCTCAGCTCAATTATTCGGAACGGCGTTCTGAAAAATGAGTTTGATAGGTGAATGACGTGTTGGAAGTGAAAATGTTGATGAAATGGGAGGCCAATACCTATGAGAATTTTGACCATCAATCCTGGCGGTACCTCGACTAAAGTTGCGATTTATGACAACGAGCGTGAGGTCTTTAAAAAGAGCATCGACCATACCCAGGCGGAGCTTCAAGGATTCAAGACGTTGTTTGATCAGTATGACTACAGAAAGAGCCTCATACTTAAGATTTTGGCGGAACAGAATGAGCCGCTGGAGGGGCTCAGCGCTGTAGCAGGGCGAGGCGGGCTGATGAAGGCCATCGAAGGCGGTGTTTACACGGTCAATGAGGCTATGATTTCAGACTTGAAAAATGCCATTCAAGGGGAGCATGCTTCCAATCTTGGGGCGGTGCTGGCCAGGCAGATCGCGGATGAGGCCGGGGTTGAGGCTTATGTGGTGGATCCGGTGTCCGTGGATGAGTTCATGCCAATCTCCAGACTCACAGGGCTGTCTGACATTGAGAAGGCTAGCTGGCTTCATGCGCTGAATCACAAGGCAGTCTGCAGAAAGACGGCCGCTAAGCTGGGGGGGCGCTATGAGGCGTTCAACTTCATAGTGGCGCACCTGGGCTCAGGGATCTCCATTGCGCCCCACGCCCATGGCAGAATGATCGACGGCAGTGGAGGTCGGTCAGACGGGCCGTTTTCTCCGGAGCGCAGCGGCGGGATCATCACTTATCCACTAGTCAAGCTGTGTTATTCGGGCAAGTATACCTATGGTGAAATGGTGGATAAGATCAGCAACACCGGCGGCATGTATGATTACCTCGGAACCAAGGACATGCGGGACATTGAGAGCCGTTGCCTGAGCGGTGACGAGAAGGCGCAGCTGGTCATGGACGCTTTTATATATCAGGTGTCCAAGGAAATTGCCATGTATGGGGCGTCGCTTCATGGGAAGGTGGACCGCATCATTCTCACAGGCGGCATAGCTTATTCGGCTTACGTGTGCCAGGAAATTGAGAAGCGTGTGGGTTATTTGGCGGAGGTTGAAATTGTTCCAGGGGAAATGGAAATGGAAGCGCTGGCCCTTGGAGCGCTCCGAGTGCTTAGCGGTGAAGAAGCGCCAAAAGTGTATCGGTGAAGGGGGCTTATGGGATGGGTTCAGGGATGATGAGAAACTTTGGAGAGCTGATTGAGGCGGCGAAATCAGCACCGCGATCTGTGATCAGCGTCGCCGGTGCAGAGGACAGAGCGGTGCTGGAGGCGGTGAAGCTGGCTGAGGAACTGGGCTTTGTCCGCTCGATTCTGGTTGGGCGTCATGCAGGGATTGAGAGCTTGGCGAAAGAGGTTGGGCTGACGGACTATGAGATTGTGGAGGCGGAAACCCCTGAGGAGGCGGTTGAGGCGGCGGTTCAAGCGGTGAGAGAGGGCCGGGCGAGCATCCTGATGAAGGGGTTCGTCAATACCAGCGTCTACATGAGGGGGATTCTGAGCCGTGACCGCGGACTCAGGACGGGACGGCTGCTCTCGCTCCTTGCGGTTTATGAGGTTCCCGGGTATCACAAGCTGATTTATGCCTCGGATAGTGGGGTCAACGTCAGCCCGGATCTGGCGCAGAAAAAGGATATATTGGCGAATTCGGTGCTGGCACTGAAGACCATCGGCATACCGGAACCTAAGGTGGCGGCGCTGACGGCGAATGAAATGGTGGATCCAAAGGTGGTCTCCACCGTGGACGCGGCGGCGCTGGTGGAAGCGGTGCGGTCTGGTGAGCTGCCGTCCTGTGTGATTGAGGGGCCTGTTGCCTTCGATGTGGCCTTTGACGCTGAGGCGGCGCGGCACAAAGGGGTCGAGAGCCGGATTGCGGGGGATGTGGATCTGCTGATTTTCCCTAATATCGAGACCGGGAATGTGCTGGGGAAGTCGTGGCTGCATTTCAATAAGGCGAAGTGGGCCGGGATCATTTTGGGGGCGAGCCATCCTGTGGTGCTGGGGTCGCGGTCCGATACGGCAGAGATTAAGCTGAATTCCATTGCGCTGGCGCATCTGGCGGCGAATTTGCAGTTATAGAGTGTTGGATTATGAGGAGGATAAGGTCATGAATTTTGCGAATCGAATGAATGCGCTGAAGCCGTCGGATATACGGGAGGTCATGAAGATGATTGCAGCCAATCCGGGGACGATTTCCTTTGCGGGCGGGCTGCCGGATCCGAAGCTGTTTCCGGGGGAGGCCATGCGGCAGGCGACGGACAAGGTGCTGCGGGAGCAGGCGGAGTCGGCTTTGCAATATGGGCTGACGCTGGGGTATGTGCCGCTGCGGCAGAAGATTGCCGGATTGATGGCGCGGGAGGGCGTGGTGACGGGGGTGGATAATATTGCCATCACCACTGGCTCTCAGCAGGCGATCAGTCTGAGTGCGCTGCTGTTTCTGAATGCCGGGGAAGTGGTCCTGACGGAGAACCCGAGTTATCTTGGGGCACTGACAGCGTTTAAGACTTTTGAGACGGATTACATAAGCGTGGACAGCGACGAGGCAGGCATGAAGCCGGAGGATCTGGAGGCGAAGCTCGTGGCGCATCCGGAGGCGAAGCTGATTTATGTCATTCCGAATTTCCAGAACCCGACGGGGCGGACCTGGTCCCTGGAGCGCCGGCAGGCACTGGTGGCACTGGCGGTCAAGTATGACCGGGTGATCCTGGAGGACAATGCTTATGGTGAGGTGCGGTTTGATGGTTCGCGGGTGCCTTCTGTTAAGTCGCTGGACCCTGGTAAGCATGTGGTACATATGGGCTCCTTTTCCAAGGTGCTGTCGCCGGGTCTCAGGGTGGGCTGGATCTGCGCCCACGAGGATTTCATCAAGAAATTTGAGCTCGTGAAATACGGCTGCGATCTTCAGCCGGCGGAGCTGGCGCAGATGCAGGTCGACGCGTTCCTTGAGGAAAATGATTTTGACGCGCATCTTGAGACGATCAAAGGGGTGTATAAGCGCAGGCGTGATCTGATGCTGGAGACTATGGAAGCGGCCTTTCCTTTGGAGGCCAGGTATGAGCGGCCGGAGGGCGGCATGTTTATCTGGGTGGAGCTCCCGTCTCATGTCGATACAAAAGCGATGCTGCCTGAAGCCATCAAGCGCGGCGTGGCTTATATTCCGGGGGAATCCTTTTATCCGCTGGCAGACCGGACCAACGCGATCCGGCTGAACTTCTCAACTATGGAGGACGACAAGATCGTGGAAGGGATCAAGCGGCTTGGGGCTTTGATTAAGGAAAGGCTGTAGCAACTGCGCTTCGTGGCTGGCGCCTAGTGCGCAGCTTTGGCGTTAAGTTTGGTGTCAGACACTGAGTTGAGATTGGTGTCAGACACTGAGTTGAGATTGGTGTCAGACACTGAGTTGAGATTGGTGTCAGACACTGAGTTGAGATTGGTGTCAGACACTGAGTTGAGATTGGTGTCAGACACTGAGTTGAGATTGGTGTCAGACACTGAGTTGAGTTTGGTGTCTGACACCGAGTTGCACTTGGTGTCAGACACTGAATTGAGATTGGTGTCAGACACTGAGTTGAGATTGGTGTCTGACACCGAGTTGAGTTTGGTGTCTGACACCGAGTTGCACTTGGTGTCAGTTACGGTAATATTTCTGTAACATTGAGGAGGATGCAAAATGAGCAAGGTATTGACGAAACCGCAGCGGTGCAAGCAATGTGGGCTGTGTGTCGCGGTTTGTCCTAAAAAAGCGATCTCTTTCAGCTCGGAGATCAATACAGCGGGCTATTTGTTCACGGTGATTGATGATGAGGCGTGCATCGCCTGCGGCATTTGTTACACCACGTGCCCGGACGGGGTCTACGAAATTCCCGGTACTAAGTGATGAAGCCAGGGTGCTAAGGCACTAAGGCGCTAAGACGCTCAGAAAAGAAGGAGGCAGCAGCATGTCAACCGTAAAAGGTGAAATGATAAAAGGCAATGAAGCAATCGCTGAGGCGGCGATCAGGGCGGGAGCCAGGTTTTATGCGGGGTATCCTATCACGCCGTCATCGGAGATCATGGAGTATATGTCCTGGCGGCTGAAGGAGGTCGGAGGGGCCTTCGTTCAGGCGGAGTCAGAGATTGCGGGGATCAACATGATCATAGGCAGCGCCGCTTGCGGCGTCAGGTCCATCACGGCATCCTCGGGACCGGGCATCAGCCTCAAGCAGGAGGGCATGACCACCCTGTCCGACGAAGAGCTCCCAGCCGTGGTCGTCAACGTTGTGCGCTACGGCAACGGCATAGGGACGCTCCTTTCCGCCCAGTGCGACTACCATAGAGAGACCAGAGGCGGCGGCAACGGTGACTACAGATGTATTGTCCTCTGTCCGTCCAGTGTCCAGGAAGCTGCGGACCTCACCGTTGAAGCCTTCGACCTTGCGGAAAAATACAGAATGGTCTCGGTCCTCATGACAGAAGGCGCCCTGGGCCAGATGATGGAGCCCTGCGTGCTCCCGGAGATGCAGGCGCCAAAGCGCTTCGAATGGGGCTTCGACGGCAAATACACGAACAAGAAAATTGGCATCTTCGACCGGGACAGCATGAAAGAAGCGGTCGCCCTCAACGAAAAATACAATAAAGTGAAGGAAACGGAACAACGCTGGGAAGCGCAGCACATAGAAGACGCGGATTACGTGTTTGTAGCGTATGGGATGCCGGGTCGGGCGACTATCGGCGCGGTAGAGCAGTTGAGGAATCAAGGCCACAAAGTGGGCTACATCCGGCCCATCACGGCGTGGCCATTCCCGGAGAAGGCCTTCGAGCAGGTCAACCCGAATGTGAAGGGCTACATTTCCATTGAAGCCAACGCCACGGGGCAGCTGGTGGATGACATTGCGCTGACGGTCATGCGCCAGGGCAAGAAAAAGGGCAGCGACTGCAGCGGTGGAAGTTGTCCGGCACCAGTCTACTGCAACCCCCACGTCTACGGCGTGCCGTCCACCAAGGCAATTATGGAGGATTACGCCAAAGTCCTCAGCGGTGAATTGAAGGAGGTCTATTAATGGCTGCGAACGCGAACATGAACACGAGCGTCAAAACCAAGGTGAACATAAAACCGAGAAAAGTACCCGCACTGATCGACAGGCCCATGAGCTTTTGCCCGGGCTGCGGTCACGGGATCATCATACGGCTGATCGCCGAGTGCCTGGAGGAGCTGGGTCAAGATGACAACGTCATCTTTGGCATAGGCGTCGGCTGCTCCAGCCTTCTGGGCGGCGGCCTCGAAACCGACCGCCTCCACTGCTCACACGGCCGGGCTGGCGCGGTTTGTACAGCCATGAAGCGCGTGAACCCGGACAACGTGGTCATTTCCTATCAGGGGGACGGGGACGCCTACAGCATCGGCATAGGCGAGACCACCAGCGCCGCCTACCGCAACGAGCGCTTCACCACCTTCGTAGTCAACAACACGAACTACGGCATGACCGGCGGCCAGATGAGCAACACCACCATGCCTGGCCAGAAAACCACAACCTCCCCCGAAGGTCGCGACTGCACCACCACCGGCATGCCCCTGCGCTTTCCGGAGCTCGTCGCCTCGCAGTTTGATGCAGCCGCCTATGTGGCACGAGGCAGCGTCAGCACACCCGCGAACATCAACAAAACCAAGACTTACATCAAAAAGGCCCTCGAAGCCCAGCTCAGCGGCGAAGGCTACAGCGTCGTCGAAATCCTGTCCTCCTGCCCGACCAACTGGGGCATGACAGCCCCGGACGCCATGAAGCACCTGGATCAAGCCGTCACGCCGCACTTTCCCCTCGGCGAATTCAAAACCAGGGCAAATGAGCAAAGGGAGGTTAAATAGATGGCAGCTTACAAAGAAATCATTTTCGCCGGCTCAGGCGGCCAGGGCGTACTCACCGTAGGCCTGCTCATGGCCGAGATGGCTCTGTTCAAAGGCCTCCACGCCACCTGGATCCCACAGTACGGCTCCGCCATGCGAGGCGGCACCGCCAACTGCACCGTCAAATTCAGCGAAAGCTACATCTACAACCCCTCCCAGGAAGAGGCGGATCTCTTACTCGCCATGAACGAGCCCTCCTTCCAGAAATTTTTGCCGATGGTCAAGGAAGGCGGCACCATTGTCATAAACAGCGACCTGGTGGATCCGGCGAAGTGCACGCGCACGGACGTCAAACTCATTGCGGTTCCTTGCTCGAGCATGGCCAAGGAGCTGGGCCA
Source organism: Acidaminobacter sp. (assembly GCA_009881125.1). Next base: position 40,154 of record WXFH01000042.1, on the reverse strand, counting down.
CATGCTCGGGGCCAACATCATCATGGCAGGCGTCGTGGTGAAGGCCACCGGAGAGTTTACGGAGGAAGAGGCGCTGAATGGCATGAACCAGGTTTTCAGAAAGAAGGGCAAGGAGAAGTATGAGACTCTGAATTCCAGTGCGCTGAGGGCTGGGTTTGGATTTATTTAGGAAGGTTGAAAAGCCTGAGACCAGAAGCCGCATGCTTCTGGTATCAGGCTTTTCCCTAATTAACTAAAGGTGAGAAGACAAAAGCAGAGAAGATGGCGCCCCGCGCCATCTTCTCTGCTTTTGTCTTCCTGTTTAAAGTGCGGATGTGAAACTCGGTGTCAGACACCGAGTTTCACATCTTACTCAACCCCTACCCCCGCAGCACATCAATCTTGCCTTTATTCACCACATACCGCTTCACCGGCCTGCCGGCGCCTGTATTGGTTTCGTTACACCCAACTTCACCGGGCTCCTCGCTGTTGATGATGGCGAGGAAACCATCGGCAGCTAACCGGCTGAGGATGCGGTTAGCGCTTCGGACAGTAATATTCAGGGCCTCGGCGACCTGATCCGAGGTCATGTACGGTGTGGTTGTTGAATAAGCGAGCAGCCGCTCGAGATTCTTAGGGGAAATGTTGAGCTGCTTGGAGAGGCGCTCACTTTGGGACGGGAGCGGCCTGTATTCAATGCAGTTTGGGTTTCCAATAGGGCCCCAGATTCTGTTGTTCTGGTCGACCATAAAGCCATGGCGAACGCCAAAATGCCTGGCCTCGGCCAGCGCCTCAATGGCGTGAACCCGGCCTTCCTCAACGCTGCTGCCTATCCCAATCCCGATATTGAAATTTTCAGGATAGTGTTCTGACAGATAATTCAAGAGCGGGAAGGCATAATGGTCCTGTGTGCTGCCAATCTCGACGCGGGAGAAGGTGATCTCATAGACGCCGGAAAGCTTGAGAATACTGTAATTCATCTGATGGATCATTCGAAAATCGACCAGGTGTTTGTACATTGTAATTTCCAGATACTCTGTGAGTCTGAAATCCGCCTTGGTCTGATCATCTATTAACAGATCGATATGCCCAACGGCCAGCTGATTGTTACTCAGGTGGTGCAGCCTGACTTCATCCACGGCGCGCTTAATAGCGTCCCGGATCGCGGCAGCTGGTGGATAAATGTGAATATACGGGATGCCAAGGGCTTCGAAATTGGGGATATTATTGGTAATCCGTGTAAAAACAACATCAATCTGTTGTGATTTCCAGAGGGTCAGGATTTCACCCAGGGTCATCTGGTACATAGTGCTGTCATAGACAAATGCTTTTGGCGTGATGGGCATCAAACTTTTTTCAATATACTGATTCAACCCCAGGTAATCGTTCGTTTCACTGATAAAGTCAGCATAGACACGCTCAAGGGTCGCGCCGGGGGACTCCGTGAGGTATTTCAGGAGCTGGCCAAAAAAGTATTGGGTGTCTACTTCAAGGTAGCTCAGCGGCAGATCAATCTGCTGGGTGTGGTCCTTAAAATACATATACCCGAGCTCGCCGCTGAAGATGATCGCATCCCAATCCGCGTAGGACGCGTTGTAAATGTCCAGAATATCTTCCGGCCGTTTATAGGTGTAATAAAGAAACTGACAGTCAAAGGGCTGAATCTCAAGTGCCTGACGTATGGCGTCCAAGGACTGGCCTGGTCCGATTACTGCGATTTTAAGCATTCGATCACTCCGATTCGTGAGTTCCTAACTCTTAGTTTAACTTAGTTTGGCGGTTTTGTGACTATGAATTTTTTGTATTTCGATTAGCGGGTCTTAGGAAATTAAAGACTTTATTCAGCCGATGGTCACAACACCAACACCTCACCCTGAAAGGCGGGAGCCATCAAAAGTCATATTTCTGAAAAAATAGTTAAAATAACGATCGCAAAAGTATTGAAATTTTATAAAAACGTGATAGAATCATCTTAAATTAAAGACTTAAAAAAAATAAGTCCAAAATAGGAGGTTTGAAATGACTAACGCGCTTTTTCAGGAATTATTATTTTCATTAGCATTTCTGAGTGTTTTTCTTCTTTTGGGGACCTTCCTCAGAGCAAAAGTAAAAGTACTGCAAAAGACTTTTATGCCTGCTTCAGTCGTTGGGGGATTCATTGCATTGCTGCTTGGACCCGTAGGATTTAAGTTAATCCCGGTGCCTGAATCCTGGATGGCAATCTTCTCTCTCTTGCCTGGTATCTTGATTGTACCAATTGTCGCCTCGGTGCCACTTGGACTGTCCTTTGGCAGTAAAGGCTCTAAAGGTAAAGGCGGGGCAGATTCAAAGGACATTGTCCCTATGTTCTTTATCCTGACCTTAATTGTTGGGCTTCAATACATGGTCGGTTTCATAGTGCATGCCATTTTCAAGGGCGCCGGCACTGAACTTTATGACACCTTTGGCTGGGAGCTGACTATGGGCTTTGCCGGCGGTCACGGCACGGCAGGTCTGCTCGGCAACATGCTTAAAGGGATGAACCTTCCATATTGGGAGATCGCACAGGGTGTGGGGATTACGACTGCGACCATCGGCCTCCTCGGCGGTATTCTTGGCGGTATTGTGCTGATCAACTGGGCGGCGCGATCCGGAAAAACCCAGCTTCTCGATAAACCTGGGGACATTCCTCAGCACATTCAAGTCGGTTATCAGACAGATGTCACCAAGCAGCCTTCTGTAGGCAGAGAAACGACGAACTCTTCTTCCATTGACACCTTCGCCTTCCACAGCGCGATTATATTGGCAGCCAGTGGCCTCGCCTACCTGATTCTTCATTACTTAAAGGTGTTTGAAGTACCGGTGCTTAAAGACATCTCAGTGTGGGGCTACGCGATCATTGTCATGTTTGGCGTCTGGTACGTCATGGTTAAACTCAAAATTGAGTATTTGGTCGATACCAAAGTCAAATCGAAAATTTCCGGATCTTTGACTGAAATTGCCGTTGTTGCAGCTATTGCAAGCCTTCCAGTCAAAGCCATCATGGCGTATATTTCACCAATTGTCGTCATGTCCATCTTGGGTTTTATCGTCACCTTCATACCGGCGATTTACTTTGCTAAGAAGTATATCAGCGAATATTGGTTCGAGCATGCCGTAGCTGCTATTGGGACCAGCACTGGCGTTTTCCTAACCGGACTGCTCCTGCTTAGAATCTGCGATCCGGAGCTGAAAAGCCCTGTTCTGGGCAACTATTCGATAGCCTATACCTTCAACTCGGTGCTTGGCTTCGCGGTCATGCAGTTTTATGTGGGACTAATGCTGTCAAAGGGTGCCATGTCAGTAGTGATGGCTGCCGGCTTACAAGCCGTCATTTGCCTGGTCGGACTGATCGTTTACAAGAAACTCGCAAATGGAACCAGCAAGCAAGCGGTCGAGACCAATTAGTTGATCTGATGACACAATGATGGTATGCGTCTCATGCCAACATGAAGGAGAAGACCATGAAAAATTTTGACATACAAAACATACAAAATGAACTGAAGACAATAGAGCAGGGCTTAACTCAGCTGAGCGATCAGCTGTGGGAGCTTGCGGAGACTAGATTTGAAGAATATCAGTCTGCCGCCATACTGATGTCTTATTTGGAAGGAGAGGGCTTTGCTGTCGAGAATAACCTGGCAGGTCTCCCAACCGCTTTTAAAGCCACCTTTGGCTCCGGTCAGCCGGTAATAGGAATCCTGGCCGAATACGACGCACTGTTCAGCCTCAGCCAGGAGGCGGACGTGACAGAGCGCAAGGTGATCAGCGGAAATGAGAACGGCAATGGCCACGGCTGCGGGCACCATTTGTTTGGGGCAGCATCCGTGGGTGGTGCCATAATGGTGAAGCGATACCTTGAGTCGACCGGCAGCGCCGGTACCGTTGTCCTGTTCGGCTGTCCGGGTGAGGAAGGCGGATCTGGGAAAGCCTACATGGCCAGAAGTGGGGCCTTTGACGGACTGGATGTGGCACTTGCGTGGCACCCGGCTTCAGTGAATCTCGTCATATCGGCAAGTATGCTGGCGAATCACCAGATCTACTATCAATTTAAAGGCAGGAGCTCCCATGCTGCGGCGTCTCCGCATCTTGGAAGAAGTGCCTTGGACGCTGTTGAGCTGATGAATGTTGGGGTCAATTACCTGAGAGAGCACATCATTCAAGAGGCCAGAGTCCACTACGCTGTGACCAATTCTGGCGGACTGTCTCCAAACGTCGTACAGCCTAACGCGGAATCCCTCTATCTGATCCGGGCACCTCATATCAAAGATGTTAAAGAGATCAACGCTCGGATTGACAATATTGCTCGTGGGGCTGCGCTCATGACGGAAACTGAGGTTACCATCCAGTTTGACAAAGCCTGCAGCAATGTGGTGCCCAATCTGGCTCTTGAGAAAGTCATCCATGAGACCATGATGGCATGCGGCGCGCCGGCGTTTGGTCCGGAAGATCATGACTATGCGAATAAGTTCAGCGCGACGCTGGATGCTCAGGCGCTCAATAAAGACGTTTTCATGCTGACGCTGGAACAGAATAAGGAAGTCAGAGAAGTCATCAAGTCACTTGAAGGAAAGTCTCTGTGTGATGCGGTCCTTCCGCATGCGCCATCAGACAGAATAGTCCCGGGATCCTCTGATGTTGGCGATGTCAGCTGGAACGTGCCAACGGCACAATTCGCAGTCTGCTGCTACGCGCTAGGGACGCCAGCCCATTCATGGCAAATGGTGGCCCAGGGCAAATCCTCTGTCGCCCATAAGGGGATGCTGAAGGCTGCTGAGATTTTCGCTGCGGCTTCCATCAAACTGCTTCACGATCCGGAGGCTATTGTACAGGCAAAAGAAGAATTTAAGGCCAGACTGGACGGAGATGTTTATGAGTGCCCGATTCCGCCGGAGATTCAGCCGAGGCGGATGGGGAATTGAAGTGAAGAGGATTTGTGGGCTTGTGTGGCATTAGACGCAGTGGCTGAGGACTATCGACACCTGCTTACACCACAATAAAAAAGACCTTGAGGTTGCGCGACCATCGGCAAACTCAAGGTTTTTCCTTATGCAGATCATCATCTACTCACCGCATGATTTTAAAATCTGATATAATGGAGCCAGATTTGCCTGATAGGCGCCGTACCTCAATACTCCTTTCAGGTCATTATCCTTTCTTTTTTTGTCTTTACACCGATTGATTGGAGGCGAACCCTTTGACTTCTAAACTTAAAGTCTTTGTATTTGTGATCTATGAGGAGTCCATGGATTATTATCCTGCCATCCTCAGAAGGATCTTCGAGGACCATATAGACCTGGAAGTCAGACTGTATTCCGATCTCAGGCCTATAGACCCCTTCAGCGCGGACTTGATACTGTATACCTTGGGATTTTTAAAGCCTGTACTGATGGATAAATGCTTGAATCCAGCCGCGGAATTCATGCATATGGGTAATACGCTCCACGGTTCGTGCCTGGACAGCATCAAGCAGCTGGAAAGAGGCACTGATGTCCTATTAGTCAGTGAAGGCAGCATATTTCTATGGGATACAATTCTGACGCTTAAAGCCTATGGCATGGCGCATGTCAATTTTGTGCCCTACTATGGCCAGCGCCTGGATACCAGCGCTTACAAGTATGCCATCTACCTCGGCATCAGGTCTTATGAGCTTCCTGAGGTCGAGCATACGATTGATTTAGGATGGCGCGTGCTTCACCCCTATGTCCTTCGAAGAATTGGCAAGGCAGCAGGTCTTGCGGAAAGCTTTCTCGAAGAAAAAATTTCAGCTTATATCGTGGACGAGACCGCATTGTTGAATTACAACGAATGTGTGGAGATCTCCTACATCAGTGAATTTACTCAGGAGCGCCTGGCCATCATGAACCTATTGGATACCCCGGCGCTGCTGCTGAATGATCAGGATGTGGTCATGGGCTTCAACGAGCGTCTCAGAACTGAATTTCATAAGGATTTTGACCGAATGATCAGTCAAAAAGTCTCAAGAGATCAATTTTTAGACCGGCTCAGAAGCGCTTGTGAAGATCGCGGCGGAAACGGAAGCTTCGAACTTTCTCCAGATCAGCGCTATACCGTCAGTGTCAGAGCGATTGAAAGCTATGGTCAATCTGTCCATCACAGGGTTTTGCTGGAAGCGTTGCCCGTCGTTAAAATTGAATCCCAGGGTCAACTTGCCTACAAATTTGAAGACATTCTTTATAAGAGCAGCGTCATGAAGCGGATTGTAGAACTCGCCAGACATTTCTCATCAACGGATACAACCATTCTCATAGAAGGTCCTTCAGGTGTTGGAAAAGAACTGCTGGCCCATTCCGTTCACGCGGCGTCTACAAGGCGGCAGCGGCCATTTCACGCGGTCAACTGCGGCGCTTTTTCGGAATCACTACTGGAATCAGAGCTCTTTGGTTATGCCAGCGGCGCATTCACCGGCGCGCTTCGAAGCGGTAAGAAAGGTCTTTTAGAAAGCGCGCATGGCGGCACCGTTTTTCTGGATGAAATTGGAGAGGCAAGTTTGAAGCTTCAAGTTAAGCTGCTCCGCTTTCTTCAGGAAAAAGAAGTTCAGCCTATAGGATCCAGCATCGTAAGAAAAGTGGATGTCAGAGTCATCTGCGCGACAAACCGAAATCTGGAAGAAGCCATGGAGATGGGTGACTTCAGAGAAGACCTCTATTACCGCATCAGTACGGTGACACTGTCGGTGCCGCCGCTAAGCGAACGCAGAGAGGATATTGAACCCATCCTGATGGACGCGCTTGGGCAATATACGTATCATTTGAGCGAACCGCTGCGAACGTTTATCAGTCGGTATCCATGGCCGGGAAACGCCAGGGAGCTTAAGGGCTGCGCCGAGTACATGCTGAGCTTTGACACAAGGCTGTTAGAGGTTAAACATTTGCCGGATAAATATCAAAAGTGGTTACTCAAGCATTCGGAATCTGAGTCTTTCGGGTCTGAGCAACTTAAATCCAATGGGAAAAGGCCCCTCTCAGCGCCTCACATTGAGGCATCGGTTCCACTGGAGGAGGCCAAGTCATTAACGTCTTTGGAAGACCTTATTCTGCTGGAAATTGACCATGGCTGCTGCGGACGCAGGAAACTTGTCAAGCGGTTGGAGGATCAGGGCTATAGAATCACTGAATATCGAATCAATGATCTGCTGGACAGGCTCAAAAAACAGGGCTTCATTCAGGTTGAAAAGGGCAGGGGCGGCACAAGTCTCACAAAAGCGGGAAGAGAAAAACGACTTTCGGGTAAACGCAGTGTAGAATAATATGTGTATAAAAGCACGTGTAAAATCTCGCGGGGACAGACTATAGACATAGTGATTCATACCAAAGCAAACCAAAGCGAACCAATAAATCAAACCAAAAAACACAAAAAAGGAATTCATACCATTGCTGCAGTCCATTATGATCAAGACGGCGCGCCTCAGGCGCGTCTTTTTTATTTGAGAATATAGCGTTTTCAAGCTCTTGAAAAAATATCTTATGAGTATCTTATAAATTGCAGAATTGGCTCAATATTTGCATTATTTAAAATCAATGACAGTGTTCATTGCAAGTGTCAGAGATAATCAGGGGAGGTCATTTCCGTGGAGTTAAGCAGTACACAAAAAACGTTAAAACTTTCAGACAGCATCGAAAGGTATCAAAATGGTAGCTTCAGCATTTCAGGAAACGGAGAAATTAAACTTGATGAGGCGGCACTCAAAGCGCTAGGTTTTGTGATTCAGTGGTCAGATGACGGTAACGTTGGAACGCTGACAAAAGTCAAAGATGGAGAGGTCGTCCTGAGCGAGGAAGAAATGGCCTTTGCCGCAACAGCAGCCGGTTTTACTGAACTGATTTCAGCGGTAGCCCGCAAGATCTACGATCACCCCCAAATGGCTTTTACAGAAACGCATGCGTGTGAGCTGCTGTGCGAGGTATTCAGCGCACATGGATTTGAGGTTGAACGCAATTTGAGAGGTGTCAATCCGATCACCAAGGAACCATGGACCATGGACACGGCGTTTATGGCGACATTGAGGGGCAACGCGGATGGGCCAACTATAGCACTGCTGCTGGAATACGACGCGCTGCCGGATGGCCATGCCTGCGGTCACAATCTGATCGCCTCAGCCGGACTGACGGCAGCGCTGATGCTGGCAAAGCAAATGGAAGTCCTGCCAGGGAAGCTGGTCGTCTATGGAACACCTGGCGAAGAGGGGAAAGCAGGGAAAGCCCACATGGTCGAAGCAGGACTTTTTAACGGTGTAGATGTGGCTTTAACCACTCATCCTGGAGACCGCTGGGCAACCGGATCGGATTTTCTGGCGACTAAAACGGCAACCATTGTCTACAAAGGTATACCTTCCCATGCCTCTGCCGCGCCAGAAAAGGGCATCAGTGCCCTGGACGCCGCAGTGATTGCCTATAATGCCATAGAGCTTCAGCGCGAGCATCTTAGAAGCGATGCCAGAGTCCACGGCTTTATCAGAGACGGCGGAAAAGTCACCAACGTTGTGCCGGACCGAGCAGAAATGGACTGGGGCGTCCGGGCGCTGGACAACATTTACATGGAGAAGCTGGCGGATATGATCGAGCGCTGCGCAAGGGCAGGCGCCCTGGCCACAGGCGCTGACATGGAGATTTCCTGGAGTGTGACTTACGGCGCGCCGGTCAAAGTCGAAGCGCTCGACACCCTGGTCATTCGGCTGGCTGAGGCGCTGAATCCGGGATTGATCAAACCCTTTGACGTCCTTGGCTCTTCGGATGTCGGCAACGTGTCCTTCGAGCTTCCGACATGCAATCTCTGGTTTGGCATTACCCCTGAAGGGATTATGCCGCACACCAAAGAATTCCTTGCCGCCTCAGGGGCGTCCGAATCCATCCCATCGGTCCTTACCGCCGGCACCGTCATTGCTCTGGCAGCCAGAAGGCTGTTCAAGGATCAGAAACTGGTCCAGGACTATAAGACAGCTTTTGAATTATCCAAACAGAAGTTGATTGCGAAGGGCTAACCTAAGCAGTGAACCATATTATCAAGAGGAGGCTATTCAATGAAGTATGGATTTGAAATCGCATTTGTCCTTGTACTCGCCATCATTTTTGTTTCTGAAACCATCTCCGCAAAGCTGAAAGGCAAAGTTCCGGCACTGTTTCTCATGACGGTGATCACCCTCATTGGTTACTGGACTGTGATCCCAATGGACATTGTCGAAGTCTCAGGCCTGTCTGCCGTCAAAAACATCATGATGATGATCATTCTGATCCACATGGGCACCCTGCTTGAACTCGAGCAGCTCAAGCGGGAATGGAAGACAGTCGTCATAGCCCTGGCAGCCGTAGTGGGGATCGCGGCGATTTTCCTGAGCATTGGCGGTATGCTGCTCGGCGACAAGCTCCTCTCTCTGACCGCGATCGCGCCTCTGGCGGGCGGCGGCATGGCCGGCATCCTGACCAGTCAGGCACTTACAAACGGTGGATTTACCGACTTAGCCGTCTGGCCAATTCTCCTCATCACCCTTCAGGGCTTCGTAGGCATGCCGATTGTCGCTTTCCTCGTCCGCGGCGAGATGAGAGACCTCCTGGCTAAAGTGCGCAGGGGTGAGTTGAAACATCCAAAGGACGTTCAAGCGGCATCTGATGCTTCTCAAAAGACAAAACTGATCGACAAGCTTCCTGCGCTTTATAAGACGCCGGCCTTCTACTTCCTCATTCTTGCGATTCTGGGCACTTTAAACCTTGCCCTATACGTCAATGTAACCTCAAAAATACCGTATGTTTCCCTAATGATGGACAAATCCATCATGGCACTGGTAATTGGCGTGGTGCTTGGCAACCTCGGTCTGCTGGATAAAGGCGTCATGAGCAAGACTATGTCCAGCGGCATTTTGGACATCAGCTTCTATGCCTACATCATGACCTTCCTCACCGGTGCCAGCATCGCGACCATCAAGGCCATGATGCTTCCGCTCGCGCTGACGTTTGTCATGGCGACCATCGCTATAGGGGTTTTCAGCTGGATTGTGGGCCGGGGCGTGGGATACACCGGAAGGCTGGCCATGGCGGTGGGCTATAACTGTTACTTAGGATTTCCGTTCAATTACATGATCACAAAAGAGGCAGCGCGGGCAGTCGCCGGCAGCCCTGAAGAAGAGGAGATCTTATTCGACACCCTGCTCCCAACCATGCTGATCGCCGGTTTCATCTGTGTCACCATTGTCTCGGTCTTGATGGCGGGTGTGCTGAGCGCGATGATTTAAGTACATCGGATTTGTGTTCGCCTTCCTAAAAGCTGATGGAAGTTTATGTAAAATCTACTGCTGCAATCCCAATTGTAAAAGTCCCGGTCGATGGTCAAACTACCATCGGCCGGGACTTTTCTCTTAATGGATTCATTTTTCACACAGCATGCCCAACAGGCACCCGGGGCTTCTCCCGGTACAACTCGCTGAAGGCGGCACCACTCAGGATCAGGACGGCACCAATCACCTGAAGTTCGGTCAGCTGCTCGTGAAGGAAGACGGCTGAAAAGACGAGGGCGGACAAGGGTTCCAAATAGCCAATAATGGACACAGAACCGGCTGACAGGTGATCAATGGCCGCGAAATACAGGAAGCATCCAACGGCAGTGTTGACCAACCCAAAGATAAGAATGGGGAGGAGGTACTCTGTGACTGAGAGGCTTGGCGCTCCCTGTCTGAAAAAGGTATAGAGGGCAACGGTGATAAAGCTCATGACCAGCTGATATAAGGCGTTTTCAAGTCCTGTTACTTGGGAGGCTTTTTTATTGAACACAATCATGACGGCGTACATGACAGCAGAGGACAGCCCGCAGAACAAGCCCCAGGAGAGACCGTTTGTCAGCAAACCGAGGCCATTGACAAAGAGCATGCCGAGCATCACCGCGCCCAGTCCGGCGAGCCTGGCGGCCGTAAGTCGCTCATTAAACAGAAACGGGGAGATGGCAATAACCAGAACCGGTCCGCAGTAATAGGCCAATGAAGCAACACTGACCCCAATTTCTGAGTAGGCTTCAAAAAGAAAGATCCAGCTGATGCCCAGGGCGGCTCCGGAAATCAGAGCATAGACCCAGTGCTTTTTGTGATGGATAGCCTTAAACTTACCGCCGCTCATCAGGAACAAAGCGAGCAGAAAGAGGCTGCCAATCAAGGTGCGCCAAAACACGACTTCATAACTGCTGAGCAATATCAAACTGGCCATTATGCCATTGGAACCGAATAAGAGCAGTGAAAACACATATTTAAAATAAGGGTTGTTCATTCTAATCCTCCTGGTTGACGACAATTCGATAATAATATAACATTCTAATATGAATCACAAAAGCGAATTGTTGTCATGATATACATGACGAAATTTCATACAAGAGGTGTGCTGCTAAATGGATATGAATTTGAATTTGCAAAAGCTGACGGCGTTCGTTAAAACCGTGGAGTGCGGCAGCTTTACTAAGGCCGCTGAAGCCTTGAATTATACCCAGTCCGGGGTCAGCAGGATGATTCAGGACTTGGAAAAGGATTGGAATATGTCGCTGCTGGAGCGGAGCAGGGCGGGGGTCAGGCTGACGTCTGAGGGTGTTCTTCTCTTGCCCTATGCCAAAACGCTGTGCCTTGAATACCAGAAGCTTCATAAACAAGTCGATGAACTAAATGGGCTGCAGTCAGGCTTGATCCGAATTGGCACCATATCCAGCATTGCGACCCACTGGCTGCCTAACATTATCAAGGCTTTCCAGCAGGACTATCCCGGTATAGATTATGAGCTGTTGTTAGGTGATTATTCGGAAATTGAAGCCTGGATACTGGAAGGTCGCGTTGACTGTGGTTTTTTGCTGCAGCCGGCTCACCCGGATCTGGAGACGATCTATTTGGGGCAGGATGAATTGTTGGTTATATTGCCGGAGCATCACCCATTGGTCGAATTCGATAGGGTTCCCTTTAAAGCGCTTTGCGACCAGCCCTTTATGCTGCTGGATCGCGGCGGTCGGTCTGAAGTGAAGGAATTTTTTGAGCAGTATGGGATTTCACCAATGGTAAAATTTACGACATGGGATGACTATGCCATCATGTCCATGGTCGAAAGCGGGCTGGGCATCAGCCTGCTGCCGCAATTGATCCTGCAGCGCGTTCCTTACCGCATTGTCACCAAAAGACTGGATGTCCCGGCTTATCGTGAGATCTGCCTGGCACTGAGAAGCAAGCAGACCGCGTCTCATGCAGTGAAGCGGTTTCTGGAGTATCTGCCGTTTCGTAGTGAGGGCGAGACAGTAGTGTAAAAGGATGTTTGAAAATAAGAAAACCATCGGCTAAAGTGAAAAGCTTTTGCCGATGGTTTTTTGCATACTGACTTTCCAAACATAGTGAAACTGGGTGTCAGCGGCTGAAGCCTATCGACCCCCAGTTTCACCTCAATGAAACTCGGTGTCAGACACCCAGTTTAACCGACACCCAGTTTCACCTCAAGAAACTCGGTGTCAGACACCCAGTTTCACCTCAGACACCCAGTTTCACCTCAGACCCCCAGTTTCACCTCAAGCCCCCCAGTTTCAACTCACTAAATCCCCACCCTCAAAATCCTGCTGGGCCGCCCGGCCTTCCCAATGATCTTGCTCCCTACGACCTCGACATACCCCGCCTGCTCCAGACGCTCGATCATGCGGTTCATGCTGCGGAGGGAATTGCCGAACTCCTGGGCCAGCTCCAGGCTGGTGAAGGTGTCCGTTTTATAGAGATCCATGATGGACTTCAGCTTATAAATGTTGTTGATGCTGACGCCGCTTTTCTCGGAGATCTCCTTGAATGGCAGCTCGAGACTGCCCACGGGCTCATTTTCCACCACTTTGTCCAGGGCCGTGATGCGCTCCAGGCGCTTGCGGTCATAGACGACAAAGCACTGGTTGCCACCCATTTTGAAGGCCTTGTTCTTGCCAATGACCGCGTTGGACTTGGCCTCCCTGGCGGTGATGCCAAAACCAATGCCCACGCTGAGGGTGTGGGCGGTCTTCTGGTTGATCGACCGGAGGATGGGCAGCTCTCTGAGGTTGTTCGTCTCAAACTCCAGGATCTGCTTGGTGGTAAACAGCATGTAGTTTTTCTCTGTTTCGACCACCGCCGCCTGGATGCGCTGGGCGAACTTGTAGACTTCCTCCGTGATGCGGGTCTTTTCAAGCATCACGCTGTATTCGTTCTCCGAGGTCAAGTCGTATTCGTTGTCCAGGTCAATTTCCATGGACATGACCACGATTTGGCTGACCGACATGTCCTTGAATTTGATCTTTCGCAGCAAGTCATAAAGTTTGTTTTTGATGTAGTTTTCGTTAGAGATTAGGAGCATGGAGGGGATACCATCGGCTAAAAGCAGTTTGTGGACTGTGGATATCCCGGTGATGGCAATGGCGCCGGGGTGAGATAAATGATAGCCTTTGTGAAACGCCACCAGGTCCTCAATCAGGCTGTCGTGAAAAATGTCAATGTCCGACACGGCGGCTTGGTACTGGCCGCGCTCGAAGCCAAAACCGCTGTAAATAGCCTGCACCATCTCCTCGGTGTAGGAGTCAATGCTGATGCGTCGGATATCCAGGCCGTCCTTCAGCGTCGCCTCCAGGAAAATTCGCTGCAGCTGGCTCTCGTCGTTATCCAGATGGACCCATGGGTTCTGGGAGTGCATCCGGTGATTCATGATGTCATAGAGGATCTTGCCGGTAAAAATGATGCCGTCGAAGTCGTTGATGTGTTCCTTTAGATAGTTCACCGTGGTCTGAACCTGGCGCATGTCGTGAATTTCAATGGGTTCGCCCCGCAGGTTCGAGAAGCTGTTCTCGATCACGCGCTGGATTCGCTTGATATTGTCAATATGTCCCACTATGCCGATGGTTTTCACCGCCATACCCCCTGTATATTTCGCAATCGATGAGTTCATTTTACGTCGCTGCGGGATTAAAGTCAAATTAAAGACACTATAAAGCGACCATCGGAAATGGTATGCTTTAATTACTAAATCTCAGGGGGTAATTACATGGTCAAGTACGTCGCGGAGCCATTCAAGATCAAGATGGTTGAACCTCTTAAAATGACAACGAGAGAATACCGGGAAGAAAAGTTGAAAGCAGCCAACTACAACGTTTTCGGATTGGATTCTGATGATGTTTATATCGATTTGCTGACAGACAGCGGTACCGGCGCCATGAGCGACACCCAGTGGGCAGGCATCATGACCGGTGACGAGTCCTATGCGGGCGCACGCAGCTACAGAAGGCTTTTAAAAGCGGCACAGGACATCTTTAATTACAAATTCGCCCAGCCGGTTCACCAGGGCAGAGCTGCAGAGCAAGTGCTGCTGCCTTGTTTATTGAAGAAAGGGCAGAAATGTATTTCCAACATGCACTTTGACACGACCCGCGGACACGTTGGTCTGATTGGCGCGAGAGCGGTGGATATTGTTGTCCCTGAAGCCAAGGATACGCAGACTTACATGCCGTTCAAGGGCAATATGGACGTGCCGCGTCTGGAAGCTTACATCAATGAAGTCGGGGCTGAAAACGTCGGCCTCATCATCATGACGATTACCAACAACTCTGCCGGCGGTCAGCCTGTTTCCATGGCCAACATGAAAGCCACCAAGGCAGTAGCGGATAAATATGGCATTACTATGATCATCGACGCTGCGCGCTATGCGGAGAACGCTTACTTCATCAAGCAAAGGGAAGAGGGCTATGCCGATGTTGAGATCATCGACATCGTTCGCGAAATGTTCAGCTACGCGGATGCCTTCACTATGAGCGCGAAGAAGGACGCCATTGTCAACATGGGCGGCCTGATTGGCATCAAGGACTCCGAAGAGCTTTACACGAAAGTCAAAGGCTGGACTATCCCGTATGAGGGCTTCGTCACTTACGGCGGCTTAGCTGGTAGAGATCTTGAAGCTTTGGCGATTGGTCTTTACGAAGGTCTCGACAAGGATTATCTGCGTTACAGAATCGGTCAGGTCGAGTACCTGGGCGGGCGACTCATGGAAGAGGGCATTGCGTTCCAGTATCCGGTGGGCGGTCATGCAGTCTTCCTGGATGCCAAGGCGCTGCTGCCGAACATCCCTTATTACCAATTCCCGGGTCATGCATTGGCTTGCGAGCTCTATCTTGAAGCAGGCATCCGTTCTTGCGATATTGGTTCTTACTTGCTGGACCTGGATCCGGAAACAGGGAAACAGCAGCAGGCAGAGATGGAATTTACGCGACTCGCTATTCCACGACGTGTCTATACTCAGGCGCATTTTGATGTAGTCGTTGAGGCATTGATCAATATCAAGAAGCGTGCCCATGAGATCCCAGGCTACGAAATTTTGTGGCAGCCGCCGGTGCTGCGCCACTTTACTGCGAAGCTGCAGCCTATTAAGAAGTAGGACGGTTTAGGGAGAAAAGTCTAGAAAACTGAAGATGGTTCAAAGGACAGAAGCCATCGGCGCTAAGGCGCTTATGGCTTCTTTTTTATGGAATGAAGCGGAAAGTGGATGCGGGGGTTGATAGGCCGAAGGCCGCTGCGGCTGGCGCCTTTCGCCCCCCGCATCCACTTCTCTTGGAAGAAGGCGCTGGCGCGCCTTTTGGTTGCACTTGAGATACATTCTCGCATGCTCTGGCACCGAATTGAAATGAGTGACAGGCACCAAAGTTGAGCGAGTGACAGGCACCAAAGTTGAGTGAGTGACAGGCACCAAACTGAAAGTTGTCCGCGTCACCAAGTTCAATATTTCAATTTATAGACAAATAAATGTCGTATTTTGGCCTGTTTCCATATGCTATCTTTAAATTAGTCGAGGAGGGATCTTATGGTAGAACAGATCATTCAGGATATTGATTCGAGGTCGAAAGATACCATCGCTCTGTTAGAACAACTAGTCAACATTGACTCCAGCAAAGATTGCTTTGAAGGGAATGCCAAAGTGGCGCAGGTCATTGGAGATCAATTAAATCAGATTGGTTTCGAAGTAAATTACCTGACGGTGCCGGAGGTGTGTACCCATGTCCTGGCGAATAAGAAGGGCAGCGGAGATAAGAATATTATGATCATCGGTCACATTGACACGGTGTTTAGAAAAGGCACCGCTCAGGAGCGGCCATTCACAATCAAAGACAGTAAAGCGTACGGGCCGGGAGTGCTGGACATGAAGGGGGGCGTGGTCATTGCGATCTCCGCGCTGAAAGCCCTTGCGAATTCCGGTTGGAACGAGGCTAACGTCACCGTGTTTCTTGCAGGAGATGAAGAGACGCGCACAGCAGAATCCTCAACGCCTGACCTCTTTCTCAGCTATGGAAAAGGCAAAGACGCGGTCTTCAACATGGAGACGGGTTCAGATAAGGGAACAGTCGTCATTGGTCGAAAGGGCGTCATGCGTCCGACCATTCAGGTGACGGGGAAAGCCACCCATGCGGGCAAGGATCCGCAGAAGGGTGCATCAGCGGTTCTGGAGCTGGCAAAAAAGATCGTGGATCTCCACGCCTTGACGGACTATGACTCCGGCATTACCTACAATGTCGGTGTGATCTCTGGCGGGACCGTAGCCAACGCAGTTGCGGCGCAAGCTGCGGGCATGATTGATATCCGGTTTATGACAATCGCTCAAAGCCATAAAGCCCTGGAGGATCTGATGGAAGTTGCGAACCGGGTCTACGTACCCGGCACCACCACGGAGGTAACAGACACCGGCATTGGTTTCATGCCCATGGAGACCACCGAGGCAGGTCTGAAACTCTTCGAGATCGTCAAACAGCAGGGACAACGGCTTGGGATCGTACCGGACATTGAAGGCATAGTCACCGGTGGTGGTTCGGATGCCTGCTGGACCGTTATGGCCGGGTCGCCCTCCATTTGTGGCATGGGTGCAAGAGGCGAGCTGAACCACGGCAAGGATGAATACATCCACCTATACAGCCTGGATGAACGCGCGAAGCTGCTGGCCTGCAGCATTATGGCGGTTTGAACGAATGTAACCACACCGCAGTTAACTTGCGTTGAACCTTCCCCAAAAATGACAATAAAGCCAGAGACCTTTTAATCAGGTCATCTGGCTTTTTGTCTGTTCTGGGATGGTGTGTGCGGGGGACCATCGGCAGAGAAGGTGTTTGCTTTTAGTTTGGACTACGCTTTGAAATCTTTTATAGAGAGTTGCTGCCGATGGTCACTTTCCTCAACCCACAGCAACATTGAGACAGGAGCGATCTCTGTGATGGATGTCTTATAGAAACGACTCGACCTTTTCGGCTTCCAGGATGCTGTCCACAATCAGGACCAGACGTTCAGCGGCTGAGCTGGCTAAGGCGTACTCTCTGTTTGAATGGTTCCACTGGCCTTTGACGCCCATGCTGCACAGACATGGGATCCCGGCTCTGGAGATAAAGGAAGCGTCGGAGGAGCCGCCTAGCTTGACTGGCGCGATCTCGCCCAATCCATTTTTGGCCGAGATATTTCGGATAAATTCAAAGGCTTTTTGATTGTATCGATCCTCAAAAGGCGGAAACTCATTGTCGAAAAAGACTTCTGAGGTCGCGCCACTCACATGGTTGACGCTGATAATGTCGTTCAGATCATTGACTATGTGCTGTTTCAAATGATCTTTTTCATAACGGATATCAACGTCGATCTCTGCATAGTCCGGCACCGCGTTGGGAACTGTACCACCCTTGATTTTCCCAACGGAGAAGGTGACGTTATCATACTTTTGGTTCAGATCCTGAATCTTAAGAATTTTGTAAGCCATCTCATGGATGGCGTTGATGCCGTCTTCAAGGTTGGCGCCAGCATGGACGGCCAGACCTTTCGTCGCGACTCTGCATGCAAGACGTCCCTTTCGGGCAATGGTAATTTTATTGTCAATCAACCCTGTTTCGAGGTTGAAGGCTAGCTTGTAACCTCTGCTCTCCTGTTCAATCAGGAGGTTCTGATCTGAATGGAGGTGGCCATTTTCTTCGTCGCCGCTGAGTATGATTTTGATAGGCTTCGTGTAATTAAGCGCTTTCAGGATTTGTATGATGTAAAAGATGAGATTGAGACCACCCTTCATGTCAAGGACGCCAGGGCCGTAGACTTGGTCGTCTTCGACTCTGAAAGGGTTGCTCTTAATGAAGTCATCCTCAAAGACCGTGTCCATATGTCCGGCTAAAATGATGCCGTCACTTATTGGGCCAGAGCCATAGTGACCAATGAGCAGAGGTCCTGCGTTCTCAAAATGGTGAACTTGAGTCGTTACACCCAGATCGTTAAGTTTATTTTCAACAAAGCCGCATAGCTTCGCGACAGCTTTAGGATGGTGCGTATAACTTTCTATTTCAACGAGATTTTGCCAGCTGCCGAGGATGGTTTCCAAACCGATCTGGCACTTCGAGAGCGCATCGATAATACTGGGATTCATGGAGCACCTCTTTCATCTAAGTTAATTATATTATAAAGCCTCCTTTTTTGACAAAAAAGAGGCTTTAATCTGTCTATAATCTCGAGGATAGATTTTGGAGGTTAAAGAAGAGGTTTAAAGCGTTCAAAGCATTCAAGCATTAACAGCGTTCATTGCTTTCATACATCGAATATTTTTGGACACTATTCTTTAATGTAGAGTGTGATTTCATATATATCACTGGGTCTACCCGAAGTGCCGGTGACCTCTTTGTTGACAATCTTGGCAAGCTGGCTTTCCTCCATTTTCCTTAGAAGTCGGCTAGAGCTGCGTTGTGAAATGCCAAGTTTTTTAGAGAGCTCTGCAGAGGTAAAGGTGTTTTTTCGATTTTTCTCCATCAGACTATAAAGGTTCCATAAAATCGCTTTTGACACTCCGCTGGATTTCGACAATTCCAAGAATATTGCCTCTTCGCTCCTTAATACCTCATTTAACGTTGAGGTTAAAAAGTTCAGTGGCCCCAGGATTGAGGTGGAGTCGATTACAACATATGCCATATTCCTGCTTTGGCTGTCCAGCTTCTCTATGGCCAGGTTCGCGTTAAATTTGGCCTGACCAGGCGTAAAACCATATCCAATGCCCATGAGGATATCGAAATTTGTGTTGGCGTGAATTTCGTCTATGAGGTAAAATTTCTGCAAGCCATTTGTATAGTCAATCAAGTCACTTCGGTTCATTAAGATGATGAACTTATCCAAGGTATCATTGAGTATGGCTGCATTGGTATCTTTCGCGAAAAAGTAAACCTCTTCTGCCACTTTGATTTTTTCGTGCATGTAGAGATAATCGTCTTTTCGGATAGAGGAATGCTCTTGCTTTGGAATCAACTGGATCAAGATCATAGCAAACGAAGCGCTTTTTCCCTTTTGAAGCTCGTATTGATTTCTGATTTTATTGATGGTTTTGCTGATGATTTCAATGGTGGGATGAGCATAGACGCATGGTATGTCAAGTGAAGTCAAACGATCATGAACCGGTGCAAGGGCGGTGACACAACCCGCCACATCCCCGTTCTCAAAATAGGTTTGGTGCTTTTTCGACACATATTCCACATATTGCTTCCCAAAGACTTTTCGGCCTATAACTTTAACCTTAGTATCACTCAGCATCAGTCCTGTATCCTGATAAATACTTCTGACTGTCGCGACCGAATAACTGTCAATACTGACGGCAGAAAAATCAATTCCTTTTCTGCTAATGGACAGCAAAGCGTTCTGCAGAGACGACCAGTCCTTTGAAATGTAATCACAAGGTACGTTAGGTTGAAAGATGTAATTGTAATAATGAAACTGAAGTTCACCTCCAAAGATAAAGCCGTTCACCAGGTCCCTTACCTCAAGAAGCTTAGTCTCAGTTTCTTTTGAAGAATAGTAAAGGTCATCTACCAGATAGATAGGATCAATATCCGGAAAAAAAGTGTCAATGACATTCTGTATGCAATTTGATCGAGCTGCGGAGCATAAAAAACCTATTCTCATATGAACCCCCCTGATCAGATTCCTATTTTGGACATATTTAGGTTCGTTTTTAGACGAAGTATATCTGCTAATATGATAACAGATAAATAAAAGAAAATTCGAATAATTATTTATCTCAATTTGATTTATGGAGGCGAGACAATGAGTGAAGCTGCTAAAAAGATCATCAAAAACGAGAATTCACCAGAGGTGAAAAAGAAGTTCAAAATGCCTGACACCTATGTACTGCTCTTATTTTTTATTTTAGGTTCCGCGTTGTTGACGTATATCATGCCTGCCGGGACTTATGAATTCTTTAAGGATACCAAGAACATTGACCCGAACTCATTCCATTTTATTGACAGAACACCTGTAAATCTCTTTTACGCTTTCCAGTCAATATCCGAAGGCATGATTAAATCAGCGTCCATTATCTTTACCGTATTTTTAGTGTCAGGCGCTTTCAAAATTATCAATGACACGGGATCCATTGACTCAGGTATTGACTACCTGGCTAAGGTTCTCAAAGGCAAGGTACTTGTCTTGATTCCTATCATTATGATCGTCATGTCCATTTTGGGCTACTTGGGTATTATCGTCAATCAGACCATTGTCTTTATCCCAATAGGTCTGTTAATCGCCAGAAAGCTAAAGATGGACCCAATCGTTGGACTCTCCATGATGTATCTTGCTACATATGCTGGATTTATTGGCTCTGGCATGGACCCGTTTACAATTGTCATTGCCCAGAAGATTGCCGGACTTCCAATCTTGTCTGCAATTGTCTATAGAACTGTCGTCTATGCGTTCCTCCTTGGCGCGGCGATTCTATACTTAATGAGTTACGCGAAAAAGGTCATGGATAACCCTGAACTGTCAATAATGGGAACGGATTACGAGTGGGCTGTTGAAGAGCATTCTTCATATGGCTTTAGCACACGACACAAGGTCATTTTGGCGGCCGTCTTCCTGACATTCAGCTACTATGTCTATGGCGCTCAGGCAAAAGAATGGGGCATGAACGAGCTGAACACGGTCGTATTGATGCTGGCAGTCTTTAGTGGATTGGTTGGAAGAATGTCTTTCGAGAAAATGAGTAAATCCTTTGTCGATGGTTGTAAAATGGCCGTTTTCTCAGCCATTCTGATTGGCTTTGCCACAGCGATTTCAGTAGTTTTAACAAATGGAAATATCATACATACCATCATTTACTATGCATCTTTGCCACTAAAGTCTATGTCGACTTATGCATCAGCGATCTTTATCTTTGCCTTTAACTGGGTGTTCAACTTCTTCGTACCATCCGGGAGTGGCCAAGCTGCGGTTGTTATGCCGATTCTCGCACCTTTAGGTGATGTTATAGGATTATCGAAGCAGGTTATTGTTTCCGCCTATAAATACGGTGACGGCATTACAAACCTGATCATACCAACCTCCGGAACACTTATGGGCTTTATTGGATTGGCCAAAATCTCCTATGACAAATGGCTGAAATTCATTTTCCCGCTCATTTGGATCTGGACAGGGATTGCAGCAGCTGCAGTTATTGTCGGGGTTATGATTGGTCACTAAACCATCGGCAGAGTTCTGAGGTTTTAAGTCTTTATCATCTTCAAGAAGTGGCTGTGATGCACCTGCGATCATGGCCACTTTTCATATGAAATTCCGTAATTTTGGAAGGAGGAACTACTTTGGAACAGGCATTGGAAGGCATTAAGGTGCTGGACTTGACGAGAGTCCTCGCGGGGCCATACTGCACCATGATTCTAGCGGATATGGGCGCCGAGGTCATCAAGGTTGAAGAACCCGTCAAAGGCGATGACTCACGACATTTCGGTCCGTATGTAAATGGCGAAAGCGCCTATTTTATGAGCATCAACCGTAATAAGAAAAGTATGACTTTGAACCTGAAGCACGAAGAGGCAAAAGCTCAACTGTTTAAACTGGTTGCCCAGGTCGATGTTATCGTAGAGAATTTTAAGCCGGGCACAATGGAAAAGCTCGGTTTGGGTTATGATGTCCTTAAAGAAATAAATCCACGTTTGATTTACGCCGCAACTTCAGGTTTTGGACACACTGGTCCCTACAGCAAACGGCCTGCTTATGACGGGGTGGTTCAAGCTATGGGCGGCATTATGAGCATTACCGGTCAAAAGGGCGGCAAGCCAACCCGCGTGGGACCTTCAGTCGGTGATATTATGGCGGGTATGTTTACTTCGATTGGAATCCTGGGGGCGTTAAGGTACAGGGATCTGCACGGCGTTGGCCAAAAGGTGGATGTCGCTATGCTGGATTGTCAGGTCGCCGTTTTGGAGAATGCCATATCCAGATATTTCGTCACTGGAATTTCGCCGGAACCAGAGGGAAACAGGCACGCATCTATTGTTCCATTTGAGCCTTTTGACACCTATGATGGTGAAATCATGCTGGCTGTTGGGAATGATAATATTTGGAAAAAGTTTTGTGAAGTGATTGAAAAGCCGGAGTGGGTTGATCATGAGCACTTTAAAACCAATCCCCTCAGGTCAAAAAATTACAACGTGCTGCGACCTATGATCGCAGAGACACTAAAAGTCAAACCAACCTCTCAATGGCAATTTATCTTTGACGAACATGGCATTCCGAATGGACCTATCAACAACATTGAGATGGTAGTGACAGACCCCCAGGTGAATCACAGGGAAATGATTGTTGAAATTGATCATCCTGTTGCGGAGCGGATTAAAGTTCCGGGTGTGCCGGTTAAAATGAGCCTGTCACAGGGTGCAGTATGGAAAGCGGCGCCGTTATTGGGTGCAGATACGGCATCGGTATTGATGGAAATGAATGACTTGACAGAGGCTGATGTGGAGTTGCTCAGACAAAAGGGTGCGATTTAGGTAATTGAAGGGGAGGGCTTAGGTGCGCGGCATCTGAGACCCTCCCTTTTTTTATGTTTGGTTATTGTTGAGAACCTTTCCCGCATGCTCTGGCACCGAATTGAAATGAGTGACAGGCACCAAAGTTGAATGAGTGTCAGACACCAAAGTTGAATGAGTGCCAGTCACCAAACTGAAAGTTGTCCGCGTCACCAAAGTGAAACTTGTCCGAGACACCAAGCATTATTAACGAAAAGTGAGAAAGAACGGCGCCGTGCGCCATTCTTTCTCCCTAATTTTTTTGTGTTCAACATAGCGATAGTGCAATTTAAATACGCCTCAGCGTCCTTCACACATAGATTTCAAAAGTTCTAAAGCTCTCAACCAAGGCTGCGTCATCATGTCTTCGTGCTCCGGCAAGACTTCAATGGTGACACGAAGATCAGTGCCTTCGTCAGTAGATTTGAAATAGTAATTTTCGAACGCCGGGGCCCAGGCTTTGGCATCTTCGCTTTCTGTATCCTCAATGCCTTGAGCGACGAAACCGAGCATTAAGATGGATATCAGCTCGTGCAGTTTGTTCTCAGCCACTTTAGCTACCATGCCGGCCCCTGTGGGATTCAGGAAATAGATCTTTGAGCCTTTTTCCCAAGTGCCTTCATAATAAGAGCCCTCTTCAAAAACGGAGGTCCACTGACGGTAAGTGTCTGGGCTCAACATGGTTTCCCAAACTAAGCTAACCGGCGCAGCGATGGTCGTCTTGAATTCCAGAGTTTTCATTTCTGGTCCTCCTCAGGTTTAACTTCTTCCATATAGACAACTTCCCAGAGGTGTTGATCCGGATCTTGGAAGCTCCGGCTGTACATGAAATCATAGACCTGCGGGTCGTTGTAATAGGTGGCGCCCGCTGCGAATGCCTTGTCGACGAGGATGTCGACGTCTTCGCGACTATCGGCAGAAAGGGCCATAATGACTTCGGAATAGACCTTGGTATCCGGGATTTCCTTATGGGTGAAGGACTTGTAGAAGTCCTCTTTGAGAAGCATGACATAGATGGTATCCGAGATCACCAGGCAAGCCGCGTCATCATTCGTGTAGGTTGGGTTAAAGGTCCATCCTAAAGCTTGAAAGAAAGACATGGAGACCTTAAGGTCTTTGACAGGCAAATTAACAAAAATCATTCTGTTCATGTGGAATTTCCTCCTCACATCATAGTGGAATGCACAATTAAAACTATATAAAAATTCAATTCTAGAGATTTTGTGCATCTTCTATGTAAAAGTGGAGGATTAACTTAAAAAATATATACCCTCATTGGGGAGCGTTAGTCGGATTAAATGAAAATTGTTATCAGTCGATTTCCTGCTGATCTTTTTGCATCATCATGCGATGCTCATGGTTGATGCTGAAGCTATTGATCATGATGATCAAGATATACACAAAGTTCAGAAAATGAGGAAAAATTACAGGGATCTCTCCAAGGTAAAGTCGCGACCTGTAGATTCCTACAAGCATCACCATTAAAACCGTGATACCAGCAACGATTTGTAAGAAGTTTTTTTCAAAAATGAGATCCAGTCTTCTTTTGAACACTTTGCTTAAAATATAAGTCACCAGCACAAAAACTAAGCCTGTCAGAAAAAGGTCTTTCGTTAAGTCAGCAGGATTATCATCCACATATAGTTTTGGGATCGTCGTCGTTATGAACATTGCAGTGATAAGAGCGGTTTCGTAATAAATAATTTTACCCAGGCTGATGACTAATTTTGGCAGTCTGTAGAGGATAAATATAAAGACGAGACTTACAAACATCTGAATAACAGCTATACAAAAAATGATGCTAGCTATCACTACATTAAATGCCAATTCTTTCATGAGATCTGGACTTCCCGGATCGTAGGAAATTCTGCTGATGTTTGAAAATAGAAATGCCGCCAGGATCAGTCCGAAAAATCCGGCAAACAGAATGCCAATGACTTCAGACGAATCTCTTTTTTCATACTCAATCAGCAAGTAAATGCCGCTAAAAGAAAAACCAGCAAGAATTCCGGCGAGATTTGCATAATTACTGCTCATGGTCGTTATGTCATACATAGTAACACCCCTCTTTACTTCAATGGTTGAGGCCTCAATGTCGGATCAAATAAGAGGGATAATTTCCGCTCCTCTTCTTTCTGCACTGAGATGGTGGCGTATTAACTTATGAATATACTCTCGCATGTAATTATTATTCTCACCTGACACTGGCTAAAACAGGTATTGAGAAATGTTTTAGGATTTATTTTTTTGCTTCACCATATCGCCTTTAAGGCTGCTTTCAGCTTCCGAGAATATACTGAATCAAAGACACAGTGATGCGGGATCAACAGCCTGACGATCATCCGCAGAAGCTGTTTCGTACTACAAAACTTCACGGAAGGTGGCAACGCATGAAAACGCAGTCTGAAATAAAACCTATATTATACAGAAAGAAATCCAGTGCAGCAGCACTGGCACTGAGTCTAATCCTTGTTGCCAGTTCCCTGTCTGGGTGCGCCCAAGCGTCGGATGACACCACCAACACAGCCAACACAGCCAACTCAGCCAATGAAGGAGAAACCATCACAGAGCAGCCTCTCAATTCAGCCCCGGAATATGCCGAAAAAATCTTCGGAACAGACATCATCACCCTGGAAATTCTCGCAGATGAAGAGGACTGGCAAACCATGCTGGACAACGCCACAAAAGAGGAATACATCAAAGTGGATGTCGTCATCAACGGCACGACCTTTAAGGATGTCGGCATCCGCCCCAAAGGCAACTCCAGCCTGAAGCAGGTCGCCTCCTCTGACAGCGACCGCTATAGCTTCCGGATCAAGTTTGACAAGTATGTCGATGGCCAAACCTGCTTCGGCCTCGACCAGCTGGTCGTTAACAACATGATGGGCGACAACACCTACATGAAGGAATATATTTCCTGTGACCTTATGAAGACCATCGGCGTAGATGCGCCCTACTTTGGCTTCACCGACATCTCCGTCAACGGTCAGCCTTGGGGCTTATACCTGGCGGTGGAACTTTATAGCGACAGCTATGAGACAAGAGTCTTTGGAGACACTTCCGGTGCCCTATACAACGTGAAGATGAGCATGGGCCAGGATCAAATGCCAGGAGAGGGGAGGGGGCCGATGGTCAACGACCCAGCAATGGACGAGCGACCATCGGCAGGATCTGGAGCTTCTGAGTCTGTGCCACCCGCCACAACCCCTTTAGACCCGCCGACTTCCGGCTTTGATGAAGCCCCTGGCAGCTTCCCCATCAACACGCCAGGCGACTTACCCGGCGGAAAAGGCGGCAACATGGGTGCCAGGAACGGCGGAAGCCTCGCCTATACGGATGACGCCCCAGAAAGCTACAGCGACATCTTCGACAACGTCGTGGGCGAAGAGGATGCCGAGGCCAATCAGCGGGTGATCACTGCCCTCAAAGCCCTGTCCACTGGCACCGACCTTGAGACCTACCTCGACACAGACGCAATTCTCCGCTATTTGGCTGCCCATACCGTCGTCGTCAACCTGGACAGCTATTCCTCCACCATGGCTCAGAACTACTATCTCTATGAGCGCGGCGGCGAGATCGCCATCCTGCCGTGGGACTACAACCTGGCCTGGGGCGGCTTCCAGAGCGGCGATGCGTCTGCCGTCATCAACTTCCCAATCGATACGCCGGTCAGCGGTGTGGCCATGGCCGACCGCCCGCTCCTGAATCAACTGCTGTCCAATCAAGACTATTTGGCACAGTATCACGATCATCTGAGCACCCTCATCCAAAACTATTTTGCCGATGGTCACTTCACCACCAAAATCCAAGCCCTCAACACCCTCATCTCCGACTATGTGAAGAAGGATGCCACGGCATTTTGCACTTATGAGGAAAACCAAACCGCCGTTGAAGCGTTTATAGAACTTGGAAACCTGAGAGCGGAGAGTATTCAAGGGCAGCTGAGCGGCGCCATCCCAAGTACAACAGATGGGCAGAAAGCTGATCCATCCTCCCTGATTTCAGCCGATGACCTGAATTTACATGATCTGGGGTCGATGATGGGGGAGAGAAAAAATTAAAAAGGAAGCTTGGAGGCGGGCTCCAAGCCTTAATAGAAACTCGGAGGAAACTCGGTGTGAGGAAACTCGGTGTCAGACACCCAGTTTCTCAACACCGAGTTTCAATCCATTTAAGATTCAAAAGATGTTATACGGTTGAAATGGGGTAAGAAAGTAAAGAGTCACAACATCATTCAGTATCAGAAAGTAAGGAGCGATCCCCATGCCAAAAACCAGACCCATCGAAATGATCTTCACCGGCCCGCGCCCGCACTGGGTTGGAAATGGATTTTACGTCAATAATTATTTTCCGTCAGGCCAAAACTTGCTGGAGCGGTTCACCCCCTTCATCCTGTTGGACTACAACGCACCTCGGGAAATAAAGCCGAGCCTGACCCCAAAAGGTGTCGGACAACATCCTCACAGGGGCTTCGAAACTGTGACCTTTGCCTTTGAGGGTGCGGTAGAGCACCACGACAACCAGGGCAATCACGGGATCATCTACCCAGGCGATGTTCAGTGGATGACCGCCGCTGCCGGGATCATGCACAAGGAATACCATGAGAAAGAATTCAGTAAGCAAGGCGGTGTTTTCCACATGATCCAGCTGTGGGTGAACCTGCCAAAGAAAGACAAGTTTGCTGAACCGGGCTATCAGGCCATCACTAAGGAACGGATGGGGAAAGTCACATTGCCGGATGAAAAGGGCAGCGTTACCATCGTGGCAGGTGCTTTCGATGGGGTAAAGGGCCCTGCAAAGACCTTCACGCCAATGAACATTTACACTATTGAGTTGAAGCAAGGCGGAGCCGTCACGTTGAACGAACCAGCCAACTTTAACTTCGGTATGCTGATCCTCAGCGGCGAAGTCAAAGTCAATGGCCAGGTTGGCAAGGAGAAGGACTTTGTACTTTTCAAGAATGAAGAGGGCGGGGTCGAAATCGAATCAGCCAGTGATAACGTCAAGATCTTCGTCCTGAGCGGTGAGCCTATTAACGAACCCATTGCTGCCGGCGGACCATTTGTTATGAACACCAGAGAAGAGCTCAGACAGGCCAACGAAGACTTCAATAACGGTAAGTTTGGGACGTTTGATTTTTAGAATTTTTGGAGAAACCATCTGTAAAGATCTTGAAGCTCTTAAAGCTTTAAGGTTTTGCCGGTGGTTTTTATTGCATATTGAGAATTATTGTCGCAAGCTCTGGCACCAAATTAAGTTGAGTGTCAGACACCAAACCGAGGTGAGTGTCAGACACCGAACTGAAGTCAGTGTCAGACACCAAGTTGAATATTCCCCCCTTTGTGATATCATAAAGAAAAACAAAAACGGATGTGATACCATGGCCATCGCGGATTTGATAATCCAGTACGGTGACGACGACAGAATCATAGCAATCGAGTACTTGGGCGAAGATCCCGAGTGGTTCAATGCGCTGGGCAGTGATCGCTACCTGAGTGAAAAGCTCTCAAGCGCCTTTGGCGATATAAAAAATCACGACATTCTCGAGCTGGGCAACAAACTCTTCAAAGTGCAGTTCACCTCAATTGGAACTAACAAGATGCTCCTCCTGAGCCAGGACGGCTTGATGCTCAGTCTGTTCAAAGCGTCATTGGACAAGGTCTCAGAAGGGATCCAAATCTTCGACCGCAACGGTTACCTGATTCACGGCAATCCCGCCAGCGAAGCCCTGGAAGGCTACGACATCAACGCGTTCAGAGGCAAGCACCTGCTGGACATCTACGAGCTCACCGAGGAAATGAGCACCACCCTCAGCGTCCTCCGGACCAAGAAGCCCGTCATCAACCGTTGCGACAGATTCCAGGCAAAGAACAACAAAGAACTGGTGACCATCAACTCCGGCTACCCCCTGATGATCCAGGACGAACTCTACGGCGCCTGTGTCTTCGAGAGCGACCTCTCCGTCATCAACAAAATCAAAAACCAGTCCTTCGACCTGGAAGCTTTCATCCGAAAC
The DNA here is from genome assembly GCA_009881125.1 of Acidaminobacter sp. The sequence goes on along the minus strand of WXFH01000042.1, from coordinate 11,344 downwards.
GAGCAGCCCCTGTTAAACCCCAACATGTACACCTTCAAGAAAATCATCCACCAATCCGAAAAAATGGCGGAGTGCATCCGCTTTGCCAAAAAGATCGCGCTAACCCACGTCAACGTCATGATCACCGGTGAAACCGGGACCGGCAAGGAAATGTTCGCCCAGAGCATCCACAATTTCAGCCCCCGAGCGGACAAGCCCTTCGTGGATGTTAACTGCAGCGCCGTGCCCTCCAACCTCGTGGAGAGCCTGTTCTTTGGCACGGAAAAAGGCGCGTTCACCGGCAGCATGACCAAGAAAGGCTTCTTCGAGCTCGCGGAAGGCGGGACCCTGTTCCTCGACGAGATCAACGCCATGAGCATGGAGATGCAGGCCAAGCTCCTGCGGGTCCTCCAGGAAAAGCGCTACCAGCGCATTGGCGGCAGCCAGTATCACCAGTGCAATGTCCGGGTGATCACCGCCTGCAACGAGGATCCCCAGGCGCTCATTGAGCAGCAGCTCATGCGAAAGGACTTCTATTACCGCATTTCCGCCCTCTCCGTCCACATTCCGCCCCTGAAGGACCGCAAGGAGGATATCGCTATGCTCGCGTCGCATTTTGCCCGGCAGCTGTCCGCGGAGTACGGCAAGCCTAGTCTCGCCCTGACACCAGACATGCTGGAAGTCCTCAACCATCACGACTGGCCCGGCAACGTCCGCGAGCTGCGCCACGTGATCGAGCATGCCGTCCACCAGTCCAGCGTCGAGGAGCAGGCCTTCAGCCTTTCCCACTTTCCCGCCTATCTGACCAAGGATTTATCCGTCCTCCACAATACCATCAAAACCTCCGCCGATGGTCACCCAACCCACCCCATCCCCCCAAGCACCAAGACTCTCAACGACTTACTGGATGCCTACGAGCAAACCGTCGTGCAAGAAGCCTTGGACCGAGCGAATGGCAACATTTCGAAGGCGGCCAAAGCCATTGGTCTCAGCCGGCAGAATTTGCAGTACAGAATTCGAAAGTTTGAAGCCTTGAAACCTTAAGGCGCGGCCAAACGCAAAATTAATTTGCACTATGGTGCCAAAATATTTGGCGCTTTTTTTGTCGGTAGAAACTGGGTGTCAGACACCCAGTTTCAGCTGATCTCAACTTCCAATGGTAGCAAGTGTCAACGTCGGGTGACTGTCAACCCCCAGTTTCATTTGAAAGTAAGCGTTCAAGTGACACTGGATTCTCGTATTGTTGCATTTTTGAACCTAAAACTGCGCAAAATTATTTTGCGCAATGACCCACTATCATCAGAAAGCCTCAGAAAGCCTCACAGAACCTGACACCTGCGAAAGCCGCCCATTTCAAGCCCTGCGCCAATAATAATTAAAATTTCTGTCAATTACGAGCATTTGGCACGAGGCTTGCAATCTAGAGGGGTACCAAATAAATTTTAGGAGGTTTCAAATGTCTGTTGAATCCGTAATTGACCAAAAGGTTAAGAAGCAAGGGATCCGCAAGGGCGTTTTCTGGCCGTCCATCCTGGTCGTCGGTGGGGCTGCTGTCCTGGGGACCGTCAACAATGCGCTGCTGACTGAAGTCGCACTGAACAACTTTCTGTTTTCCCTCAGAACCTTCGGGTGGCTCTACCAAATTATTTCGATAGTCGCACTTATCCTGGTTTCCATTATTACATTTTCAAAGCTCGGCAAGATCAGATTTGGCGGCGATGACGCCAAGCCAAAATACTCCTTCATGGCCTGGTTCGCTATGGCACTGACCGGAGGGATCGCCACCGGTGTCGTCACTTACGGCGCCAACGAGCCTATCATCTACTTTGGCAACATCTACGGTGAACTTGCCCAGACGGGTATTGAACCGGGCACGGTGACCGCGGCGATTTTTTCCATAGCTCGCAGCTTCTACAACTGGACCTTCATCCCTTACGCCATGTACTCTCTGTGCGGTCTGGTCGTAGCTTATGTCTACTTCAACCGCAAACAGTCATTATCCGTAACCGCGACTTTGGTGCCGCTCTTCGGTGAAAAAGTCACAAAAGGCATTTGGGCCAACATTATCGACACGCTTTCACTTCTCGCTATAGCCCTTGGCCTGGCATCTTCACTGGGCGCCGGCCTCGCGCTGGTAGGCTCCGGTGTCGAATCCGCCTTTGGCATAGAGCAGGGGCCGATGGTCTGGCTGGTCCTCACCATCATCATCACTGCGACGTTTACTTTATCTTCACTCCTGGGTCTCGACAAAGGCATCAAACATCTGTCTGACATCAACGCGAAGGTATTTTACATCCTGCTTGGCATACTCATCGTCGTCGGACCAACCCTCTACATGCTCAAAATGTCGACCGCAGGACTCTCCATGTGGCTTCAGAACTTCTGGGGTTGGGGACTAGACGCTGGCGAGGTCGGCGGCGAAGCCCTCGTCATGTGGTGGACGCTTTACGACTGGGCGATCTGGATCGCCTACGCACCGCTCATGGGCATTTTCTTAGCCATTATTTCTTATGGCAGAACGATCAGAGAATTTATGGTCATTAACTGGATCATGCCATCCCTGTTCAGTGTCATCTGGTTTGGCGTTTGGGGCTCAACGGCACTTTACTGGCAACAGGAAGGGCAGCTTGACCTGATTGGCACCATTCAGGGCAGCGGCGCGGTTTCTGGTCTGTGGGCATTCCTCGCACATATGCCGCTCGGTATGATCTTTATTCCGATAGTCATGATTACTCTAGTCCTGTCCTTCTCCACGGCGGCAGACTCCATGACGCGCACCATCGCTTCCCTCTGTACTGAAAACATGAAGCACGACGAAGAGCCGCCGACTTGGCAGAAGCTGGTGTGGGGTCTTTCCATAGGCTCAATTGCCTTCTTCATGGTTGCCTATGCAGGCGGTGCTCAAGGCGTCGACGGCGTCAAATATCTGGCCGCAGCTGGCGGTACAATGGTGCTCTTCATCTTTGTCCTTCAGGTCATCTCTGCCGTCAAGATGTTCTTTTTCGATGAGATCGTCAAATAGAGCAGCATGGATACCGGACATAATGAGACGTCAGACATTGGAGGAACGACATTGTTAAACTATTTGGAAACTGAACTGAAACAAAACGGTAACCTGGCGAAGGATACCAATGCAAAAAATGAAAACACAAACCGTGTCGAACTTGGAGGCACGGCGACTTTAGAGGCTTTGGTTGCGGTCGCGAGAGCTAAGGCGGAGGTGATCTTTTCAGACGCCTACTGCCAGCGGGTCAATCGTTCAAGAACCCTCGTCGAAAAATGGATTCGCGAAGGCAGAGTCATGTACGGCATTACCACTGGATTTGGCGCTCTGTGTGACAGGGTGATTTCAGAAGAAGAAACCGCACAGCTTCAGAAGAATATCATTTTATCCCACTCGACTTCAGTGGGCGAACCCCTCAGTATTGAACAGACCCGGGCGGTCATGTTCATGATGCTGCAGAATATGGGGCAGGGGTTCAGCGGCGTCAGTTTGGCGCTTCTGGAAAGAATCCGTCTCATGCTCAATCTGGATCTGATTCCGTTCGCACCTCGGGAAGGTTCGGTTGGTTATCTCAGCGTCGAGGCGCATATTGGGATGGCAATCATTGGACTTGGAAAGATCTTCGAAAATGGCGTTCCCGTGGAATCCAGGCTGGTCCTGCATAAGCATGGACTGGAGCCCTTTGTTCTGGGTGCCAAGGAAGGTCTGGCCCTGATTTCCGGCACCACCAGTCCTACAGCTCTGGCGGCACTGGCGATTTTCGACATGAAGACGTCGACCCTCAGCGCGGACATCATTGGTGCTCTGTCTCTCGAGGCTAATCATGGCAACATCAAAGCCTTTGACGAACGGCTGATGCAGGCCAGGCCTTATGCAGAGCAGGGCAACACAGCTGCCAATGTCAGGATGCTGCTTCAGGACAGTGAAGTTATCAAAGCCAGCGAAGGTCACCGCCTCCAGGACGCACTCTCTCTGCGGGCTATACCCCAGCTCCACGGCGCAGTGAAGCGCATGATTCAGGATGCAGTCCGAACTGTCGAGGAAGAAATGAACACCTGCAGCGACAACCCCATCATCTGGCCTGAAGGTGACGATGGTCACGCCATGTCCGGCTGCCACTGCGACTCCTCTTACGTAGGCCTCGCGATGGATTCTGCCGCCATTGCTGCCACCACTCTGGCCAAGATGTCAGAGCGCCGCAATTACAGGCTGATCACAGAGCATCTCTCCGGCATGCCATGGTTCCTGATTCAGAATCCGGGACTCAATTCCGGGCTCATGATTCCTCAGTATACACAGGCAGGGCTGCTCAACGATATGAAAATCCTGTCTCACCCTGCTTCTGTGGACAGCATTCCAACTTGCGGCGGCCAGGAAGATTATGTAGCCATGGGCTATAATGCCGCTAAAAAAGCGTTGTCCATTGCGGAGAAGCTTGAATACATTCTGGCGATTGAGCTGCTCTCGGTCTATCAAGCCCACCAGTTCCTGGATCCCGGCGTCAAGCCGGCATCAGTGACTGCGGCAATTTTGAAGGAAATTGGGAAGCACATTCCGGTGTCCTCCCAGGATCAGTTCCTCTATCCGCATATGGAGTACCTGAAGGCTCTGATTCATTCAGGACGGCTGGTTGAGATTGCGGAAAGTTATGTGGGTTCCATGCTTTAAGGACCAGGAAGGAAGGCTCTGCCTTCCAAAAGAAAGGAAGCGTGTTTGTCTATGGCAGCAACAGCGGGACATAAAGGAAGGAAACAAAAAAGTTCACCTGAAAAACAAGTGGCAGTGGATGTTCAGAAGATCTTCCTCACTCCGCCTCGGAGGCTCGGAGAACGTGCGATCCTGCTCGGTATGCTGGTGGTGACCTTCATGATTTTCTTCGGTCCCTTGAAGTTCTCACAGGTGCCGCCCCTTGAAGCCGCGCTGACCGCCATGCTTCCTGCCGCGAGCCTGTCCTGGGGATGGATCGTCTTTTTAAGGTATAGGTTTCGAAAAAGCGAGTATTTGAAAGAGGTATAGTGTTTCAAAAGACAACAGCCGCAGAGGTTTAAAAGACCTGACTGCGGCTGTTTTTTCGTCTTGTTGAAAATCATTCTCGCATGCTCTGGCACGGAGTTTAACTCGGTACCTGACCCCGAATTGAATTCAGTACCTGACCCCTACTTCAATCCTGTCCGCGCGGCTTTTGGCCTATTGTCCCCAACCAAAATTCCTGCCCCTGCTCCATAACTTCACCACAAATGGATGCTACGATCCCATTAGAGAGAAGGGAGGCTTCATTAACGATGAAGAAAGAGAACGAAAATTCAAAGCGCTCAAAATCAAATCCCCAAACAAATCAACAAAGAAAGCCCAGCATGTGGCTGATCGCAATAGCAGTGGTACTTGTTGCAGCCATTGTTCTGAGCGGCCCAGTATTGTCCGGTTTCCTGAAGCCGGCATCTGAAAGCAAATCGCAGGTCGAGACTTCCACGCTGCGCGAAGCCATCATCGAGGACGGTAATTTGAAGTTCGCCGTCGCGGATGTCACAGAACAAGTCACGCTCTATCCCTACGAAGCAGGCGAGACCTATATGGAGGTCATTGCGGTCAAGGACAGCAGCGGCACGATAAAAACTGCCCTGAACACTTGCCAGATCTGCTACAATTCCGGACAAGGTTATTATGAACAAGATGGCAGCACCGTAGTGTGCCAAAACTGCGGCAATGTGTTCAACATTGATGACATAGAAGTCATTAAGGGCGGCTGTAATCCAATCCCGGTCATGCCGGATGTCAAAACCGAAGATGGCGAGTTCATCACCATTTCAGACGAATTCTTAACTGCGAACGCTGTATACTTTGAAGATTGGAAGAGATAATCTCCAAAAGAATCATCTCCAAAAGGATCATAGCCAAAACCCACTATTAAACAGCCAAATTGGAGGAAACTATAATGTCAAACATTGATCACGAATCAGAAGGGAAGGGACCTGAAAGAAAGCATGGCCATCACCGTCACGGCCTGATGATGCTGGTCGGCTGCCTGGTACCCATCGCATTGATCCTTTTGCTTCCCGCCCTTGGCTTCAACACCGCAAAATACAGTAGATTAGCCTTTTTACTGTGCCCGCTGCTCCACATAGGCATGATGTTCATGATGCGCCGTTCTGATCACGGGAAATCCTGCTGTAAAGACGCTCCCAAGACGGAAGTGGAATAAATTCGCACTAAAAAAGAAGCACTTTAGCCACCTGTCGAAAAATAAGGTCCTTCAAACTCAAACCATCAGCAAAGCCCTCGAAGCCCCAAAAAGTTTCAAGTGCCTCTGCCGATGGTTTTTTACCGCATCATTCACATCTGTAAACACCTATTGACAAAGTACATTTATCAGTAGGTGTTTTTATTTTGCCCTCAATGCATTGAAACAAGCGGCCTGCGGGGTTACTCGCAAGAACACTTGTTTCATTATTTTGCACTATATTGTCATTAGTGGTACGAAATGCCCATTTTAGTGTAATTTACACAAACTTAAATCGTTGAACATTTGAGCCAAAGGGTGCATTTTATGAGCAATCGTTGAACATTAGGACCAATCGTTGAACATTTGAATTTAGGCCACTTTCAGCTTGCTTGTCTATATTGATAGTATTGCGTTATAAGCCTACCTGACCAATATAATACTTGAAAGATTTTTTTCGCCTGAAAAAACACATTAATTCCAGCCAATGTGAAGGCAATAGCGGCAATTAACAAGGCATCAACATACCCCGTAGGATCAGAACTATTCGCGGGATTATTGTTACAGTAAGTGAATAAATTAGGTGTAAGTAACTTGCCGCTGGAGTTATAAATGATGCAATATCTTGACTGTAAATGAAATTAATCATCACTGTATTTTATCCTCGAATCTATAATAAGCTTGCGCAGTTTCCCGAGATTTTCATCATCATACAAACTACCTTTGAAAATAATAAATTCATTGACTTGAACATGAGTGTCCTCGCAAAAGCGCTCTATGAGATCATTTCTGGAAATCACATCTGGATGAGTAATACCTGACCATAAGTAACTTCCATGTATTTTAAAAAGCATGTTTAACAGTGTACCGCGGTCATATACAGAAACAGTTTTCCGTGGGGAAGAGGACTGAATTTTTTTAAGCTTATTAAAATCCTTTTCGTTTAATGAAGGATTCCTAAAATCTCCATGAACCACTTCAATATAAGGTGTCAACTTGGCAAAAGTAATATTAGGGTCATTCACCAGTGGATGATCTTTTTTAATTAGAATCCTTGCTCTGCTGCTGGCAATCTGCTCAAAGCACAGCTTTTTATCCTTTAGGAATTTCATAAAATATTCACATTGATTTTCAGGCAATATAAGATATCCCATTTCGGAGAAGCCTTCGTTTACATCGTTAATCACTTCGAATGGAGAACATTCTCTCAGGCGTATATTAATCCCTGAATTATTGGAAAGCCCGTTGATATAGGAAGCCATCTCTTCTGCAATCATGGAAGAACGTACTGAGGATATGCAAAAGTTTATTTGGGAAATTTTCTGTTTGCTATAGTGTGATTCCAGAACCTCCACTTGATCAATAATCGATTGGGCGTAGGTCAGAAAGTCTTTACCTTCAGGTGTAGGAACAACACCTTTGGTTGTTCGAATGAATATTTTAATGCCTATTTCATTTTCCATATCACGAAGTGCAGCACTTAAATTCGGCTGAGCCATGTAGAGGTTTTCTGCAGCTTTAGTAATGGAGCCCGTACGAAATATTTCGATTACATATTTCAGATATTGCAGATTCATACAAAGACCTCCCATTCTATATGTAGATTTATATAAAGACATATAGATTATATATTACAATAATATTTTACAGAATGTTATTGTTAGTTCAAAGAATTTCGAAATTCTAAGCAACAGTTTTTTCACTCATATCTAGTGGTCATTGCTTGCAAAACCGGTAATGCATTGAGGATTTCCTATAAATGGCCAATAAGTGGCTGGAAACAAATAAGGAAGTGATATCGAGAGTAAAAAGGGTTCTAAATGAAGCATGTCGGCCTGCCAGATAACGTATGGCTTTCGGAAGTAATAAAATTCAAGATAATAGAGGGGGAATTTTTTTGGAAACAATAAATGGTAAGAAAAGAATATTTTATGGATGGTATATAGTAGCGGTATGTTTTCTAATGATGGCTCTGATATATGCACCAATGGTAAGTGCAAAAGGTTTATTTGTACCAGCTATTTTAAAAGAGCTTAAATTCGCAACAAGCGCTTATTTACTTACTAGTACAATCACTTCGCTGGTAGGTGTGTCTGTTGCAGCATTGCTTGGAAAACTTTATTCGAAAAAGCATGCACGTATTGTTCTTTTTACCTGTATTACAGGAATTAGCGTATGTTTTGGAATGTATTCCTTTGCTTATACATTAACCCAATTTTACATAATTGCATTTTTCTCAGGATTGTTTTTTGGTGGAGCAACTTTAATGCCGGTTTCCATTTTGATTACTGCCTGGTTTCAAAAGCAGCGCGGTCTTGCTCTAGGCATAGCATTCGTTGGAAGCAGCGTTGGGGCAGTTTTATTAAGCCCGATTATAGGAAAGCTTCTTGTCAGTGTAGGCTGGAGACATACCTATCAATATCTGGCTATTTTGATGTTCTGTGTATTAGCTCCACTTGTTCTGATTGTTATAAGGCAAAAACCAGCTGATAAAGGACTTAAGCCATATGGGTTTGGTGAAACAGTTTCAAGCACTAAAAAATCAGAAGCAGAGTGGAATGCATCCTTGAAAGAGCTTAAGAGCCTTCCATTATTCTGGGTATTTCTCTTTGGCGCATCAAGTATAATGCTTACAGGGGGTGTAATTGTTCACATTCCTTCATTTTTAATAAAGTCTGGTTATCAAACTGCTGATGCAGCATTGTTTGTATCAATATACTCTTTCGTTGCGATTTTCGGAAAAATTGCTTTAGGACGAGTTTTCGACAAACTTGGTGCTAGATCAGGTATTATTTTTGGTAATGGATTGTTTATACTGTCTATTGTAAGTTTATTCTTTATAAAAATAAGAATAATGATGTATGTAATGGCTATTATTTATGGATTTGGAACATGTATCGGAACTGTAACTATCCCAGTATTAACTGCAAGAATATTTGGTCCAAAAAATTATGGAGAAATATACGGTGTAGTAAATACCTTTGCACAGTTAGGAGGAGCTTTTGGTGCAACTATAATTGCAATTTTCTTAGATAAGACAGGAACTTATAATGCATCATGGATATTCGTTATAGCACTAGCTGCTGTCATGACAATAGCGTTGCTTTATAGTGCTGCTGCGGGCTTTAAAAAAATAGAAAGTAAGGAAAAAGCAGAAAATTTAAATAGTACGGTGTAAAAGCACGAATAAAAAGCCGTTTTCATCCAGAAAAGTTGGTACACTTTTAGCTTATTAATAATATGAAAATACTTTCAAGGAGAAATTCATGTGAATTCATTATTAATTGATGCAGATGCTTTACAAGCAGAACTGGTAAGTCACAGGAATTATATTCACCAAAATCCGGAGGTTGGTCTTCATTTGCCAATAACTTCTGGATATGTATTTAAGACTTTGGAGTCTATGGGATGCAATCCACAAAAGATCACAGATTCTGGAATAGTTGCAGTAATAGGTAAAGGGACAATTGACAAGACGGTGCTTCTTAGAGCAGATATGGATGCTCTAAACATAAAGGAAGAAGCAGATTTTGACAATAAGTCTGAAAATGGAAATATGCATGCTTGCGGACATGATCTTCATACAACTATGCTGCTGGGAGCTGCAAAACTTCTAAAAGACAGGGAAGACGAGTTGGAAGGTTATGTTAAATTAATGTTCCAGCCTGCTGAAGAAACCTTTGAAGGTGCAAAAGAAATGATAGAGGCAGGTGTTTTAGAAAATCCAACTGTTAATGCAGCGATGGGAATTCATGTTTCGACCGGCATACAATTTCCTGCTGGTGGAGTAATAGTGCCGGAAGCTGGTCCCTCTATGGCTGGAGCAGATTGGTTTAAAATAACTGTTAAGGGCAAGGGATGCCATGGAGCAATGCCTCACCTAGGTGTAGATCCTCTGAATGTTATTGCGAATATTTATTTCGGACTTAAGGAAATTATCAGCAGGGAAATAGTCGCCCTGGACACGGCAGTATTAACCGTAGGAGTTATGCAGGGTGGAAGCGTAAACAATGTTATACCTGAAACAGCTGAATTAAGAGGAACTCTTAGAACTTTTACAGAAAAAAATAGAGGTTTTATTGTACAAAGAATTCAAGAAGTGGCTGAAGGAATTGCAAAAACATATAGATCAGAAGCAACTGTTGAATTTTCAAATGGCACACCTGCTCTGGTAAATAATCCTGATAGTATAGCATTAGCAAAGGAATTTTTGTCAGAGTATTTCGGGGAGAACAGTTTCGTTACATTAGGTAAAGTAGCTCCAGGAGGAAAAGGGATGGGTTCAGAGGATTTTGCATTTGTAAGTCAAGAAGTTCCTACTGTACAACTTACACTTGGAGCTGGAAATTCACAAAATGGATGCATTTATCCATTACATCATCCTAAAGCTCTTTTTGATGAGTCGGTTCTTTCTAAAGGAGCTGCCGTATATGCAGGCTATGCAATAGAGTGGTTGAAGAAAAACAGGTAAAATAAATAATTATGTTAAATAGGGCTTGCTGAACGGAGCACAACCTATTTATAACATCCAATTTGTTAACTCTGATTGCAAAAATTAACTGAAGACAAAATGGACACATAAAGGACCAAAGGCTCCAGTTCAAGTTCATTACCAGAAACTGTAGTATACACAAATGGATTTTTATGTATCCTAAATTAAGTGAGTGATTTAGACCATTAATACTGATGGGTTAAACACTATCTTTCATTTTCGTTCATTTGATTTAGACCAAGTTTTTTGGTCCTCGCCTTGCTCATGGACAATGTCCAGAAGCAACAATCTCTGCTCTTTGGTTTTGTAAAAGTTACAATCATGTGTATTGACTGGCACTTCAGCAAAATAGAAAAGCACCACTGTGCGATCTCTCTCTTAAAGGATTGATCATCGCATAGGGGTGCTTTTTATATTGCAAGATTATAGCCAATTACTAAATCAGTCTTAATCACAAGTTCACATCCAGCCTCTTCAATTAATCCAATTTCCTCTACTAGTACAGCATTCTTAAATTAAGTGTGCAAACTCTAAATCTCTATCTCATCCATCTTGTATTTCCACCTATACACAACCGGCTCGGCGTTTACTTCGCTCATATACTGATAAATTCGTTGAACCAATTCGTCTTTTGTTTTTACGCGAATGCCTT
>WXFH01000041.1 GCA_009881125.1 Acidaminobacter sp. | reverse complement strand
GGTAGGCGGTCCAAAATGGGACGGCATGCCGGGTCATCTCAGACCGGAAGCAGGTCTTCTGAAGCTCAGAAAATCCCTCAGTCTCTACGCGAACCTGCGCCCCGCCATTCTGTATGACGTTCTGAAGGACGCTTGTCCCCTTCGCGCAGACCTCGTGGTCGGCGGCCTGGACATTCTGGTCATGCGGGAGCTGACCGGCGGCATTTACTTTGGTGAAAAAGGCAGAAGAACCGGTCCGAATGGCCCGGAAGCTTATGACGTCGAATGCTACAGCGAAATGGAAGTCGAGCGGATTGCCCGTGCAGCTTTTGAAGCTGCCAGACACCGCAGCAAAAAAGTGACCAGCGTAGACAAGAACAACGTCCTGGAGAGCTCCAGACTCTGGAGAGAAGTGGTCATCCGAGTCGCGGCAGACTATCCGGATGTCACCCTTGAGCATATGTTTGTCGACAATGCCGCCATGCAGCTCGTCAGAAATCCAAAGCAATTCGATGTCATTCTGACCAGCAACATCTTTGGAGATATTCTCTCCGACGAAGCCAGCATGGTGACCGGCTCCATAGGCATGCTCCCAAGTGCGAGCCTCAGCGGCACCGGGATGCCGGGCGTCTACGAGCCTATTCACGGATCGGCACCGGATATCGCCGGCAAGGATCTTGCCAATCCAATTGCGACGATTCTCTCCCTCTCCATGATGATGCGCCACGCCTTTACACTGGAGCAGGAAGCCGCTGCAATCGACCGCGCGGTCAGCGAGGTTTTGGAGGCAGGATGGCGTACCGGAGATATTGCGAAGCCGGGCGAGAGAACCATCGGCACAAAGGAAATGGGAAGAAGGATTGTCGAAGCATTGAAGCGATAATCCGGTGCAGCCGCTATACAAACAGTAAAGGGGAACACAGTCAGCAAAAAGTCGAAGTTACGGCTTTCGCTGAAGGTGTTCCCCCTTTTTTCGCTTACAAATCATTGGTGTTGAAAGTGTCGCCGTTACTGAGGTCTCCGGATTCAAAGCCCTTGTAAAACCAGCGCTGGCGCTGCTCTGACGTGCCATGGGTGAAGCTGTCCGGCACGACATAGCCCCTGCTCTGCATCTGGATCCGGTCGTCGCCTACGGCGCTGGCGGCGTTCATGGCTTCCTGCAAGTCGCCTTCTTCCAGGTAGCCCATGCCTTTGACGTGATTGGCCCAGACACCGGCGAGATAGTCCGCCTGCAGCTCAAGCCGCACCTGATACGCGTTGTAATCCGCCTCGCTCAGCTGGGTGCGGAGATCCTGGACCTGCTGGAGGATCCCCAGCTGGTTCTGCACGTGATGGCCTACTTCATGAGCTATGACATAGGCCATGGCAAAATCACCAGGTGCTTTGAATTTCGTTCTCAGTTCTTCATAGAAGCTCAGATCGATGTAAACTTTGTTGTCTCCCGGACAATAGAACGGCCCGGTTGAAGCGCCAGCGGTGCCACAGGCAGAGTCCACATAGCCGGAGTAGAGCACCAGACCAGGCTCATCATAATCCCCAAGACCTGCTTCCTCGAATATTTGATTCCACACGACTTCTGTGTCTGCCAGGACTACGGACACAAACTCCGCCAGCTCCTGCTCCTCCTGAGTCGCTTCGTAGGCCTGATCCGAACCCGGACCCAGGATATCAGTCGCCCCTAGAATCTGGCTTGGATCGCCGCCCAGAAGCGCCACAATGATGATCAGGATGATGCCAATCCCGCCGCCAATGGCTTTGTTGCCGCCGCCCCTCGCGCCCCGCCTGTCTTCTACGTTGCTGCTGCCTCGTCTGCCCTGCCAACGCATATAAATTCCTCCTGACTCAGACTTTATCGCATGTCGACACCGTCTCTTTAATACCTTTAATATTTATGATACCCAATGAATGTCTGTTGTCTCAAAAAACAGGGAAATGGTGCCGATGGAAGTCGAAGTTCACTCTCCTCCATTCAGCACCATTTCAATTGCCAGGCTGAAGCGGGATTTTCAGACTGGTGATTTAGTTTTGTTTATTTGCGGCGACGAAATGACTATCCAACGTTCGGCAGGCCATCGAAGCCTTGCTTGAGATCCTCATCTGTAGGGATGTAATCCGACATATTGCCTGCGTTGAAGTTTGCGTAGGCTTGAAGGTCAAAATAGCCGGTTCCTGTCAAGCCAAAGAGGATCGTTTTCTCTTCTCCCGTCTCCTTGCATTTGAGGGCTTCCTGTACCGCGCCATAGATCGCGTGTGCAGATTCCGGCGCCGGCAGGATTTGCTCGCATTTCGCGAAGGCAACAGCGGCTTCAAAGACCTCTGATTGAGCGACAGAGACGGCTTCCATGTAACCGTCGTGATAAAGCTTGGACAGTATTGGGGACATACCATGGTAGCGGAGCCCGCCGGCATGGTTTGGCGCCGGCATGAAGTCGCTGCCCAGGGTATACATTTTGGCGAGCGGTGTGATCCTTCCCGTATCGCAAAAGTCATAGGCATATTTGCCTCTGGTCAGGGAAGGACACGACGCAGGTTCAACGGCGACTATTCGAGGATTTCCTTTTCCTGTCAACTTGTCTTGCATGTAAGGGGCCATCAACCCGCCAATATTGGAGCCGCCGCCTGCGCAGCCCACGATCACATCCGGATATTCACCGAGTTTGTCCATGGCGATCTTGGTTTCAAGTCCAATGACGGATTGAAATACCAAGACTTGATTCAGGACAGAACCAAGGGCATAACGGCACTGATCATCCTGCATGGATTGTTCAATAGCTTCAGAAATGGCACAGCCCAGGCTTCCGCCGGTCTCAGGGTTTTTCTCAAGAATTGCTCTGCCAACCGCTGTCGTCGTTGACGGACTCGGAATGATGCTGGCTCCGTAGGTTTCCATGACAGCTTTTCTGAATGGCTTCTGGTTAAAGGAGACTTTGACCATAAACACCGTCAGATCCAGCTTGTAATGGGCACACGATACAGCGAGGGCTGTCCCCCATTGCCCTGCCCCTGTCTCTGTTGTCAAGGCACTGAGTCCCTGTTCCTTGGCATAATAGGCCATGGCCGCAGCGGCATTGAGTTTATGACTGCCAGAGGTATTGTTGCCTTCGAATTTGTAATAGATTTTCGCCGGTGTTTCCAGCAGCTTCTCCAGCTCATATGCTCTGACGAGGGGAGACGGTCTGAACATCTTATAGAAATTTTGAACGTCTTCCGGGATCGCTATGTATGGTGTCGTCTCATCCATTTCAATATCTGCCAGTTTTTCAGCGAAGACCGGATACAGATCAGCCGCCTGAATAGGCTCAAGTGTCCCCGGATTCAGGAATGGCGCATGCTGCTCTTTCATATCTGCTCTCAGGTTATACCAGCTCTTCGGCATTTCCTCTTCGGTGAGATAAGTTTTGTAAGGTACGGTTTTTTTGACTGTCATGGTCATTCTCCTCTCATTTACACAAACTGATTTTTGTATGGGGTTGTTGCACGTGTCGTTGGTTTAATGCTGGATCGAAAGAAATCCGGATAAAACAAAAACTCCTGCCCCTTAAGCTAAGGGACAGGAGTTGATTTCCTGCGGTACCACCCGAATTGGTCTGTTAAGACCCACTTCGCTCGCGCACCAACATGCGCGCTCCCTGGATAACGGGTGGAGATCCCGTTGGCTGCTACTGAGCTTTGGCTTTATTAAACCACGCTGTTCGCGCCACCCTCACAAGTCCATTCCATGTCGCCTGCACTGCCGCAATTCCACCCTTTTGCGACTCTCTGAAAGTTAAGCCTGACATGTACTCCTCTTGATCAACGGTTTAAAATTTGTATTGGAGTTATCTTACTCGCTCCTCGATTTAATGTCAAGGGATAGTTCGAAATTTTCCAACTATTTTGAACGCTAAAAATTAATTGTTAGACACTCGGTGTCTGACACCGAGTTTCACATCTTGTTAAAAACCGCCCGGATCCAGGGGAATCCGGGCGGCCCTCAAAATGGGGAGATTACCGGTTTAGTAGTCGCCTTGAAGCAGCATAGCATCTGCGACTTTCATAAAGCTGGAGATATTTGCGCCTGCGACGAGGTCGTAACCAAAGCCGTATTGCTGAGCGGCTTCTACGCAATCCGTATGAATGGTAGTCATGATGTCCTTGAGGATGTTGTCCACCTCTTCGAACGTCATGTTTTGACGCATGGAGTTTTGGGTCATTTCTACAGAAGAGATCGCGACGCCGCCTGCGTTGCTGGCTTTTGCCGGCGTGATCAGGATGCCGCTCTTCTTGAGGTACTCGAGGGCTTCGTTCGTAGTAGGCATATTAGCGCCTTCAGCAACTGCAATAGTCCCGTTCGCAACAAGCTTTTCAGCGATTTCGAGAGTAATGTCATTTTGAGTCGCGCAAGGGAACGCAATATCGCATTTAACATTCCAGATCTTTTCCCAGCCTTCAACATATTGCGCTTGCGGGTGGGTCTTGACGTAGTCGCTGATTCTGCCCTTCTTGACTTCTTTAAGATCAATCATGTAAGGAAGATCAATGCCTTCAGCGTCATAAACATAACCGGAAGAGTCACTCATGGCGACGACCTTGATCCCGAACTCTATGGCTTTTTGAGCGGCATAGAGCGCGACGTTGCCGGAGCCTGAGATGACAGCGACTTTGTCTTTCAACTGAATATTGTGATGATCAAACATAGCTTTCGTCAAATAGAGAAGTCCATAACCGGTTGCTTCTGTTCTGACAAAAGAACCGCCGTATTGAAGGTGCTTTCCAGTGAGGACGCCGCCTTCATAGGCGCCGCGAATTCTCTTGTATTGACCGTAGAGGAAACCAATCTCCCTTGAGCCTACACCAATGTCGCCAGCCGGAACGTCAACGTCAGGACCGATATGTCTGTAAAGCTCTGTCATGAAGCTTTGGCAGAAACGCATGATCTCTTTGTCGCTCTTTCCTTTTGGATCAAAATCCGATCCGCCTTTACCGCCGCCAATCGGTCTGCCTGTCAATGTGTTTTTGAAGGTTTGCTCGAAGCCCAGGAATTTGAGAATACTGAGGTTAACAGTCGGATGGAAGCGAAGCCCGCCTTTATAAGGACCACGGGCGCCATTGAATTGAATTCTGAAACCACGGTTGATGATTAATTCGCCTTTGTCATTCACCCAAGGCACTCTGAAGATGATCGTTCTCTCCGGTTCAGTCATTCTTTCGAGAATGTTCGCTTCTACATAATCCGGTCTTTGTTCAATGACCGGTGCAATGGACATAAATACTTCTTCAACCGCTTGTATAAATTCCGGTTCGTTAGCGTTTCTCTTTTTCACATTTGCAAGTGCCTTTTCAACATAATTCATTTTATAAAACCTCCATTCAATTTTAAGTATCCGGCGTTGTATAATTATCACTCGAACACTGCTTGATTAGTTATTGATTCTAATAGCGAAACACGAATAAGTCAATAGAAATTTGACAGAATACTTTGTCTTTTTTAAGGTACACACCCTTAAAACCCTTGGAATTGAGTCGTTTTTCAAAACAACGTTGAAAACAAAGCGCACAATTTCCTATTTTTTTAGAAGTCGAAATAATTGTATACGATAATGCATAAACGCAATTATATTCGCAGGTTGAATAATCAGATAATTCAAATTATGAAATTTGCAATTTTATAATATTCATTTTTGCGGCAAAATTGTATAAACATTTTGAAATCAGCGGCATTCAGACGACCAAGTTTATTATAAAATCTCAATTCGCATATTTTATAAAGTTTAAACCCAAAAAGAAAAAATCCGAACGTTATCTCTTTAACAGATTTAACGTTCGGATCAGTGCCGCGCAGCGGCACTTTTCAATTTTTTCAACAACACTTCAACAGTTTTACCTAATCTTCGACAAAACGCTGGCAATCTCGCACCCTAACAATAAATTCGCCGAAAACTGACTCAATTTCACTACTCTATTTCATAGTTTGAATCGCACTTTCCAGCAGTTCACTGACCATTTTCGGATTGGCTTTGCCTTTAGTCTTCGCCATAACTTGACCCATTAAAGATTGAAACGCCTTATCTTTACCATCCAAATATTCAAGTACCGCTTTCTGATGCGCTTCAATAACTTCTGCGACGACGAGCTTCAGAAGCTCCGGATCACTAATCTGCTTCAGATCCTGGGCTTCAATAATTGCGTCCGGATGGCCGGCCCCAGTCCACATCAGCGAAAGAACTTTCTTTCCAATGCCCATATGGATGGTCTCATCCTCAATGCGATTCACCAAGTCCCTAAGATCCGCTGCGCTAAAAGCCGGCACTCTTTCCTCCCCTTCCTGATCACCCAGGAGTCTGAAGATCTCCGTTGTCATGACATTGGAGAGGAGTTTAACGTTGCTGCAGCCAATAACAGCCTGTTCAAAATAGTCCGCGACAGCCCGGGAGGACACCAGCTGTTCCGCATCATAGGCACCGAGTCCATAGTGCTGGATATAGTGGGCTTTTCGCTCATCCGGCATCTGCGGAAGCTCTGACGCCAGCTTTGAGATTCTTTCAGTGGAGACGACTATAGGCATCAGATCCGGATCCGGGAAGTAACGGTAATCATGGGCGTCTTCCTTAGTCCTCATGGAAATCGATTTCCCGGCGGTCTGATCCCAGCGCCGCGTCTCCTGAACGACCTTGCCGCCGGAGGTGACCAGGGCAATTTGTCGCTGTGCCTCATGTTCAATGGCCTTTTGAATAAAATTGAAGGAATTCAGATTTTTCATTTCCGTTCGGGTGCCATATTCCGAGCTTCCACGCTGTCTGACCGACAAGTTGACGTCGCAGCGAAAGGCACCTTCGTTCATTTTGCAGTCCGAGATCCCCGCGTAGATCAGGATCGCCCTGAGCTTCCTCAGGTAAGCCCCTACCTCTTCAGCGCTTCTGAAGTCAGGCTCTGAGACAATTTCAATCAGCGGCACCCCGCCGCGGTTATAATCGATCAGCGTTCCTTCACCGTCGTGAATCAATTTTCCGGCGTCCTCTTCAATATGAATGCGGGTAATGCCGATCCGTCTGGTCTCACCACGGACCTCCACATCAATGTAGCCCCCATGGCAAAGCGGCAGATCATATTGACTGATTTGGTAGGCTTTTGGCAGATCCGGATAAAAATAATTCTTTCGATCCTGCTTGCCATACGCCGTGATCTCGCAGTTAGTCGCTATGCCCGCTTTTACAGCAGCGTCCACTACTTTCTCATTCAGAACCGGAAGCGCGCCCGGAAGTCCCAGACACACCCTGCAAACCTGGGTGTTAGGCGGCGCGCCAAAGGCTGTTGAGCAGCCGCAGAATATTTTGGTCGCCGTCTTGAGTTCCACGTGCACCTCAAGACCCATGACCACTTCAAAGTCCTTAGCCGTCATGCCGCCACCCCCCAACAGACTGTTCAAAGGTATACGCCGCGCGAATCAGCGTCTTCTCATCAAAAGGCTTTCCTATCAGCTGCATGCCAACAGGCATTCCGCTGGCGTCCTTGCCGCAGGGTACCGAAATGGCCGGAACTCCGGCAATATTGATAGGCACCGTATAAATGTCCTCCATGTACATCTCCAGCGGGTCTTTGCTTTTCTCACCCAGCTTCCAGGCGGTGGTAGGCGCCACCGGCGACAAGATCAGGTCATAGGTCTTGAATAAATCGCTGAACTCCTTGCGGATCAACCCCCTGACTTGCTGTGCCTTCTTGTAATAGGCGTCGTAATAGCCCGAGCTCAAGGCATAGGTGCCCAGCAGAATTCTGCGCTTGACCTCTTTGCCAAAGCCCTGGCTTCGAGTCTTGACATACAAGTCCCTCAGGTCCTCAAAGTCATCCGCTCTATAGCCGTACTGCACGCCGTCAAACCTTGCCAGATTTGAAGACGCCTCCGCGGAAGAAATCAGATAATACGCAGGGAGCGCGTATTCCATAGTCGTAACGCTGACCTCATCCACATCAGCGCCAAGCAGTTCAAAACGCCGCGCCGCTTCCAGCACAGCCGCCTTGACCTCAGGATTCAACCCTTTGCCAAAATACTCTTTTGGCAGAGCAATTTTCATGCCCTTCACGTCCGCCCTCAGGCTGTCCCTGAAATCCGGCCAGTCCACGGGTGCGGAAGTGGAATCCCTTGGATCATGTCCCGCCAAAACATTCATCACATGCGCCAGGTCCGTCACATCCCTCGTCAACGGCCCAATCTGGTCCAGAGAGGACGCAAAGGCGATCAGTCCATACCTCGATACTGCACCATAGGTTGGTTTCAGGCCTACCACGCCGCAAAAGGCAGCCGGCTGTCGAATTGAACCACCCGTGTCCGACCCCAGGGTGAACGCAGCCTGGAAAGACGCCACCGCCGCCGCTGAACCGCCGGAGCTCCCCCCGGGCACCCTTGTCAGATCGACAGGGTTTCGCACCGGTTTAATGTAAGAATTCTCCGTGGAAGATCCCATGGCGAACTCAT
The DNA here is from genome assembly GCA_009881125.1 of Acidaminobacter sp. The sequence continues at coordinate 22,537 of WXFH01000041.1, read as the reverse complement.
CCATATTCAATTTCCCCAGGATCACTGCATCCGCGCCAGCAAGCTTCTCGACGACCGTCGCGTCAAAAGGCGAGGTATATTGGACCAGCATTTTCGAGGCGCAGGTCGTCGGCATGGTTGTCGTGCACAAATTGTCCTTCAATCCCCCCGGCACGCCAGCCAAAGGCCCAAGTGCCAGACCTTTTAGCCGATGGTCATCGATCCGCGCCGCCTGCCGCAACGCACCCTGCCGGTCTAAGGTAATCCAAGCGCCAACCTCTGCGTCCACTCGATCGATCTGCTCGAAATAGGCGCTCACGAGCTCTTGACTGGAGATCTCTTTTTTACCGAGAAGCGAAAGGCTCTCAGCGAGTGTAAATTCATTCATTTTTTTCATAAGCTCTGACACCTCCTATTCTACAGCCTTGGGCACGAAGTAGCAGCCGTCCTTTTGGGCAGGCGCAGCCTTCAGAATCAGCTCTCGATCATCTGAAATTCCCAGAAAATCTGCCCTGAAGACGTTTTCTATTGGCATGACATGGGCCATTGGATCCAGCCCGGAGACATCCAGTTCATTCAGTTTATCCGCAAAGGCAATAATGTCCCGCAGGTTTCTCGTCAGTTCCTCTTTTTCCTCTTCATTCAGTTCAAGTCGTGCCAGGGCGGCGACATAATCGACATCCTCTTCAGACACCAAAGGCTTTTCTGGTTCCACATGAACATAATCCTTGGAGCCGGACAGCAAATCCAGTTCCTTGAGCTGGCTCTGACTGACCCTCGACGGACTTTGGCTCATAGCGCAGGACCCATCCCGCATCTTCGGAAACGCAATAACATCCCTTATGCTGTCCGCACCAACGACCAACATCATGAGACGGTCCAGTCCAAAGGCAAATCCGCCGTGGGGCGGCGCACCATATTGAAAGGCGTCCAGCATAAACCCAAAGCGTTCCTGAGCACTGGTTTCTGAGAAGCCAAGGAGTTTGAACATCCTCTTCTGGAGCTCTCTCTGGTGGATTCTGATACTGCCGCTTCCCAGCTCAACGCCGTTCAGCACTACATCATAAGCTTTGGCCCGGACCTTAAGGGGCTCTTTCTCGAGCAGCGGCAAATCTGCTTCCATCGGCATAGTGAAAGGATGGTGCATGGCCACATAGCGATTTTCTTCAGCGTCCCATTCCAGGAGTGGAAAGTCCGTCACAATGAGAAAAGCAAAGTCGTCTTTTCGTCTCAAATGCCTGAGGTCAGCCAAATCAAGGCGCAGGCTTCCCAGTATCGACCTGACCGCTTCCAGCCTGTCCGCGCTGAAAATAATGAAATCTCCGGGTTTTCCGTCCAGACGCTCTATCATGTCGTCGAGCTCTTCTTTCTTAAAGAACTTAGTCAGCACGGAATAAAGCTCACCGTTTTCTCGAACAGAGATCCATGCCATGCCTTTTCCGCCGTAAGACACCGCCTTTTGAGTGAGAAATTCTATCTCCGTTCTCGTCAAATCTCCATAGCCCTTGGCATTGATCGCTCTTACAACGCCGCCGGAGGCTGTGACTTTCTTGAAGACTTCAAAGCTGCAGGTCGCAGCTATATCCGTCAGATCGACTATTTCCATACCGAAACGCAGGTCCGGCTTATCGACACCATACTTGTCCATAGCTTCCAGCCAGGTCATCCGGCGCATAGGCAGCGCAATGTCCTTCCCGAGCACCGTCTTGAACACCGAAGCGAACAATGTCTCCAGAAGAGACTCTATCTCAACTTCATCCACGAAGCTCATTTCCATGTCCACCTGGGTGAACTCAGGCTGGCGATCCGCCCTGAGATCCTCGTCCCTAAAACAGCGCGCCACCTGAAAATACCGGTCTACACCGCCAACCATAAGGAGCTGCTTATAGATCTGCGGACTCTGAGGCAAAGCGTAAAAGCTGCCTTTGAAGACGCGGCTCGGAACCAGATAGTCCCTGGCACCCTCAGGTGTACTCTTGGTCAGCACCGGTGTCTCGACTTCAAGAAAGCGCTGCCCCATTAAAAATTCCCGTACCGCCTGGGTCATTTTCTGACGCATTTTCAAATTATGTAAGAGGTCAGGCCGCCTGAGATCCAAATATCTGTGCTTGAGCCGCAGCTCTTCGCGAACACTGCTCTTTTCTTCAATGGCGAAAGGCGGTGTTTTGGCCTCTGACAGGATTTTGAGTTTACTCGCTCTCAGCTCCACCGTCCCGGTTTCCAGCAGTGGATTGACTGTTTCCGGATCACGCTTTTCAATCACACCTTCTACCGCTATGACATACTCACTCCGAATGCGCTCTGCTTTGACAAAATCCGCTTCGTCCACATTTTTCGCGTCTATGACGATCTGCGCAAGGCCCGTGTGATCTCTGAGATCAATAAAAATAACCCCGCCGAGATCGCGCCTGCGCTGCGCCCAACCCATCAAGACGGCTTTTGAGTTTATGTCCGTTTCTCTAATTTCACCACAGTAATGACTGCGTTTCATGGTGCCAAGTGTCTCCGCCAAACCGATGCCCCCCCTTCAACATACTTTCCATTTTCACTGCTAATAAAAAGAGGCAGGGCACCTTAAAAGATCCCCCACCCCGAATTAGAGTATTTATATCCATTTTTTCAGTTTTTAAAACAGTATGCCCCAGATTGAGGGTATGCCCGTAACCATCGGCAGAAAAATCTTTATTTCGCGTTAGCAGCCAGCCACTCTGCCGCACAATTCGCATAAATGGCAGACCCCGTCGCGAAAACAGATTCATCCAGCACCATGTTCGGATTATGCATAGGGTACGCGCCGGGTTTTCCTGCGCCGAGCATAAGAAAAAGACCGGGCACAAGGTCGCTGACGTGGCTGAAGTCTTCTGAGCCCGGGAGTGGTTTTGCCGCCTCGACAACCTTTTCCGCACCCGCCGCTTCTCGAACGAAAGGCAATAAAGTATTACAGAGCTCAACGTCATTGTAGGTTGAAGGTGTTGAGAACTTCACCATATCATACTCTCCGCGCCATGCCTTCACATAGTGGTCGATCATCTCCGGCACTCTTTGTAAAATATGTGCCCTGGCTTCTTTATTGTAAGACCTGATGCCGACCTGCAGCTCAGCGGTGTCCGGGATGATATTCGGAGCCGAGCCGCCAGCCGCCTTGCCCGCCGTCAATATAACCGTTTCCTGAGGATCGATCTCGCGACCCGGAAGCAGGTTCAGTGCCGTATACAGCTGTGTCATGATCATGTTCGGATCCACGGCCTTGTGGGGCATGGAGCTGTGGCCGCCTTTGCCTTTTATTTTCAGCATGTAGGTATCCATGGCCGCCGAGGTAATGCCTTTGATATACTGCACTTGACCCGCCTCAATATCCGACATGACGTGTATGGCGATGGCGGCGTCGACTTTTGGACTTTCCATGAGTCCTGCCTCAATCATTAGCTTTGACCCATACCCAAGCTCCTCGCCTGGCTGGAACATCAGCTTTACCGTGCCCTTCAATTCGGACTCCATAGCTTTGAGAATCCTCGCCGCTCCGAGCAGCATGGCAGCATGGCTGTCGTGGCCGCAGGTGTGAGCGAAATTATTTTGAGAAGCAAAGGTCAGACCCGAAGTTTCCTTCATAGGCAGCGCGTCCATGTCACCTCTCAGAAGAATGCAAGGTTCTCCCTGTCCAATTGTTGCTGTAATCCCGGTACAATTGGCCATATCCGGAAAACCTGCTGAACGAAACTTTTCTCGTACTTCCGGCGCCACCGGTCCGCCGCAATCCTTAGGCTCAATGCCAATTTCTCTCAACTGCTCTTTAATGTAAGCTGCCGTTGCAGGGAGATCGAATCCTATCTCAGGAATTTGATGCAGCGCGTGTCTGTTTTCAATAATCTTGCTCTCGACTGCTTTTGCAGCTTCAATAATACCTTTCATAATGCAGACCTCCTGATCCATCTAAGCACTTCTGTTTTATTCATCTCCAAAGTCCGGGATTCATAACATAAATCTTTTCACTTAGTTGTAAAGCAAAAAATGTGCCACATGAAGTTGAAAACAGGAACTTAAATAATTATATTCGAGCGCTTGCAAAAACTGCATTCTGAAAACGTCATCACAAAAAAAAGTGGAAGGACGTGCCAGACACCCCCTTCCACCCCCTCAAACGTCAAAGCATTTTTACAAGGTAATGATTTTTTTACGTCTATATGACTTTGTCTGATCCACCTTATAACAAAAGCCAAGGCAAGAAAACGACGCGGTGCGCCGTTTTCTTGCCTTGGCTCAACAATCCACTCACTATACCAGCTTAAGCTCACCAATGGCAGCTTCAACCGCTTTGACGACTTCTTCGCTTCGGACGAGGGCTTCGCCTTTACGAAGGTCAATGTACATTTCACGGTCTTCCACCCATTTAGGCACGGACGCACGAACAACTTCGAAGGCAGCAGCAGTACCCTTGCCAAGCTTGCTGGGATCCTTGAACTCAATGCCTTGTGCCGCAGCAAGCAGCTCGACTGCAAGGACATGAATTGTGTTGGTCAAAATGTCTCTGGCTTTTCTGGCTGCGATCGTCCCCATGCTGACGTGGTCTTCCTGGTTAGCAGAGGAAGGAATGGAGTCCACGCTGGCCGGATGTGCCAGAACTTTATTTTCAGAAACAAGCGCCGCCGCGCTGTACTGTGCGATCATGAAGCCCGAGTGCAGGCCGCCGTTTGGCGTGAGGAACGCCGGAAGTCCGCTGAGCTGCGGATTAACAAGTCTCTCAATTCTGCGTTCGCTGGAGTTAGCCATTTCTGCGATGCAGATGCCCAGGAAATCAAAAGCCATAGCCACAGGCTGTCCATGGAAGTTTCCGCCTGAAATAGCCGCGTCGTCATCCGGGAAGATGATTGGGTTATCTGTTACAGAGTTGATCTCAATCTCAACTCTTTCTTTGACAAACTTGAGCGCATCCTTGCTCGCGCCATGAATCTGCGGTACGCAGCGCAGCGCATAAGCATCCTGAACGCGGATTTCGCCCTGACGTGTCGTCAGCCCGCTGCCCCCTAAGATTCTGAGAAGGTTCGCAGCTGTATCCATTTGGCCTTGATGCGGTCTGACGGCGTGAAGGCGCGGATCAAACGCGTCTGTGACTGCATTGAGTGCTTCCATGGTCATTGAAGCGGTGATATCCGCCAATTTGAATGCGTTCATGGCGTCATAGACCGTGATGCAGCCTACTGCTGTCATAACCTGAGTTCCGTTGATGAGCGCAAGCCCTTCTTTAGACGTCAGCTCGACGACAGGGATGCCGGCACGCGACATAGCTTCCGCACCAGAAAGCTGTTCGCCTTTGTAGAGCGCTTCGCCCAGACCAAGCATAACCAGAACCATATGAGAGAGCGGCGCCAAATCCCCGCTGGCACCAAGGGAGCCCTTTTCAGGCACTAATGGCGTAACCCCTTTGTTGAGCATCTCAACCAGCGTCATTACCGTGGAAAGGCGAATGCCGGAAAATCCTTTTGAAAGGGCGTTGACCCGCAGCAGCATGATGGCTCTTGAGATTTCCTCGCTTAAAAACGGTCCCACGCCGCATGCGTGGCTGATAATCAGATTGCGCTGGAGCTCTTTGGTCTCTTCCTTGGAGATTGGCACATCAGAAAACTTGCCAAAACCTGTTGTGATGCCGTAGACATTGCGCTTCTCTTCGACGAACCGGTCGACGATTTCCCTGGAACGCGTGATCGCCGCTTGAGCAGCTTCAACGATTTCGACTTCGTAACCGTACCGCGCTACCTGAACAACCTGGCTGATCGTCAATTGATTGCCGTCAATTCTGATTTTGGACATGTAATTCTCTCCTTTGGTCTGGACGGATTGATTTTATTTTGTGAGTGACACAGCGCCATAACTAATGAAAGGCATCCGCTTGACACTTTTATTATTTACCCAAAGTATAAGGACAAAGCGTCAAGAATACGTCAAATTTCCTGAGAGAGTTTAAAATTATTTGCCTGTCGTGAAGGCTGACTTGGAAACAAACAACCATCGGCACAAAAAACTAAAAGCTATGCCGATGGTCGCAAGTGTCACGCTTTATTCAAATGTGTCTGAATTTTAAAATCGAGTCCTTTATTAATCCCAGTTGAGCACAACTTTTCCGGTTTGGCCGGAAGCCGCCAACTCAAAGGCCTTTTCGAACTCAGTATAATGGAACTGATGCGTGATGATTGGTGACAGATCAAGTCCGGACTGGAGCAGCGCCGTCATCTTGTACCAAGTCTCGTACATCTCGCGGCCATAGATCCCTTTGATGGTGAGTCCATTAAAAACGACGGTATTCCAATCGATTGTCGTACTAGGCTGCTGAATGCCCAGCATTGCGATTTTTCCGCCGTGGCACATATTTTTAATCATGCTGTTCAGGGCAGCGGCATTGCCGGACATCTCGAGTCCAACGTCAAAGCCTTCCTTCATTTTCAGTTCTTTCATGACGTCTTCAATTTTAGTGTCCATGATATTGACCGCACGTGTCGCGCCCATTTTTCTGGCGAGCTCCAGACGGTATTCGTTGATATCAGTGATGACCACGTTGCGTGCGCCGGCATGCTTCGCGACAGCCACAGCCATAATGCCGATAGGACCCGCGCCAGTAATGAGAACATCTTCACCAAGAAGATCAAAGCTGAGCGCTGTATGAACTGCATTGCCAAAAGGATCAAAGCTGGAAAGGATCTCGAGGGGGATTTCAGGATCACAGTGCCAAACGTTCGTAACAGGGATAGAAAGATACTCAGCGAAAGCGCCAGGACGATTCACGCCAACGCCGCTGGTATTCATGCACAGGTGACGTCTGCCCGCGAGGCAGTTGCGGCAGCGTCCGCAGACGAGATGGCCCTCACCGGAAACAATTTCACCAAGGTAGACGTCATGAACATTATCCCCAAAGCCAACGACCTCGCCTACGAATTCATGGCCAATATGCATTGGCACCGGAATTGTTTTTTGGGACCAATCATCCCATTGATAGATATGGATGTCCGTACCACAAATTGAAGTTTTTTTGATTTTGATCAGAACGTCATTGATCCCGACTTCCGGCATTTCGACATCATCCAGCCAAAGGCCTGGTTTGGCATACTTTTTAACTAAAGCTTTCATACTTTTCAATCCCCTTTGATTAATTTCTGCTCTAATTTTATCGTATCCTGCGGTTTAATACAATTCAGCATTCTATATCAATTACATAATATTTTCAAGACAAAAAAAGAGGCTGGTAAGTTGGTATTTTTAACCAACGTCCCAGCCTTCCTTCGATTGGGGAATCGAAAAGGACGGTTTGATATTTGAATAACCAAGAGACCAACAATCATTCCACCAAGCGGAAATGCGTATCATTTTTACCCGTTCATAGATTACCATCCGGGTCTGGTTTTGTCAATCCAATACCGTATACAAAATGTATACTTTAATAGTTCAAGGCAAATACTAAAACCCTTCTCGAAAGCAAAAAACCGGTTATTTAATCAATCTTTTTATAGTAAGAAAAGATTATTTCAAATTATCAGACGTTTCCATTCCCTGCCACAGAGGGTGTTATTTTTTTACATTAATGTCTAATATTATTTTGTAAATATTGTTTACAGAAAAATGATAACGAATCCATATACGAAATTACATCATCTGATATAATGTAAGTATGTGAAAAATAAAACGCAACATCACACCACTATGGCCGCTATAAGACTAGCAAATGTCATAAGAAATGCGTGGCTTTTCACAAAAAAATCAAGGGGGACAGTATGATTAAACACAAAAAACTCATCGCACTCACCATGGCTGCGGCAGTTTCCTTCTCAATGCTTCCTGCTGTAACGTCTACCGGCTCTTATGCCACTGACGGCAACACAGGCGCATCGAACTGGACACCTGCTCCGTCACCGGCTCCAGCACCAGCTCCAAAGCCAACTCCTGCACCTGCTCCAAAACCAGCTGCACCGGCGCCATCCACTTCAGCACCTGTTGCTTCTGCGCCTGCTAATGGCACAAGCATCCTGAGACTCCTCGTTGAAGGCTCGTTCGGCGAAGATGTCAAGCTCCTTCAGACCCTGCTCAACAAGTTCAGCTATAATCTTTCAGTAGACGGCTTCTTTGGAAAACTGACAGCAGCAGCGGTCAGAACTTTCCAAGGCGCAAATGGTCTTGCTGCAGATGGCATCGTTGGACCAAAAACTCTTGCTAAGCTTGCGCCTGTCACCTCCGGAACAGCGACTTCTGAAGAGAAGACTGTCGGACCGGCTGTCGACACTGTCGCAACCGCTTCTATTGTAGACAACAACGCAGACTTTGAAAAAGCAATCGGCAAAGACGGTTTCTGGCTCGCCGCTACGCTCAAAGATCTGACGTTTACTACACCGCTTGTCCTCGACGGCAATTTCGTCAATGACGACGGCAAAGAAGCGAGAAAAATCGCGCTTTATACTCAAGACGCGGATCACAACGTTATTGACAACTTTACATTAAAAGCACCAAAGCTCACAATCCAGAGTCCAAGCGGCCGTCTTCAGAACGGTGCCTTTGTAGGCGATCTCTATGTGAATGCTGCGAAGTTTGAAATCCGCAACACTAAGGTTACAGGCAACGTTTACGTTTCCGAAGCCGGCTTCAAAATGACCAACGCTAAAATCGAAGGCAGCGTCCACTTTACAACTCAAGCTGCTAAAGACGGCGCTATCATTGACGCCAAGTCCACAGTTTCCGGCGAAATGATCCTCGTTCAGCCTGACGTTGTTACTACAGCATCCCTCGTCGACAACGCTGACGCTATGACCGCAGGCCTCAAATCTGACGGCAAATGGATCGTCGCAGCGCTTCGCGACATCAAGACAGATAAAGAAGTTGTCATCAACGGCACTTTCACAGATGGCAAGAAAGACGCTGAAGGCAATGACATTATCCGCAGAAAGCTCGCTTTCTACAGCCAGGATGACAAGCGCAACATTACACGCGTCTTCACCCTGACAGCGCCTAAAGTTTGGGTCAACAGCCCGAATACAGTCTTCCAGGGCGGTATCTTCAACGGTGACGTCTATGTCAACGCTAAAGGTTTCAACCTCGTGAAGCAAACTGTCAACGGCAACATCTACTTCATGACACAAGAAGCTAAAGACACGTTCAAAACGGACGCAGTCAGCAAAGTCAACGGTGAAAAGGTTCTGATCCAGGTTGACGCAGTTACAAACGCTTCCCTCGTCGACAACGTCGCTGACCTTGAAAAAGGGATCGGCACAGAAGGCACTTGGATTCTTTCCATCTCCAGAGACCTCGCAGTCAATAAAGCGCTGGTCATGGACGGCGAATTCGAAAACACCAAGATACCTCCTGCAGTCGCTAGAAAGCTTGCGCTCTATAGCCAGGACGCGGATCATAAAATCACCAGAAACTTCACACTGATGGCTCAGCGCATTACGGTGAAGAGCCCGAATGCCCGCATTCAGGGCGGCATCTTTGACGGTAACGTCTACGTTGAAGGCACGAACTTCCAATTGGTCAACACAACGGTTGACGGCAACGTTTATGTCAGCACCCCTAACTTCAAGATGACAAATTCCAAGATTGTTGGAAACCTTGTCTTCATGAACGCAGAAGCTGCAGTTGGCTTTACAATGGATGAGAAGAGTGCTGTTACAGGCTCGACATCAACAGTTGGTCAGTAATTAATTGATCGAGTTAAAAGATCGGCCCTGCGGGACTCATTCCAGCAGGGCCGTTTTTTTATGAGTGTATTGACATAACCTCAAAAAAACATTATATTTTATACAATCTTAAATAAGCCCTTCAACCTATTCCAACAACACTAATTCAAAAGATTTGAGGTTATTAAAATGACAACATCTGACTTACTCAGCAAGTTTTCCACCGCCGAACTGGCCGATGCTATGCGCGGTGAAAACGTCATGGACGTGGAAATCCGCCCGATTCACTTCAATATGAAAATGGCCGGACCTGCATTCACGATCCACCTTCCCTTTGAAAACGGAAAAACCACCATGGATGAAGTCCTGAACGCGCCGGAAGGCAGCGTCATTGTCATATCCACAAGCAACAGCAAGCGCCGCGCCGTCTGGGGCGACGTTCGTACAACCATGGCCCTGTCGCGAGGCGTCAGCGGCGTCGTTGTAGACGGACCAATCCGAGATGTCAACCGCATCTCCGAAATGGGCCTGCCCGTCTTCTACAGATACATTTCCCCCGCCTCCTATTTCGACAGCGAACTGGGTGAAACACAGATTCCCGTCAGCTGCGGCGGCCTCAACGTGCTTCCCGGAGATATTGTGGTGGGGGACGAAAACGGCGTAGTCGTCATCCCCACTGAGCATTTTCAGACTGTCTATGCCGCCGCTGAACGCAAATGGCAGGCAGATCACGACCTTAAGAAGGAAATCATCTCCTCCCCAAAATAGCTGCAGCCAAAAAGGAAGTTGGCGACATCAAATGATGCTCCAACTTCCTTTAAATTTAAGTTCTATAAACTCTACCAGCTGCCGCCAACTGCGTATTTCACCTGAACACCTTCATAATACTTGCACAGCATAGCACGTGTGTACCCGCGCGGCGCGTCTGAGGAAACGATCACAAAACCCTTGGCATAGTAAAATCTGATTAACGACAATAAACTTGCCGCCGTATGCAGGCTCAAACACTCATAACCATGGTGATGCATAAAATCGTCTACAGCTTCCATGAGCTGATCGCCAATATTTTGACCTTTATAGGCATCCAGAACGCCAAAGCGGCTAAAATAAACAGTGCCGTCCGACATCACTTCAAGTCTGACGCTGCCTGCTACCACACCGTCACATTCAGCGACATAGACAATTTTCTCGTCCAGTTGCTTTTCGATGTCGGCACAGGTTTCTTCAAGGGCTTGAACCGCTCCCGGGGTCGAGATTCCAACCTTCATGGCATAGAAGGAAAATGCTTCCTGCATGATTTGACGAATCGCAGGCACGTCTTCTTTTGTCGCTAGTCTTACCATAACAGTTTTCACAGCCATAAGGCACCTCCCGGGAAAAGATTTTATTTTCAGAAAACACAAGTTATACATTTGATATGCATAATGATACACGAAACCCGAAATCATTTCAAGAGGAAAAAGCAATATTCATAAACAATTTTGCATAAAAAACAAGCCTGCCGATTGTGATCTCACCACAGTCCGCAGGCTCGTCTCAGTTCTTGACTTATTCACTTCACACCCCAAGGCAAAGCAGCACTTTGCTTATTCGTAAGGCACCCCATTCTCATCACACCATTTTATTGCGAACGCCTTTACTCTCTCACTCCTGAAAGCATACCAATCCTGTTCAATGTTAAAATGTAATACCGTATCCTTAAACCTTCTAAAAGGCCCTTTTCCTTCGAGTGCCTCATAAAGCTTTTCTCTGATGGACGCAGATTTGACAGTATTACAAAAATCAGACATGATCTCATAAGCTTCATGGGAGGACATCTTTGGAAGCAGTTTATACCGTTCACTATTCAACCAGATCTTTAAAGCTGCTTCAATTGCTTCTTTTTCCCACTCAGAATAAGAGGCATAATCTTCCCCCTCTTCTGAATTAATGGCGAGCCGCATTTCTTCATCACTCACCATGATTAGCTCGCCGGTTTCCAGATCCAAATACATGTTTAGTTCATCAAAGCTCATCTCGAGTTCGCTGGCCAGTGCGTCAATATCGACCTTCATTTTGCACGCCCCCCTCAAACCAACTTGTATTTCATAAAATAAGATTGCAAACAATTTAATCCACTTTCTCCACACTTGAGTCTATAGAGTGTACTTGTCCTCGGCAAAACTTGAATGCTCATATTTGTACTGAAGCAGCATTGCCACAATTTCCGCATGCTTTCCGGTATTTGCCATCTCTATTATCTGATCGACATTGTCTGTGTGGATCACGCCATGCTCAATCAGTTGAAGCATTGCTTGCGCATCATGCCGTTTCATGAAATGCCAGACACATTTTTTCAGGTTATTTCGAAGATAGAGATGATAGATTTCATAGTTTTCAGCAGTCAGCGCCACAGAATGTACCATGCGTTTAAGTGCAAGCTCCACTTTTTCGTCCACGGTGTCGACCACTTCAAAGAGCCTTTGGTACGTGCCGTACTGAATCCGTATTTCTGCCTCATCTGATTCAACACATGCCTTGAGCTCAGGGATTCTGGAAAGCGGTACTTTGCTCCAAACTGACACAAAAGGAAACAGGATGCGCTCAGGCTCCACGTCGTGGCTTTGAATCACCTTGTGCAAATCCTCTCCGTTAAAAGCCTGAAGACCAAGGTGCAGTCTGAGCTCCGGACACTTTTTGAAGGTGTCGTCTTTCACCTGCGCCAAATGATTTCGAAAACTCACCACTTTGAGATGCCTGCAGTTTTCAAAAGCGAAATCGCCAATGTGATCGACGCTTTCAGGGACCTCCACCCTTTCAAGGGTGACGCAGTCTCCAAAAGCCCGGTCCGAAATTTGTCTCACACCAAAAGGTATGTGATATTCAACCGCTTCAGACGCCACAGGATACCTGATCAAGAGACTCTCAGACCGGTTCATCAAAACGCCGTCCACAGACGTGTAAAAGACGTTGTCCTTCGATACCTCAATACGCTTTAAGGCGGTACATGAGTGAAATGCATTTGCGCCAATACGTTTGACGCCAGCAGGAATATCCATAGACTGAAGACCTGTACAGCCCTTGAAGGCCCATTCGCCAATTTCCTCAAGACTTTTTGGAAGTATTAGAGCACCAAGGGACACACAGCCGGAAAATGACCATTCGCCAATTTGTGTAATTCCCTCTGGCAGCTCCAGCCGGGTAAGTGACTTGCAGCCACTCAGGACGTGATCCGAAATCCGGCGGATGCCTTTTGGAAGCACCAGTCCGTCGAGGCTTTCACAGTCTGAAAACGACCATCGGCCAATGCTTTTAACGGTTTCCGGAATCTCAACGCGTTTCAGCTTAAGGCACATTTTGAATGCGCAATGGCTGATTTCCTCCAGTCCCTCAGGCAATGCAATGCTCTGAAGATGAATACAGCCCCAAAACGCGTTCTCCCCGAGCCGCTTCAAACTGGACGGCAAATGAATGGACGCGAGGTTGTAGCACGCATAAAAGGCATTATTGCCTATGGCTTCGAGTCCTTCCGGCAAATATACGCTTCCGAGCCGCTCACAGCGGTCAAAGACCCAGCTGCCAAGCTCAGTCACACTCTTGGGGAGCTCGACGCTGTAAAGATCTTTATTGTTGGCGAAGGCATACTCTCCAATCACACGGACGCCCTCAGGCACTACGACATGCGGATCGTGCCCCTTATAGCGGATCAGCAGGCCCTGCTCCTGATCTACATGAAATCCCGCCGTATCCATAGGTTACCTCCTTTGAAGCGCGGTTATTCAGTCAACAACACATTATGATCATTTCTCAAGCGAGTGCGTTGTTGACCCAAGGGCTTCAATTTTTTGAACAATCTCCTGCTGGCGCTCATAGAACAGAAGCGCCTTGTTGTGCTTGAAATAAGCGTCGCAGCCGAATTGTCCAATAAAACCAGCGCTATGACAATTGGCGGTGAGCTCTGTCACCAGTATCAAAATTTCATTGCCGGAACCATAAGCCTCGTCTACAAACGCAAACATGTGGTCGAGGTTTTTTTGAACTTCCGTGATACGGGATTTGAGTTTAGCCACATCCTGTTCAAATAGGGACCTCAGGATCTCAAACGCTTCAGCGGAACTGCCGGCAGCTGCCAGCACCAATTTTGATTTATAAGCCTCCAGCGCCTGAATGATCCTGAGATGGATCGCCTTTCGCTCCTGAGACACGGCGCCGGTCATCTTTTCCTTATACATAGCCTGCTGCTGGCCTTGAATGGCTTCCTCCAGGAGATCAATTGCCGATGGCGCTGCAGACTGCAGCAGCCCTCCTTCTGACATAAAGGATGAAGCACTGCCTCTCAAAAGCCTTGCCTTCACGTCTTTGAGAAGCTTTACCAGCTCTGAGATCACCCTGTCCATTTCGACTGTATCCCGCATTTCAGCAGTCACAGCGTCAAGAAGCAGCCCCAGAAGGGACAGACGCTCGTCAAACCGCGCCGCAGACGCCCGCTCCAGAAGTGTCTCAGAGGCATTTCCCTCTAAGATTTCACGAATCTGATAGTCGGCTTTATATTTATTGTAGAGATCATAATACACCGAGAAGTCCTTGGCGATTTTGTTGTTTTGGAGGTACTGGATGATCAAGTGCTCATCCACCAGAATGCCGGCACCCTCATAGAGCTGAATCATTTTGGACAGATCTTCCCAGCCCCTGGCGGTAACGAAGGCTTTGCCATCTATGGTGGTTTCCACTGAATAGAAATGGTGGTTCTTCAGTTCAAGATAGGAAAGGATCGCGCCGTGGACCTGCTGCTGATAGGCGTATTCCTTCCAGACCTTGAGGTTGGGTTCCACGTCAATTTTTTTGATGCGGTCCATAGTGACAATGTCAAACTCACGGACGGATTTGTTATATTCCGGCGGGTTGCCTGCGGTGACAATAATCCAGCCATCCGGCACCTTATGGCGTCCGAAAATTTTAAACTGGAGGAACTGAAGCATAGCCGGAGCCAACGTCTCAGAGACGCAGTTCAACTCGTCCAGGAACAGGATCCCCTCGTGAACCCCGGAAGCCTCCATGGTGTCATAGATGCTGGCAATGATTTCGCTCATGGTATATTCTGATACGTCATATTCCTTGCCACCATAGGTCTTTCGGGCAATAAACGGGAGCCCCAGGGCGCTTTGGCGGGTATGATGCGTCATGGAATAGGCCACGAGACCAATGCTCATTTCCTCGGCGATCTGCTCCATGATAGCGGTTTTTCCAATTCCCGGCACACCATATAGGAAAATGGGGCGCTGCTTCTCAACCGGAATTTTGTAGTCGTTGAATTCATCCTTGGAAAGATAGGCGAAGACCGCGTTCTTGACCTGGGTCTTGGCGTCTTTGATATTCATGGGCGTCACTCCTTGTTCTGTCACTTTGCGGTCTTAGTTTACCAGTGATTCCGGCGGCAGGACCAGTTTGATGGCCCAGGGCGGAACCTCAATCTGGCTGGTGATTTCATCCCCTAAAAAGACGAAAGCGGTGTCATATGAGGTTGGGTGTTTGGGGTAGGTGCCAAAACCATCGGTAAAATAAATTAATCCTTTAAGGTTCTCGAACTCTCCGGCTTCAATCAGCTCATCCACATAGCGAAAAACTGGTCGAAAATCCGTGCCGCCTTCGCCCAGCAGCTCGAGGGTACTCAGAAACGTGTCAAACTCTGCCTGAGACGTGATCTTGGTATCCTTTTGGAGCATGTCGTCGCACTGCAGGATATGGAGATTGATCTTCGAGAAAAAGTTTTCGCTCTGCTTCAATAGGTTGTAGGTTTTGTTGAGGAACGCCTGAACCACGGTCCCCGAGCAGGAGCCGGAGGTGTCAATGGCAACGACGAACTCCCGAACCCGCTTGGTTTCCTTATATTCCAGAGGCTCGATCAAAGGAATCTTTTCATAGAGCTTTAATCCATAGGTATAGAAAATGTAATCGTATTCATCGTCGTTGACCTGCATTTCCTCACCGAGGACCGCAAAGCGCTTCAGAAAAGCGCTGTAGTCATAGGTTTCACGCCGGAGGGCGTTCAGGTTGTGGGTCAGACTATTGGGCTGCTCACCCCAGGCCTTCGAAAAATTTTCTATGTCCATTTTAACGCGGTCACTTATTTTTTGCCAGGTGTCAAAGGCCTCTTCGCGGTCCGCCTCTGAAGTTCTGGGCATTTGCGTTCTTCGAGTTTCAGTGTTGTTGGTGTTTTGCGTGTGGTCATTTTCCCTGGCATCCGGCCTGGTGTCTTCCTCACTGCTGTCCTGGTCCCGCTCTCGCCGACGACCCTGGTCGTCCTGATTTTCATCCCAATCTTCATTTTTTTGATCTTCAGGTTTTTGATCGCCCTCATCCGGATTTTCGACGTACCAGGTTTGATGCTCATCACGGTAGAAGAGCTTCTTGAGTTCGGCTAATTCTTGTTCCCCTGTATCGGAATCCGCCAGGTGTCTGTAGAGGGTCTCAGCCGTTAAGACTGCCAGACTGTTTTTAAGCGCCTCAATGTGTCTGAGCTTTTCAGCCTGTCGGGGATCCGGCGTCTTGTTCACACCCAGCTCCAGCATCAGGTTTTCAACGGTGATATCACACGCCAAATTCCAGCGTTCCCGGTCAATGCCTTTTCCCACGAAAGGATGATTGAACACCCAGTGAAAGACGACGTGCAAATAGTCTCTGGATAGAGTTTCCCGGTCCTTCATGTAGGTTTCCAGCACATACCGCGTATTGTAAAAGAAGTGGGTGCCATCCGAGGTGAACCCCTTCAGGTCAAAGGGAATCGGGACCAGCTGACAAAGGGCCATGTCCATGAATCTGAGCCCTACCATCAGCGAATCTCGCGTCAGCTTCATAATTTCTGCCGACAGTCTGTCCGCCTCCGAGGTTAAATTCTCCTGCATCCCAGTCCCCTCCTGTTCTCTGATGTAAGCCGTTATTCTTTCTTATAATGACGGTATCACGCTTCCAAAAAGAAGTAAAGTGTTTGGAATCTAAAAGAAAGCCCCGAGTCCGACTCACGGACGCGGGACTTTCCAGCTTTCGTTCACATTCTTACACAATTATTTCTCAATTGGCTTCAGCACAACCTCAATCTTTGCACTATCCGCTATGCCAATTTTCCCGGAAGCGACGTCCACGCCAAACTCGAGATTGAGCTTGACCTGATCCAGCTTAAATCCCGCTTCCTTCTGCTTTTCACTCTGGGCGGAGATTATTTTGCTGAGATTGTTCATTACGTTATCATAAGCTTTCTCAAAAGTATCTGTGCTGACTTCCAGATAATTGGGCGTCTCCATGTTATCACTGCCCATAAAATCATAATCTTGATCCTCACTGAAAACAAAAGGAATCATATCCGTGTTGTCCTTTTTTTCCGGTTGACCCATACCGCCCGCCTCCTCATGTTGAAATGTCATGCTTTTATTATGCCCAAAAGCAATAGGCTTACTCATAATTTTAAGAAGCAGATTAAAGGTTATTATTTTGTCAAGCCATGTCTGAAACTGCCTCTGATTGTCACTTATTGTTTAATCCAGTTGAAAAAAGAAACATTATCCATGCTTTTGTTCGTTGTTTACTCAAACGACCCCGCCAACCGGATTTAATTTTTTTTATAGCCTTACTGAGCCAGCCTGCTTCCCAAGGGCAATGAGCACCTGAATGTCCGCCCGCTCCTTCTCCAGCAGGTCTCGATCATACCCCTCCAGCAGAGCCGGGTCCAGCTTGCTCCAAAGGACCTCGAGAAACGACAGCACTGCCCTCCGGTTCTCCATGGATGCCTTTTCCATGACAAACCGCAGCGCCTTCAACAGCGACAGCATCACAGACACATCCGAACGCCCGTAGTGAACGATCTGATAGAACCCGGCATAAAGCTCTTGCTTGAAGTCAACTGCCTCGAATACTGCATCGCCTTTAGGGACGCCGGCTTCTTCACTGCCTGAACGCCCGCCTGACTCATTGCGCTCCTCAGGTTCTTGAGTCTTTTCAGTCGACGACGCCCCCACAGAGTAGACAAAATACCCGCCTTCAAGGCTCGCAAGCCGCGACACTAACACCCCCAGCATTTTGAGGCAGTGCCTGGCCGTATTGGGGTCGTTGATGCCCGGTGAAATAGCCCTAAGGGCAATCTCGACGATCTTCTGAATAGAAAAATTGAAGTTTTGATATTCCAGCTTTTCGCTGCCAATCGCTATATAGTCGAGGGCTTTCTCCATCTCACCGGCTTCAGCCGTCATCTCACGATCAAAGTAAAGCACCACGAGCGGCGTTTCATCCGTCACGAACTGCCCGTTAATCTTCTCAACGACCACGCGGCACCCCAGAGACCTGGCCAGCGCCGCGAGCTTTTCATGCTCAATCCGCTGGATATAGCCATAGCGCCTGCTCTTCAGCCGCACCACAAAAGCCTGGTCTCCCGTCTCAAGCCTCTCCAGCCGCTCGCATCGCTTCTGCAGCCCATGATACGCCTCAATGTTTTCCTCTGCCTCGTCAAAAATCCTTTGAATCAGGTTGTGCGTCTGGATGTAGGAGCCCACGTGCTGGATATACACCATAAACTGCACCAGACATACCAAAGCAAAGGCTATGCCGATGGTCGCAGAAACCACCAAATGATCCCCCAGACTATTACGCATGAACATCAAAGTTATAATGGCGTAGACAAATCCACCCATGAAGACACCCAGGACCTTCATGGTATCGTCATCCGACAGGAAATTTTCCACCGTGCGCGGGGAAAATTGAGAAGCGTAGGTGGTCAGAACTACCATGGTTGTGGAAAAGGTGAAGGTCGTCATGGTCATAAGGGACCCGGCAATGACGCTGAGAATAGTTTTAGCGAGATCAACACTGGTCAGGAACAAAGTCGGAAAGCCGTCTCCGGAGGATAAGACCTGACTGAGGTCGAACCACCCCACTCCAAAAGCGAGAATAAAAGATAGCCCAGAAATGAGTGCCGGATAAAACCAGACGCGTTTTCGGATCATAAGCTTCAGTTTTTTTAACATGCGGACGCCTCCAATGTCAAAATTTCCTGTGTGCAGCGACAGATTCTGCCTATGTTATGTCTATTCCCCGTAAATAGAATGGGATTGCATAATCACGACTAAAAAGTTTTTGTAAATAGTGTGGCGCAAAGTTGGGTACAATAGTCTGTGACACAGCTGCACTCAAAAAGGGGGGGGACCATAGCATGCTAATCTTCACAATCCTAATCGTCATTTTCACGCTGGTGCTGGAAACAACCATCAGCCTGTTAAACTACCGCCGCCGCAGCCAGCCTATCCCAGAAAATGTCCAAGATGTCTACGACTCGGCTCAATATCAGAGCTGGCTCGACTACACCATGGAAACCCACAGACTTGCCATGATCTCACGGGTTGTCAACACCGGGGCGCTGGTCGCAGTGCTCCTATTCAAGGGTTTTCCGTACCTGGCCCAGCGCGCTGACGGCCTGACCGGTCACGAGATTCTGAGGGTGCTTGTTTTTCTGGGACTGGTTTATTTGCTCCAGTACACCCTGAACCTGGGCTTCAAACTCTACAGAACCTTTGGCATAGAGTCGCGCTATGGCTTTAACGCCACGACACCGCGCGTGTTTGTTCTGGATCAGATCAAGTCGGTCATCCTGGGCCTGCTGCTGGGCGGAGGCCTGCTTTACTGCCTGCTGTGGCTGTATTTAAATCTGTTTAAGGCGTCTTCTGGGCCAGGCAGCGGGGCGGCATGGGTCCAGGTCTGGCTGATCGCATGGCTGCTAATTGTTCTGGTGACTCTGGTCGTAAATCTTTTGTATACAAAAGTCTTCATTCGACTGTTCAATACCCTGACGCCTCTGAGGTCGGGACCCCTGTACGATCAAATCGTCGGGCTGGCGGACAACACCGGTTACGCCATTAAGGAAATCAGCGTGATGGACGCCTCTAAGCGCTCTACCCGGCTCAATGCCTTTTTCTCCGGCTTTGGCCGTTTCAAGCACATTGTGCTCTATGATACACTCATTGAAAAGTGTGGTCTCGAAGAGGTTGTGGCCGTCTTGGCCCATGAAATTGGTCATGCCAAGCATAAGGACGTCCTAAAAAATTTCCTGCTGTCCGTGGTCCAGATTGGGGCGACCCTCGCGCTGCTCCTGTTTTTCCTGACCGCTTCAGGCAGTTGGGCGTCGTCCTTCGGGTTTTCCAATCCGCACCTTGGTTTTGCCCTTCTCCACTTTGGGATGCTCACGGATCCCCTCGGATTCCTGCTCGGCATTCCCCTTACCGCAATCTCCCGCAGAGCAGAGTATGCGGCCGATGGTTTCGCCGCCTCCACCACCAGCGGCCCAGCCATGACTCGCGCCCTCAAAATTCTAGCTCGTGAGAATTTCTCCAACCTGACCCCTCACCCCCTGGCCGTCAAACTGACCTACACACACCCGCCCATCAGTCAGCGGATTGAGGCGATTGAGCGGCTTGGTGGACAGTAGATAATCGCAAAAAATAATATAGGGCAGCTGGCGCGTTACCGCGCCGGCTGCCCTTCTCTTTTAAACTGCCGCACCAAATTTTTTTGTTACCTCAAACACTTGAACTTGATCTGCCGGTTTTAGCACAACTTCAATTTTTGCTGATCCGTCCAGCCCAATCCTGCCGCTGGAGGAATCCAGTTTGAACTCGAGATTCAGCGTGACCTGATCTACTTTAAATCCATTTTCCATTTGTTTTTCGCTTTGTTTTGCAATAGACCTGCTGATGTTGGTGAGTGCCTGATCATAGGCATTTCCAAAGGCCTCAGCAGAAACCTCTTTGTAATTCGAAGGGAACATGTCTCCTCCGCGCATAAAGTCGTAATCGAGATCTTCATTAAGGACAAAAGGGATCCTATCGTTAGCGTGGATGACATCTTTTTTACTCATGTTTATTCCCTCCTAATTTTTCGTTAAATTTTTGTTGATATTATTTGTTCAGGTAAAATTATTTATGTATTTGTTAAATTGACTATAACACATGAATTCTGAATATTCAATAAATAATTTTGAAATAATGAAATTTTTTTTCGAATCCGAGTTAAAATCAACGTTTTTATGAAAATATTTTTAGTAACAAGAAGCGGGTGTCAGACACCAACTTCCACATTTCTATTTTTTTTTGGGGGGGAGTTGGTGTTCGCAGCCATTGGCCTATCGCGGCCGCTTACCTATTGCACCGCAAAAAAAGAAGCGGATCAACAGTTTAAAACCACTGAGATCCGCTCCATTCGCTTTCTTACTTAACCTTCTTAATCACAATTTCGTACGCCGATCCATCCTCCATAGTGACGAGGACACCCGGCTGCTCACTTTGAATGCCGGCTTTCTTAAAAGATTGAATCTTCACTGCGCCGTAATCCGTTGGCTCTTCAAAAACATCCTCCAGAAGCAATTCGAGAATCAGCTGGTCTGTCATAGCTTTGACAGGATTGTTAAACTTGGCGCCATCAGAGAATTTTTCAAATCCGGTTGATTTTTCCCCTCCTGATGGCTTCGATCCACTAAAGGTTTTTGATCCGCTCATGGTCTTTGGGCCACCCGCTGGCTTTGATCCCCCAAAGGACTTCGATTCACCTGACGATTTTACTCCTCCGGTTGTCTTCAAACCTCCGGTGCTTTTCCCTTGAGCAGCTGGCTTGGTGCCAGCCTCAGGTTTAGCCTTCCATGATGGCTTACTTTTCGATACGATTTTTGCCATTTATTGACGCTCCTTGTTCAAAAATTATGGTTGGTTTAAGCTTTCGCAGCCTCTTTCAGTACTTCAATATCAAACTTCTTCATCTTGAGGAAGGCTTGGGTGACACGAGCCAGCTGATCTGTATCCTCGGTCACCATTAAGTCATTCATAATGGAAGGCACGATCTGCCAGGAAAGACCAAACTTGTCCTTCAACCAGCCGCACTGCTCCGCTTCCGGAACGGCACTGAGGGCATCCCAGAAATGGTCAATTTCCTCCTGGGTATCGCAGTGGACCACCAGGGAAACCGCCTCATTAAAAGTGAAATCGTGCTCATAAGCACTGTCCATGGCGGCTATCTGATAACCGTCCAGGGTAAATTGCATGTGCTGAATCGTTCCCGGTTTGTTTGGTGCCCAGCCCTCTTCATAGCGCATGATGCCGCCAATTTCAGAGTTGTTGAAGAGACTGGCATAAAACTCAGCCGCAGGCTCAGCGTTTCCGCACTGATCACCGACAAACATGAGGGTCGGTTTGATCTTTTGTGTGATAGGCGCATCCCCCGTGCACATAAACTGCCAGGACAAGCCGTATTTGTCCATCAGCCAGCCATATCTGGCGCTGAAGTCATAAGTGTCCAGCGGCATGAGCGCAGCACCGCCTTCAATCAGTTTGCCCCAGAAAGCGTCCACCTCTTCAGGCGTGCTGCAGGAGACCAGAAAGGACACCGCAGGCGTAAACTTGAAGTACGGACCTGCTGACATGAGCATAAACTCCTGACCGGCAAGCTGAATCATCAAAATTTCCGCGTTACCTGAAGGCGTGTCTTTGAGGACGTTTTTGCTGATGAGCCTGGATTTCTCGAATAGTGACATGTAGAACTCAGCAGCTTCAGCAGCTTCCGTATCATACCATAAATGCGGCACTATTTTTTGCATGAAGATCCTCCTCTAATTCAAAAGCGAAAGTTTTGCCGATGGTCACCCAACCACCCCATCAGCCCATCATCAATAATTTCAAAACCTGCTTTCTAACTGTGACAAACAATTATAGATTCGATTTGCCAGCCTTTCTATTATACCCAAATATTGTGTCATTGCTAAAATTAATGAACGGAATTGAACTACCCATGACTGAAGTCACGGGATTCTTGGGTCCTCACATCCAGTGATGCGAAATATACCAAGCTATCCCCACAGTTCCTGCGGTTCATGTTACGTTAACTTGCAGTTCTTAATCCTTCTT
>WXFH01000040.1 GCA_009881125.1 Acidaminobacter sp. | reverse complement strand
ACGTCCTGTACTGTTGTCGAGCAGATCTTTGGCATTCCGGCCATGGGGACCATGGCCCACAGCTGGATTCAGATGTATGATTCGGAATATGAGGCTTTTAAGACCTATGGGTCGGTTTATCCTGACAACTGTACACTTTTGGTGGACACTTACAATGTATTGAAGTCCGGTGTACCTAATGCCATCAAAGTCTTTAAGGAAGTGGTTGTGCCTTTGGGTTTCAGACCTAAGGGGATCCGCATTGACAGCGGCGACATTACTTATCTGTCGAAAGAAGCCCGCAAAATGTTGGATGATGCTGGATTTGAGGACTGTAAAATCGTTGCGTCAAATTCGCTGGACGAATACATCATTCGCGATATTATAATCCAAGGCGCTAAGGTGGATACTTTTGGGGTTGGGGAGCGTTTGATCACGTCCAAGTCAGAACCCGTCTTTGGAGGGGTCTACAAGCTTTCTGCAGTACAAAAGGATGGCGAATGGGTTCCTAAGATGAAGCTGAGTGAGAACATCAGCAAAACTACTATACCTGGATTTAAGCAGGTTTGGCGGTTGTTTGACAGAACCACCGGAAAAGCTATCTCGGACCTCATAACCCATCACGAAGAGGTTGTGGATGACTCCGGCGCCTATACGATCTTCGATCCTGAGCAGACGTGGAAACAAAAAACTATTGAAAACTTTATCGCTAAGCCGCTGCTGATCCCCGTCTTCAAAAATGGCGAATGTGTGTATGAAACGCCAACGCTTCAAGAGATTCAGGCTTTTTGCATGAAACAGATTGAAACATTATGGGAAGAAGCACTTCGATTTGAGAATCCCCATGGTTATTATGTGGACTTGTCCCAGAAATTATGGGATTGCAGAGATCGCCTGAGAAAAAGCATGAGTTCAATTTAAATAAAAAGAAGTCGGTGTCACAGGCTTATGGCCTGATGACGCCGACTTCTTTTTGTTCTGTAATTACTTGAAGCTGTGGACGAAAAGTCCGCTTCTCAGTTTTGGTTCAAACCAGGTTGACTTAGGAGGCATAACCTCGCCTGCATCTGCGATGTCAAGAAGGTCATCCATTGTGGTTGGATACATGGAGAATGCGACCTTCATGTCCAGCGCGCAACGTCTTTCAAGTTCTTCAAGACCGCGGATGCCGCCGACAAAGTCAATGCGCTTGTCAGTTCTTGGATCCTGAATGCCGAGAACCGGTCCCAAAAGATTCTTTTGAAGGATGGAGACATCCAGACGATCTACCGGATCCTTCTCATCATAGATGCCTTCTTTTGCTTTGAGGATATACCATTTGCCGTCGAGCAGCATCCCGAAAGTATGCTTGGACATTGGCTTATAAGGTGTTCCGACAGGCGCGTCAGAAACATCGAATTTTTCCGCAACTTTCGTTAGGAAGTCTCCTTCGCTGAAACCGTTCAGATCTGTAAGCACGCGATTGTAATCCATGATGAAAAGATCATCATCCGGGAAGATAACAGCCATGAAGTAGTTGAATTCTTCATTGCCTGTAAATCCAGGATTCTCTTCGCGCTTCTTAAGGCCGACTTTGACAGAGGAGGCCGAGCGGTGATGGCCATCCGCAATGTAGAGGAAGTCAATATCCGCAAATTCTTTTTCAATTTCGCTGACGATGCTGAGATCGCCAATTGGCCAGAAAATGTGGGTAATGCCATCATCTGTAGTAAAATTATAAGCAGGCATATGGAATTTGATCCAGTCGTTCATAATCGTAGTCAGTGACTTACGATTGCGATAAGTGAGGAACACTGGCTCAGTGTGCGCCTCGCAGAAGCTGAAGTTTTGAATGCGGTCAACTTCTTTGACCGGGCGTGTAAACTCATGCTTTTTGATGATGTCATTAAGGTAATCATCAATGGAGGTGCAACCTACAATGCCCGTTTGTACGCGGCCGTTCATAAGCTGTCTGTAGATATAGAACAGTGGAACTGCTTCTTCTTTCATGTAGCCTTTTTCGACAAAAGCATCCAGATTCTTTCTGGCAGTCTCATAGACAACGTCTGCATAAGGATCTTGATCAGCCGCGAGGTTGATCTCCGGACGGACGACATGCAGGAAAGAATGAGGATTTCCTTTTGCCATTTCCCGAGCTTCTTCAGTATTCATAACATCATAGGGAAGACATGCGACTTTTTCTACCAGTTCAGTCGCAGGGCGGATCGCTTTAAAGGGTTTTACAATTGCCATTATTTACCTCCTAATAGTGGTTGAATCTCGTCATTTACGCAAAGAATTTTTCGATAACATCACAGACTTCAGCGCCAATGCGAAGCTGAGCTTCTTCTGTGGATGCGCCGATGTGCGGTGTCATGGAAATCTTAGGGTGCTTCATCAGTCGTTCATCCTTGAGAGGCTCTTCGATGAACACATCCAGGCCGGCACCGGCAACTTTTCCGGAATCAAGGGCATCAATCAGAGCGTCAGGATCGATCAGACCACCACGGGAGGTGTTGATGATGTAGACGCCATCTTTCATTTTTGCGAACGCTGCCGCATCCAGAAGAGGTTTGTTGTTAGCCGTCGCCGGAATATGCAAAGTGATGTAGTCGGCATGTTCGAGGATTGTCTCAAAGTCAGCGTAGTGGTACTCGTCAAGGCCTGCTCTAGGACCGAGCAAATCTTGATAAAGTACTTTCATACCGAGGGCCAGGGCACGCTTAGCCGCTTCTTGACCAATTCTGCCAAAACCGATAACACCGAGTGTCTTGCCGCAAATTTCAGTGCCGACGTAGTGTTTCTTATTCCACTCACCATGTCTCATGGTGTGATTGGAAATGTGAATAAAACGCGCCAGGCTGAACATGTGGCCAATGACAAGCTCTGCTACAGAAGCACTGCTGGAGTTAGGCGTATTTCTTACAGCAATGCCTTTGGATTCCGCGTACTCGACGTCGATATTATCGATGCCGACACCGGCACGGATCATTAATTTAAGTCTGGAGCCTTCTACAGCATCGATGATGTCTTTGCGCAGTTTTGTGGCGGAACGGATGACTATGACATCATAGTCGCGCAGGGCAGTCTTCAACGTTTCCTGATCGTAATTATTGGTATCAACATCGTGACCAAGGTTCGTCAAATGCGCTACCGCGCTTTGTTCCATACCGTCGTTTGCGAGAATTTTAAGCATATAAAACTCCTTTTCAAATTGTTTTTAAAAGCTCGGGGTGAAGCTGTGAATCAAGTGCCGGGGGATTACAGTCCGAGAATATCTTCGATATTTCTGAGAACATCATGGACTTCTTCCATGGTCATATCAGCCATGTGCGCGATGCGGAATGTCTTTTCCTTCAAATCGCCATAGCCATTGGAGATCTCAAAACCGCGCTCTCCGAGTTTCTTGTTGAGATCAGCGACGCTGATGCCTTTGGTGTTGACAATAGTCGTAAGCGTGTTGGAAGCATACTTTTCTTCAGGATAAAGAGCAAAGTGCTTTTTAGCCCATTCACGGACGACTTTCGCCATTTCGGTATGACGCGCGAATCTGTTTTCAAAGCCTTCCTCAATGATGCGGTCGAGCTGGTAATCCAGTGCGAACATATGGGAAAGGGTTGGTGTAGAAGGATATTGATCGTCCTTAATGACATTGTCATAAAGGGCAAGGAGGTCCAGATAGAGACCGCGGTACTTGACTTTCTTTGCAGCTTCAACAGCTTTTTGAGAAATACTGCAAAGCGCGATTCCCGGAGGGAGCCCGAGGCACTTCTGGCTGGAAGTGATACAAATGTCGATGCCGAGCTTGTCGACTTCGATTTTCGCGCCGCCCAGGGAGCTGACCGCGTCAACGCAGAAAATGACTTCCGGATACTTTTTCATGACTTCCGCAATTTCTTCAACCGGATTTTGAATACCGGAAGAGGTTTCGTTATGTGTGACAGTGACTAAGTCGTACTCACCAGTAGCCAAAGCTTTCTCAACCATTTCAGCTGAGGTGTGCTTGCCGGGCTCTGATTTGAAAAGATCAGCAGGGATCCCGTTTGAAGTGGCCATTTTGTACCATCTGTCGCCAAAAGCGCCAACAGAGAAGACAGCTGCCTTTTTATTTGTGCAAGAACGAACTGCACCTTCCATGACGCCGCTTCCGGATGAAGTGGAAAGCAGGATGGTGTTTTCTGTGTACATCATCTGTCTAAGCTTGTCGGAAATGCCTTTTTGCAGCGCGGAAGCCGCTTTTGACCGGTGACCGATCATTGGTGTAGCCATTTTCTGGAGGACGTCTTCTCTGACGTCCACTGGACCTGGGATGAAAAGTTTTTTATGCATAGTGACCCTCCTTGACATGTTTGTAATTGTTTTTTTCAAATCTTACGCCTAACATTCTTATTCTACCCTTTTTTATGCAAAATCAAATAAATTAATTTTTTAACAAGAAAGATTATGTTATTGATTTTGCATTTTTATGCTCGTATTTGTACTCAAATCCTAAGTGCAATTGAAGAGACATCCTCAGGACAACTGGTCATTTAACGAAAAATCCAGTATAATAAAGGCAGAACACTTGATAAATCGGAACCTGAATTTAGAGGTATTGAGTGTTTCGAACCGTTCTTTTCTATTTTACAGTTTTGTAAGATAAATAAATTGGTATATAATCACAAAAATTCAGCTGTGGAGGAGGTTAGGGCAAATGCCTGAGCGCGTTCCAGCACATCTTGCTTTGGTGTTTAGCCCGCAAGGATGATCGATTTTTCAAAGGACGCTTTATTTGTATTGGAACCATTCGATTTTAAAACTGCACTGAAACGTGTTACTCCAATGCTGATCGAAGGCGAAGAGGTCTTTGCTACTTTTTGTTTTGCCAGAGATTATGTTATTTTTACTACGAAACGCGTCATCATAATTAAGGAACGCGGAACAACCGGACTGAAAAAAGACTATACGTCATTGCCTTATATCAAAGTTAAGGCTTTCTCTGTTGAAACAGCAGGGGAACCTGGGTTGGACTGCGAACTGGATCTTTGGTTTTCAGGACTTGGAAAAATCAGATTTGAATTTAAAGGCACCTTTGATATCCTCGGATTCAATAAAATGATCGGAGAATATATACTGTAACTCACTGGATCGACAATTGTAGGAGATGCATGACCTATGGAAAGAAACGAATTAATTCAAACCAGCAAGAAAAAGATGTATACCCTGAGAGAAGAAATTGCCAATAGTGTTTCTCATGGCATAGGGATTGTATTCAGTATTGTTGCCATGACCATATTATTGGTCTACGGCATTTGGATGAAGAGTCCTGCGGCAATAACGGGCTTTGCGATCTACGGCGTCAGTTCCATCCTTCTCTACACAGCTTCTACGCTCTATCACAGTTTCAGAAAAGAAAAAATAAAACGTATTATGAGGGTACTCGACCACTCGGCAATTTTTTTGTTGATTGCAGGGACCTATACGCCCGTAACGCTGATTGCCATGCAAGGATATTGGCGTGTCGGCATCCTGAGTACCATTTGGGTGATCGCAATTTCCGGCATTGTTTTTAAAGTGGTGACATATAACAAAATGGACAGATATAAAGGGGTTTCCCTGGCCCTCTATATTCTGATGGGATGGATCGCGGTGATCGCAATAAAGCCAATGACGCAGACTGTTCCGGTTGGATTCCTGATTTGGCTTCTTGCGGGGGGCGCGGCCTATACCATCGGCACAATTTTTTACGCTGTTAAAAAGATTCCTTACCATCATGCTATTTGGCATTTATTTGTTCTAGCGGGCAGTGTCCTTCATTTTCTGGGCATCTTCAGATATCTTGCAGTAAAATAAAGATGCGTCCGCTTTAGGCTAGTCAAGATTCTTGAAAGGATGGAAGGCATGCTGGAAGTTCAATTCTCCCGTTATACCGTTCAAGGTGTGATGTCCGACAATGTTCTGAAGCTGGAGCCGAGTGAAAAACTATCCTTCGCGGTGGAACTGATGCTAAGGGAGAATATTCCCGAAGTGCTGGTGGTCAGGAGTCTAAAGGAGGAAGAGCATCTTTTGGGCATACTGACTTTCAGGGATATTTCAGAGCTGATCAAGCTTGGGAAAAGTCTGGAGGCGCCGCTGTCACAGTTTGCTCTGAAAAAAGTTATAACCGGCACTGAGGAGATGCTTCTGAGCGAGGTGCGGCAAATTCTCATTGAACGAAAAATTGGCTGCCTTCCTATCTTCAATGGGAGCAGAATCACAGGCATAATACGCAGCGAAAATCTCAGAGACAGTTATTACAGATTTTTGGAGATTATCAACAAACAATATATGGCGGTCATCCATCAGATGCACGAAGCTGTCACAGTCACTGACCGGGATGGCAATGTGCTGCTTTGGAATAAGAACGCAGAACGCATTTATAACCTGAAGCCTTCAGAAATCCTGTATAAAAAATTAGAAGATTTTTTCCCGAATGCCCTTAGTTTGTCGGTCATGAAAACGGGAATTCCAATCGAAAACGTGTATCATGCGCCAAAACCAAACTACTATGTCATAGTCAGTGCTTTGCCCATTGTCGTAGACGGCGAATATTTAGGCGTCGTTGCTACAGAACGGGATGTCACGGAGTACAATCAATTGACCAACGAGCTGGTCAACGCTAATGTTGAAATTGATTTACTCAAAAAAGAAGTAGAAAAAATGTCAAAGGGAAGTTTCACTTTTAATGGCATTCTGGGCAACAATCCGGTGATCCAAAACCGTATTGAATTAGCAACCCATGTCGCTGCGACGGATACCAATGTCATGCTCACGGGAGAAAGCGGAACGGGCAAGGAAGTTTTCGCCCGGGCGATTCATGAGGGCAGCCGCAGAGCGGGATTATTTGTACCTGTCAACTGTAGTGCGGTGCCCGCGGCACTCTTCGAGAGCGAATTTTTTGGCTATGTGGGCGGCTCGTTCACAGGCGCACTTAAAACAGGGAAAATAGGATTTTTTGAACTGGCTCACGAGGGGACGCTGTTCCTGGATGAAATTGGCGACTTGACACTGGAACATCAGGCAAAACTTCTGAGAGTCCTTCAGGACGGCATGGTATCTAAAGTAGGGGCAGAACGCAGAATTCCGGTGGATGTCAGAGTCATTTGTGCAACCAATAAAAATCTTTTGGAAATGGTAAAAGCGGGCTCTTTTAGAGAAGACTTATTCTATCGCCTGAATGTCGTGGAAATCAGTCTTCCGCCATTAAGAGAAAGACGTGAGGACATAGCGCTGCTATTCAATCGGTTCCTGGAAGAAGGGTGCAAAAAAAATCATAGAAAAATGCCGCATATTGACAATGCTGTTTTCAACGTTTTGCTCCGGTATAACTGGCCAGGCAACATACGCGAATTGCGAAACGTCGTTGAATATATGCTGGTTGTCGGTCGATCTGACCAACTGACTATTGAGACTATGCCGCCTAATCTGGCTAAAAGTGAAAAGAGCGCACCTTGTCCGGATGAAAGACCGGAATTTAAGAATGAGGCAGAAACACTGGCTGAAATTGACAAAACGATTCGGGACAAGGAAGTGGAAATGATCTCTAAGGCTCTGACGACCCATAATGGCAACAAGAAAAAAGCGGCAGAAGCCTTAAATATTCCAAGAAGTACACTCTATTACAAAATCAATCACTACGGGATTTGAGTAAGTGAGTGTCGAAAAACCGACACATGTCATATATTCGACATTGTCGGTTTTTTTCGTAACTGTATAAATTTCAATACATAAGTAGGGGTTTCAGTTGAAAAATGAAAATTTATGAAGGTTTAAGTGTCGGAAAACTGACATGAAAATTGAAGACGCGTGTCGCCTTCAATAATTAGCAGTGCTGAAAGCATTGCTATCAGCGCCCAAAATATATTTTTTTAGAAATTCAAGCTTTCAAATAGTTGGCACAGTGCTTGCGACATAAGTTGACGAAGCGTCCTTATGCAATGACAAGTGCTGTCACAAGTAAACCTAACCTTACAACAGTAGTATGAGATTGGCCCGTCACGCTTGCTCAGTGTGACGTTCACTTAAAATAAACTTGGCCAAGAAGGAGGATCGTCGTTCGTACTAAAAAATCAAAGGGGGACTATGTGAATGAGCAAAAACACCGAACAATGGGGAAGTCGTTGGGGATTTATACTGGCTTCGATTGGCATGGCTATCGGAACCGGTAACATCTGGAGATTTCCGCGAGTCGCAGCTGCAAATGGCGGCGGACCGTTCATTATCGCCTGGACAATCGCTTTATTCGTATGGGCTATACCACTGCTTATGGGCGAAATGGTCATGGGCAGAAAGACAGGTTTGGGAACTGTAGGTGCCTTCAGAGACTTTATCGGAAAGAAATATACATGGATGGGCACCTGGATCATGATCGTCTGT
The DNA here is from genome assembly GCA_009881125.1 of Acidaminobacter sp. The sequence continues at coordinate 92,400 of WXFH01000040.1, read as the reverse complement.
CTGGCAATTGCTTTTTACTATTCAGTCGTCATGGGGTGGTGTGTGAAGTACTTTACTTTGGCTGTCGCAGGTACTTTCAAGCCGGGTATGGGAACTGAGCAGACCGCAGAAATCTGGAATGTCTTCACGACAACGCCGTCACAGACCATACTTTTCCACTTCATTTCCATGGCAATTGCAGGCATTATAATTTATCAGGGTGTCACTAAAGGGATCGAAAAAGCATCTAAAATAATGATTCCTACCTTGTTCGTCCTATTAATTACCGCTATGCTGAGAGCCGTTACGCTTCCTGGTGCGGCCCAAGGTCTTGAGTATCTTTTCAGCCCAAAATTTTACATGCTGGCAGAGCCTAAAATCTGGCTGGCGGCTTTTACCCAGGCAGCATGGTCAACAGGTGCCGGATGGGGTTTCATCATTACATATGCAGTATACACGAAACGCAAAGAGGACGTTGCAGGCAACTGTCTGATCATGGGCGTCGGCGACAACGTTGGCGCACTCATTGCAGGTATGACAGTACTTCCGGCGATTTTTGCACTGTCGCCAAGCATTGAATTCGCAAATGAAGCGCTGGCACAGGGAAATACCGGTATTACCTTTATCTATCTCGCGCAGCTCTTTACAAGAATGCCGCTGGGCAATCTCGCCGCCGCCATGTTCTTCCTGGCTATGTCAATTGCGGCACTATCATCACTGCTTCCAATGATCGAGGTCGGTGTCAGAAATATGATGGATATGGGCTTTGAACGGAAAAAGGCAACATTGGTTGTCGTTATAGGCAGCTTTTTACTCGGTATACCATCGGCTTACAGCCTAAATTTCCTGGACAATCAGGACTGGGTATGGGGCATTGGTTTGCTCGTCAGCGGCTTGTTTGTCGCCTTCGCCATGGTTAAATACGGCGTCGAAAAAGCACGTACGCAGGATATCAACATGCCGTGGTCCGACTACCAGATTGGTAAATGGTGGTCAGTCTGTATCCGACTCTTCCCGGTTTTCTTTGTTTCGATTACCGCATGGTGGTTCTGGCAGGCGGTTGGCTGGTATCCGGACAATTGGTGGGCACCGTTTGAGGTCTTTACGCCAGGCACTATCATATTCCAATGCGTGCTCGTTCTGATCGCGGCCTACATGACCAACAACTGGTTTGCCAGAAAAATTGGTCCGGGACGAGATATTACTGCTGAAGAGGAAATTAAAATGGTTGCAGAGGAGCGTGCTTAAGATGTCGACAACCTCAATGATAATGATGATCATAGTGGCGGGTTCGTATTTTATTGGTTTCGGTTTACTGCTTTATAAGGCAAGCAAACCTAAACCCGAATAAGTCATAACCTGGAGGCCTTTGACGGTTGACAATGCTCATAGTGACTGAAACGGCATTATGAGCATTGTACCAAAGGTCCTTCGGCATAAAGCGTGGTTACTGAATCTATTCAGACAGTCTTCGGTCCCCGAAGCAAAAGGAAGGTTGTCGACCAGGGGGGTATGTCAGCATGTCATCCAGACTCGAAAAGCATCCAATATTAAGTTTTGATCGAGGCAAAAAAATCAGTTTCAATTTTGACGGATCAGAAATAACCGGTTATGAAGGGGAGACCATTGCCGCTGCTCTGCACGCTGCAGGCGTGAGAGTTCTCAGTCACAGCATTGAGAGAAACAGGCCCCGCGGCTTTTATTGCGCGATTGGAAATTGTTCCTCCTGTATGATGGAGGTCAATGGTGAAGCAAATGTGAAGGTTTGCGTGACAATGCTGGAAGAGGGCATGACAGTCAGGACACAGGAAGGAAAGGGTGAACTTCTGTGAAGAAAGTGGAAACACTCATCATAGGCGGAGGTCCTGCCGGATTGTGCGCCGCGCTTAGCGCTGCAGAAATGGGATGTCAGGTATTGTTGGTAGAAAGAGACGGCGCCCTTGGCGGGCAGCTTGTCAAACAAACACATATGTTCTTTGGTTCAGAAAAGCAGTACGCGTCTACAAGAGGCATTGACATTGGCAAGCTTTTGCTTGAGAAAATAGATCAATCACCCAATATAGAAGTATGGAAAAATACGACCGTAGTTGGTCTTTATGAAGATCGTATCGTGACACTTGAAAAAGAAGGCACTTATTTAAAAGTCGATCCGGATGCCATTATCGTGGCGACCGGGGCCAGCGAAAAAAGCATACCGTTTCCAAACAATGATTTGCCGGGGATCTATGGCGCCGGCGCGGTTCAAACCTTAATGAATGTCTATGGCGTCAAACCGGGGGACAATGTTCTCATGATTGGTGCCGGAAATATTGGCTTGATCGTCAGCTATCAGCTCATGCAGTCTGGGATCAACGTGAAGGCCATTGTCGAAGGTGGTCCCAAAATAGGCGGGTATCTTGTGCATGCCTCCAAAATCAGACGTTTAGGGATTCCAATCTATACGCGCTATACGGTCAAAGAAGCCCGCGGTAAAAACGCCCTGGAAAGTGCAACAATCTGGCAGCTGGATGAAAATTGGTCACCTATTCCGGGAACTGAAATTGACCTGGATGTCGATGTCATGTGCATTGCGGTCGGGCTTTCACCTCTGTCAGAGCTGCTATGGCAAGCGGGCTGTGAAATGAAATATTTGGCTGCCCTGGGTGGATATGTGCCAATTCGAAATTCTGAAATGATGACTTCGATTGAGGGCCTCTTTATTGCAGGAGACGTCGCAGGTATCGAAGAAGCCAGCAGTGCCATGGTTGAAGGTTACTTGGCCGGATTGTCTGCAGCGGCTTATACAGGCCGCCAGTCAGATCGCCTGGATGCGCTCAAATCAGATTACATAGACCAGCTCAGCGCACTGCGGGCAGGCCCTGAAGGCGCGAGAATCAGACAAGGGATCTCAGAAGTTTCAACAGCTTAAAGTCTTTTCTCGAGAGCCTGTGAATTGCTCATCATGAATTGGAGGTGCCAAGCATAATGCTCGAAAATACTGGAATACCAACACCTGAGGACATCGACAGCGTCTTTCCGTCTGAAGAGCGTCTGAATCGGGGGGCGATTATTGTCGTTGAATGTTACAAAAAAATCCCATGTAATCCATGTTATACCGCCTGTCATCGCGGAGGCATTCGACCCTTTGAAGATATTAATGATCGACCGGTCGTTGTAGAGGACAATTGCAATGGCTGTGGCCTCTGTATTGGCAAGTGTCCGGGCCTTGCGATCATGGCGGTGGATATGACCTATTCAGATACTGAGGCTTTGGTAAAATTGCCTTATGAATTTTTACCTATGCCTGAACCTGGCATGATTATTAAAGGTCTGGACCGGGAAGGCAATTTTATAACGCCGGTCAAAGTCATAAAAGTGTTGAACACCAAAGCTATGGACAGGACGGCTGTGGTCTCTGTCGCTGTAGGAAAGCCTTTCGTCCGTCAAATCAGAAACATCAAAGTCGAACCGGTTGAGGTAAGACAAGCGGATGATGATGTGATTGTCTGCAGATGCTCTGATGTAAGTCTGGGCATGATCAGGGGGCTGATCAGAAAGGGTTACACGACCTTTGATGAAATTAAACGGCTCAGCAGGGTAGGGATGGGACCGTGTCAATCCAAAAACTGCGGACCAATGGTTTTGAAAGAGATCTCAATTATGACTGGCAAGTCCATGGAGGCGCTGACACTTGGTACTTACAGGCAGCCTGTAAAATCTCTCAAGCTCGGCGAAATCGCTGATGAAGCCGTAAGGGGGCACAGCAAATGATGAAGACAGCAGATGTGGTCATTATTGGCGGTGGGATTTCCGGTTGCGCAACAGCCTACTTCCTGGCGAAAAAAGGTGTGAAAAATGTACTCCTGATTGAAAAGGGCTACCTGGCAAGTGGATCTACAGGCCGCTGCGGCGCCGGTATACGCCAGCAGTGGGGGACCGAGCTCAACTGTATGATTTCTAAGCATTCGTGCGATTTCTTTGAGACTGCGAACGAAGAGCTGGAATACGACGGTGACATTGAATTTAAGCAGGGCGGTTATTTATTGGTGACCAGCACCGATAAGGAGCATGAACAATTTATCAAAAATATTGAAGTCCAAAATAGAATGGGGATCCATTCGAAACTGCTTACCTTAGAAGAAGCGAAAGAGATCGTTCCTTTTCTGAATACGGATGGGTTGATTTCAGCGGCGTTCCATCAAAAGGATGGCCATCTGAATCCTTTTCATACCACTCAAGCTTTTGCTGATGCAGCGAAACGCTTGGGCGCTACGATCATGACGCACACAGAAGTAACGGGGATCGATGTAGAAAACGGAAAAATCAGGGGCGTCAGAACCAATAAAGGTGATGTTGCTACAGCTGTTGTTCTAAATGCCGCAGGCGGCTATTCTCAAAAAATTGCTCAAATGGCAGGCGTTGACCTTCCGGTTTATTCTGAAAGACATCAGATTCTTGTCACAGAGCCAATAGAAGAGATTCTGGGGCCTATGGTCATGTCTTTTTCGTTGAACATCTATTGTCAGCAGGTCCCGCATGGCGGCATCATCATGGGACGCGGAGATGAGAACGAACCGCGGGACCTCAGGACGACCAGCAGCTGGCAATTCCTTGAGGAAATGGCACTCTGCGCTACAAAACTTTTACCGCCGCTTAGAAACGCAAAAGTACTCAGACAATGGGCTGGTCTGTACAATATGTCTCCGGACCGTCAACCTATTTATGGACCAGTTGAAGAGGTGGAGGGATTCTATGTTGCCGCTGGGTTCAGTGGTCATGGTTTTATGTTTGGCCCTTCGACAGGTCTGATCATGTCTGAATACATATTGGGAGAAAAGCTGACTTTGCCGGTAGAGACATTGACCCTCAGTCGAATCAAGCAAAACAAACTGGTCTTTGAGCCTTCGGTGGTCTAAATTTTGGAGTCGTTGACGACTGCCTGGAAATTGAGAAGGGATGCCAATTCTGAGGATTAACTTCGTAACACAATATTTAATAAAATGAGCTGAAAGGGCATCAGTCACGTTATAGCACTAACTTTGGCAGTTGCCTTAGCTCAAATTCGACTTCGGAGGTGAAGGGTTTGAAAATCCTGCAAAAGATAGAAGATCGGTGCATAGCCTGCAGCGCTTGTGAGATGGCATGCTCAAACGCCTATTTTAAGGTGAAGGACCGTGAAAAATCTGCGATCCGCATTACCGAGCACGGTCAGGACAAGCGGATTCACGTCTGCAATCAGTGCGGCTTCTGCATTGATATTTGCCCTGTCATGGCGATCAAAAGAGACGCCCTGGGCGTAGTGCGCATCGATAAGAAAAAATGTGTGGGCTGCCTGATGTGCGTGGGCTTTTGCGACGCGTCCGTCATGATGCAGCATGATGAGTTCCAGGAACCATTCAAATGTGTGGCCTGCGGCATCTGCGCCGGCGTGTGTCCGGCTGAGGCGCTCTACATAGACAAGGACGCTGCGCAAGTGCCCCTTGAAAAAGTGACCTTTTTCAAGTAAGGCTTAAATGCCGCAAAAATAGCAGGATTTAAACAGACAGGAGGGGACTCAGTGGAGATCAAAGCCATGAAAGAAGCGCGGACGCTGCTGACAGCGTTCGATTACGAGCCCGCGCCATTGGAGCGGGGCTATACAGACAGATCCTTACATATCCGGCTGGGAGAGAACCGGGTGGAAGCCAGAGCGGTCCCGGCCCTGGTACGGGAGAAATTCATAGGCGGCAAGGGCTATGGCCTGAAACTGTTGTGGGACGCGGTGAAGCCGTCAACCAGATGGAATGATCCGGAAAATGCCATCATTGTCGCAGGCGGTCCGATCTGCGGCATCACCCAGTATCCCGGCTCAGGAAAATCCCTGGTCTGCACCATTTCGCCCATGACGGACATGCCCATTGATTCCAATGTAGGCGGGTACTTTGGTCCATATCTGAAATTCTCCGGGTATGATGCTCTGGAGATCAGCGGGAAGTCTGAAAAGGACGTCGTCATTTTCATAGACGGCAACAGTGGCCGGGTGACCATAGAAGAAGCGCCGCTGGAAGCAGTGGACGGCCACGTTGTGGCGGAACAGCTGACGGAGATGTACGCTGAAGATGAAGAAGATAAGAAAAACATTTCGATCATCTGCGCCGGTACGGCAGCGGAGCACGCTAACATAGGCCTCCTGAACTTCTCGTTTTACGACCTCCGGCGACAGGTGGCCAGGCTGAAGCAGGCGGGCCGCGGCGGCATAGGCCGGGTCTTCAGGGACAAGAAGATCAAGGCGGTCGTCATCCGGTTCCGGGGTACCAAAGGCAATCTCAATAAGCCGGCGGACCAGAGCCGGATCAACAAGGCGGGGATCAAGCTCCACCGTCAGATCCACGACCTGGATGATGCCCAGTGCCGTATGCGTCAGATTGGCACGGCCAACATCATAGAGGTCATGGATGCCTATGATCTGCTGCCAACCCACAACTATCAGTACGGGAGTCACCCGGATACCTATAAGATTGCGTCCAAAGTCTTTATTGAGAAATACACCACCCAGGGGATGCCGGACGGATGCTGGTATGGGTGCTCGCTCTCCTGCGCCAAGACGGCAGATCACTTTGAACTCAAGACGGGACCCTACAAAGGCCACAAGGTGACCATAGACGGACCGGAATACGAAAACGCGGCGGGTCTTGGCTCCAACTGCGGGATCTTTGATCCGGAAATCATTCTGGAGGCCAATTTTTACTGCGATACCTACGGCGTGGATACCATCTCCTTTGGCACGATTACAGCTTTTGCCATGGAGTGCTATGAGCGGGGAATCATTGACAAGAGCCACACGGGAGGTCTTGAGCTGACCTTTGGAAATGCCATGGCGCAGCTGGAACTGCTGCACCAGATGTCCAGAGGAGAAGGCTTTGGGTATCACATAGGTCTTGGCGTCAGACACCTGAAGCAGTACTTCGCGGAGGAATTTGGGGCGGATCGGGCGTTTCTTGAGGATATTGGCATGGAGCAGAAGGGCCTTGAGGTCTCCGAATACCTGCCAAAGGAATCCCTGGCACAGCAGGGGGGCTATGGCCTGACGAACAAGGGGCCGCAGCATGATGAAGCCTGGCTGATCTTCATGGATATGGTCAACAACCAGATCCCGACCTTTGAGGATAAGGCAGAGGCGCTGCACTACTTCCCAATGTTCCGGACGTGGTTTGGCCTGATGGGTCTATGTAAGCTGCCGTGGAATGACACGACGCCGGCGGACAATGGCATGACAGACGAGCCTGCGAAGATCCCTGAGCACGTACAGAACTACGTGGACCTTTATAATGGGGTCACGGGGGCTTCCATTGACAAGCACGAGCTGATCCGTCAATCCGAGCGGGTCTACAATTTCCAGAGGGTTTTCAACATCCGGATGGGCAAAGGACTGAGAGTTCACGACGCTATGCCTTACCGGTCAATGGGTCCGGTGACGGCGCAGGAGTACCTGTCCAGGCAGGAGCGGTATGATCAGCAGATGAAAGAGCTGATTGGGGTGGATCCGGAAGGCAAGTCGGTGGAAGAGAAGATTGCCATAGTGCGGGCGTATCGAGTGGACCAGTACGAAAAACTGACGGATGCGGTATACAAGCGCAGAGGCTGGTCGTCTGAAGGCGTCCCTACCACAGCGTATCTCAGGGAGATTGGCATGGATCTGCCTGAAGTGCTGGAAGTGGTCACGCCGCTTCAAGCGTAAACTTAAACTCTTAAAGAGGCGAGGGATCGCCTCTTTTTGTCTTAATGCATGGAACAACTGTTGTAGGAACGAAAATTCAAAGGTACACTTAAAAGGGTAGAGAGGTGAGAAGGATGATCCAGGTCAACGGCAAGCCTATGATATGGTCGGAAGGTATGACGGTAGCAAGCATGCTGAAAGAAAAAAACTATATTTATGCAAAAATTGTAGTCAAAATCAATGGTGTGTTTATACCGGTTGAAAAATATGAGTCGACGTTTATACACGACGGAGATGATGTAAAAGCTATTCATATGCTGGCCGGTGGATAACCTATAGATGCTGAAGATACAAATGGGGGGCATGGCAAGATATGGAGAAGCGCTATCAAAGAAATATGAAACTTATGACACAAGATGAGATTACAGCCTTAAAAAAGAAACGGGTCTGCGTCGTAGGCTGCGGAGGACTGGGTGGGTATATTGTTGAAATGCTCTCTCGTTTGGGTGTAGGAACCATAACGGCCATTGACGGAGACGTTTTTGACGAGACAAACCTAAACCGTCAGTTATTGTCTGAAGAAGCGCTTATAGGCTCCTCCAAAGCTGAAGCTGCAAAGTCGCGAATTCAAAAGGTCAATTCAGAAGTGGAAGTCGTCGCCAAAGCAGTCTTTTTAAGAGATGACAACGCAGTGGCATTGATTGCCGGTCATGATGTGGTCGTGGATGCGCTGGACAATATTTCGACGCGCAGAATCCTGGAGAAAGCCTGTTCAGTTTGTGGAATACCACTGATTCACGGTGCTATAGCGGGATGGTATGGTCAGGTGACGACAATCATGCCCGGATCCGGTGTCTTCTCAAAGCTGTACCCTGAAACGGCAGAGAAGGGCATAGAAACCGAACTCGGGAATCCTGCTTTCACACCGGCCCTGGTGGCCTCCATACAGGTCAGCGAAACTTTGAAATTGTTGATAGAAAAAGGCGAACCGCTGGTAGGCAGGCTGCTCACCTTAAATCTTCTGGACCATGAATACCAGATTTTTGAATTTTAGTTTGGGTGTAAACCTATCCGCCTCCACATAATCTCCACAGGTCTTTGATAGAATTGTGATCTGCCAATACTGACAAAATTGATAGCGTAGAGTCACTCGTTATCGCAAATCTAATACGAACGGCAGAGTATGGTGTTGATGGAGTGAGCGCATGAACCAACAAGAGAAAAAGCTTAGTTTAAGAGTTGACGGCATGACCTGCAGTGCCTGTGAAATCAGAATTGAAAGTGCTTTGAGCGGACTGCAGGGCGTCTTTTCAGTGAAGGCAGACCGGCAAAAGAGAAGCGTAGAGATCGTTTACATTTTTGGACAAACGTCAGAAGAAAAAATCAAAAATGGAATTGAAGCTGCCGGATACAAAGTCACCCCCGTCGGCATCCAAACAGGCAGCACGCTCCGCGAATACAGTGTAAGGAATGAGGCCCAAAGCGAAGTTTGGAAAAACGGACAAGGGATCATTTTAGTTCTCTTAATCTTTGTGCTCTTTTGGATGCTTCAAAAAATATCAGGCGTGACACTGATCCCGGAAATTACATCCGAAGCAAGCTATGGCATAATTTTTCTTGTGGGTCTGATAACCTCTGTTCATTGTATTGCAATGTGCGGTGGAATTAACTTATCACAGTGCATTCAACGTGAAGATCAAGTTCTGCATCAGGGCTATCATAGCGCGGCAATGAAACCCAGCCTGCAGTATAATGCCGGCCGTGTTGTGTCATACACTGTCCTCGGGGGTGTTGTTGGCATGCTGGGACAAGTCATTGGCTTCGACAACAGCGCGAAGGGCTTTGTAACCATTGTGGCCGGGGCTTTCATGATTCTGATGGGGCTTAATTTGATGGGCGCCGGTTCCTGGGCCGGAAAACTGATTCCTCGTCCGCCCGCGTTCCTGAAAAATAAACTCAATCGTCATAAGCGTTCTCAAAAACCATTTCTGGTAGGTTTGCTCAATGGATTTATGCCCTGCGGTCCGCTGCAGTCCATGCAGTTATACGCTTTGGGTACGGGCAGCTTCTCAGCGGGGGCTCTGTCTATGCTTGCCTTCAGTTTGGGTACGGTACCCTTGATGTTTGGAATGGGATTTTTGAGCACTCTGATCAGCAGGTCAGTATCACAAAAATTGTTCAGGCTGAGTGCCATAATGGTTCTAGCGCTGGGTGTCATTATGACCGGCAGAGGACTCAGTCTCGCGGGCATCTCATTTAATCCCGGCGTGACTGAAATCGAAATGGAAACCCTTGAGGATTACGGACAGATCGCTGTGGTGCAAGACGGTGTTCAAACCGTCACAATAGAACTTCATCCCGGATATTATGAACCCATTGTCGTGCAGAAGGGCATCCCGGTCAGATTCAACATAGAAGCAGCAGAGGGCTCGCTTAATTCCTGTAATGACGCAGTTCAAATTCCGGAATTCAATATTCAAAAGCCATTGATGGTTGGAGACAACTGGATTGAGTTTGTTCCGGAGCAAGCGGGGGTAATCCCGTTCTCTTGCTGGATGGGGATGATTCGCAGTGAGATTTTGGTGGTGGATTCGTTAAACAACACGAAATAGAACCACGATCAGCATGCTGGTGGAAGTGGTGATGGGCAAAGGAGTGCAAAAACCATGACGCGAAAGACGAAAATCCTGTTAATTGAAGATGAGGCAAGCCTGGCGGAGGTTATCAAGGAGTATCTCACAGCGAGTGGCTATGACGTCATTACAGCCCATGATGGAACCAGCGGCGTTGATTTGGCGCGGCGTGAAGAGCCGGCGCTGATCCTCCTGGATCTCATGCTGCCCGATCTCCCGGGCGAAGAAGTATGTACGGCTATCCGCAAATGGTCCCGTGTCCCCATCATTATGCTCACAGCCAAATCCCAGGAAGAAGATCTGCTCAACGGACTTGGATTGGGCGCAGATGATTATGTGACCAAACCCTTCAGTCCCAGACAGCTTGTAGCCAGGATCGCGGCGCTGCTCAGGCGGAGCTCGGAGGATCCAACCCTGCTTTCGAACCGTATGTCTTATCAGAACGGCGACCTGGTTATAGACACGCTCGCCCGCGAAATATGGAAATCCGGTGACAAGGTATCCTTGACGCCCAATGAGTACAAAATTTTGCTGGCATTAGCCTGTTATCCCAGAAAGGTCTTCACGCGCGGGGAACTGATTGAAATTGCTTTGGGCAGTGATTATGACGGCTTTGACAGAGGCATTGATTCCCACATTAAAAACATCAGGCAAAAAATCGAATCAGATTCGAAAGCCCCTCAGTATATCAGGACTGTACACGGTATCGGGTACCGTTTTGGCGGTGATGTGGATTGAACAGGCTGGTGACAAAACTTAGAACTCGAATGGTCGTATCCCATATAACCATTGCGCTGATCGCCGTTGGCTTGATCAGTCTGTTGTCCAATCTATTTTTGGAACAACAATTTCAGGATTATGTGACGCGTAAAATCGACAGCAGACATTTGGAGATTGTCGACCAGATCGAAAACTTGTATCAATCTGAGGATGAATGGAATGTGGCGCTGATTGAGACCATCGGCATGAGCGCTTTAGGGGAGGGGCTGATCCTCCGCGTTGAAAATTCAGTCGGGAAAGAGATTTTCAGCGCACGCGCCATGGATCACATGATGTGTGATCTCATGCTCAATCAGATTTCGGAGAATATGCGCACACGCTATCCGCAGTGGCAGGGTGACTATGTTGAAGTGCCCTACCCGCTGATGGTGGACGGACAGAAGGTCGGCGTGGCGGAGATAGGATTCTTTGGACCTTATTATTATTTGGAGTCGGACCTCGAGTTTCTGCATACTTTGAATCGGATTTTGCTGGCCGTTGGGATCATCAGCTTTCTTACAGCCGCATGCGTGGCGATCCTGGTATCCAGAAGGCTCACACGGCCAATTCTGCGTGTCACGGCGGCAACGCAGCGCATAGCTGAGGGGCATTATGATGAGCGCATTGGCAGTGTGGTAGAGCGTACGCACACCTTGGAAATTGACACTATGACAAAGAGTGTGGACCATCTGGCGCAGACCCTGGAGCAGCAGGCAATTCTGAGAAAAAGACTGACCTCGGATGTCGCCCATGAACTGAGAACGCCGCTTTCGACGGTGCAGATCCATCTTGAAGGCATGCTGGACGGGATCTTCAAGCCGGATGAATATAGACTCTCCCTGTGTCACGAGGAGATCAAGCGGCTTCAGCGACTGGTGGGCGACCTGGAGCAGCTATCCCGGGTGGAACATGACATGAATCTTCTTCAGAAGAAGCCTTTTAATTTGGCTGAACTCGTGCTTCAACAGGCAGAGCTTCACCGAAATCAGGCAGCTTTAAAATCCATCAATTTGAAAGTCAAGGGCATAAAAAGCGAGGCTCAGCCGATGGTCTTAAGCGGCGACCGCGACAAGATCAGCCAAGTCCTCGTTAATATCCTTGCCAATAGTATAAAGTTCACCCCGGAAGGCGGCAGCATTGAGATTGACTGTCGAAGAGAAGGCGGTACAGCCCTCCTTCAGGTGACAGACACCGGCGTGGGTATTGCCGAAAAGGACTTACCCTTTGTCTTTGAACGGTTCTACCGTGTGGATCCATCCAGAAGCCGTGGAACCGGCGGTGCGGGGATAGGGCTGACAATCAGCAAGACCATCATTGAGGCCCACGGCGGAAAAATCGAAATTAACAGCCCTGGTCTCGGAAGTGGCACGCAAATTGTGATCAGACTCCCTTTAGAACCATCAAATCTCCACAATTAAACGCTATACTCGGAGTTGCAGCCGGCAGTGAGGCTCGACACATTTTGAAAACAAGCAACCTGTCAGTCATCCTTGCCAAAAATCCAATTCTGGGGGAAGTTCAATGAAAAAGAGAGTTTTATTCAGCAGTGTATTTGCTATAGCCGCTTTGTTGGCATTGACCGGGTGCGGTTCCACGGACGTGGTTGCCAGCTCTGCCGTGACGTCATTTGAAGCCATGGCGAACAATGAGGCAGTAAAAAGTCAAACATCAGATATTGGAGATGTGGCGTATTGGCGTCTTCAAGCGTCCGAAGCCGCCGTGTTTGTACTCGGTAAAAGCGCAGAGGCTGATCTGGACATAGCTATTGAGGTGGATGCAGCACTGTTTATTAACGCAGGTTTAAATCCTTCTCTGTTGTCTGAAGACCGCTATAGCTTTGATCCTGCGACTAATCGATTGTCCGTGATCAGCAACCTGGGTGATGCGCAGCTGGAGGGTGCACCTGGTGACACCATTGAAAAGACCTTCGAACAATGGGTGAAGGGTTACAGAAAGTCTATAGGCTACCATGCCCCAATGGATCACTTTGGCATCAGTCTTGGTGACGGAAACATGCTGGAATGGGCGAAAACGTTGGAAACCAATGACAAAGACCTCGTCTTCGTTCTGAACCCGGAACCACTCATTCAGGCAGGTGTTGACCCAGCGAAGCTCGAAACCTGGGTTTTTGGAGAAGTGGAAGTCATGGATGAAGCCGGTAAAACGGTCATGGTGGAAAAGTTCCTGATGGCTTATAGTTTTGACTAATTTGAGTTTGTAAATCGAAAGGAAGGGGAGACTGACAGCTTGCGGTCTGCTCTTCCTCTTTTTTTGAAGCGTTGATTATGCGATTAAGTTCATGGTAAAATTGAAGCAGAATTGAAATGGATTTCCATTTCAGCACAACACAACAACACAACAACACCGTGATGACTCGAGGTGTAGAGTCCGCTTGAACGACAAACAATAAAGGAGAGAACAATCCATGCTGAATTTCAAATATTACAGTCCGACGTCCGTCATTTTCGGAAGAGATTCTGTAGATAAACTAGGAACACAAATTTCTTCAGAGGTTAAGACGGTCCTGTTTCATTATGGCGGAGGAAGCATTAAGAGAAGCGGTCTGTATGATCAGGTCCAGACCATCTTAACGGAAAAGAAGGTCAAGGTTGTCGAACTTGGCGGGGTAGAGCCCAATCCAAAGCTTACCCTCGTCAGAGAGGGGATCGCGCTTTGCCGTGAACATCAGGTGGATCTGATTCTGGCAGTTGGCGGCGGCAGTGTCATAGATTCTGCAAAGGCTATTGGTATTGGCGTGAATTATGAAGGCGATGTCTGGGACTTTTTTATGGGAAAAGCCCAGCCTGGCTCGTGTGTGCCAATAGGCGTCATATTAACGATCCCCGCAACCGGCAGCGAGACGAGTCCCAATTCCGTTGTAACAAAAGAGGAAGGTCTGATGAAACGCGGCGTGAAGTCAGATTTGATTCGGCCTTCATTCGCAATTTTGAATCCCGAGCTGACGCTGACCCTGCCGGAAGAGCAAACCTTTGCGGGGATCATGGACATATTGTCCCACGTTTTCGAGCGGTACTTTACAACCACCACACCGGTGGATGTGACAGACCTGATGTGTGAAGGCGTTATGAAGGCGACCATTGAAAACGCTTACAAGCTTCGAAGCAATCCAAATGATTACGACGCCCGGGCGGAAATTATGCTTGCGGGAACAGTGGCCCACAATGGCATCCTGGGTGTTGGTCGTTTGGAGGATTGGGCAAGTCACAGGATCGCCCACGAAATCACGGCTTTGTATGGAACGACTCATGGTGTGACGCTTGGGATTATCTTCCCGGCATGGATGAAATACGTGTCCGCTGAACGGCCTGATAAGTTTGTACAATTTGCCCAGCGCGTCTTTGGAGTCTCACCCGAGGCATTCAATGCTCCTGCAGAAATTGCCAACGAAGGGATTCGAAGATTTGAGGCTTTCCTCTCGGACATGGGATTGCCAAAATCCTTTGGGGAGGCAGCCTTACCTGCAGATCAGCTTGACCTCATGACAGAGAAAGCCACCCTCTTTGGTTCCCTCGGTGGGTACAAAAAGCTTGAGGCAGCGGATGTCAAAGCAATTTATAAAATGGCGCTGTAATCGTTGGACACTGGTAGGCCTGTATGGTAAAATGATTTCATCTACTCAGTGACTGTCAACAAAATAATGAAATTGACTCAGGCTGCAGAAATTATGTTCTGCAGCCTTCAAGTATAATCCGGAAAGGTGAGGGCTCTCATGAAAATCATGATCATAGGTGCCGGAAAATTAGGTTACCGGCTTGCCGAAACCATGATGAACGAACAGATTGACATTACCCTGGTCGACACTAACCCCAAAACGGTCGAACGCGTACAAGATCACTTGGATGTCCTGGCGGTCCTGGGAAATGGGCTCGACATGGAAACCTTAAGAGAACTGAGCATTCAAACCTATGACATGCTGATCGCAGTGACGGGGATTGATGAGGCCAACACCATCATTTGCTCAATTGCAAAGAAGCTGGGGGTCAAGCGCACTATTGCCAGGATCCGAAATCCTGAATATATCAGGCAAAAAGAATATTTGACCGTGGACATGGGCATAGATCATATTGTCAACCCTGATCTGGCAACGGCACATGAAATGCTGAGGTTTTTAATGAAGGGCTATCATTTCCATACAGGGGACTATGCCAAGGGTAAAGTCACCATGATGGATATTAAGGTTAATCAGCTTCAGGATTTGATCGGGAAAAAAATCATGGATCTCGTCAATTTTGAAGGGCTCCTTATCACTGCCATTAAACGGGAGGGCACTATCCTGATCCCTGACGGCTCAACTGTTCTAAAGCCTGATGATTTGCTTTACATCATTGGAAAAACACATCGCTTGAATGAATTTGTCAAGCGTTTCAAACTCTGTCTGGACGTACGGCCGGTGAAAGATGTCATGATTTTTGGCGGCGGCAATATTGGGTTCTATCTTGGCAGTCAGCTGCTCCATAACAATGTCAACGTCGTTATAGTCGAGCAGGAACGTGACCGGTGTTTCTATTTGAGCAATAAACTTCCGGAGGCTGTCGTGATTCACGGGGACGGCACCGACCTTCAGCTCCTCGAAGAGGAGTCCCTGGCTCAAATGGACGCTTTTGTCGGGGCGACGGGATATGATGAGCAAAACCTGCTCATGGCCATCATGGCGAAGCAGGAAGGCGTAGATAAAACCATTGCGAAGATTTCCCGTTCAAGTTACGTGAACCTGATTGACAAGCTGAATATCGACTTTTCATTGAATCCCATTGATATCACAGTCAGTGAAGTGCTTAAATATGTCCGGGGCGGTTTGATCGTCTCTGTGACCATGCTGTTGGAACGCCAGGCAGAGGTTGTCGAGGTGATCGTCAATGACAATCTCGAATGCGTGAATGAAAAAATAAAAGATTTGAGATTGCCAAAAGGCATTATCATTGGCGCGATTCTGCACAATCACCAAGTGGTCATCCCGAATGGAGAAACAGTTATTCATGCAGGTGACCGTCTTGTTATTTTCAGTTTGAACACCTCTGTGGAAGCGCTTCAAAAATTTATTCGACCAAATGATGGAGGTCTTCTCCGTGAATTATGGAATCGTACTAAAGGTCCTCGGAAATCTTCTGTTTCTTGAATCTGCCCTCATGATGCCGTCTTTGTTGATCGCGCTGGGACTCGGTGAACCCGACCTCATGGCTTTTGTGATCACAGTGGCATTTACAATGACGGCAGGTATTGTCATGAGCAGAATCCAGGTTAAAAAGCAAAAAATGAAGGTCCGGGAAGGTCTATCCATTGTGACGCTGGGCTGGGTTGTATTTTCGGTGTTCGGCGCATTGCCGTTTGTGCTGTCAGGCTCACTTAACTTTGTAGACGCCTTTTTCGAAGTCGTATCAGGCTTTACGACGACAGGCGCCACGGTCGTGACGGATATCGAAATTTTGCCAAAGGGATTGCTGTTCTGGCGCTCTCTGACCCACTGGATTGGCGGCATGGGTATACTGATTTTTACTGTGGCCTTTATGCCGACCCTCGGTTCGGGAACCTTTCATTTGTTCAAAGCGGAATCCCCCGGTCCAACAGCGGATAAAATCGCACCACGAATGAAGGATACGGCCATCATACTCTATACCACTTACATTGTGATTACGCTCATTGAGATCATACTCCTCAAACTGGGCGGCATGTCATTATATGAATCGGCGCTGCATACCTTTGGTACTGTCGGCACAGGCGGCTTCTCGACCAGGAATGCCAGCATAGGCGCATTCAACAGCACCTATATCCACCTTGTCATCGCTTTTTTCATGATGTTCAGCGGCGTGAACTTCTCCTTATATTACAAGGCGTTTAAGGGCAAATGGCATGAAATTTTTCAAAACGAAGAGCTGAGATTATATCTGGGCATCATTTTAATGTCAACCCTGGCTATTACTCTCAACTTGAGGTTCAGTGTCTATGACAGCACCTGGACAGCGCTCAGGGACTCTTTTTTCCAAGTAAACTCAATAATCACAACAACAGGCTATGCGACCGCAAACTTCGACTTGTGGCCGGATTTCAGCAAAAGCATATTGTTTTTATTGATGTTTACTGGCGCCAGCGCGGGTTCCACGGGCGGCGGAATCAAAATTATCAGGATTCTATTTTTGTTTAAACTAATCAGACGGGAAATTTCAAAGATCTACCATCCGAGAGCTATGATCCCAATCCGCATTGGAGGCAAAGCGTTGTCCGGAGACATAAACGTTAGTATCGCGAGCTTTTTCGCGCTTTACATTGTGGCGTTCGTGGGCGGAACAGTTTTAATTTCACTCGAGGGGCATGGTTTGGTCAGCGCAGCGAGTGCGGTTGCGGCGACCATAGGCAACATTGGACCTGGTTTTGACTTCGTTGGACCAACGCAGACCTACGCAAATTTCAGTGATCCATCTAAGCTGCTGTTATCATTCCTGATGCTGATTGGGCGTCTTGAGCTCTATACGGTCATAGCGCTGATCGTTCCAGGTCAGCTCCGCGAGCGGGTGTTCCAGTCGTAAGAGCTTCTTCAAACCACAGCTTAGGAAATTTTGCGTAAAAAGAATCGTACTTAATATTACCAACGAAAAAGGATGTCCGGTTTTCTCTGAAAACCGGACATCCTTTTAAAATTTCATGATTTAACTCGTGGAATTTCCAACGCTGCTCGCTAAATTTAGCGAGGGCGTCCAAAAAAGAAAGGGGAGGCGAGGATAAACCCAACAAGAATACCTGCGCCGGCCTTTACGTAATCGCCCTGGAACAAGTAAATGATGCCGAAGACCACTAAAGCTATTCCGCCCACCAGCGGGGCATAATGTTTGATCTTATTCATATAAGACGCCTCCAAAAATGATATTGTGGACTGGGAGCAGCGCTGACGCTCAGTTTAACCAATGACTGTCAGTGCTTTTGAGAAATGATTCAAGACTTCGCATCCGGTTTCGGTGACAAGGACCAGGTCCTCAATCCTAACGCCAAATTCATTTTGGAGATAGATTCCCGGTTCAATGGAAAATACCATCCCCGGCTCGAGGTGTGCGGTATTGACAGAGGAGACATCCCCGAACTCGTGGACTTCCATGCCAATGGAATGACCGGTACGATGCGTGAAGAAAGCCCCATACCCTCCGGCTTCGATGACCTGTCGCGCTGCCGCATCAACATCACAGAACCGGGCGCCGGGGCGAACTGCAGCAATGGCAGCGAGGTTAGCCTGATGCACCAGGTTGTATACCTGGCGGGCCTTTTCAGAGACGCTTTTATAGAAAAACGTCCGGGTCATGTCCGAGCAATAGTCGTCTTTGATGCATCCAATATCGCAAATAATTGACGCCCCCGGCTGAATCGGTGCATTTCCGCTATCGTGATGAGGCAGCGCAGCGTTGGCGCCAAAAGCGATAATGGGCGTAAAAGAAATGCCGTCCGTTCCTAAAGTCCTATAAGTTTCCTTCAGAAGGCGGCTGAGTTCAAGCTCGGTGCATCCATCCTCAACAGAGGAGGCCAAAACTTTCATAGCCTGATCATTCAGCTCAGAAGCATTTCTCATCAGTGCCTGCTCGTTGACATCTTTGACCAGCCGTACTGAATCTACAGCTGGAGAGCCGTTGATAAAGGACGCGTGCGAGAGCGTTTCCATGAGCGGCAGCAGAAAGCGCGCCGGCCATGTTTTATCTATGCCTATGTCGCCTTCGTCCCTCATGTATTCTGCCAACAGGGAAATGCTGTCATCCGTGTCGCTGAAGTAGTGGATCTGAAGGTCTGACGCATCCTTTGTCTGAATTGGGAAGAGCCCATTGACAAATAACCGCTTCTCGCCGCTCAGGTTCAGGTAGAGAACAAGCATTCTTTCTCCAGGTTGGATCCATACTCCGGTCAGATAAAAAATGGAAGCGGGATCAGAAATAAGCATTTGTCCCATTTGGGTTTGAAGCATATAATCCGTTACACGGTCTAATCTCAACTGGTTCACTTTTACCCCTCCATGCTCAATGCTACTCTAATTATATCAGGTTGAGATGGGCAAGTGGTACTGAACTTTATGCCAGAGAGTGAATTTTGCCGATGGTTTTGTGACCGGCACAAACGCCTATAATATTGAACAAAAAGGATCAGTCACACAAAAAAGAAAATTGGCACGAACCGCAGACGGAGATCGACTGCGGTTAAAACCAATTTTCTATGATAGCTGCCTTTATTTACCTTTGCTCTCGAGGTATTCGTCAAAGGTCATCAATCTGTCAACCATGCCCGCAGGGGAGAGCTCAATAATGCGGTTGGCAACAGTCTGGATGAGCTCATGGTCGTGGGAGGATAATAGAATGTTGCTGTTGTAAGCGCCGAGACCATTGTTGAGGGCAGTGATGGATTCGAGATCCAAGTGGTTTGTCGGTTGGTCGAGGACTAGGACATTAGCGCCCGAGAGCATCATTCTGGAGAGCATGCAGCGTACGCGCTCGCCGCCGGAAAGCACAGTAGCAGACTTGAGCGCTTCTTCGCCTGAAAACAGCATACGTCCCAGGAAGCCGCGGATATACGTTGCGTCCTTTTCTACGGAGTATTGTCTGAGCCAATCCACGAGGTTCATATCGACATCATTGAAGAACTCTGAGTTGTCCTTTGGAAAATAGGACTTGGTAATGGTGACGCCCCATTTGATTGTACCGCTGTCCGGCTCGAGCTCGCCCATAAGGACTTTGAAAAGGACGGTGTTGACCAGCTCGTTATCTCCGACGAATGCGATCTTGTCACCTTTGCGTACAGTGAAGCTGACATCCTTGAACATGAGCTCGCCGTCAATGGACTTGGAGAGATCCTCGACAATCAGAATGTCGTTGCCCACCTCGCGGTCCGGTTTGAAACCAACAAACGGATAGCGTCTTGTGGAAGGCTGAATGTCATCCAGCGTAATCTTATCCAAAAGTTTTTTCCTGGAAGTCGCCTGTTTGGATTTTGAGGCGTTGGCACTGAACCGCGTGATAAAATCCTGCAGCTGCTTGATCTTTTCTTCTTTTTTCTTATTTTGGTCCTTTGACATTTGAAGCGCCAATTGGCTGGATTCATACCAGAAATCATAGTTGCCCACAAACATCTTGATCTTCCCAAAGTCGACGTCTGTCACATGGGTACAGACTTTGTTCAAGAAGTGCCGGTCGTGGGAAACGACTATGACGGTACCTTCAAAGTCGATCAGAAAATCCTCCAGCCAATTGATGGACTGGATATCGAGGTTGTTTGTAGGCTCGTCCAGGATCAGGACGCCGGGCTTGCCGAACAGGGCCTGCGCTAGCAAGACCTTGACTTTTTCTGAGCCCATGAGTTCTGACATTTTTTTGTAGTGCATGTCCGTTGTGATGCCCAGACCCTGAAGAAGAGATGAGGCCTCTGATTCTGCTTCCCAGCCGCCCATTTCGGCAAATTCGTGCTCGAGCTCAGCAGCGCGCATGCCGTCCTCGTCAGAGAAGTCTTCCTTCATATATATTGCATCTTTTTCCTTCATGACCTCGCTAAGCCGCTGATTGCCGAGAATAACCGTTTCCATGACTTCGTTCTGATCAAATTCAAAGTGGTCCTGTTTCAGGACAGACAGTCTCGTGCCGGACGCGACAATAACATCGCCGGTATTGGGCTCGAGGTCGCCGGACAGGATCTTTAGAAAGGTACTCTTTCCGGCGCCGTTTGCGCCTATGACACCATAACAGTTGCCGGGAATAAATTTTAAGTTGACGTCTTCAAAGAGCTTGCGCTCGCCAAAACGCAGACTGACGTTGGATACTGTAATCACAATGCATCTTCCTCAATTCATTATTTGTACAACTTAGCATTATATCACAAAAGTAGGTTTTGTGCTCATAAAACTGAATTGACGCAAAATTCGCATTGTAGGCGGATTTTCTGCATGCTATACTAATGACAGCGGTTCACAACTTATAAGCGCTTTTTTCGAGCTGAATGGCCTAAAGTATGCCGTCAAGTCTGAAACAATCGGACTGACAGGTTATGCCATGGTTTTCAGCCGCTGGGTCACAGGAGAAATCCTGCGGCCTCCCACTTGAGGAAAGGAAAAAGCCCCATACGGACTTTTAAGGATAGGCCATTACATAGGCGGCGCGACTCTCGGCGCCGGAAGACGCAATCCTGCGCTTCTATGACATTGCTGAACTTAAAAGGTCTGACATAGGGCGTCCTTTTTTTGAGGATGTTTTTTTATCCCCAAAATCTAAGGAGGCAATCACATGAAAATGAAATTCCGTTCGAAGTCAAAGAAATCAATCAATACCATCCTGCTGACAATGCTGCTTTTGGCGCTTGTTCTGTTTGGCGCGGGGTGCAGCCAACCAGCTCCGGCTGAAACGCCTGCCGAAGCACCTGCTGAGACACCTGCGGAAACGCCTGCAGAATCGACACTGCCGTCCCTGGAGGGTCAGACCCTGATTCTTTCCACGACCACCAGCACCCAGGACAGCGGACTGCTGGACTTTATCCTTCCGGATTTCAAAGCGAAAACCGGCGCTGAGGTCAAAGTTGTAGCCGTGGGTTCCGGCGCAGCCATTCAAATGGGCGTTGACGGCGAAGCGGATGTCCTTTTGGTTCACGCTAAGGCAGACGAAGAAAAATTTGTGGCGGAGGGTCACGGTCTCCAGCGCTTCTCTGTCATGTACAATGATTTTGTCGTGGTAGGACCATCGGCAGACCCTGCGGCACTTAAAGGGGCATCCTTCGCGAACGCCGGCGAAGCCCTCAAGCAGATCATGGACAAAGGCGCGTCCTTCGTCTCCAGAGGGGATGACTCCGGCACGCATAAGAAGGAAAACAGCTTATGGAAATTGGCCGACATGACGCCGTCAGGTGATCAGTACGTTTCAGCGGGCAAAGGCATGGGCGACGTTCTTCAGATGGCAAACGAGCTTCAAGCGTATACTTTAACTGACCGTGCGACGTATCTCAGCATGAAGGACAATTTGGAGCTGGAGATCGTCACGGAGGGTCTGGAAGGATTGCTCAACCCATATGGTGTCATTGCCGTCAACCCGGACAAGAATGAACAAATTAACGCGGAAGCAGCCCAAGCCTTCATTGATTGGATCGTCTCTGATGAGACACAGACGCTGATCGGTGAATTTGGCGTGGAAAAGTTCGGCGCGCCGCTGTTCTTCCCGGACGCGGAGTAGTTTGATTTGTGGACCGCTGCCACAAATAAGGAAGAAGGTGTCTGACACCCGCTTCCATCTCAACAAACACAGAAAATGGGGTCAATAAGCCAATAGCCCCTGCGGCTTTTGGTCTATTGACCCACATTATTTTAAAGGAGAGACGCGGATTGGACTATATAGCAGACGGATTCAAGGCAGCCTTCAATCTGTTGATCTCTATGGATGCAGAGGTTTACAGCGTCATAGGCTTGTCTCTTGTCGTTTCGACCCTGTCGGCTTTAATTGCGGGTCTGTTTGGGACCGTGATTGGCATTTACACAGGACTGAAAAAATTCAAAGGAAAGAAGCTCTACGCAAGAATTCTTTATACCATGATGGGACTGCCTCCGGTGGTTGTAGGGCTTCTGGTAGCCATCCTCCTCTCCCGCCGCGGCCCCTTTGGTTCAATGGAACTGATTTTTACACCTACTGCCATGGTCATTGCCCAAGTCATCCTGGTCACGCCAATTGTGACAGGCATAGTCTTCAATGTCGCTGTCAAGAGAGGCCGTGAGGTCTATGAGCTTGGCAAAACATTGGGCGGCAGACCGGCAGATTTGCTTGGACTCTTTTTCAAAGAGTTGAAAATAGAACTTTTGGCTGCCTTCGTGACGGGTTTTGGCAGGGCAGTTTCAGAGGTGGGCGCTGTCATGATCGTAGGCGGCAACATAAAAGGCCACACTCGGGTTATGACAACCTACATAGCTATGAACAACAGTATGGGCAATTATGCTCAATCCATTGCCATGGCCATTGTACTGCTTAGCCTTTCATTCCTTGCCAATGCTTTTGTTTACCGCGCCGCCGGGGAGGAGATCTGATGGAGCTTATTATTGAGCAGTTGGTCAAGCGCCACGGAAAGCGGCTTTTATTTGATGTTGAAAATCTCAGACTGCCTTCAGGCGGGCTGTACGGACTGATGGGGCCAAATGGCGCCGGCAAGACAACGTTGCTTAAAATGGCAGCAGGTCTGGAAAAGCCGGACCACGGAAGGTTTCTTTATGACGGACGCGCCTGGCATAAAAGTCTGTTTACCGAAACGACTTATCTCAGTCAAAAGGCATATATGATGAACGCCACAGTTGAAGAAAACGTCGCCTGGCCTCTGGAAGTGAGAGGCGTCAGCGGGACGGAACGGGACAAAAGAGTTAGAATTGCCCTGGAACGGATGGAGATTCCGGAGCTCGCCAGCCGTAAAGCGACGACACTATCCGGCGGGGAATCTCAGAAGGTCGCTCTGGCCAGAGCGCTGGTCTTTGAACCCAGGCTGCTGCTGATGGATGAGCCTTCAGCCAGCCTCGACCGACAGGCAACGGAACTCTTCGAGTCCAGGCTGATGCAGTACCACCGCGAAACCGGCGCGACTGTTATTCTGGTCACGCACAGCGCAGAGCAAGCACAAAGGTGCTGCAAAGAGCTATTGTGGCTCCAGGATGGAAAAATGGAAATTTCAAGTATGGCGACACCGAATCAAAACACGAGGTGATAGAGTTGGATCTTTTTAAAGTTTTGACACTACGCGAAGTCACGGCAAAGCTTAATGAAACCTTTTCGGAACTTCCACTTTGCATGGAAAGTCTCCCCCTGGAGAAAGCCCTTGGCAGAATTCTGGCCGAAGATCAAACCGCCACTGAGGATGTCCCTCATTTCTCAAGGTCCGTAGTGGATGGCTACGCCGTGAGAGCCAAAGACACCTTTGGTGCCAGTGAGAGCATTCCCGGGTTCTTAAATCTCGTTGGGGCTGTGGAAATGGGAAAGCCGGCGCTTCGAGCCGTAAAATCCGGAGAGGCCGTTTATGTACCCACGGGGGGCGCGCTGCCGGAGGGGGCG
The DNA here is from genome assembly GCA_009881125.1 of Acidaminobacter sp. The sequence continues at coordinate 68,311 of WXFH01000040.1, read as the reverse complement.
GACGCCGTTGTTATGATTGAGTACACCGAGCCTTTTGGCGCTGGACAGATTGCGGTCCACCGACCATCGGCACCCCTTGAAAATGTTATGCAAAAAGGTGATGACCTCACCAGCGGCGAAGTCGTCCTAAAACGCGGCACGCGCCTCAGGCCTCAGGACCTGGGGGTTTTGTCCGCCCTTGGGATCGAAAATGTTCAGGTGTTTGCGCCGTTTCAGGTCAGCGTCCTCTCAACGGGGGATGAAATTGTACCAATCGGGCAAAAGCCAACGGCGGGCCAGATCAGGGACATCAACAGCTATACCATTTCCGGGCTGATTGAGGCGGCAGGTGGCCACGTGAAGCGCGCCATCCTCGTGAAGGACAATTTTGACGCTCTGAAATGGGCCGTCTCGGAAGCGGTTTCGGACAGCGATCTGGTCCTGCTCTCGGGGGGCAGCTCCGTGGGCGAGAAGGATTACACTCAAAGGGTGATCCAGTCCTTCGAGGACTCGGAGATCCTGGCTCACGGCCTCGGGATCAAGCCGGGCAAGCCGACCGTAGTTGCCAGAATAGGCGGGGTGCCTGTCTTTGGCCTTCCGGGCCAGCCCGCTTCCGCCATGATGATTTTCAAAGCGGTCGTAGAGCCGCTCCTTCAAAGACTGACAGGAGAACAGATCTTTTCTTTAGCCGATGGCTCCGGTACTGAGCAAGCAGAAGAACTTGCTGCCCTTTTCAGTAAGCGGACAGTCAACGCGGTCGCGTCATCGAATATCCATGCGGCGCCAGGCAGGACGACTTTCCAAATGGTCTCCCTTGAGCGGCGATCAGGCAAGCTGACTGCCATCCCTGTCCACGGCAAATCGGGCATGATTTCCCTGATGAGCAGAGCGGACGGCTATATCCAAATTGAGCCTGAGCAGGAGGGCATCCTCCAAAACGAACCTGTTCAAGTGATCCTGTTCTAGAATCTTGACCAATCCACCGGAGGTGTCGGCAAATGAAGCACGAGAGAAATATTTACCTGAGCAATATGGCGCTGGACGAGGCCATCTCACACTATACTAACGCCTGTGCCAGCGGCGAAATAGCACTGGGAGAAGAGGTTGTACCAACCGTGGAGGCGCTGGGCAGGGTGACAGCCGGACCGGTGTTCGCTGCCCTGTCCGCGCCCTGGTTCAATGCCAGCGCCATGGACGGGATTGCGGTGAACGCAGCTTCAACCTATGAGGCCAGCGAGCGGCGGCCTGTGGCGCTGACTAAAGGGAAGGATTACATCATAGTGGATACCGGGGATCCTATTCTGGATCCGTGGGATGCGGTCATTATGGTGGAGGATCTCGTCGATTTGAGCGAGGATCAAGTGGAAATCAGAGCAGCAATTTCGCCTTGGGACAACGTACGGCCGGTGGGTGAAGACATTGTTGCAGGCGAATTAATTCTGCCGGCCTATCATAAAGTGACGCCTATAGATTTAGGCGCCCTCCTAAGCGGCGGCATCAACACAGTGAAGGTCATCCGCAAGCCGCGTGTGGCCATCCTGCCGACCGGCACGGAGATCGTTGAGCCGGGAGAGCCCATGGAGATTGGAAAGATCATAGAATCCAATTCCAGGGTGTTTGAGGGGATCGTTCAGCAGTGCGGCGGCGAGGCCATTCGCCTGGCACCGGTGGCGGATGACTACCCGCTCCTCGTGGACACCGTTCGAAAGGCTGCACAGAGCAGCGACATGGTCATTATCATAGCAGGCTCCTCGGCGGGGACAGAGGATTTTACCTCACGGATCGTTGAGGAACTCGGTGAAGTCTTTGTTCATGGCATCGCCCTTAAACCCGGCAAACCGGCCATCTTAGGCAAGATTGGGCATGCTCCTGTGATTGGCGTACCAGGTTACCCTGTTTCTGCATGGGTGGTGTTTGACACCATTGTCAAGCCGCTCCTCTATACTATGCAGCACCAGCGTTCGCTTCAGCGGCCAACCACAGAAGCGGTGCTCTCCAGGAGACTGGTCTCTTCCCTTAAGAACCTTGAGGTTGTCAGGGTCAAGCTGGGCAAGGTTGGGGATCAGCTGATCGCGACCCCGCTGAATCGTGGGGCCGGCGTCACTATGTCCCTGGTGCGCGCGGACGGGCTGCTTGAAATCCCTCAAAACAGTGAGGGCTTCGAGGCTGGGATGAAGGTCCCGGTGCGGCTTCTGAGGCCTCTCGAGGAAATAGAGAGCACGGTCGTGGTCATAGGCAGTCATGACCTGGTCATAGACCTTCTGGCAGACCAAATCCATACACAGTGGCCGGATGCCGGCCTCTCCAGCGCCCATGTCGGGAGCCTCGGCGGCGTCATGGCAATTGTCAAAGGGGAAGCGCACCTCGCGCCAATCCACCTGCTGGACGAAGCCACCGGAGAATACAACATTTCCTATGTGAAAAAACTCTTTCCTGACTTTACGGGGTTCCTGATTCGAGGGGTAAAGCGAACCCAAGGCCTGATGATCCCAAAAGGAAATCCAAAAGACATCAAAGGCCTGGAGGACCTGACCCGCAGCGACCTTCGCTTCGTCAACCGTCAGAAGGGCTCTGGGACACGGCTGCTTTTGGATCATAGTCTGAAGATCAGAAACATGGATTCGGAGGACATCCAAGGGTATGACCGCGAAATGACAACCCATATGGCGGTAGCTTCAGCCGTCGCTTCCGGCACTGCGGATGCAGGCCTTGGTGTACGCTCGGCAGCTGCTCTGTCAGGCCTGGATTTTATCCCGGTTGGGGACGAGTCCTATGATTTTCTGGTGGCGGCGGCGCATTATGATGCCCTTCCGGTGCAGCGCGCCATTGAGGCGCTCAGGTCTGAGGTGTTCAAGCGGAAAGTCCTGGCACTCGGCGGCTATAGCGTAGAGGGCTGTGGGGAAGTCATAGTCATTGAATAGAATTGCTTGAGAGGAGTCTGGATCATGCTGACACATATAAATGAAAGCGGCCGCGCCAAGATGGTCGACGTTGGAGAAAAAGACGAAACCCTTCGGATCGCCACGGCACGCGGCCGAGTTACCATGCTGCCGGAGACCTTTGAGCGCATTATGAACGGCGGCGTCAAGAAAGGCGATGTGCTGGCTGTCGCCCAGGTGGCGGGGATTATGGGGGCGAAGCGGACCTCGGATCTGGTGCCAATGTGCCATCCTATTTTTCTGACTGGCGTCGACATGAGTTTCACGCCAAATGAAGCACAGTCGGCAATTGAGATTGAGGCGGTCGCCAAGACTATCGGCAGAACAGGGGTGGAGATGGAGGCCCTCAGCGCGGTGACTACGGCGGCGCTGACCATTTATGACATGGTGAAGGCAATGGACCGCACCATGGTGATTGAGGATATCCGGCTGGTGCAGAAGTCCGGCGGAAAGTCCGGCGACTTTGTTCTGGCGGAAGAATAGGGGGCTTTGCTGTGAGAGTTACCGGCATCCAGACAAAAGCCTCGAAGGGCTTGCCGATGGTCAGCCGAGAATCCGTTCTGCTGATCGAGAACACTGGGCTCGAAGACAATTATCATAGCGGCGGATCCCGCCAAGTCAGTCTTGTGGCATCAGAGGCTTTAGAGGCACTGAGCCCCTTGGAGGGTACCGGGCTATGCCTGGAAAAATATGCGGCCAACCTGATCACTGAAGCCTTGGACTACGGTCTTTTGCGGCCGGGTGACCGGCTATTGGCCGGAGACGCGGTTCTGGAGCTGACAGAGGTCGGAAAACCCTGTCACTTTGAATGCGCTTTATTTCAGCAAAAAAGCGTATGTCCGCTGACGGTCATGTCCGCGTTCGCCCTCGTTGTGACGGGCGGGAAGCTCCAGGTTGGAGATGTATTGAGGGTCTTATGACAAAGTGCTCTGTTGGCTGGTCAGGCTGTGAGCCATTTTAATGAAGCTGCAATCCGGTGGAAGAAGGTGACTAAAACACCCTCTTCTTTTTTTGCTTCTTCTGTTGCCTTTATTTGTTATGGAAATGTTTATACTTTCTCAGAAAAAATGTGGTATGATGTAGTACGAATTTATTGATGAATGGAGAACGATTATGGAATATGTATTGCTGTTGATAGGTTTTCTGATTTTGGTGAAAGGCGCTGATTTCTTCGTAGAAGGCTCCTCGGAAATCGCGACATTTTTGAGGATTCCACCCCTTTTGATCGGTCTGACAATAGTCGCTTTTGGTACCAGTGCTCCTGAGGCAGCTGTCAGTATTTCGGCGGCGCTCAAAGGCACTGGTGATATTGCCGTGGGTAACGTCGTGGGTAGTAACCTGTTCAATATTTTGTTTATTCTTGGCATCACTGCAATCATTCAACCCCTTGTTGTTGAGCGGCAGACTATCAAAAAGGAGATTCCCTTTGCGCTCCTAGGAAGTATAGTTCTTTTAGTTCTAATTGCAGATCGTGTTCTGGTCAACCAAAATGCTGTGCTGTCACGTGGGGATGGTCTTATTTTGCTGACTTATTTCAGCGTTTTCATTTATTATATCCTGGAGGTTGCGAAGAACAGCCGCGAGCAATTTGAGTTGGATGACATCGATCCATCACCGACGAATATTGGAAAGTATGTGCTTTATACCATCGGCGGATTGGTGGCTATTGTATTTGGCGGAGATATGGTCGTAAAAAATGCCATCGTCATTGCCATGGCCCTCGGCATGAGCGAGACCCTGGTTGGCCTTACAATTGTCGCAGTGGGAACTTCATTGCCTGAGCTCATCACTTCTGTCACGGCAGCGCTCAAGAATAAGAGTGAGATTGCGGTAGGCAATATTGTTGGAAGCAACATCTTCAATATTTTCTTTATCCTTGGCATTTCATCGGTAATTCACCCTATAGTCGTGGACAGCAATATTTTAATTGACGCTGTCATTATGATCATTTCAACTGTGATTCTGCTGATCTTCTCACTGACACATTCAAAAATTACGCGGGGCGAAGGTGCAGCGTTTATGTTGATGTATCTTGGGTACATGGCATATATCCTGATTCGGAATTAGTGAAAATTTTAAACTTATTTCTACTAATAATAAGAATCGGATAAATCATCTAACCGAGGGTGGAATCCATGAGTAAGATGTACCAGCGCTATTTGAATGAGAAGCGGCAATGGCTGGAAATGGTCAGACGGGCGGAAATGGTTGATTCGGGCGGACGGCGTCAACGGACTGAGTCCGGGTCACAAACAGCGTCGCTGCCGGATCCGGTTCAGAGGTATCTTAAGATGGCTGGCTTCGCTGACCGACCACTGCCTAGGGCGGGCGAGGTGATCTGGAAAGAGAGCAGGATCAAGTTTGGTCCAGACAAGCCGTGGACGAGTCTGAAGACCCTTCAGTTCAATGCGACACCCTCACCGGTGAGAATGGCTTACATGACAACCAAAATGTTGGGTGTTCTGCCCTTTGAAGGCAGAGATCTTTTTGCCGATGGTCACGGGCACATGCTCGGGAAAATCGCAGGCCTGATTCCTGTGTTCGACGACGGTCGTCAGGAAATTTCACAGTCCGGCGTTGTGACGGTACTCGCGGAAGCTTTTTTGGTACCCGGTTACCTGACTGAACCTTATGTGACCTGGGAAGCCATAGACGAGAGGACTGCCAAGGCGAGGCTAACGGATCATGGTCTGACCGGGGAAGGCATCTTCACCTTCAACGACCTTGGGGAAGTGACAACTTTTGTATCCCGCGACCGTTACTACGCCAATCCAAAGGGCGGCAACGAACGTCAAACCTGGACCGCATATTGTGAAAATTACATAGAAAAAGACGGCATTCGGTTCCCATCTGTCGTTCGGGCGGCATGGAGCCTGCCGGAGGGTGAGTTTGAATACTGGAATGGCACCATAGACAAGGTGGTCTACGATATTGAGGCGTAAAAGGTGGGCGGTCTATGCAGAGACGTTCAAAGCTGGTGGGACGGTTCGCGCCAAGTCCCACCGGAAGAATGCACCTTGGGAACATCTGGGCTGCACTCCTGGCCTGGCTCGCAGTCAGGTCCCAAGATGGTGTGATGATTCTAAGAGTGGAAGACCTGGATCCGGAGAGATCCAAGAAAAGTTATTCTGAGCAGTTGATGAAAGACCTGGACTGGCTTGGCCTGGACTGGGATGAAGGGCCTGGCTGTGGCGGCATCTTCGCGCCCTATTATCAGAGCGAGCGTTTCGGGCGGTATGACGTCGCATTCCGCAGGCTCGTTGAAAGCGGTCACGCCTATCCCTGCTTCTGCAGTCGTGAGGAACGAAACGCTGCGAGTGCGCCCCATAGAGGTGAGCAAACCGGGATTATCTCTGATCCTTGTCTTGAGATGAGTGCTCTTCAGCGCCAGATTGCCATGGACACCAGACGCCATACCTGGCGTCTGCATAATCATGGAGAAGAGATCCGCTTCATAGATATGAATTATGGTGATTTCCGGCACCGGTTGGATATGGCTCAGGATCACGTGGTCCTGAAGCGTTCGGACGGGGTCTATGCCTACCCGCTTGCCGTGGTGGCGGATGATGGGGAAATGGAAGTCACCCAGGTGGTGAGGGGGTCGGATTTGCTGATCTCGACACCTGTCCAGCTTTATTTGATGGACCTCTTGGGATACGAGCGCCCGCGATATGGTCACGTTCCTCTTTTGGTGGATGTCTATGGTCACCGCCTTTCCAAGCGACAAAAATCTTTGGATTTGGGCGCTTTGATTGCTGCAGGCTGGACAGCTGAAGGCATTATAGGGTTTCTGGCCTATCAGGCCGGATTTGCGAACGAGACAGCACCAGTCAAAGCGCGTGACCTGCTTGATCGATTTAATTGGGGAATTATAGGAACTCAAGATCTGGTGCTTTCAGAGGAGGCATTGGCGCAGGCCAGGTAGATTTTAAAGCCAGCGGTTTTCAAGCGGAAGGGAGATGAGACAGATGAACAGATTGGAAGAGCTTCGAGCCAAAGTGGACGCATGCGATCAGCTTTTGGCGGAGACCCTGGAAAAGCGCATGGAGATTATCCTGGAGATCATGAAGGTCAAAAAGGAATTAGCCGTGCCAATTTTCAGCAAGGACAGAGAACGCGAGGTTATTCAGAAGATTGGAAATTATGTCGAAAATCCTGAATTCAGGGAAGAGATTAAAGGCATACACACCCACGTGCTGAGAAGCTGCCGCAGGATTCAATCCAGAAAACTGTTTCCTTATCACATTTCCCTGGTAGGATTCATGGGCTGCGGCAAAACCACGGTGGGCAGGGAACTTTCGAAGCTGCTGGCCATGGACCAGATTGATGTGGATAAAGTGATTGAAGACCGTGCCAAAATGACCATCAGTCAAATCTTCAAAGATCATGGCGAGCCCTATTTCAGGGAACTCGAGCGCAAAACGGTTGAGGAGCTTGCCCAGTACAACAACATCATTGTGTTCTGTGGTGGCGGCGGTATTGTGCTGGATGACCGAAATGTCGAAAACATGAAGAAAAACGGCGTGCTTATATGGCTGAAAGCGAGCCCTGAGGTCATTTATGACCGTATTGCCAAAGAAGGCACAAGGCCGCTTCTGAAAGACGACATGTCCGTATCGAAGATCGACTCCATGATGGCTTCCCGTCTTTCGCTTTACGAAGGGGCAGCAGATCTTGTCATTGACACGGATCATAAATCAGTGGAAGAGGTCAGCATGGAGATCGTTGAGCAGCTGATGCGGCTGGATATTATGCGCATGATCGATTTGAAGTCTTTGTAAGGATTGCGATTCAAAAACAAAAACCCCGTCCAGGGGTTTTTGTTTTTGAATGATGTGCCCGGTGGGGGCGCATGTTTTCTGGCTATCCGCCAGCTTTAAGCCTGTTTTCTAGTGACCGTGACAAGCGTGGTCATGGGCCGCGCAAGCCTCACCTGAGTCTGCGAGGGTGCCGCCGAGCCAATGGAGTGCCACTGTTTTGATTTCACCCGAGCAGCCTCGGAGGACCTCTATGCCGGAATTGTTGAGTACATTGACCGCGCCCTGGCCCATATTGCCTGCGAGCATGAGGGTGACACCTTTAGCTGCAAGCGTCTGTGCAATACTGGATTTGCAGCCGCAGCCAACCGGAGAAGGTACCGTTTCTTCAGCGATGATTTCTCTATTTTCCACACTTACAGTATAGACTGTGAAGTACTCGCAATGGCCAAAATGGCTGTCGATCATATTGTCTCGGGATGGTAATGCAATTTTCATTTTGAAGTGCCTCCTCTGAGTTGTTTGTAAATAGAAGCCTAAGGGATATTCAACTTATGTCATTAACAGTATAGCGATAATTGAGTGGAGATACAAGGTTGGTTGAACATCCTTTTTCATAATTATTGACAATTTTAAAGCGTGATGTTAATATATGATCATTCCGTTTGGCGGAACTACATATTGATATGTGGAACAATGTTGATTTTATTGAGGTGCTGTCATCGTGAGAAAAACTTTCAATATCCGCGGCATAATTATAGGCGAGGGCAAGCCTAAAATAATTGTTCCCATCATTGAAAAAGATGAGGTTTCAATTATTGAAAAAGCCAACAGCATGGTCCATTTTCCTATAGATGTTGTTGAATGGCGGGCAGATGCCTTCAAGGATGTTTTTGATCATCAGAAAACCATAGCGGTGCTTATGGCGCTGCGCGATATTTTTCCGAATAAGATTCTTATTTTTTCCTTCAGATTACTAAAAGAAGGCGGGGATAGGGCCATTACCTCTGAGGCGTACACGCATTTAAACCAAATAGCGGCGGAAAGCGGCATGGTCGATTTGGTGGATGTCGCACTGATTTCCTGTAATGAGGTTGCTGCAGAGAATATTGCCCGAATTCACAATGCTGGTGTACTCGTCATGGGATCTTACCATAATTTCGTCGATACACCTGAGAAGGCGGTACTCATTCGGACTTTGATGAAAATGCAGGAGATGGGTGCTGATGTATCCAAAATTGCCGTTATGCCAAATGCCGCGGATGATCTTTTAACCTTATTGAATGCTACCTATGAAACGGCATCAAAATATGGCGATAAACCAATTGTTGCAACGGCCATGTCGCCAGCCGGCTTGCTGAGCCGGCTGGCAGGAGAAATTTTTGGTTCCTCTATGACTTACGGCGCGATAGGTGAGGCGACTGCACCTGGACAAATTTCAGTAGAACTTCTGGATGATGTCTTGAATTTGCTTCATGGAGATCACAATAAATTCAGATTATGATTTTACCAATTTAATAACTGAGGTTATTGTGCAGCTGAAAACAGGCTGCACAATAACCTCAGTTTTTTTTACCGAAATACAGGTTTTTGAAATGTTTGAATATTACGTAGTTTCGCTGAATGGAATTGCAATTTATTAAGTGGAAAAAATCGTTGACAAAGGCTAGTGCTGGTGGTAATCTTTAAACAAGACAAAAACGACACAGAGTTCCGCAGAATGGAATTGCGTACTCGGATTTGAATCACACAGACCATCATCCTTCTTAATAAAAGCGTGATTCGTACTGGGTGTTTTTTTATGTTATAAGTTATGCGCCAATCCCAAAGGTAGAGGAGAATGATAATGAACAGCAAATTTTCTTTGGCACATTTGACCGTATTAGGCTGTCCGCCGCCGGAAATGATCTACATAGCTTCAATGGCGGGATATGATTTCGTCAGCTTAAGACCTATTTATATGGGATTGCCTGGTGAGCCAAACTATGATCTGGCTGCCAATAAAGACATGATGAAGCTGACAAAAACTGCCCTTGCTGAAACCGGGGTCAAGCTTTTAGATATTGAACTCGCGAGAATTTTTGATGACATGGATCCAAAACGCTACGAGCCAGCTATGGAAGTTGCCGCTGAGCTCGGCGGCAAACATGTCCTCAGCAGCATCTGGACACCCAACCGCGACTACTACCTTGAGAAGTTCGGGGAAGTTTGCGACCTCGCCAAGCAATACGGTTTGACAGTGGATTTGGAATTTGTTCCAATTGCTGCCGTCAATACACTTGAAGGCACCGTGGATGTCTTGAAAACCGTCAATAGAGACAATGCAGGCATTATGGTGGATATTCATCATATGCATCGGTCAAGGGAATCCGCTGAAGAGTTAAAAAAACTGCCTGAGTCGTGGTTCCATTTCGCTCACCTCTGTGATGCGCCTGTTGAGATTCCTCAGGACAGGGATGAAATGACGCGCATTCTGCGTGAAGCGCGCTCCTATGTAGGCGAAGGCGGCATTGATGTGGCGTCATATATTCACAGCATGCCTGAAATGCCCTATTCTATTGAGCTCCCTAATCTTCAGCGCGTCAGAGAATTTGGTTACGCGGAACACGCGCGCCGCTGCCTGGCTACCGCAAAGGCCTATTTTGAAGCGAATCCAAGAAAATAGATTCACCTATTAATTTCAAAATCACATAGCATAAAAATAGTGTAAATAATGAATCGTCAGAATTCTTAATAGATTTAGAAAAACAGAATTGACAACACATAAAATCGGTGCTATTCTGAATTTAAATTTCGCAGTATTGAATTGAGTTCCGTAGAATGAAACTGCATAAAGACTCTTACTATAACTGCCGGGCAGCTGCTCTCGCTGACCCGCTTACATGAACGAGGTGCAAAATGAGTCAGAATTCTGAATTCAACAAAGTTGACTACATTGAAATTTGTGAAGTCGGTCCGAGAGACGGCCTTCAAAATGAAGAAAAGCTGCTGACTGTAGATCAGAAAATCGAGCTGATCGAAGAGGTCGTTGCCGCAGGTGCCAAAATCATTGAAATTGGATCTTTTGTCCATCCTAAAGCGGTTCCGCAGATGGCTGACACGGATGAAGTCGCAAAAAGACTCAAGCGTTATGATGGCGTTGAGTACAGAGCGCTGATCATGAACCTTAAAGGCGTCGAGCGCGCTGAAGCCAACGGCATTACGAAAGCGAAGCTCACGGTTTCTGCGAGTAAGGCACATTCTCTGAGCAACTTGAACAAAACACCTGAAGAAGCAGTTAAAGGCTTCGAAGAAGTCGCCAATTTCGCGGCAAAGAAAGGCATCACCATTTCAGGTGCCATTTCCACTGGCTTCGGTTATCCAAATGAGGGTATTATCCCTATTGAAGACATTTACCCTATCATTGACAGTTACCTCCAAATTGGCGTCACTGAGCTCTCACTGTCAGACACCACAGGCATGGCCAACCCACAGCAAGTTTATGAGTACGCGAAAGCAGTTAAGGAGAAGTATCCACAAATTCTTTGGAATCTTCACTTCCACAATACACGGGGCATGGGCCTCGCAAATGTTGTCGCCGGCATGCAGGCTGGCATAACCAGATTTGACGCCTGCTTCGGCGGACTCGGCGGATGTCCGTTCGCTCCGGGGGCTTCCGGCAATATTGCTACAGAAGATGTGGTCCATATGGTAAACGCCATGGGTGTTCGTACGGATTATGACCTCGACAAACTGATCGTACTCGCAAGAAAAGTACAGGATTACGTAGGCAGAGAAGTTTCAAGCTTCATATTAAAAGCTGGCAAATCCATCGTATAAATAAAGGACAGGTTGGAAAGGAGATCTAAAGTTGAAGAAATTGATTTCTGAGCAATTGGTAGATTATCTTGAAAGAAGAGGCGTCGAACACGTCTTCGGTCTTTGCGGCCACACGGTCATTGCAATGCTGGATCCTTTAAAGGATGCAAAACTCAAGTTCATTTCCGTCAGACATGAGCAGCTCGCAGCTCACGCCGCAGACGCGTACGCTAGAATTACTAAAAAAGCCAGCGTCGTCCTTTGCCACCTTGGACCTGGACTTACAAATGCTGCGACAGGCGTCGCCAACGCATCTCTGGATTCTATCCCTATGGTGGTCATAGCAGGTGACGTTCCTAGCTACTACTACGGAAAACACCCGCACCAGGAAGTCAACATGCATGCGGATGGCGCCCAATACGAGATTTACAGACCATTTGTCAAAAGAGCCTGGAGAATTGACAAGCCTGAACAATTCCCTGAAATTCTCGACAAGGCGTTCAGACTAGCAGAGTCTGGCAGACCAGGCCCGGTATTGATTTCAGTGCCTATGGACATGTTTTCCAGAGAACTCGACACAAGTCATTTTGAAAGAACTTACCACGACAGCCCTGTGACGATCCGTCCGGCCCTTTCTAGAGAAGCGGCTTACGAATACGCCAAGATGCTGATCGAAGCAAAAAATCCGGTCATCCACGTGGGTGGTCAGGTACTTATTTCACAAGCCAGTGAAGAACTTAAGGCACTGGTTGAATTCCTGGAAATCCCAGTTTCAAGAACACTCATGGGTCACGGCGCGCTTTCTGATCTTCACCCAATGAATGTTGGTGTGACAGGCTTCTGGGGCTGCGACTTCGTTCACGATATCACGAGAAACGCAGATGTGATCTTTGGTGTGGGGACGCGATTCGCTGAAGCAGACAGCAGCTCCTGGTATAACGACGTCACTTTCAACGCTGAAAAAACGAAGTTCATCCAGGTCGATCTCGAGCCGGCTGAAATTGGACGCAACTACCCGGTTGCCCTTGGCGCGGTCGCTGATCCAAAGCAAGCCCTGAAAGCCATCCTCGAAGCTGCAAAAGAGCTTGTGCCTGAAGGCATTCAGCGCCCGCAGCTTAAAAAAGCCATCGCTGAGAACAGAGCTGCATTCAAGGCTTCTAATGTAGAGATCTCCAATGACGGCAGATTCCCAATGACGCCGCAGCGCATCCTCAAAGATGTCCGCGAAGTCTTCCCTGAAGACGGCATCATTGCAACAGATGTGGGTTGGAATAAAAATGGCGTCAGTCAGCAGTTTGACATTACACAGCCGGATACCATTCTTCATCCGGGCGGACTCGCTACAATGGGCTTTGGACCGGCAGCGGTTCTGGGCGCAAAACTGGCGGCGCCAGATAAGAAAGTTATTACCCTGGTTGGGGACGGCGGCTTTGGTGCAAACCCATCTGTCCTTGCCACTGCTGTGGAATATAATATTCCTGTGGTCTGGGTCATCATGAACAACAATGCCTTTGGTACCATTGCCGGTCTTGAGGCTTCCCACTACAACCACACCTTCGGCACAGTTTTCAGAAAGCCGGACGGCTCAAGCTACAGTGTCAACTGGGCTGAAATCGCGGTTGGCTATGGCGTCAAGAGCAAGCGCATCAGCAGCGCGGATGAATTCAAGGCAGTCTTCAAAGAAGCCCTCGAATCTAACGAGCCATACCTGATCGACGTTCCAATGGAAAACATTCCGGTTCCTACAGATGGCATTTGGAACATCAATGACATCTATACACCAAAAGAGAATGTTTCCGAAGGTAAATTAGTCGGCGGTCAGGCAGCTAGATCCAAGCACGTCGCTACCGAATAATACAGCGTTTCTCTGCACGACCACATAAAATTAGGGGCGGGCAACAATCCCCGGCCCGCCCTGCCTTCTTACTTTAAGTCTGTTACTGCCTGCCGGATTTGCGAATCCGGACACTCAAAATGAGGTGAAAAAATGCGTATTATTAAATGGTTAAATGCGCACTTCGAAGAAGCATTGCTGACAATCTTCCTGATCGTCATGGTTCTGGTTATGGGTTACCAAGTCACAATGCGCTATCTCTTCAACAATTCCCTGCCATGGTCGGAGGAATTGACGCGTTACTTATTTGTTTGGTCCGCTTTTCTTAGCATTGGCTACTGCATCAAGCATCACAGCTCGATCAAAATTGATCAGATCCTGCACCTGCTTCCCCCAGTAGTTCAAAAAGTTATTCTCCTGCTTACTAAAATTGTTAGTTTGGGATTCTTTGCTTATGTCCTCCGATATTCCTTCAATGTTGTTCAGTCAACTATCAGCAGTGGACAGTTGACCCCGGCATTACAGCTGCCAATGTATATCGTTCACTATGCGGCGGTCGTTGGTTTTGGCTTGGCTGTCTACAGAATTCTTGAAAGCTTTGTCATTGTAGCAGCAAAAAACGTTGAGGAAGAAATTTGAACACATTGAAGAATTAATAAGGAGGGATTCAATTGTCACCAGTAGCATTGTTTTTATTCTTTATGGTAGCGGTTCTATTGGCTCTGCCAATTTCAACTACATTAGGTCTTACCGCAATTTTGCCCAGACTACTTGATTCAACTTTTCCTGCATCGCCTGAAATGGTCATCCGTGCCATGCTGGCAGGTGTTGACAGTTTCCCGATTCTCGCGGTACCTATGTTTATCCTTTCAGGGATCATCATGGCAAGAGGCGGAATCTCCAAAAAGCTGTTCAACGTGTTTACTTATTTCATAGGAAACAAAACCGCTGGACTTCCTATGGCGGTTGTCATGACCTGTTTGTTCTACGGCGCAATTTCCGGTTCAGGCCCAGCGACAGCGGCTGCAGTCGGTTCCATGACCATTCCGCTCCTCGTCAACCTGGGCTATGATAAAGTTTTTTCAACGGCGCTTGTCGCGGTTGCTGGCGGTCTCGGCGTTATTATTCCGCCAAGCATTCCTTTTATCTTCTATGGTATGGCTTCCGGCGCATCTGTCGGAGCGCTCTTTATCGCCGGTGTCCTTCCGGGTCTGTTGATTGGTGCCTGCTTGATGGGTTATGCCTATTACTACTGTAAGAAAAAAGGCGAAGACAAAGTAAAAATCATGGAAAACTATAATGCTTTGAGATCTCAAGGTTTTGTCACCGTCTTTAAAGAAAGTTTCTGGGCGCTGCTCGCTCCAATCATCATTCTGGGCTCCATCTATTCAGGTGTTGCGTCTCCGACAGAAGCCGCGGTCATCTCCGTTTATTACGCTTTCTTCGTCAGTTTGTTCATCTACAAGTCATTGAAGTTCAATCAAATCATTAAGATCTTCGTTGAAGGTGTTGCAACCTACGCGCCTATTCTCTTCATCATTGCCGCAGCGCTTGGGTTTGCCCGCGTTCTGACGCTGATGCAAGTGCCGCAGGCGATCGCAATGGCCATTACGGCTACCTTCACTTCCAAAGTTGCGGTTCTGATTATCATCAACGTCTTCCTGCTCCTGGTCGGTATGGTTATGGATACCACACCTGCCATCCTGATTTTGACACCGATATTGCTGCCGATTGTCACTGCATTTGGCGTCGATCCAGTTCACTTTGGCGTCATCATGGTCGTCAACCTCGCGATTGGTTTCGTTACACCGCCTATCGGCATCAACCTCTTTGTCACCAGCTCCTTTACGGGGGTACCGGTTGCAGACATCGCGAAATCAGCAATGCCGTTCATATTCATGTTTATTATCGCTCTGATTTTCATCACGTTTGTGCCTGCAATTTCTCTCGCGCTTCTCTAATATCTAAAGCAATAAGTTGTTGATGTGGTACACCGCTCTTCGGAAATAAATCCGCAGAGCTGATGTATAGAGAAAAGAGACAAAAAAAAGAAAGGTTGGGGAAAAAACATGAAGAAGTTAGTCAGCATTTTACTCGTCCTCGCAATGGTCTTTTCGCTCGCGGCATGCGGCGGAAAAACGGAGCCTGCAGCACCTGCAACACCACCGGCAGGAGAAACACCGGCAGCAGAAATGGAGAGCTACTCCTGGTCTGTTGGTGTTGACAGCCCTGAAGACACAGTCACTTTCATCTATGCTAAAGCCTTCTCTGACAAACTTGCTGAGCTTTCCGGCGGCAAAATTGCACTCCAAGTTTTCCCTAACGGCCAGCTTGGCTCTGACCGTGAAGTCGCAGAGAGCGTTCAGCTTGGCGACGTTCAATTCGTAATCCAAACAACAGCTCCAATGGTTAACTTTGTACCTGAACTCGCAGTTTTCGATATGGCAAACGTATTCCCTAATGCTGAAGTCGCTCGTAAAGTTCTCGATGGTCCATTTATCGACAAACTTGACGAAGCATATGCAAAAGCTGGCTACAAGCTTCTCGGCTTTGCTGACCAGGGCTTCAGAACTATGACTACCAACAAGAAGATTGAGACTTTTGCTGATTTTAAAGGTCAAAAGATCAGAACTATGGAGAATCCTAACCACCTCGGTTACTGGCAGGCACTCGGCGCTAACCCTACACCAATGGCCTTCTCTGAAGTTTACATTGGTCTCCAACAGGGCACAATTGACGCTCAGGAAAACCCTTATGAAGTTATCGTTTCCGCCAAACTTTTTGAGCAGCAAAAGTATGTCATCAACACAAACCATATGTTCCACGCGATCCAGCTCGTCACAAACAAAGCGCTTTATGACGGTCTTCCAGCTGACGTTCAAGCTATCATAGATCAGGCTGTTGCTGAAGCAAGCGCTTACGCTCGTGAGCAAGCTGATGCCCGTGTTGCGGACAGAGTCAAGATCATCACTGACAGC
This sequence comes from Acidaminobacter sp., assembly GCA_009881125.1. The sequence continues at coordinate 52,026 of WXFH01000040.1, read as the reverse complement.
GGCGCTGAAATTGTCGAGGTTTCTGACGAAGTCAGAGCTCAAATGGAAGCTGCTGCAGCAACCGTATATCCTTCTATCGCTGAAAAGATTGGTCAAGACCTCGTAGACGGCATCCTTCAGGCTGCTGAAGAAGCGAAGTAATCTTCGAACTGAGATTTCAAACCAGGTCTAGTGAACTTTAGACCTTGTAACATCAGTCCGGTGGAGCGCCACGGCGCTTCCACCGGATTTTTCAAAAAAATGTCCCTGTTCAGGCGTTTGAAAAGAGGTAATCAGCAATGTCGGACTCATCTCAGAATATGACAGGCGGACAACCTGTTATGCTCTTTTGCTTTATGACAGGCGCCTTCTGGTTTTCACAATACGCCTATATGCCTCAATTAACCAAATATGCCAGTCAGATTGGTGCGTCAATGCAGACCATCGGCCTGATCTCAGGGGCTTACGGATTTAGCCAGGTACTTCTAAGGGTGCCGCTCGGTCTTTATTCAGACTATCTGGGCAGGCGAAAGATCTTTGTCCTGATCGGAATCACCATGACTGTATTAAGTCCCTTGATTGTCCTTCTGGCGCCACATCCGAACTTTTTAATAGCAGCCAGGTTTTTCACAGGCGTCGCTGCCGCGACCTGGGTGAATATCACAGTGATGTTTTCGGAGTACTTCAAGAATTCCGAATCGACTAAAGCTATTGGCATTATCAATTCGACTAATCGCCTTGGGCAATTATCCGCTTTTATTATTGGCGGTATAGTCGTCGCAGCCTTTGAGGTCAGAGCAGCTTTTGTCCTGAGCGCTGTCATGGGTACAATTGCCTTGGTGGCGGGCTTCAGGATCAAGGAAACCGGCTCAAAAAGCAAAGCAAAAAAAACATTTAACTTGAAAGACATTTTTCTTTTGTATAAGAATCGCAGACTCGTTTCGGTCTCTTTGTTGGGGTTATTGTCTCAGCTGATCACCTTCTCTACGGTTTTCAGTTTCACGCCGCTGCTCGCGACCGAGCTGGGTGCTGAGAGCTTTCATCTGAATCTGTACAATATTTTGTTCATTCTCCCCCAAATTTTCTTTGCGACGCTCTCTGGCACTGTCATCCGAGATCGATTTGGAGAAAAGGCGACTTTGACTGCCGGATTTGCACTGGTCACTTTAAGTTGTATAATGATTCCGTTTCTAAATCATTACGTTCAGCTGTTCCCGATCATGCTGCTCAGCGGCATAGGGACATCGATGTCATTTCCGCTTCTGATGGGTATTGCGATCAAGGATGTTGATATCGCGTATAAATCGAGTGCAATGGGATTTTATCAGTCTGTGTATGCGGTTGGCATGACCATCGGCCCAATCCTTATTGGCATGGTAAGTGGTCATTTTGGACTGACTGCCGGTTTTATGACGGTTGCCGGCATAGGCCTTCTGGCATTGGCTGCGGTTCAACTTCCTGCGGCAGGAATAGAAGGCAAACATTAGACATTTTGCATCCAAGCGATACTTTGACATAGCACTCTATTACTATGGTGTTTAAGCAGTCAAAATTGAAATTGGTTGAAGTACTTCAAAATCATCATTTTGACGAGAAAGAATTCAACCATTTAAACACCGGAGTAATAACATCCAGGTCAACGCGTTACTTATAAACGGAAGCATGACAATTCGAGGGAGAATTCATATGTCGGAAGTAAAAAATGTCAAAGGTGAAACCACAGTGCGAACCTTATCAAGAGCGTTGTCTATTCTAATGACGTTCACATGGGATGATCGCGAGCTTTCCCTGACTCAAATTTCGGAAAAAATCGGACTGGCAAAGTCGACGACGTTAAGATTGCTTGGCGCTTTGGAGTCTGAAGGCTTTATAGAAAAGAATTTAAGAACAAATCATTATAAGCTTGGGCACAATCTGTACTATCTGGGACTGATCGCTAAGGACAGTCTCGACATTAGAACGGTGAGCCGTCCGTTTATGGAAAATATTACACAGCTCACTAAAGAAACGACCAATCTCTATTTGTTGGACCACTATGACAGGATCTGTTTTGACCAGGTCGAAAGTCCGCTGGCTATTAAGCGAACGGTTCGTATAGGCGAGCGTTATCCAATTTGGGCAGGGGCTACCGGCAAATCAATACTGGCTTTTATGAACCGGGACATCTGGGAGAACATGAAAGGCCGTTTGGAGAGAATTACGGAATACACCATTGCTGATCCGGATGAGTTTATTCAAGAGCTGGATAAAATCAGAACTATGGGCTATGCGGTAAGCGTGGCTGAAAAGGATTACGAGGTGGGTTGTGTTGCTGCGCCTATTTATGACGCTTCTCAAAAGGTCATAGGCTGTATCTCCATTTCCGGGCCTAAATTCAGATTTCCCGCTGATACGGATTACTTCGCGAAGCTGGTGCTGGATGCGTCTCTCCAAATCTCAAGGCAGTTGGGGTATTATTCAAAGAATCTGATGTACGCAGAGTGAAGCTGCTTTCTTGGCCGCTCTGGGCGCATTAAGTTAATTAAGAGAATCAGCCATGAAAAGGAGAATGCAACATGATGAAATGCATTGACGGCAGATACAGATTGACTGGTCTGCTAGGGTATCCGCTTAAGAGCAGCCGTTCACCTCGTATGCACAATATTTCCTTCTCGGCACTTGGGCTTGAATATGCCTACCTTGCCTTTGAAATTGAGGATGGTCACCTTCCGGAGGCGCTGGACGCCATGAAGGCCCTGCATGCGCAAGGCTTCAACGTGACTATGCCCCATAAGCAAAAGGTACTTCAGTACCTGGATGAAGTGGACCCGGCCGCAAGAATGATTGGCGCGGTCAACACAGTGTTTAACGACAATGGCAGACTGGTTGGCTACAATACAGATGGCAAGGGCTTCGTCAAAGGCCTTGGCGAGGAAGGCTTTGACCTGAATGGAAAGCGTGTCGTTCTCGTTGGTGCGGGCGGCGCAGGCAGAGCGGTTGGTGTTCAGGTAGCCCTTTCCGGCATCACGGATATGACGGTTTTCGATGTTGAAGCAGAGAAAGTTGACGAGCTCCTTGAGACTATTCACGAAAACATCAAGTCCGTCAATGCCCGCGGCGAAGTCTATTCCGAAGCAGCGGTGATCGAGGCAGTTAAGACTGCCGACATCCTGATTGACTGTACCCCGCTTGGAATGGATAAGGTCGTTACAAATGCGGAAGGCAAAGAGGAAAACTTGATTGAAAAGTCAACGGTAAATGCGCCTGAAGCTTTCAGACCTGACTTATTCGTCGCACACATAGTGTACATTCCCCTTGAGACGAAGCTGATTAAAATGGCAAAAGCAGCGGGCTGCAAAACTATGAACGGTATCCCAATGATGATCTGGCAGGGTGCCGAAGCCTTTGAAATCTGGACCGGTCAGCAAATGCCTGTAGATGTTGTCAAGAAGGACCTGTTTGGCGAGTAAAAATTTAAAGCGTTATAGGATTGTTAATTGAATCGTTGTCAAGGAAACACATTATAATGACCAAGAGTATTCTGAGGAGGAAAAAAAGAATGAGCATGAATGTTGACATGAAAGCACGCTATGCTGAGCTAAAGCTTGGCCAGGATGCCATCGATGAAATTGAAGAGGCTTATGCGAAAGCGAAAATAGCACAGCGTGAATTCGAAACCTGGAGTCAGGAGCAGATTGACAGAACCATCCAATCCGTTGCTCAAATCGTTGCCAATTCACATAACTTCCACGAGCTCGTCATGATGGGTATTGAGGAAAGCAACTTCGGCGATCCTGTCAGCCGCGAAGCGAAGCGCTTCAAGATCCGCGGCATCCTCCGCGACTGCCTCAGACAGAAATCTGTAGGTATTATTGAAGAAATCCCTGAGAAGAGAATTGTCAAATACGCTAAGCCGGTTGGCATTATTGCGTGTGTTATTCCTGCAACCAATCCGGACCTGACGCCTGCAGGCAATGCCATTTATGCGATTAAAGCCAGAAATGCCATCATCTTTTCGCCACACCCACGTACTAAAAATACGAGCCGCAGAACAATAGAGCTCATGCGTGAGGGTCTTAAAAGAGTCGGTGCGCCTGAGGATCTCGTTCAAATCCTCGGTCAAAAAGCTAAAATCAATAAAGCGACTTCTGAAGCCCTCATGTCTAGATGTGACCTTATTATCGCTACCGGCGGCCAAGGCGTCGTGAGCCGTGCCTACACTTCCGGCACCCCTGCTTATGCCGTTGGCGCAGGCAACGCGACTATGGTTTGGGATGAGACTGCAGCTCAGGATCTCAATAAAGCTGCATTCAACACCATGCGATCCAAGACTTCTGACTTTGGTTCAGGCTGTTCTGCAGATGGCAACATTGTCATCCATGAGAGCATCTGGGATGCGGCCCTTAACGAGCTCGTCGCTGTAGGCGGTTACATGCTGTCTGCGCAGGAGCAGGAAGCTATGAAGAACGCAATGTGGGACGAAGAGATCCACAGACTTGCAGACACAGTCGCACTTTCTCCGCAAGATATGGCGAAAGCAGCTGGCTTTGAAATTCCTGAGGATAGAAAATTCCTGATCGCTTCCCATGGTACAGGGGTCTTTAACGCTTCTAAAGAAGGGATCTGGTGCCGTGAGAAGTTGACGACGCTGCTTGCGGTTCACAAGTATACGGGTGAATTCCAAAATGCTATTGATTCTGTCATGGCAATCCATGAAGTTGGCGGCATTGGTCACTCCGTCGGGATCTTCTCATTTGATGAGGACCATATCCACAGACTTGCTATGGTAGCCCGCGTTGGCCGCATCATGGTCAGACAGCCGCAATCCAAAGCAAATTCAGGCAGCATGAACAACGGTATGCCTATGACGTCTTCCATAGGCTGCGGCACTTGGGCTGGCAATGCGACTTCAGAGAACGTTCACCTTCACCACTACATGAACGTGACTTGGGTCTCCAAAGAACTGGATCAGGCAGATTCTCCGTCTGATGAAGAGCTCTTCGGTGAGTTCTACGATCCGGAGCTTGAGAAGGTTCAATATTCCAAGTACTAATTTTGGATTTGATTATGCAATTGATTTAAAGCAGTAATTCTGAATCACATCATCCTGTTTGCGCCGGTACAGTTGGGAAGAAATTCTCGACAATGTGCCGGCGTAATTTTTTTTAATTTTGCGGCAAGGATTCAAAAAATGCGATATAATAAATTGTCTTTATAAAATGTTGCATAAATAATGAATGAAATTATATTCTTGAGGGGAAAATGACCATGCCGAAAAAATCTTTGGAGCCAAACGAAGCAAACCCTGACGAAGGATCTGGCAAAAAGGCCAGGACATCGACCAAACGCGGATCTTCCAAGTCAGCGTCAAAGTCCAAGCCCATCAAGCGTTCAAAGACTTTTTTGAACTTGCCGCTGATCATTTCTGAGGAACTCCGAGAAGCCATTTTGAACGGTGAAATTCCGCTCGGCGGCCACCTGAAACAGGAAGAAATCGCAAAGCGGTTTGACAGCAGTCTGATTCCTGTCAGAGAAGCGCTCAGGACTTTGGAGACGGAAGGCTTGATTACCATGATTCCCAACCGAGGCGCTGTTGTCAGCATGTGGGATCCGGAGCGCGTCAGACAGCGCTTTGAAACGCGGATCTATCTTGAGATTGGGGCTATGCGAAAATCAGTGCCTCATCTGACTGATGAGGAGCTCGTGCGCGCTGAAGAAGTATTGAATGAAATTGACAGACAGACCACAGCGAAGGGGATCAGCGCTTTCAACCACGAGTTTCACCAGATCCTGATCAGCCACTGTGACAATCCCTATCTGATGGAGCAGGTCAATATGATGCACCGCAGCATTGACCGCTATCTGAGATACTATCTTTCCAACGAGGCGTACAACCGCCTTTCTCAAGAGCATCATCACAAGATACTTGAAGCCGCTAAGGCCCGGGACGGGGAAGGCGCCGCCAAGTGGGTGGAAATCCATTTGAGAGAGGCGCTGGATCATCTGGAAGCTACGACGCAGATAGAGTAAAGCGAGAGCGAGAGCCGCGGTCTCTTTGTGTGGTTGGGGGATGGGTGACCATCGGCAGAAATTTTTTAAAGCAATAAAAAGAGGCTGTCTCCGTAGGTGCTGAACCTGCGAGACAGCCTCTGTTAATAGACCGGGAATAAGTGTGGGAAACCGCTTCTCCAGTCTTCTAAAGGGGGCATGTACATGATTGCCATGTCCTTAGGATACAACGCAAAGCTTAAATGAACCTGAAGGGACATTTTCAACTTTCTTTAAGGGTTCTCTGCTATCATGATGACAGGAACGAAGCGGCGGAGGGTTGCCCGGTCAAGTGTGGCGGACCAAAAGCAGGATGGAGGAAATCCAATGAAGGTTTTATTGATTGAGGACGAACGGGCGCTGTCTGACGCGCTCTGCAGTCTGATGAGGAAGAATAAATTGACGGTAGAGGCGGCCTATGACGGCGTGAGCGGTTTGGACGCGGCGCTGACTGATCGCTTTGATGTCATCCTGCTGGACATCATGCTGCCCAAGATGAATGGCCTGGAAGTGCTGAAAAACCTCCGTGCCGATGGTATCGCAACCCCCATCCTCCTCCTGACGGCAAAAGGCGAGGTCACCGACAAGGTGCGCGGCCTGGACGAAGGGGCAGATGACTATTTGCCCAAGCCCTTCGCGACAGAGGAGCTGTTTGCCCGCATCAGAGCCCTCACTCGGCGTAAAGGGGAGCCGGTTCTGGAACCCGGGATCACCTATGGGGACTTGACCCTCGATCTGGGGACGCTGATTCTGACGGGCCCAAAAGGAGAGGTTCAGCTGACCCTGAAGGAGTTCGAGATTATGAAGCTGATGATGGACCACCCACAGCAGGTGATGCCAAAAGAAGAGATGATCATCAGCGTCTGGGGCTACGACGCTGAGGTGGAGCACAACACCCTGGAGGTCTATATCAGCTTTTTAAGGAAGAAACTGAGCTTTCTGGAATCCAAGGTGAGCATCAATGCGCTGCGCGGTGTTGGCTACCGGATGGGAATGGGGGACTAGGCATGTTTCGCAAACTGAAATGGCGTTTTGTCGTCCTGATCATGAGCATGTTAATCCTCGTCTTTGTGGGGATCTTTGGGGCCATCTATGGGCTGACGGCTAACAGTATGAACAAGCAAAGTCAATTTACCCTTGAGAAGATCATGCGGGCACCGCCCAGGCCTGTCCCGGACAGCCGGGATGCTTTTGGGAGTTTGATTGTTGAGACGGATTCTCAGGGCAAAATTCTGCTGCTCATGTCCTACCTGGAGGTGGACGAGCAGGCGGTGGAGGCGGCCGTGACAAAGATTTTGAGCAAGGCGTCAGCTGGAACCGAGGCTGGGACAGTGGCGGAAGCTGATCGGGATTTTGGCAGAGTCAAAATAGGGGAAACCTCTTACGATTATCTCGTGAGTGAGTTGCCTGACGGGTATAAAATGGTATTGCTTGACCGGACACCTGTTCATGCGTCCTTAAATGATTTGTTGATGGTGTTTATTTGGGTTGGCGTTGGCAGTCTGCTCGTCTTGTTTGGGGTCAGTGTGTTCTTTGCCAATCGTGCTGTAAGGCCAATTCAAGCGGCGTTCGAAAAGCAGCAGCAGTTTTTGGCGGACGCCTCCCACGAGCTCAGGACGCCGCTGACGGTAATTCAGACGCAGCTGGCTCTGCTGGGTTCCCTGGGTGATCCCCAGGAAGCCAAGTGGATCGAAGGCATCAAAACTGAAACGACCAATATGGCAGGGCTGGTCACAGACATGCTGGATCTTGCGAAGCTGGATCACGTGGCTGAACCGGTTCGGGTCGAGGCTTCCTTGAGAGCATTGTTGGAAAAATGCCTTCTCTCCTATGAGGCGATCTTCTTCGAGCGCGGGATAGAACTGTCGGTGTCCTCTGAAGAAGAGGTCATGGCGCGGATGGATCCGGAGGGCATCCGCAGGGTGCTTGTAATCCTTTTGGACAACGCTTTGAAATACACGCCTTCAGGCGGTCATGTCGAGATCAGGGTGAGCCGGGAAAAGCACAAAGCCTGGCTGCGGGTTCGCAATACAGGTGAAGGCATACCGGAGGACCGGCTTGAAGCGATCTTCGACCGTTTTGTGCGTCTGGATGCCTCGAGAACGAAAGCCACCGGGGGCTATGGCCTGGGACTCGCTATTGCCCGCGGCATAGCAGAGCAGCATGGCGGGAGACTGACAGCTTCAAGCCACCCCGGGGAATGGACAGAGATGACGCTGGTGCTGCCGGGGGTTTAAGTGTCTCTTTACGACACCTCCACACCCTTTACCAGCTCTAAACCGCCGGCATCCATCAGGGCAAGGGCCATCAGATGGTACAGGTCACCTGGGTGGTCCGGCGTCTCGAAGGTGTTGACGGCATTTATTGGCACAATGACTCTTGAGGGTCGATTTTTCGACTGAAAAAAGGTTTTCAAAACCAGCGCAAATTGGAGCACGCAGATATCGGTACAGTCTCCGGTCAGGATCCAGGTGGAGCGCCGCTCATTTTCGCGGAACCAGTCCTGAAAAGCCTGCGAATGCCAGATTTGGGTTGAGTTTTTATCGAGTCTTATTATCCTTTCCAGGGATGTAAGTTCACTGACAAGGGCGCTTTCTTGGCTGCCGGCCATGCAGTGGGCAGGGTAGGTGCTGAACTCCTCGGCGTCCGGTGTGTGAGTATCCGATGGCGCAATGACAGGAATGTGCCTCCCGAGACAAGCTTCAGCCAAACTGGCAATACCGGGGATCAGCGCACCGACTCTTGGACTGGCCAGGAGGCCTTCCCTCGCAAAACCATTTGTCATATCGATGATGACCAGCGCCGTATCCTCCGGCTCTAGTGACTCCAGTGACAGGGTTTCGAACTGTTCAAGCCGGGTCTGAAGCTTGTCCAGCCAAAGGAGGGCGCTGCCGTTCAATTTGAGCTGTTGATTCTCATTGAGTGCTTGGTTCATGGAGATGCTCCTTTCGAATTGAAGGATGGACGTGGGTGTCTGCGGCAGAGGCCTATCGACCCTGCTTCCATAGACCCCCACTTCTACATGGATCCCGCCGTCACGCCAGGACGCCACTTCTACCGTTCTTACTCCTTCTGATTCATACCCTGTTTCACGCCCTTGCAGACAGTGTGCGGATGTGATAGTATGGATTGAATTTATCAGTCCGTCCCTTATAGACCGCAGTTTGCTGCAGACTATTTAACCTTAAAAGGAGTTTATGACCGTGAACCTTATAACGCTGGATTCGAAGGAAACGCATCTCTTATATACGGATCAGAGATTATTTGAGCTGATGCAGCGCGCTGTCCCGGGTGCTGATTATGGGAAGATTAAAAGTATTTCAGAGGCACTCTATGCCAACTTTAAGAGCAGGATGTATCTTGTGGTTGGGGAGGGAGAAGAAGGGACCATCGGCATAATTGGTCTTTCCAAGGCTCAGCGTGGGGAAGCGGAAATTCAACATTTTGCGCTGCTGGAGTCTGTCGACAAGATCGAAGTGGGGCGGGCGGTGTTCGCGGAGCTGAAGGAGAGCCGGCGGGATCTGGCGGTGCTGCGGATCAGAGTGCCACACGAGCAGTCGCCTTATTTCAGAAAGCTGGATTTTTCAATAAGACGTTATCCGGACAATCCATACGGGCTGGACGGAGACCAGTGCACGCTGAAGTTTTAGCGTATAAGGGGATAAGGGGTTAATGCGCAAGGTTTTAGCGCTGAATACCGGAGTTTAACTACATTTCTCTTGATCTTCTGACTGTGACGGTATATAATATCAAGGTTGACAAAATACTTCGCCTGCTCCCGACTTCGGACGAGCAGGCTTTTTAAAAAATAAAGGATGGAATTATGTCAGATCAAAGCATAAAGCAAGGCATACTGAACCTCGCGGTCATCGCTCACGTCGATGCCGGCAAATCGACCCTGGTCGACGCACTGTTGTCTCAAAGCGGCGTCTTCAGAGCCAATGAAGAAGTTGTAGAGTGCGTCATGGACAGCAACGACCTCGAGCGTGAGCGCGGCATCACGATTTACTCAAAGAACTGTGCGATTGAACACAGCGGCGTGAAGATCAACATTGTTGATACGCCTGGCCATGCTGACTTCTCCTCCGAGGTTGAGCGGATCATGCGCACCGTGGACTCGGCTATTTTGCTGGTGGATTCCAGTGAAGGGCCTATGCCGCAGACGCGATTTGTTCTCCATAAGGCGCTGGAGCAGGGGATTAGACCGATTCTTTTCATCAATAAAATCGACAAGCGCGACCAGCGCGCTGAAGAAGTCGTCGACATGACTTTTGACCTCTTCGTCGAGCTCGGGGCGACTAACGAGCAGCTTGATTTTCCAATCGTCTATGGCATCGCTCGAGAGGGGATTGCCAAGATTGAGATGTCTGATGAGAGTACCAACCTGGAGCCACTCTTCGAGACGATCATCAAGCACGTGGACGCTTATCCGAATCTGGATACGGAGCCCCTTCAAATGCAGGTTTCTTCTTTGGCCTATGACGAGTACATTGGCCGTCTGGGGATTGGCCGTATCAAGCGCGGTGTGGTTACCAGGGGCCAAACGGTCGCTGTCGCAAAGCAAAATGGTGAGATCGTTCGCGGCAAAATTGCGAAGGTTTTTGTCAACGAAGGGCTTGCCCGGGTTGAAAAGCCGTTTGGTACGAGCGGAGATATCGTTACTATAGCAGGCATTCCGGATATTTCGATTGGTGAGACGATCTGCGCGCTGGATTTTGTAGAGCCGCTTCCGTTGATCGAAATCGAGGAGCCGACGCTTTCCATGAACTTTTATGTCAATGATTCTCCGTTCTGCGGCCGCAGCGGCAAATTCCTGACTTCCCGTCACTTGAAGGATCGTCTGGATCGCGAGCTGGAGGTCAATGTGGGACTTCGCGTTGAAGAGCTTGAGAGCAAAGAAGGCTTCAAAGTCTCCGGCCGCGGAGAGCTGCATCTTTCCATTCTTCTTGAAAATATGCGCCGTGAAGGCTATGAGATAGGCGTTTCCAAACCGGAGGTTCTCCTTCATGAGGAAAACGGCCGCCTTTGTGAGCCGGTTGAGAAAGTGCTGATCAACGTTCCGGATGCTTATAGCGGCGTGGTCATCTCCAAATTGAACCAGCGAAAAGGCACCATGCTGCTGATGCACTCTGAGGACGGCTACACCCGCCTTGAGTATGCAGCGCCGACACGCGGGCTTTTGGGATACAGAAGCGAATTCATCAACGATACCCGTGGTGAGGGCACGCTGGTCAGATCCTTTGAAGGCTTTGAGCCGCACTTTGGAGAGATTCAAGGTCGGAACAACGGCGTTTTGGTTGCCCAGCAGCCCGGAACGGCTATGGCTTATGCTATTTCAAATTTGAGTGAGCGCGCGGAAATTTTCGTAGAGCCTGCTCAGGAAGTCTATATAGGCATGATTGTTGGCATGAACAGCCGTCGTGATGACATGGTCGTCAATATCTGCAAGAACAAGAAGCTGACCAACATGCGTGCGTCCGGTTCGGATGACGCGGCGCGCGTACCGGATCCGAGACTCTTCACACTGGAAGAAGCCCTCGAGTTTATCGAGATGGATGAGCTGGTCGAAATCACGCCTGAAGCGATTCGTTTGCGCAAGCGCATCCTCGACGAGCAGGACCGCCTCCGCGCGAGCAAGCGCAAGGATGCCCAGCCGGCGTAGTTTCCGGTCTCAGGGCTGCATTGATTTAACGCTGACGGTTCCGTTTGAGAATCGCTCATAATATGCAAAAAAATAAAACACTGTGGATCATCAAACGCCGTAAGGCTGCTGATCCGCAGTGTTTTTGTTTTGAGTCAATGGTGGACTTCTATTTCATTGTTTCATCCAAAAAGAACTTTTTTTGCCGATGGCACACCACCATCTTCAGTACAGTATTAAAGGGCGTCCCCGGTATCCCCGTTCACCTCAGGGCTCTTGCAAACATCCACCCACGTGCCGTTGGTGATTTCCTGCAGGCGCGCCGGTGAGATCTCAATGGACGCATTAGGTGCGCCGGCAGCCGGGAAGACGGTCTCAAAGCGCTTCAGTGAAGCATCAAGACAAATTTTCATGTCTGTTCTGAGTCCAAAGGGACAAACTCCGCCCACTGGGTGGCCGGTTGCTTCCAGAACATCTTCTGCGGTCATCATTCTGGGTTTGGCTTTAAAAGCGGTTTTAAATTTTTTGTTGTCCAGGCGGGACATGCCGGAGGTCACCAGAAGGAATTTTTCTTCGCCGGCGTATAGGGCAATGCTTTTCGCAATCTGGTCAGGTTCGACATTGTGGGCTGCGGCTGCCAAATCCACAGTGGCGGTGCTGTCCTCAAGCTCCATGATTTCAAAGCTGAGATGGTGCTGTTCAAAAAACTTTCTGACATCTGATACGGCCATGGTGTCAAGCGCTCCTTTGCTTAAGTTCGAAAACAATTCAAATCTTAAGATATTATAATATTTTAAGTCTATTATAACCCTTTACATTGGTCGGTGCCAAGTGTATATTATTTAGTGTGCGAAATATTATCAAGCGAAATATAGTGGAATAACTGGCTCTAATGAAGAACGCCTGCGTAAATCAAGTTATAAATGAACAATACAGAGAAGAAATATTGCAAAATTATTACCGTATCTGACACCAAGTTCAACTGAGTGTCAGGCACCAAGATCAACTGAGTGTCAGACACCAAGATCAACTGAGTGTCAGACACCAACACTAACTCGGTGTCAGACACCAACACAAACTCAGTGTCAGACACCAACACAAACTCGGTGTCAGACACCAACACAAACTCGGTGTCAGACACCAACACAAACCCGGTGTCAGACACCAACACAAACTCGGTGTCAGACACCAACTCCACTTCGGTGCCTGTCACCAAACCATAACAAGGAGGCTCGCTTATGTCCGATTCAGATCACCAGAAGAAATATATCATCGCCAGGCTGTTCCACGACCTCAGCATGACCGTCAAGCAAACCATGCGAAAGGAATTCGAGAGCATGGGCGTGACTATGCCCCAGTCCATGGTCATAGGGACGCTGATCAAAGGCGGCACCATGAAGGTCAGCGAGCTCAGCGAAGCCCTTGGCTTCACCAACAGCACCACCTCCGGAATCCTGGACCGCCTCGAAAAGCAGGACATCATCCGCCGTGAACGCACGCCTGAAGATCGCCGCGTCGTCTATATTACCATTACTGACACTTTCAAAGAAAAACACAACGGCTTTGAAACCTGCTTCAGTCAAAATTTTGAAAAGCTGCTAAAAGGGGCAGATGAGGACGAGCTGAGCACCATCCTCAAAGGACTGACGACCCTTAAAAAAGTGCTTAATTCCCAGGAGGACAATCAGGCATGATCAAACTCTTCAGATTCGCTAAACCCTACAAATTTTTGATCACAGGCGTCATCCTGCTGGTCTTCCTGCAGACCATGGCCGACCTGTATCTCCCGACCTTGATGTCCGACATCATTGATAAAGGCGTCATGCAGGGGGATACCGCCGTGATCATGAGCACCGGGGCAAAAATGCTCCTGGTGGCCGGTATTGGCGGCATAGGCGCAATTCTATCCAGCTTCTGGTCTGCCAAGGTAGCGGTGGGATTTGGAAAAATCCTCAGAAACCAGGTGTTTACCCATGTCTCCACCTTCTCTGAAAAAGAGATTGACCATTTTGGAACCGCGACCCTCATCACGCGTTCCACCAATGACATTACACAAATCCAGAGCGTCTTCATCATGATGCTGCGCATGATGATCAGCGCGCCGTTCATGGCGGTGGGCGGCATGATGCTCGCCTATTCAAAAGACCGAACCCTGACCCTGGTCTTCGTCGTAGCCATGCCCATCCTGGCCCTGGTCATTGGATTCATAGCCAGCAAAGGGATGCCGCGCTTCAAAATTATCCAGGTCAAGCTCGACCGCGTCAACCTGGTGCTGAGAGAGAAGCTGACGGGCATCCGGGTCATCAGAGCCTTCAACCAGAGCTTCTACGAAAGACAGCGCTTCGACGAAGCCAACCGGGACGTGACCGACAACTACATCAAGATCAACCGGATCATGGCATTCATGATGCCTTCCATGATGCTCGTCATGAATCTGACCTCCCTGGCCATTCTGTGGTTCGGCATTATCCGCATCGACAGCGGCAACATGGCAATGGGTTCTTTGGTTGCCTTCACACAATATTCCATGCAGATCATGTTTTCCATGGTCATGCTCTCCATGATGTTCATCATGGTACCGAGGGCTCAGGCGGCAGCCGTCAGGGTCCTCGAGGTCCTGGATGCACACCCGGAGATCAAGGATCCGGAAAATCCCGTTCAAAGCAGCCTGACCCGGGGCAACGTAGAGTTCCGAAACGTGACTTTCCATTATACCGGCGCAGAGGCGCCAGCCATATCCAACGTCAGTTTTGCCGCCGGACCCGGCGAGGTCACAGCCATTATAGGCAGTACCGGCGCTGGCAAATCCACCGTTCTCAATCTGATCCCGCGCTTCTACGACGCAGTGAGCGGTCAGGTTTTAATCAATGGTGTCGATGTCCGCGAATGGTCCCTGGAAACCCTGCGCCATAAAATTGGCTACGTCCCGCAAAAGCCGGTTCTGTTCTCGGGCAGTATCAGTGACAACCTCCGCTACGGCCGCACAGACGCCCGTGAAGAGGACATCACCAAAGCCTCAGAGATCGCTCAAGCCGACAGCTTCATTAAAGACTTCGAAAACGGTTACGCCCACAGCGTCTCCCAGGGCGGCACGAATCTCTCCGGGGGCCAGAAGCAGCGGCTTTCAATTGCCAGAGCTCTCGTCAGAAATCCTGAGATCTATCTCTTTGATGACAGCTTCTCCGCCCTGGATTTCAAGACGGATGCCAACCTAAGAGAGGCTCTCAAAGCCGTCACAAAAGAAGCGACCGTCATCATTGTCGCTCAGCGTGTTGGTACAGTCATGGACGCGGACCGCATCATTGTCATGGATGAAGGCCGGGTGGCAGGCATTGGCACCCATAAAGCACTCCTCGACAGCTGTCCGGTCTATCGCGAAATTGTTCTATCCCAGCTCTCAGAGGAGGAAATCGCATGAGCCAAAACAGAGATTCAAGTGCACAAATGCGAGACAGCTCCCGAAAGAGCATGCCCCGTGAAGACGGCCCGCGCATGGGTCCCGGTCCAAGAGGACATGGCATAGGCACGCCGGTTGAAAAAGCGAAGGACTTCAAAGGCACCTTAAGGCGCCTGATCCAGTTTCTGAAGCCCCATCAGGCGAAACTCATCCTCGTCCTGATCCTCGCCATGGCGAGCACACTGTTCACCATAGCCGCGCCAAAGGTCGCCGGCCAGGCCATGAACAAACTCAGAGATGGCTTTGTGGCAAAGAATGTCGTTCAGCAAATGATCCCAGTCCAGGAGGCAGCCGCAGAAAATATAAAAGCCTTGCAAAGCTCAGAAGCTCTGCCGATGGACGCAGAAACAAAAACCAAACTCGAAAACTTTCTTGATCTCCCGCTGCTCACCGAAGCAGAAGACGGCGAAACCAAAGCCATGATCCTGACTCAAATGTTCGGCATAGCGGAAACCTTGCCCCAAGTCTCCACGGGGTCTGACCCCGCCGGATCACCTGTCAACCCTGCCGACACCATGACCCCAGAGCAGCTGGATGACACCCTCCGGGCTGTCAGGGAGACCAACGGCCGCATTGATTTTTCCTCGATCGGCACCATTGCCATCTTGCTCCTGGCCATGTATGTCCTCAGCGCCGGGTTCAGCTTAGCCACAGGCCTCGTCATGTCCGGCGTCGCCCAGAAGACCGTCTACGACCTCAGAAAAATGGTGGACGAGAAACTCGAACGCCTTCCGCTCAGCTACTTTGACAAGCGCACCCACGGCGAAATCCTGAGCCGGATGACCAATGACGTCGACACCATTTCCGGCACTCTCCAGCAGAGCTTGACCCAGCTGATTACCGCCGTGGTCCAGCTCGTGGGCTTCATTGTCATGATGCTGACCATCAGCCTCCCGCTGACCTTGATTGTCCTGGTCTCCCTGCCGCTCTACATCTTCGCGACTCTCTTTGTCACCAAGCGCTCCCAGAAATATTTCAAAGCCCAGCAGAAGTCCATGGGCCAGCTCAGCGGCCATGTGGAGGAGATGTACTCCGGCCACAGGATCGTCAGAGCCTTTGGCCAGGAAGAGGAGTCCGTCCAGAAATTCAAGGAAGTCAACGACGCCTTGTATGAAGCCGGCTGGAAGGCCCAGTTTGTCTCAGGCACCCTGTTTCCCGTTATGGGATTCATCAGCAATCTGGCCTATGTGGTCATTGCGGTCATTGGCGGGCTCTTCATGACCCGCAGCATCCTCAACCTGGGTGACATCACGGCCTTTATCCAGTACTCCCGTTCCTTTACCCATCCCATTGTCCAGACGGCCAACATCGCCAATGTCGTCCAGTCCACCATCGCCTGCGCGGAGCGGGTTTTTGAGGTTCTGGACGAGCAGGAAGAAGTCAATCCAGTGCTTTTTGCAGCCGATGGTCACCGCGCCCCAACCCTCGCCCCAGTTCAGCAGACTTGCGGCGCCGTCGAGCTGGAGGACATTTCCTTCCGCTATGTCGACCACGAACCGCTGATCGAGCACATGTCCCTGAAAGTCGACCCGGGCCACACCGTCGCCATAGTCGGGCCGACCGGCGCTGGCAAGACGACCCTGGTTAACCTCCTGATGCGCTTTTACGAGCTGAAGGGCGGGCGGATCACCATTGACGGCCAGGACATTGCCAAAATGCCAAGAGAAGCCCTCAGGTCCCGGTTCGGCATGGTCCTCCAGGACACCTGGCTCTTCAACGGTACCATAAAAGAAAACATTGCCTACGGCAGACAAGGCGCAACTGAAGAAGAGATCGTCGAAGCCGCGAAAGCAGCCCACGCCGACCACTTCATCCGAACCTTGCCGGAAGGCTATGACACCGTCCTCAACGAGGAAGCCAGCAACATCTCCCAGGGCCAGAAGCAGCTCCTCACCATAGCCCGGGCTATCCTCTCAGATCCGGCGATCATGATCCTCGACGAGGCGACCTCCAATGTCGACACCCGCACCGAGCATTTGATCCAGAAAGCCATGAACCGCCTCATGGAGAACCGCACCAGCTTCGTCATAGCCCACCGCCTCTCCACCATCCGCGAAGCCGAAGTCATTCTCGTCATGAACAAAGGCACCATTGTCGAAGTGGGCAGTCACGACGAGCTACTCAGAAGGGGCGGCTTCTACGCAGATCTCTATCAGAGCCAGTTCGCCGGCGCCATGGTGGAGGCCAGCGCTTAACAGACCTCAAAACAAAAAAATAGTGGCCGATGGTCCCTCGTCCCCACCCCTCAATAGGTGTGGATCTGGAACTATCGGCCATTTTATGTTACATAAATGTTACCGTCCGCGTCCAACCTGAAGTTGGGGACGCGGACGGTAATATAATTTTTGAAATATATGTCAGCGGCCAGCAGCTTCCAATCCCGCCATCCCCAAAAGGCATTCATTGAAACTCAAAGCCTTACAATTCGTGTTCCCAACTTCTCGGCCTCTTCCAGGTCGTGGGTGACCAGCACAATAGTCAGGCCGGTCCTGTGCTGAAGGTCCAGCAGAAAGTCCTGCATTTTGAGGCGCATGTCGCGGTCCAGGCTGCCAAAAGGCTCATCCATAAGGAGGATTTTGGAGTGGCAGACCAGCGCCCGGGCAATGCCGACCCGCTGCTTCATGCCGCCGGAAAGTGCAGCCGGCTTTTTATGGCGGTGCTCGCTGAGGGCAACGGTATCCAGAACCCCTTGAAGCTCAGTCTCTGACAAGTCCTTTGCCACAAGGCGGATGTTGCCTTCAACCGTTTTCCAGGGGAGAAGGGTGTCGAATTCCTGAAAGACAAAAGGCAGCGGCACCTTGGTTCCTTCAAAGAGCTCGGGATGGTAGTGGACCTCACCGCTGTCACAGGGTTCCAGCTGCCCAATCACGTTGAGCAGGGTGCTCTTTCCGGCGCCGCTGGGTCCCATGATGACGAGAATCTCATTATCGTAGACGTCGAGGTTGAAATCTTCAAAGATCACTTCGCGGCCAAAAGATTTTTTCAGACGCTCAAGTTTGATGAAGGTTTTTTTGGGGGGCTTCATGCCGGTTCACCCGCTTTTTCAGGCCGGAAGATCCAGGTTTCAAAGAGAATCCCGCAGAGGGCAATGGCCGCAAGGCCCGCGTACAGCCCCGCCGTATCCATGTACATCCGCCGCTCATAGAGCAGCCATCCAAGACCCGACTGACTGCCGGTGATGCCAAAGATCATCTCGACGCTGATGAGTGCCCGCCAGCCCCGGCTCCAGGCCACGCCCAGAGCGCTTTTGAGGTCTTCGGCCGCGCCCAGGCAGTAGAGATGCCAGAAGCGCTTCCAGAGTGAAAGCCGGTAGGCGCGCTCAAAGCGGCTGAAGCGCCGGCTGAGCCTTTCCACGGCAAGGCTCAGCTGAGTCCAGAGGGGCCATAAGGTCGCGTGAATCATAATCAGCAGCATGGAAGTCCTCGACAGTCCAAACCAAAGAATCACCAGCGGCAGAATGGCCACGCCGGGAATAGGCGCCGCAAAAGCGCGAATCAGGTCCACCGCAGTTTTGACAAAGAGGGAAGTCCTCGACAGAATAAGCAGGACTACGACTGCCGCCAAACTGAGGATCATGGCCAGCCAGACGACGGCAATGCTGTACAGGGTTTTGAAAAGCAGGGCTTCTTCTAATAATAGCCCCCAAAAGCGTCTGCCGATGGTCGCCAGTCCCGGAAACAGCATCTCCGAAAAGGGCCCGAACCTGGCCGCAGCCTCCCAAGCAAGGAAGAACAAGACAATAATGAAAATTTTGTAGTATCGTGAACGATTAGTTTTCATTTTTTCTCCAGTAGAGATCCTCTAGATTTTGTGGATTTTTAATCATGCCCGTACGGTACATAAACTCATGGAAGGTCTCAAGTCCCCGCACCTCACTGTCAAAGCGAAGCTGCCCATTTGAGAGATGAAGATCGAGCTCCGCCGCTGAATAATCATAGGCCGCGCTTAGAATCTCAGCCGCTTCCTCCGGATGTGTATTCATAAAGGTCACTGCACGCAGGAGGGCGGACTCGAAGGCATTATACAGCCGTGTGTCGTCATGGACGCGCTGAGGGCAGATCCCAACAATAAAGGTAAAGGGACCACCCATGATGGTCTCCGCATCCACGAGCGGACGGAAGTCTTCCAGGGCAAGCTCCTGCTCAAGATAGGGCGGAGACGTGAAGTGAAGCTGGGTCTTAGGCCCGCTCAGCATGGCGGTCATGGCATCCGGATGCGCCATGGCAATGAGCTGATTGTCAAAGGCCTTTGGGTCCTTCAGTTCTTTCTCAGCAGCCATAGACAGCAGAATGTGCTGCACACTGCCGGGCTGGGGCAGCATGATTCTGTGCTCGGATGTCAGCTGGCTCAGTGAGGTCAGATCAGGATCCTTGGTCACCAGGGCCATGGGGCTTTCCGAGACGCCGGAGATAATGCGCCAGTCCATACCGTTGTCCTTGCCTATTAAAAAAGGCGGGATGGCGACAAAGCCAATGTCCAGGTCCCCTGAGACCATGGCTTCCCGGATGGCGGCAGTGTTGCCGAGGGTCTTGAACTCAATGGTCGTCGTTTCCAGACCGGCTTTCGCAAGCTCTTCGGCGAGGATTTCCGTGGCTTTAAGGATTTCAATTGGGGCATATGCAAGCCCGAATTGGTCCGCTATGACGAGTTTTTTGGTTGTGCTGGGTTGGGTGTCAACACGACCATCGGCACATCCAGAAAAGAGGAGGGGGAGGAGGATGACCAGAAGGGTGAGACGAATAAAACTATTTGGGAATTGTCGGTTCATATGAAGTGGTCCTTTCTTTATGTAAGCTGAATGAATTTCTTGAGTTTTTTCGCGTGCCAGAGAATCGTTTCCCGGAGCCCTTGTTCAAAGTCATGCTCCGGAGACCAACCGAGTTCATTTTGAATTTTGGAGACGTCCACGGCATACCGCCGGTCGTGGCCGGGGCGGTCGGCAACGAAATGGATCAGGGAGTCGGGCTTGCCCAGGAGCTTGAGAATCAGCCTGACAATGTCCAGATTGGTTTTTTCGCAGCCGCCACCCACGTTGTAGAGTTCCCCATGTCGGCCGTGATTCAGTATAGCATCCAGGGCGCGGCAGTGATCTGAGACGTGGATCCAGTCCCGGACATGGAGGCCATCGCCGTACACGGGGAGAGGCTTGTTGTTGAGTGCATTTTCAATCATCAGCGGGATCAGCTTTTCCGGGTATTGACCCGGGCCATAATTATTGCTGCATCTGGAAATATTGACAGGCAGGCCATAAGTTTCAGCATAGGCCTGCACTATGAGATCCGCACCAGCTTTCGAGGCGGAATAGGGACTGCTGGGCCGTAGAGGAGAAGCCTCGGTGAATTTTTCAGGGGTCGGAATACTGCCGTAGACTTCATCCGTGGAGATCTGAAGAAATTTGACGCCGGCCTTAAAGCTTCTGCAGTTTGGGTCAGAGGCGTTGGTTTTCCAGTGATTTTTAGCGGTGTCCAGCAGGACCTGGGTGCCTATGACATTCGTCGTCATAAAGACGTCCGGCTCCAGGACGCTACGGTCCACATGGGACTCCGCGGCAAAGTTAATGACTTGGTCAATGTCATGGGCTGAGAAGATCCCGGCCATGGCCTCACGGTCGCGAATGTCTTCTTTTATGAAGGTGTAGCGCGACTCCACGGAAACTTGAGTGAGATTATCCTGGGATCCGGCATAGGTCAGAAGATCAACGTTGACGATCCTGATTTTGGGGTATTTCTTTAACATCATGGCAATAAAGTGACTGCCTATAAACCCGGCACCGCCGGTTACCAATAGCGTCGTCATAATGAGGATGCTCCTGTCGCGAAAATTGATGTTTGAGTCGGGTCAAAGGGACTAATTTCAAGCAATATACCCATATAGTATACAGTATTTTATTAGCAGACAGGTAGACGAAAGCAGAAACCTGCATTAAAAATGCCAGGAGCGGGTTGCCGATGGTCGCAAAACCAGGAGGTGGAATCATGAAGAGGCATTATGTCTGGCGACAATTTATTTTGATCTCGATGGCCTTCCTGACCCTCCTGGTTGTCATGGCACTGATGATTCCGGGAACCAGGGCCAGGTTGGTCATGGCCGCCTCTTCTTGGCAACAATACCGTCTAAGTCCTTTAAAGGAACAGGGGATACAGGTTGAGCTGCCAGCGGGGGAAGGCTGGTTTGAAGACATGCTGTTCTATCAGGATTCGAATGGGCTGAAGACTCAGGAGGGCATACCTTTAGAGTTATCCATTTACTATACCTTTGGCGCCTATGAAAACGGACGATCTTTAATCTATAAACCGGGCAGTGGGTATTATTCCTCTTTTTACGGGGCTTATCTGATCTCAGGATCGACCTTGCCAATGCCGGATGCCTACTGGGTGGAGCGGGTTGCGGCTCATGATTATGAAGCCTTAATCCTGAAGGCTTTGGGACATCCGAACCCCTATGACACTTTTAAGGTAAATGCGTTTGAGATCCGGGAGGAAAGCGAGCTTATGGGATATCCGGACTGGACGTGCTTTGACGGCCTTATTGAAGCGCCGGGTGTCGCTCATCAAAGAGGGGACTTTTTGCTGCATTACTGGCAGTTTGGCGCACCGCCTGACTTGGGCAGTGAAGTTGCTTTTGGCACCACAACTTTGAATGGGCGGATCTATGTCAAGTCCTTTGAGGAGGAAGAACTCCTGGTTATGGTGTATTTAATCTGCGAATCCGGAGATGTTTTGGAGCGCACAGATGCGCGGATTCGAGAAAGCGGCCGTCTTGTGATCCGCAAATAGCGGCTTTGAATCTTTTTTTCGAAAGTGTGACATAGGGCACACTTTTCTAGCCCGCCTTTCTATATAATGGCATAAGATGAGGCATCTTGAGGAGGGCTAACCTTGAAAGCAGTAAGAAGGGTTATACAGTACACAGCGCTGGCCGCGTTCGCCTTTTTAGTCAGTCAGGGAAAAATGACTTTGTGGCTGGGTGTGTTTGCAGCTGGGTTACTTGCGTCTTTTGTATTTGGACGCGGCTATTGCGGCTATGTCTGCCCTATGAATGCCGTTATGCGACCTGCGGCGTGGCTGTCAAAAAAACTTAAACTGCAGCGGCCGGACACGCCAAAATGGCTGATGAGCAGCGTATTCCCATGGGCATTTATCTTTTTGACTTTGGCTATGATGCTGGGCGGAAAGCGGCTATTGCAGGTCCAGCTCCCGGTTTTGGCAATTTTGCTGGGTGTCGCATTTGTAGTAACACTGTTTTATAAACCAGCGGTGTTCCATAACCGTATTTGCCCTTTCGGGGCGCTGCTCAGTGTTTCAGGCCGCTTTGCTTTCAGCAGCGAGGGTGTTGACGAGAGCACCTGCGTAGGATGCAAGCTGTGCGAAAAGGCCTGTACAGCCCAGGCTATCAAGGTTGAGCCGGTGTCGAAAAAAGCGGTCATCACTTCATCCCTGTGTCACCAGTGCAGAGCCTGTGAAGCGGTTTGTCCGACGGACGCCATACACTATGGTAAAACTATAAAAGTTAAGTAGAGTAAATAGACAGGAGTGGATCATGAGTGGTAGAAAAAATATTCAATTTAACACTATCAGATGAGAAAATGGTCGAGCGAGTGGTTATGGATGAGAACCTGCATTACATTCATATGGTGTTCGGCAAAGGAGAAGGACTTCCTGAGCACTTCGCCAACTCGGTGGTGTATATGACGGTGCTGAGAGGCACTCTGACAATTCAGCTGAATGACCAGGAGCCCAATACTTACGAAGCAGGAACTCTATTGAAGATTCCTTTCGAAACCAAAATGAATGTTGGAAACAAACATGACGCAGTGCTCGAGCTGATTGTGGTGAAGGCGCCGGCGCCGAAGCAGTGAGAATAGTGAAACAAGAAAATCAATTGAGACAAAATAAAATCGGTACAGTAAAAGTCGAAAAAGACTTTAGCTGCACCGATTTTATTTTTGTCTATTATGATCAGTTAATGATGGACGCGTCTGGTGTAGTTGTGTGAAAATTACTCAAAAAAGTCCAAATATAACCGCATAATATTTTTTCTCTGTTCTTCTGAGTTCTTGGAATCGCGAAATTTTTCCCCATAGTATTTGAGGACGAAATCCGTGAATACGCGAATGGAAGGCTGATTATTAGCTTGGGAACGCATAAAGAGATTGGTCTGGCGGCTGAAGGGTTCACCGCTTAGCCATTTGACCGGCTGCACAAAGCCATTGAAATCCTGTAATCCTAAACTTGGGACGATTGAGTAACCAATGCCCGCTTTCAGCATTTCAAGACAGGTGTCTGTATTGCTTGTCTCAATGATCACCCTAGGTTCTACATTGAAGCGTTCATTCCACCATTGATTAATCTGATGATACAAAACTGGATCCGTCTTGAATTTTATCCTCGAAATATCCGGGAGATCTTCGATCTTATAATCCGTCATTGAAGCCAGACAAATGGGCTCATTGAATAAAATATGCGACTCTTCGTGCCATTTAAAATCTCCGCGAATAATGCCGACGCTGACCTCCTGGTTGTTCAGCATGGTAAAGATATTCGAACTATGGCTCGACACGACATTAAATTTTACTTTCGGGTAGAGGTCAAGAAATTCTTTTATAAGCATTGGCAATTCATAACGCGCAAATACCAGTGAGGTTCCCAAATGAATGGTACCCATAAGTTCCTCTGATTCGATCGCATGGATTTCTTCTTTCATTCTTTGAATCTGACTGAATTGCTTTGTGGCAAACTCGACAAGAAATTCACCTTGAGGGGTCAATTCAATGCCGGATTTAGACCGCAAAAATAGAGGAACGCCCAGCTCTTTCTCAAGGGCGCGAATACGGTAGGAGAGTGCCGGCTGGGATATGAACAGTTTTTCAGCTGCCTTCGTCAGGCTGCGTTCCTGGTTTAACGTCATAAGAAAATGCAGATCATTATCATTCACGGCATACACCCCCCAGTCATTATTATAAAATTCTTTTATGAATGCTAATAAAATATTACTATTAGTCGACTGACGAGTAAAGGGATATAATGACGTTAATTAAGAAATCTTAACTTTTATCTTTTGAAAGGGTGGAACGAGTGGAGATTAAGAAAGCATCCACAGCGGGCACACTCGAGTCGAGCGACATCATGATTCTTTTGGATCGTGGGGATAATGGCATCGATATCGAACTGAAGAGCTCAGTACTATATCAATTTGGAGATCAGATTCGGGCGGTCATTGAGCAAACCTTGCTTGAAGCCGGAGTACATAATGTAATGGTTATTGCGACGGATCGCGGCGCTCTGGATTGTACGATCAAAGCCAGAGTCTTGACAGCACTTCACAGAGCGGTTGAAACAACCGATTATAAGTGGGGTGTCTAGAATGGCTTTTATCAGAGACAGATTAAGAAGAACCATGATGTTTGTACCAGGCAACAATCCGGGATTAATGGCAGATGCGCACATCTACGGTCCTGACGCACTGATGTTTGACCTTGAAGATTCAGTGAAACTGTCTGAAAAGGATTCTGCGAGATTTCTGGTTTATCAGGCTCTCAAGACCATTGATTACGGTGACATTGAAAAAGTCGTACGCGTTAATCCGCTGAACACACCTTATGGGAAAGCGGACATTGAAGCCATGGTCTTCGCGGGTGCGGATATAATTCGCCTTCCTAAATCAGAGACTGCTCAAGATGTCATTGAGGTCGACGAGTGGATTACAGAGTGCGAGAAAAAAGCAGGACTCGAGCAAGGCAGCGTGGGCATGATGGCAGCAATTGAAAGCGGTCTTGGAATTTTAAACGTTCTAAGCATTGCACAAGCCAGCCCTAGATTAATAGGAATCGCCATTGGCGCTGAAGATTTCGTTACAGACCTAAAAACCACACGCTCACCTGGAGGTTCAGAACTTTTCACGGCCAGAAGCATGTTGGTATTCGCAGCGAGAGCTGCAGGTATAGCAGTTCTGGACACCGTTTTCGCAGACGTCAATGATGATGAAGGCTTCAGAAGAGAAGTAGAAACTATTAAACAACTTGGATTTGACGGCAAGTCTGTCATTAATCCTAGACAAATTGCACCGGTAGTCGAAATTTTTACGCCAACTGCAAAAGAAATTGAACATGCAGAGCGTGTCGTTGAAGCTATAAAAGAAGCAGAGGAAAAGGGACTTGGCGTTATCAGTCTGAATGGTAAAATGATTGATAAACCCGTGGTTGACAGAGCACAGCGTGTGTTGAAAATGGCCATAGCTGCTGGGGTTATCTAACGCTGAGGAGGAGGACTACACTTGAACAAAAATATCCTGGGCGTTGATGTGCCAGAGTCGATCTCCGGCCTCGGCAAGCTGAAGGCTTTTAATGGAAAGCGCTTTAGTGGAACAGCACACGAAATGCCTAATATAAAAAATCCGGATCAACGCATGAGTAAAATCGTTGATAATCTTGAGTCGGCTATTCATCTGTCAGGCTTGAAAGATGGCATGACGATTTCGTTTCATCACCATTTCAGAAATGGCGATTATATCGTGAACCTGGTTCTGGAAGCCATTGCAAAATTGGGCATCAAGAACTTGACAGTAGCCTCCAGTTCTTTGACAGACATTCACAGGCCTATGATTGACCACATTAAAAATGGTGTGGTGTATCGTATAGAAACAAGCGGCCTGAGAGGTGAACTTGCCAATCAGATTTCACACGGCCTTATGGAAGTCCCAATAGTCTTCAGGTCTCATGGCGGCAGAGCCTACTCCATCGCTTCAGGTGAGCTTAAAATTGATGTCGCTTTCCTGGGGGTCCCATCCACTGATCTTTTCGGAAATGCCAACGGCTTCAGCCGTGAAGGTGATAACAGCTCAGCGTGCGGCTCACTGGGGTACGCTATGGTAGATGCCAAATATGCAGAAAAAGTTGTTCTGCTTTCAAACAATATCGTGCCGTATCCTAATACACCTTGCGCCATCCCTCAGACAGATGTTGACTACATAGTTGAGATCGACGCCATTGGAGATCCAAAGGGCATCATGTCAGGCGCTACGCGTTACAGCACCAATCCAAAGGAACTGATGATCGCGAAAGCAGCTGCAGATGTTATGGAAGCTTCCGGATATTTCGAAGATGGATTTTCTTTCCAAACCGGAACGGGTGGATCATCACTGGCTGTAACACGTTTTCTGAAAGAAAAGATGATCCGAAAAGGAATCAAAGCTAACTTCGCCCTTGGCGGCATTACCAGCCAAATCGTTAAGCTGCATGAGGAAGGTTTCATCAGAAAGCTGCTGGATGTCCAGAGTTTTGACCAGGACGCAGTAGACAGCACATTGAAAAATGAGTTTCATCATATAGTGGACGCTCACTTCTATGCAGGTCCTGGTGTGGAAGGTGCTGCGGTGGATCAGCTGGACATGGTCGTTCTGAGTGCGCTCGAAATTGACGTCAACTTCAATGTTAACGTCCTGACGGGTTCAGACGGCGTTATCCGCGGCGCTGTTGGCGGTCATCCGGACACATCTGCAGGCGCCAAGCTTGCCATTATTGTGGCCCCACTTGTAAGAGGCAGAATTCCGAGCATTCTCGATCGCGTCAACACTATTTGTACGCCGGGAATGACAGTAGACGTTCTCGTCACTGAGCAGGGCATAGCGGTTAATCCGGCAAGACAGGATTTGATCGAGCGATTGAATACTGCTGGAATAAAAACTGAGACGATTGAAGCATTAAAAGCAAAAGCGGAGAAAATTGTTGGTCACCCAAATCCAATTGAGTATGGCGACAAAATCGTCGGGATTGTCACTTTCAGAGATGGCAGTGTCATCGACGTCATCCGCCAGGTTTCCAGGTAAAAGGATCATCTTATCATGGTATTGGCCGATCTGTCCCGTAATTGTTCGGAGACATACGGTTAAATATAATCATTAAAAGGGGGAAATACAATTGAAAAAAAGATTAGCATTAATACTTAGCCTCGCAATGGTCGCAGTCCTCGCATTCACCGGTTGTTCCAAACCTGCTGAGCCAGAAGCACCTGCCGCAGGCGGAGAAACACCTGCTGCAGCTGAAGGCTTTGTCTTCGAAAGAAAAATCGAGCTCGTGTGCCCTTGGGGTTCAGGCGGCGGCGCGGATACGACGCTTAGAGCATTTGCTTCTGCCCTTGAAAAAGAAATTGGTGTTCCTGTAGTCGTCAATAACGTTGAAGGCGGCGGCGGTGTTCAAGGTTCTGAGTACCTCCAAAAGCAGCCAGCTGATGGCTATTCCTACCAGATTGGTACACAGTCCCTCCTCGTTGTCAACCTTCAGAAGCTCATGTCTTTTGACTGGGCAGCAGAAACAGTACCAGTTGTTAAACTCGTTCACGATACAAATATTATTGTTGCTGCAAAAGATGCGCCATTCAATAATTTAAAAGAACTTGTCGAGTATGCTAAAGCAAACCCGGGCACAGTTAAAGCAGGCGTTCTTACGATTACTGGTGTTGACGCGCTGATGGTCGCTCAAACGTTTGAACTTGCTGGCGTAGAAATTCCACTTGTCGCATTCAACAACGGCGCAGAACTTAATGCTGCTATCCTTGGCGGACACATCAGCTTAGCGGTTGCAGGTCCTGCTGAAACAAAAGGTCTGATTGAGTCCGGCGACATGAAAGGCATTGTTGCAGGCGCTGAAAACAGACTCAGCATTCTTCCTGACGTTGAAACCACAACTGAAAATGGCATCGATTCCCTCCTCGGCCCAATGAGAGGCATCTTCGCGAAAAAAGGTACTCCTGAAGAAGCAATCAAAGCATTCTCTGAAGCTGCTGTAAAAGCTGCTGCCAGCCAAGAATTCCAAGACTTCCTCAAGAACAACGCACTTGATCAGCGTCCAGCTTTCGCACCATATGATGAGTTCCAAGGCATCTGGGCAGAGCAGGTCACAACAGTTCAAGGACTTTATGACAAATACGTCGCTAAATAATTATACGCACACTGAATTGAATTAGTGAGCATTCATCGTCGGGGCAACGTCAAGTTGCCCCGATTCTATCAAATAACAGAAAGTGAGATGAGTTCGCTTGGCAATGGAATTATTATTCAACATAGTGTTGATAGTGTTTTTCGCAATTTCCTACGTCTACGTTGGCGCTACAATGCCAAAATCTTCTGATCTTGAACTTGGCGCCGAGCAATGGCCGCAATTGCTGATTACTGCACTTATTATTCTTTTATTCGTCAACATCTACAATATCTATAAGAATACGCCTGCTGAAAAAAGGCATTTTAAATCCATCACCGGAATCAGCATTCCTGCAATCACAAAAAGCAAGCTGTTTTGGGGCATTGTCATCATCTTCGCCTATGCTTTTGCTCTGGAACCCTTTGGATTCATTCTCGCAACAATTGTCATGTTTGCTTTTTATGCGGTTCTTACCGGCCAGAAAAAACCGTCTGTTGTTGCACTTAATGCACTTTTAATAACCATAGGCATTTACTTTGTCTTCCAGAGAGGCCTCGGCATCATGCTCCCGCGTGGTCTTGGATTCCTCCGCGATATCGCTTTGTTCCTCGAGTCACTATAGTAAATAAGGAGTGTGAATCATGCTTGAACTATTAATCTCAGGGTTTCAAATTGTTCTGGCTCCG
Source organism: Acidaminobacter sp. (assembly GCA_009881125.1). The sequence goes on along the minus strand of WXFH01000040.1, from coordinate 23,323 downwards.
GTGACCTTTGCGTTTATCGTAGCAGGTACAGTTCTGGGTGTCATCTTTGGTGCCATGCCGGGCGTCAGTGCCTCAATGGCGGTCGCCCTCGCGCTTCCTTTCGCGTATGGAATGGAGCCGCTTATAGCCATTGCGTTTCTGACAGCCGTGTATTGCGCTTCCATCACAGGTGGCGGCATCACTGCAATTCTCTTTAAAATCCCTGGAACACCTTCCAACGCACCTACGACTTTTGACGGATTCCCAATGGCTCAGCGCGGTGAAGCCGGCAGAGCGCTTGGTATTTCCCTTGTCACCTCTGCTATTGGCGGTATTGTCGCTGCAATTGCAATGTTCTTGTTATCGCCACAGCTTGCGGCCGCAGCCATCAAATTTGGACCAGCGGAGCTCTTTGCAGTCTCATTCCTCGGTCTTTCAGTTCTGACAGCCCTTGACAGTGACAACGTCGTTAAAACAATGATTGCTGGTTTAATTGGTCTCTTCCTCGCTACCATAGGTATGGACCCGCTTCTTGCAATGCCGCGTTTGACTTTCGGATCACAAATTCTCCTCAGCGGGATTGAGATGATCCCTCTCATGATCGGTATGTTTGCAATCACCGAAGTTCTCAAGCAAACACATAAGCCTTCCAAACTTGAGAATACTGGTTCTGGCGACAAGGTTAAAACTAAACTGATGGGCTTTAAAGAAGGCTGGGCAATGAAAGGGGTTATTACCCGTTCCGCCATTCTTGGTACATTGGTTGGCATTCTTCCAGGTGCAGGCGCAACCATTGCTTCTTTCCTTGCTTACACGACTGAAGTTAAGTTGTCCAAAACACCTGAAATTTATGGTACAGGCGCTCCGGAAGGCATAGCGGCTTCTGAGACAGCGAACAACGCTGCTACAGGCGGCGCGATGGTACCGATGCTTGCACTTGGTATTCCGGGTGGTAATGCTGCAGCTATCATGATGTCTGCCCTCGTTCTGAAAGGTGTCCAGGTTGGCCCGCTTCTCATCAAGACGCAGCCTCAATACCTCTCCAGCGTATTTGCATCCATGATGGTCACCAATGTTATCATGGTTATCATTTCCATTTGGATTGCAAAAGTCTTCAGTAAAATCCTGAAAGTGCCGTACAGCATCCTCGGAACGACAATTATTGTCCTCGCTACAGTGGGCAGCTTTGCACTTAAAGGCAACACCAACGACGTTATGCTCATGGCTATTGCCGGTGTCTTTGGCTTCATTCTCAACAAGTACAAGTTCTCCTCTGCGGCGCTGATTCTCGGCCTCGTACTTGGACCAATGATCGAAGCGAATCTTCGCAGAGCGGTTCAGCTTGAGAATGGCAGCCTGATGAATGTTATCTCTCCATCAGGACATCCAATCACAACAGTTCTTCTGGTTCTTTGCGGCGCGATGCTGCTGTTCCCAATAGTATCTAAATTATTTGCGAAGAAAACGGCTTAATCCCCTTTAGCCTTTTGAGACAGTAGAATATTTCTACTGTCTCATTTTCTAAATAACGGGAATCACCGCTGCGCAATTCGATTCTGAAGCAGATTAGGTTCAAATTTTCCATCCGAAATCTATCTTTATAAGTATTTTTAATTTTTTATACAAACTCTACTGGCATTTTTTAAAATTATCAATTAATATGTTACATAAGATTCTGTTTGCTCACGAGACAGAATTCAAACGAGGTGCAGATATGATAGATTTTATGCTGACGCTTTGCATCGGTGCAGTGATTGGCTATATGTTTTTTAAACTTAAGGTACCAGGCGGTATGATGGTAGGCAGCATCGTTGGTGTATCGGCACTCAATATTTTGACTGGCCATGCTCTGATGCCCGCAGCTGCGAAATTGTCTGCGCAAATCATAGCGGGCGCCTTTATTGGCGTCAGTGTAGAAAAGGAAGATTTAATAAGACTAAAAAAAATCTGGAGACCTGCGATCACATTGGTGAGCGGCATGATGATTTTGAATCTGATCTCCGGTTATTTAATATACAAATTTAGTCCCCTTGATTTAGTGACTTCTTTGATGTGCGCCGTCCCCGGCGGAATGAGCGATATCCCCATTATAAGCGCTGACATGGGCGCAGATGCGTCAAAGGTTGCCGTCATGCAGTTTATAAGATTAGTGGCAGGCATTGGCGTGTTCCCGGGCATGATAGCATTTATTGCCAAGCGCAGGCATGAGGACGTCAGGCCTGTCAAGGTCAACACTAGAAAATCTGCAGTCACTGAAGACCCAACACTTATATTTTTGACGACAATGGCAGTGGCAATTGTCGCTGGCCTTGTTGGAAAAGCAGTCGGAATTCCGGCAGGCGCATTGCTGTTTGCGCTCATCAGTGTGATTATTTTGAAAATGACAAAGCATAAAGCTTGGCTTCCGAAGTGGATCAAGCGATTGGCTCAAGTTCTTTCCGGGGCTTATATAGGAAGCGGCATCTTTATGGCAGACGTCTTGGAGATTCGATTTTTGGCGATCCCTGCAATAATCCTTCTTTTTGGATATTTTTGTGCGTGTTTGCTGATTGGCTGGTTCATACATAACAAGTTTGGAATGACGCTGAAGGAATCTATGCTCGCAGCAACACCCGCCGGTGCCTCGGACATGGCCTTGATAGCTTCTGATTTAGGGATTGAGGGTACAGATGTGGTCGTCCTTCAGATCATCAGAATGCTATTTGTTGTCTTAATTTTTCCTCAAGTCATTAATCTGATTGTGCTCTTAGCTGGGAGGTAAGAATATGTTTGAAGAACGTAAGCTTCGCAGCATAGATGCGGCTGAACCGCTGCTGAAGCGCTGTGGTCTTAAAGTTCCGGCCGGCGTTGATTACACCGTAGGCATATTCTCATCTTCAGAGGGAAAACTCATCGCAACAGGTTCCTTAAAAGGTGACATGATTCAGGGTTTGGCGGTTGATCCGGAGACCCAGGGAGAAGATCTTTCTGCCAAAGTGCTGACGCATTTGATTAATCATGCCATCGACGCAGGGCGCCACACACTTTATTTGTTTACTAAACCGGAGAGCGCGCAAAAACTATCGGCAGTAGGCTTTAGAATCATTGCAGAAGCCAGACCCTATGCAGCTTTAATGGAGTGGGGGACAATTGGCATCCAACATTATGTCGAAAAGCTGAAAAAACTGGCTGAGGCTGATCCCGGTGAAGCGTCTGCCGTCGTTGTCAACTGCAATCCCTTTACTTTAGGACATCAATATTTGATTGAAACTGCCGCGTCGCGCAGCCGTAAGGTCTATGTGATCGTGGTTGAGGAAGACCAGTCCGTGTTCCCGTTTGAGGATCGAATAGAGCTGGTCCGCAAAGGCACGGCGCACCTTAAGAACGTCACAGTGATCGCAGGCGGACGCTATGTGGTTTCTTCGCTGACGTTCCCTTCCTATTTCACTCGGGACAGCGAATTTGCAGCAGCCCACAGTGCTATGGACGTTGCGCTGTTCTTAAACTACATAGTGCCTGCTCTTGGCATCACCAAACGCTTTGTTGGCACAGAACCATACTCGGAAGTCACAGAGGCCTACAACCAGGCCATGAAATCCATTTTAATCCCTGCGGGTGTCAAGCTTGAAGTCATAGAGCGTAAACGCCTGAAAAGCGGTGAAGAGGACCACGCGATCAGCGCCTCACGGGTCAGACGTTACATTGCGGAAGGACGCATTGAGGACCTTAAGGATCATGTACCACACACAACCTACGAGTATCTAATTTCGAATCGAGCCTTCGACGTTGTAAAAAAACTGAGAAGTGGCGATAAATCCGCTCAAGGCTATGTGGAAGACAGCGTCACGAAACGTTGACAGAAGCCATATAGAAATCTGAGTTATCATGAAGAAGAGGTGAAGAGAATGGCAAAGATCCAAATGAAGACGCCCCTCGTTGAAATTGATGGGGACGAAATGACCAGAATGATCTGGAAAATGGTAAAAGAGGAACTGCTCGAGCCGTTTATTGATTTGAAAACGGAGTACTTCGATCTTGGTCTGGAGTATCGCGAAAACACGAAAGACCAAGTCACCGTAGATGCGGCCAACGCCATCAAGCGTCTGGGCGTCGGCGTTAAGTGCGCTACGATCACACCAAATGCAGATCGTGTCAAAGAGTACAATTTGACAGAAATGTGGAAGAGCCCAAATGGAACAATTAGAGCTATTCTTGATGGGACTGTCTTCAGAAAGCCCATCCTGGTGGATGGATTCACTTCCTTCGTGCCGACCTGGAAAGAGCCTATTACAATCGCCCGTCACGCCTATGGCGATCTCTACAAGGGCGTCGAATTCAAGGTAGAGGGTCCATGTGAAGCGGAATTGGTCATCAAAAAGCCGGATGGCACAACGGAAACTCAAACGATTCACAAGTTTAAAGGCGCTGGTGTGGTTCAGGGCATTCACAATACCAACGAATCCATCAGCAGTTTTGCTAAAGCCTGCTTCCAGTTCGCACTGGATCAGAAGCAGGATCTTCTGTTCTCAGCAAAAGATACCATTTCCAAGAAATATGACCACACCTTCAAAGATCTTTTCAACGAGATCTTTGACGCAGAGTTCAAAACAGCGTTTGAAGAGGGCGGCATTCAATACACCTACACCTTAATTGATGATGCTGTCGCAAGGATCATGCGCTCTGAAGGCGGCCTGATCTGGGCTTGTAAGAACTATGATGGCGATGTTATGTCCGACATGGTGGCAGCCGCGTTTGGCAGTCTTGCCATGATGACCTCAGTACTCGTTTCTCCTACGGGAGAATTTGAATACGAAGCAGCCCACGGCACTGTAACGCGCCACTACTATCAATATCTCAAAGGGGTTCAAACTTCTACCAATCCAATCGCGACGCTGTTCGCATGGACAGGCGGATTGAAAAAACGCGGTGAACTGGATGAGATCCCGGAACTGGTTCATTTCGCGGAGCAGCTTGAAGTGGCTTCCATTGAGACGCTTAAAAAAGGCATCATGACAAAAGATTTGATCCCGCTTTCTTCAAATCCTGATAAGCAGGAAGTGACAACAGCCGGACTGATCGCTGCCATCCGAGGGACTTTGGAGAGCATGCTCTAAACCGCCTGTCAGATTCACAACGCTTTCATTAGAAATGAAATGTAAATTTGACCTAGGTTAGTGGTTCTTAAAGGAGAAATAGTGACATGACAAATCATAGCCAATCTGCTCTGACCCTGGAAATGGTCTTAAACGCCAAGGAGCGCCGGGCTGGAGTGCAGGAACAGCTCAGAATGGAATATAGTGCTGTTGTAGTCAGTATGACTCTAAATATGCCTGGGTCCGTCAAGTACAGGCCAGAGTGGATTGGTATGCTTTATGACGCGGCGGCAGAAGTCAGACGCACCTGCCTGTGTCACAACATGGTCATCCTTGAAGAGCGGATGCTTCACGATCCTGCCGGCGCGACACTTCTTATGGCACTGCATGGCGACCCTAATGAAATAAAAGGCATTGCAGTTGCCCTTGAAGATTTAAAACCTTGGGGACGCCTTCTCGACCTGGATGTCTTCAGTGCTTCCGGTGAACAGATCAACCGTTCTTCGTTGGGCCTGTCCTCAAGAAAGTGTCTGGTATGTGAAGAAGTGGCGGCGGTGTGTGTGCGGGCCATGCGTCATGACAGAGAAGAAGTCATTGCTGCGGCTATGCAGCTTGCGAAGCGATTCTCGGATCGTGCTTCAGTGACTGAAGAGCCTGACATACCCCAGTTGGAGATCGCCAGAAAAATTGGCCAGCTGTCTCTGGAAGCCATGCTCATGGAGGTTGCGGCAACCCCTGCGCCGGGCTTGGTGGACAGGTTCAATTCAGGGGCCCATGATGACATGGATATCACGACCTTTTTAAGAAGCAGCAGCGCTTTGTCAAGTGCTATGACCGACTTGGCCCTGGCGGGGATTGAGCACGAAGGTCCATTGCCGGAGCTTCTGTCGAAAATCCGAAGGATTGGCATTCGCGCTGAACACGAGATGTATAGTGCTACCCTCGGTGTGAATACACAAAAGGGACTGCTGTTCCTGCTGGGGATTTTGACGGCGGCGTCGGGGGTTGTCCTGCGACCATCGGCAAAAGCCCTGGTTGAAAACGGTCCATTAAATCCTGAAGTGATCGCCCAGCGGGCTGCTGAAATTTGTGCGGGACTGGTTGAACGCGAGCTTGAGGTGCTGCATCACAAAAGGCCGGACAGGCAGCTGACTGCCGGTGAGCATTATTATTTGGCCCATGGATTTACCGGGGTCAGAGGCGAAATTGAGGCGGGGCTGCCATCGGTTTTTGAGGCGGGTCTGCCAAGACTTAGAGAGGCTTTGAACCAGGGCGCCTCGGACAACGATGCGCTGGTACACGCGCTCCTCGGTTTAATGACCCATACCGAAGACACCACTATTTTGCACCGGCACGACCTGGAAACGTTAAAGCACGTTCAGTCTGAGGCTGCTGAGATTCTCAGCTCAGGCGGCTATCTGACACCTGAGGGGCGCCAAATGACGGAGGCGCTGGACCGGCATTACACAAGTGCCAGGATCAGCCCGGGGGGCTCTGCGGATCTTCTCGCTGTGACCTGGTTTCTTCACCGCATGGCAGAGATGTTTTCTGCCGATGGTCAAATAACGCCAAAGTCATAACATCTATTGCACTGATTCAATGTACTGCAGAGGTTCAATTTTAAGCTGCAGTTGAAAAGGAGGAAATATTGTGTCCAAATTTCAACCAATGGTTCAGGCAAAAACCTTAGAAGTTGCTGATGAGAAGTTTTTATACTATGACATCAACGAACTGGAAGCCATGGGAATGGGCAAGGTCAGCCAGCTCCCCTATTCCATTAAGGTACTTCTCGAAGCAGCGATTCGCAATTATGATGAATTTGCAACGACTAAAGAGCATGTGATGCAAATAGCGAAATGGGCGGAAGGCTATGGCAAAGGCCAGGAAATTCCTTTCCAGCCGGCTCGAATTGTTCTACAGGATTTTACAGGTGTTCCTGTTGTCGTCGATCTTGCGGCTATGAGATCCTTCGTCGCAAGAATGGGGCAGGATCCTACTGTGGTTAATCCGCTTATTCCGGTCGACTTAGTCATTGACCACTCTGTAATGGTAGACTATTTTGGTTCGGATGAGGCCATGGACTTAAACACGGAGCTTGAATTCCAGCGCAATGACGAGCGCTACAAGTTCTTGAAATGGGCACAAAAATCATTTAAGAACTTTAAGGCGGTACCGCCTGCTTCCGGTATCATTCACCAGGTCAATCTTGAGTACCTCGCGACTGGGGTGTTTAAGAAGGAAACGGCTGAAGGTGTGGTCGTCTATCCTGACTCTCTGGTTGGTACGGACTCACACACTACTCAGATCAACGGCCTTGGGGTTGTGGGCTGGGGTGTTGGCGGCATTGAGGCGGAAGCCTGCATGCTCGGTCAGCCGCTCTTCTTTGTTACACCTGAAGTGGTCGGTGTCAAACTGACCGGGAAACTTCCTGAAGGCGTCAACGCAACGGATCTTGCCTTGACTGTGACAGAGATGCTTAGAAAACATAAAGTTGTAGATAAATTCGTCGAATTCTATGGCGAAGGCGTCCATGGCATGAGTTTGCCGGACCGTGCAACAGTGGCCAACATGTCTCCGGAATATGGCGCAACCATGGGCTATTTCCCTGTAGATGATGAAACCATGAATTATATGCTTCAGACGGGCAGAGATGAGAAACTGGTGGAACTGTGCCGCGCTTATTACAAAGCTCAGGGAATGTACAGTGTTCCCGGCGAGGCTGAGAAAGTTTATACTACAAAGCTTGAGCTGGACCTTTCAAAGGTGGAGCCTTCTCTTGCAGGACCAAAGCGTCCTCAGGACCGCGTGCCGCTCAGCGCCATGAAAGAGACTTTCAAAAAGGCGTTGTCAGCACCGGTTGCAGAGAGGGGTTTTGCCCTGGATGAGGCAGCTGCTTCTAAAACTGTGGACATAAATTGGGAAGATGGTACAGTTGAAACGCTGCGTGCGGGCTCTGTTGCCATTGCGTCCATTACAAGCTGTACGAATACATCGAATCCAAGTGTCATGCTGGGTGCCGGACTTGTGGCAAAAAAAGCTGTCGCTATGGGTCTTAAGCCTCCTAAATATGTAAAAACCAGCCTGACGCCGGGTTCACGCGTCGTTACCGAATATCTGATTGCCGGTGGCGTCATGGAGGATTTGAAAAAGATTGGCTTCCACGTCACAGGCTATGGCTGCGGAACTTGTATTGGCAACTCCGGGCCGCTTCCGGCACCTGTCGCCAAGGCAGTCGACGAGCATGACATGACGGTCGCTGCGGTCGTCAGTGCCAACAGAAACTTTGAAGGCCGTGTCCATGCTCAAGTTAAAGCCAACTTCCTGGCGTCTCCTATGCTGGTCGTCGTTTATGCGCTGGCTGGACGCGTAGATCTGGATTTCGCGACTGAGCCGGTGGCTTATAATGATAAGAATGAACCGGTCTACTTCAAGGATCTCTGGCCAACCAATGCTGAGATTCATGACCTGGTTAAGAAAACTGTCACGTCTGAAATGTTTAAATCCAGCTACGAAAAGATTTACAGCGCGAATCCACAATGGGATGCGGTTGAAGTTGAAGAGAAAGCGCTTTACAGCTGGGATCCAAAATCCACTTATGTTCAGGAGCCGCCTTATTTTGAAGGCATGAAACCTGAAGTGGATGATATCAAGCCTATTGATAATGCTACAGTGCTCGGTGTCTTTGGCGACTCCATCACCACAGACCACTTATCACCGGCTGGCAATATTGGAGTCAACAGCCCAGCGGGGCAGTATCTGATTGCAAACGGTGTTGAGAAAGCAGACTTTAACTCCTACGGCGCCCGCCGAGGCAATCATGAAGTCATGATGCGCGGTACGCTTGCCAATATTCGAATCCGAAACATTTTGGCGAATGGGAAAGAGGGCGGCTATACAACTTGCTTCATGAACAATGAAGTCATGCCAATCTACGATGCAGCTATGATTTACCAAGCGGATGGCAGAAACCTGATCATTCTTGCTGGTAAGGAATACGGCACCGGCAGCTCCCGTGACTGGGCGGCAAAAGGGGTTTATCTCCTAGGTGTGAAGGCAGTTATTGCTGAAAGCTATGAAAGAATCCACAGAAGCAATCTGATTGGCATGGGTGTGCTCCCGCTCCAATTTGTTGAGGGTGAAAGCCGTGAAAGCCTCGGACTTACCGGGGAAGAGACCTTCTCTATTGCAGGCCTTTCCAATGATCTGAAGCCTAGGGCGCTGGTCGATGTGACAGCGGTTGCCAAGGATGGAACGTCTAAGACCTTCAAGGTTCAAAGCAGAATAGACAGTTTGGTGGAAATTGACTACTATCGCAACGGCGGAATCTTGCAGAAGGTTTTGAGGGATATGACGAAGTAATTTCTAATGGAACGAAAAAAGGAAGAAACTCGGAGTCGATAGGTTAAAGCCGCAGACACCGAGTTTCTTCTCGCGAGACTCAAAGATGAGAAACTTGGTGTCAGACACCCAGTTTCAGTTTGGAGGATCAGCCCATGAAAATCATTCGGGACAGCAGTCATTTGTCCGGGGATGCCGCCAAGCTCGCACAGTGGATTAAAGAAGCCCGCCATATCGTCTTTTTTGGAGGCGCGGGGGTGTCCACAGAGAGCGGCGTGCCGGACTTCAGAAGTGAAAAAGGCCTGTATCAAGCGGTGGAAGCTTATGGGTATCCCCCAGAAACAATTTTAAGCCGCTCGTTTTTTTTACAGCATCCTGAGGTGTTCTTTAAATATTACTTTGAACAGATTCTCTACCCGGATGCCCTGCCTAACCGGGCCCATACGGCGTTGGCAGAGCTGGAAAGCCGCGGTTTGGATGTCACGGTCGTCACCCAGAACATAGACGGACTCCATCAGCTTGGAGGCAGCAAAGCCGTGATCGAGCTTCACGGAACAGTGCACGAGAACTACTGTGTGCGCTGTGGAGAGCGGTATGACCTCGGCTTTATCCTTGCAGCTCAGGGCGCCATTCCTAAATGCCTGAAATGTCATGGCACCGTTCGGCCGGATGTGGTGCTGTATGAAGAACCGTTAAAGGGTGAAGTGATCCAGGCAGCCGCAGAGGCGGTGGATCAGGCGGATCTGCTGATTGTAGGCGGAACCTCCCTGGTAGTTTATCCGGCGGCGGGACTCGTCAGGGGCTACTCAGGCGGACGGCTGGTGCTCGTCAACAAGAGTACGACTCCGCTGGACAACAAGGCGGATTTGGTCATACAGGACAATGTGGCTGTGGTCTTGGATGACGTTGCAGCTTTGTGTTTTGTTGAGGAATGAAACCATCGGCAAAAAAATAAATAGCAGGGTCTCTTTAGCTCGCACGCGCATGGATTAGCGCAGGCTGATAGAGGCTCTGCTTTTTTGTGATTTAGGAGGCGTTTTCGGTGAGCGTACCGGATGCGCCCGGGCGCTGTACGAGAAGGACGCCAGTGGCCACCAGGAGAATGCCGACGACTTTCAAAATTCCAAGGGCTTCACCAAAGACAAAATAACCCAGAAGTGCTGCGACAACCGGTTCCAGAGTGGTGATCAGAGCGGCGCGGCCGGCTTCCAGGGACTGGACGGCCCGGGTATAGAGGAGAAACGGGACCACCGTGCAGAGAAGCGCGAGGGACAGACCGGGAAGCAGGACTGCCGGTTGAACAGAAATCTCTGCGAAGAATACCGGCGGAACTATAAACAGGATGCCTATGGAAGCAACTATAAAGGTGTAAGTGGTAACCGTCGCTGAAGAATACTTGGCGAGGGCTAGCTTGCTGAAAATACTGTAGAGGGCAAAGGTCAGGCCGGAACAGAGTCCTGTGAGGATGCCGGTGAAGGGGACTTTGTCCAGTGGCTGGCCTATCAGGCCGGTGACCAATGCACAGCCGGACAGGGTCAGGAGCAGCGCAGTCCATTTCGAGGTTGTCAGAGGTTCCTTGAAAAACAGCCTGGAGAGCAGGACGACAAAAATGGGGCAGGTATAGAGCAGGGTCACGCTGACGGAAATATTGGTGAGCTGCATGGTGGTGAAGAAGAAATAGTTGAAGACCAGAAAACTCAGGAGGCCGGTGCCGGCGAAGTACTTCAGATCCTTGAATCTGACGCGCAGGACAGACCGGTCTTTAATGAGCCAGTAAAGGGTCAGGAACACGCCTGAAAAGACTGCGCGCAGGGAGACAATTTCCAGGGCGGTGACGCCGGCTCGGTTGAGGAAGGTGCCAAACAGGCCAATCAGACCCCAAAGAAAGGCAGCGGCGGCGACGAAGATAACGGGTTTGTTTAAGGTCATGGAGGAACCTCCTGAGGGTTTGAGTAAATTTCACGGTGTCACTGGTTTAAGTATGTCAAAAGCAGACGAATTTGGCAAGGGGCGGGACGGGCGCGTCTCCCTGGGGTGATGGATGCGACGGGGGAGAAGGGTGGTGGACACTGGCGGGATTGGGTCACCATCGGCAAAAAAAAAACAAAACCGTGGAAGTGTGGCGATTTTGACGCCAGCTTCCACGGTTTTCTGAACTCTAAACAAGCGGGGACTTGTCTTGTATTTCTAGTATAACGCTCTGATAGCGTCGTAATTCAAGTTTTCGTTCAATACGCTGGCGATCTTGCCATCCTGGGTGCAGACGACGCTTGGGAAAGTCTCAATGCCAAGGCGCTTTGCAATGCCCTGGGACTTGTAGCAGTCGACTTTGACCAGCTGGATCGCGCCGCCAAGCTCTTGCTCGACGCGCTCAACGACCGGAAGAAGCGCTCTGGATTCCTGGTCAACGGCATTGTAAACGTAGATCAGGCTTGGCTTTTCCTTTTGCATGATGTAGTTTTCAAACGTCTCGGACTCCGCTATATATTTCTCTGCTGCGACGGCCGCGACTGCGCCATCACCCACAGAAGTCGCGACTTGACGGAGCCATTTGTCTCTGACGTCGCCGCAGGCGAAGACACCTTCAATGTTGGTCTCCATCATTTCATTTGTTGGGATGTAACCACGCGGGGTCAAATTGATCTGACCTTTGAAAATTTCCGTGTTTGGAATATAGCCAATAAACTCGAAGCAGTTGTCGCATTCTACCGGAATGAGCTCATTCGTCTTGACGTTTTTGAGGACGACGCGCTCCAGGTGGTCTTCGCCTTCAAAACCTTCGACAACTGAATTCCAGACGAAATCCATCTTAGGGTTTTTGAGCGCTGCTTCTTTAGCGATCTCGTTACAGTCCATGATGCCCTTGTCGTGCATGACGGAGACCGTCACTTTTCGGGCAAACTTAGTCAGGAACATGCCTTCTTCAATAGCTGCGTCGCCGGAACCTATGACGACCACGTGCTTGTTTTCGTTGGCAGCCGCGTCGCAAGTGGCGCAGAAGGAGATGCCTTTGTCATAAAGATATTTTTCTTCATCTCTTCCGCCGGTCGTACGTGGACGGCCGCCGGTTGAGATGATGACAGATTTCGCGATAAATTTGTTTCTGAAAGTCTCGACGACTTTTTCTTCGCCTTCGAGATCGACACTCTGAACGAGAACACCTTTGAACTTGACGCCAAGATTCTGCGCCTGTTTTTTCATGAGGTTGGTGATCTCTTCGCCTTTTGGCTTATCAGGGAAACCTGGGTAGTTCTCAATTTCGTTGGTATAAGTTGCAAGACCACCGACGAGACTCTTCTCGATCAACAGTGTATTCAAACGTGCGCGGCCCGCGTAAATGGCGGCTGTCAGACCCGCAGGACCTGCACCTATAATGACGACGTCATAATGCTCTACTGCTTTTTCTCTAGCCAACGTGTTTCACCCCTACATAAAGTATTTGACGAGAAGCTTGCTGCCGGCGACTGCGCCAACGAACATAAAGACTGCGAAGACCCAGCCGGACAGGGACAACGAGGCGATCCCGCCGTAAAGTGCGCCTATGTTGCAGCCAAAGGAAAGTCTTGCGCCGTAGCCCATAAGGAGTCCGCCGATGGTCGCTGCAACAATCTGCTTTTTATTTTTGATCTTCTTGATTTTAAATTGTGACGCGAACAACGTAGCAAGCAATGCGCCCACGATGATACCCATATTTCTGTAAGAGCCCGGATCATTTAGAATACCGCTGTTAAGCGTATTCTGCGCGCCTTGGCTGCTGAAATAGTACCACTTGTCGACACTGCCGCCGAAGGCTTCGTAGATCCATGCGCCCCAGTTAGCAAAGACGCCTGAGACACCCCATGGCTCGCCGGTGGATGCCAGCGTCGCAATCTGAAGGATGGACAGCAGGACTGCGCCGGTAACATAGGAATAGGCATTTTTGAACCACATTTGATAAAATTCAGTTTGGGTAATTTTATCGAAAAACTTTTTGGAACCTTCCAAAGACTACACCTCCTGGAGGAATGACGGGCAGCGCTTTTTTGGCTGCCTGCCAACATTCAACTATCTTTATCTCGATTTTTCGATGATGACTTCCCACTCGCCGTCATCCACTTCTTCGAGCTCGCAGTTGTAGCCTTCTTTGTTGGCCCATTCCGGAACGTTTTTCATAGCGCATGAGTGGTCGATCTGGACGATCATGACATCGCCAATTTCAAGTTCCGCGATTTTGTTCTGGCATTTGATGAGAGGTACCGGACACGCTTCGCCCATGCAGTCGAGAATAACTTCTTTCATATGTATAACCTCCTGAAATTTTATTTTAGTTTTTTTGTGATTTCGTTTTTAGTAAAGGATTTTAAAATGACTTTGTGATTTAACGGTGTGAATGATTGCGCTTTTGTTTATGAGGTTCGAAATGAGAGCGCCGCGTTAGTGCGCTGCGCCGCCACCGCCGCGCCGTTTTTCATAAACTGCCGCGATGATGTAAATGATGGCAATCAGGGTCAGCTGTGCTGCCACTGCGCCGAACCAGCCTAAGTAATCCGGAAGGAATACTTTTGGTCCATTGCTGATGAAGTTGAGCTTCCACCAGCCAAAATGATTGGCGCCGAGCAAGGAGCCTACGATAAAGAAGACAAGTGAAATCATGTTCATATGGAACATTTCGCCGACGCGCATCAGAGTTCCTGACGCACAGCCGCCTGCGATAACCATGCCCGTACCGAACATGATCGCGCCAACAGCGGTCGCGCCGCTGATAGGGACAACGTAGCTCATTCCCGGAATGGCAAGGCCTTTAACGGCATAACCATATTTAATGGCAGTGAAGCCTATGGTCGTGAGTGAAAATGCAATCAGTACAGCGCGCGTTATTGAAGTGCCGCCTGTCAGATATGGATCCCGCATGGATGCGGTGAAACAAAATCTTGCTTTCTGAAGAACGAATCCGAAAGCGATGCCGGTGATCCAGAAGATCGCGGCGTTGGCAGAGCGAGTTGAAGCGAAGATTCCGACCGCTATTATCAGTACCACGACTGCGAGTGCAATGGGCAGCTGATTCTTCTTGGGCTTGCGTGTGGTGCCTGCCCTGGATGAACTGCGGCGGATGCTGGTCCCTTCAGACATGAGCATTCCTCCTGTGTTGTTTGTGACGTGTTTAACAATCTCCCTTGACAAAATTGTATCACAGTGTGCGTGGGTTCCGTGCATATAGAAAAATGATGCTACATTGAAAAAACTTATAGCGTTATTAGCAACACTGATGTTAATATGAGGATGAAGATCGTGTATTGTTTGTCAAAGTTTTGTGGGCATGACCATCGGCAGCTGTCACTGGCACTGCCAGACGGGTCTGATGTCAAATAAAATACAAGCTGTCATAAGGAGACGATGGGCTTTGCATATTGAAATGCTTCAGCATTTTCAGCAAGTGGTGGACGCTAAAAGTATCTCGAAGGTGGCGAATGAGACGCATATTTCTCAATCCGCCCTCAGTCAGATGATTCAGAAGATGGAGGATTCTCTGGGCTACAAGCTGCTGGAACGCAGCAACCGGGGGGTAGAGCCAACAGAAATGGGCAGGATTGTTTTGAAATACTCGAATAACATCATCAAGTCCTTTGAGAAGATGCAGAGGGAAATGCGGGATTTGGAGAAGCGCACGCACACGATCCGCATCAACGCGGACAAGTCGCTGGTGAATTATTCGCTGCCCTGCGCGCTGTATAAGATTAAGCGGCGGTTTCCCAACAATAAGTATGAGCTGTATTCGAGCACGACGGATGACATTGTGAAGGAAGTTCGCAATGATTTGTGTGATATGGGCGTGACGAATGAACGGCCGGTGGCGGAGGATCTTGAGATCAGGAAGATTGGGCGTGAAAAGGTGGTGCTGGTGGCGTCGAAGAGCTTCGGGATTCCGGACGCGATCGAGATTGAGCAGCTGCTGCAGTACGACCTGATTGCCCTGGCAGATTCGCGCTATATCATTGGGCCGCTCAAGGCAGAGCTCAAGAAGAGCGGATTTACTGAAAACGACCTCAGCATTTTGTTTGAGGTTGACGCCGTGAGCGCGGTGAAATCGTCTATTCACAATCATTACGGCATAGCGTTTCTGCCGTACAGCGCGGTCAAGAAGGAGCTCTATACCGGGGATTACAAGATGGTCGCAATCAAGAACGTCGAGCTCTATCACGATATCTATATCATCAACAAGCAGCAGGCGTTTATGTCCAGCGCCAGCTGCGAGACCGTGGACTGCTTTATGGAGATGGGCGAAGACTCGTTTTGTTAGGTTTTTGGGGACGGGAATGTTACAGAAATGTTACGGTGCCTGACACCGAGTTGAACTTGGTGTCAGACACCAAGTTGAAAGTTGTCCGCGTCACCAAAGCACTTTTTTAACAAAGAAAAAGCACCCTCTTCGGTGAGGGTGCTGGCTTACCTTATTTCAGAGGTAATGTGTCGCATTTATCCTATGATCCGTTTAGTCACAGTAATTTCCCAAACGCCGTTCATGACCTCGTCTGAGTCGACGCTAATATGCTCACTTCCAAACCTGTCTATGACGGATTCAGGAACACAGGAGTGGTCTGTGACCAGGATGACAGAGTCGCCGGGGACCATGGTTTTAAGCGCGCGCTCGAGCTTGATCAGCGGCACCGGGCATATATCTCCAAAACAGTCTATTTTACCGTCAATGGGCATAATCGAATCACCTCAAATCCCATTATATCAAATGAAACTGCGCTTGTCGTGCTTTGAAGCAAAATGTAATCGGTGCTCTGCCGGGACCCTCGACACAGAAAGGAACAGGCTTATGAACGTGCCATTTAATCGAATAAAAGCAACCTGGCCGATGGTCGAGGCACTCACAAAAAGCCTTGGCAGCAGCGTTGGCTTTGAACCGGCGCTCAGCCACTGGTCAGGGGATGGGCCTTACACCCAACTGGTTTTAGAGAAGCTCAGCGGCCTGATTCCAGACTCGATGCTCCTGATGACCACCAGCGCCAGCCAGGCCCTGGAAATGGCAGTCGCGCTCAGCGGCATTGGACCAGGAGATGAAGTGATCCTGCCCTCCTATACTTACGCGTCCTGTGCCAACGCAATTTTAAGTGTGGGCGCCACGCCCGTCTTTGCGGCGGTAACCCCGGAAACCCTCTGCCTGGATCCCAATAGCGTTGAACGTCTCCTCTCGCCCAAAGTCAAAGCGGTCATGCCGGTTCATTACGGCGGAGTTCCCGCGGATCTGGGGGCGCTGATGGCCCTCTGCCAAGCCCATGAGCTGACCTTGATCGAGGACGCTGCCCAGGCCATTGGCAGCACCTGGCACGGCCGAGCCCTCGGGAGCATTGGCGATTTTGGCGCCATCTCCTTTCACGATACCAAAAACCTCACCTCAGGCGAAGGCGGCCTCCTCCTGGTCAACGCCTCAAAGCAGGCCAAATGGGACCAGGCGCAGATCTACCACCAGAAAGGGACGGACCGTCTTCAGTTTCTAAAGGGTCAGCGCGACCGCTACGAATGGGTGGGCCCAGGCGTGAGCGCCAGCCCCTCTGAGCTGCTCATGGCACTGCTGTCCCCGCAGCTGGACGACCTCGAGGCCATCAACGGAAGGCGCAGAGCCATTGTCAGGCGTTATGAAGCGGTTCTGGGTGCGACATCAGTCCCTGAGATCCTGAGCTTCACGAAAGATGACCCAAGTGGCAACGGTCACCTGTTCTTCGTTCGCTTCCGCGCATCCGCCGTGGCAGGCGCTTTCATGGCCTTCATGCAGTCCCGCGGCATCGACGTCAGAACCCATTATCAGCCGCTGCACGCCTCACCCCACGGCCGCGCCTTCAGATGCGACCCGGCACTTTTCTCGGGGCTAGACAGCGACCTTGGCAAATGCGTGGTCCGGCTGCCCCTGTCCCAACACTTGGAAGATTCCGAAATCGATTATGTCTGCGAGGTTTTGAAGGATGCGCTTATCCATAGTCATACCGGTCTATAATTCAGCGCCCGTCCTGCCGCGGCTGACCACTGAGATCTTCGGCAATCTTTTGCCCGCCAAGGATTCAGAGCTTTCTGCCGATGGTTCCTTTACCCTCGAACTCCTCCTGGTGGACGACGGCAGCACCGACGGCAGCTTTGAAGTGATCCGCGCGTTGGCCGCCAGAGACGCGCGGATTCGCGGATTTCGCCTGTCAAAAAACTATGGCCAGCAAAATGCCACCCTGTGCGGCCTGCGCCACGCTACTGGAGACCTGATCGCGACCATGGACGACGACCTTCAGCATCCGGCGGCCTCATTAAAAGACATGATCCGCCAATTGTTGGCCGAAAATCAAGACATAGTCTACGGCATCTACCCCTACAAGGGAGAGCGGATCCGAACACTAGGCTCCTCCCTCAGGGACTGGCTGTTCAACACCCAGATTGGAAAGCCTGAAAACGTCGAGATCAGTTCTTTTAGGGTTATGCGTCGCGGGCTTAGGGACCGGATTGTCGAAACACAGTATCGCTTCGCCTACATTTCTGCCCTGGTGATCAAAGAGACTTTGATGATTGGGAATCATCCCGTTGAACGGCAGCCTCGGGCGGCCGGCCGGTCTGGCTATACCTTTGCGTCGCTGTGCGCGCTGTATTTCAGGACGTGGCTGTATTATGGGCGCCGCTCTCTCATGCCTGAGGGTTTGAAACGCAGGGCGGCCTACGCCCTGGTGGAGGAGACGCCGGTAATAGTCCAATCGGAGGGTTCCGACTTGAGACCTGAAAGTCGACGCTGCAGCAAGAAGCTGATGCTGCTTGGCGCGGGGAAGCTTCAGGTCAACGCAGTGAAACGCGCCCAGGAGCTGGGGTATGGGGTGGTGGCGGTGGACTGGGAACCATCGGCACCCGCAAAAAAGATTTCTGACGAAGAAGGCTTAGCCGATGTTTTCGACACCGACGCCTGCCTGGAACTGGCTCGCAAGTTTTCTGCCGATGGGGTGATGACCACGGGGACGGACCAGCCGGTGCTCACCGCGGCCAAAGTCGCGCGGGAGATGGGGCTGCCGTCGCTGATCAGCGTGAACACCGCTCTGGGGGCGACCCACAAGGGCGTGATGAAGCGGAGGCTCGACACCTGCGGGATCCCGACGGCGCCCTACACCTTATGGCACCCCTCAGATGGTCTGGAGGTCCTTGAAGCCTTGATGCCCGGGGTTGTCAAACCGGTGGATTCCCAGGGCCAGCGCGGCATTTTCCGGGTAAACTCTCCGGAAGAGGCTGCGGCGCGCTTTGAGGAGGTGCTCAGGTATTCCAGGGACGAACGGATCCTCGTTGAAAAATTTATTTCCGGCGATGAGGTCACTTTTTCCGGCTGGGTCCGGGATGGGAAGCTGTACCCGCTCGCTTTGACGGACCGTGTAACGTTCGCGGAGCAGGAGCGCATTGGCATTTGCGTCGCCCATGAGTTCCCCACGAAACACTTCGAGACTCATGCCGATGAGGTGCTGGCGCTTTCCAAGCGCATTGTCGAAGCCTTTGACATTTTTAATGGACCGGTGTATATCCAGTATCTGCTGGGTGAAACGACTGTGGTGAACGAGCTGGCGTGCCGGATTGGCGGCGCCTACGAGGACATCTGGATGCCTGAATTGACGGGCTGCGACTGGCTGCGCTGGATGATTGAAGGCGCGCTGGGAGAAACCTCGAACTTCAGTGCTCTTGAGGCCTACGACTGGAAAAAGGTCGGGCGTCGATTGTCCGCACAGCTGTTTTTTTCTGAGCCGGGGACGGTCAGGCGGCTCAGTGCGCAGCCAACGGCTGCCTGCCTGGATTATGGGTTTCATTATGAAGAAGGGCAGACTATTGGGGGCATTGCCAATGCAACCCAGCGGGCGGGCTATTTTGTGGTGACCTCTGAAGATGAGGCGGGCCTGGATGCGGCCGTGGCGGACATGTTTGCCCGGATGTCCATTGAGATGGAGGGTGCTGAGGGTAACGCGTTGTTGGTGCGGAAGCGGCGATGATGTAAGTACATGGAAGGAAAAAGGCAGAACAGCGGCCGCCGGCCGCTGTTCTGCCTTTTTTTGAAACTCGGTGTCTGACACCGAGTTTCCTCCGTAAATCACTTCAATTCATACACCGTCGTATACCACTCCGGCGTGTGGATATAACGTACGATTCGGACACTGTAAGTGTCATCCCGGAAGCGAAGCAATTCACGGCCTCGTTCTGCGAGGAGGGTTTCAAGCTCCGGCAGCCATTTTGAGACATCACCATAGAGGATGTTCCACTTCGGGTTTCTGGCGATATAGGCCAGTTCATCCGTCAGAATAATATAGCGAATGCCCCGGGTTTCGATATAATCAGTTAAGGTCAGGTTGCTTTCTTCCAGAAACTCTAAGTTGCGGTAGTCCAGCAGTTCGCCGGGGCCGAAGGCATACTCGGTGTTGAGGTTGCCCAGAACCTTGGAACCATTGGGAATGACTGTTTTGATCTGGTTCAGATATCCGTTGTAATCATCCTCTGCCGTCTTCATGACTTCCTTGGCGGTGCCGTAGACAGAACAAGCAATCATGAGGATCAGCAGCCCATAGTGCCAAGGGATGCCAGCTAAGTTTAGGTTTTTCAATTTTGTCTTTGAACTGAATGTTATAACCTGCCCTGCTTTTTCTAGGGAGGCGGTCAGAATCAAAATCACCCATGGAAAGGCAAACAGGATCGAGGTGGGATTAAAACGGCCAATAGCCAGCAAAGCGGCATTTAACACGAGAATCGCTGTGAATCCAACATAGGAGGCACGTTTGTGCTTCGACAGAAGGTCTATGAGGATAATAACCGGCAGCGCAGTGAGCCACGGGAGAATGTTGGCGTTATAGTAGGTGGCGCTGATTCTGTGATAAAGCTTGAGGTAAAAGTCCCTGAAATTTTCGAGGCGGCTGGCGGCGTCCGCGGTGACCTCGAGGGTGTCGCCATAGCTGAGATAGTTCGTAAAAAAGTGGGGATCCAGAGCAAGACTGGCTGCTATGATCAGGAACAGGGAGAGGGTGTGGGTGAGGATGACCATCGGCAGAGCCCTTCTTTTTAGGATGAGGATGATAAAAAACAGGATCCCGGCGGCAATGAAGCCGTTGGGATGCAGCCAGAGCCCGGCCGCGCTGATGGCGGCACCGGTCCACGGACGGTCTGCGAGCAGGCGCTCCAGGGCCAGAAGCATGAAAAAGAGAACGACGATTTCCTGACGGGCAGTGTGGCTGGCGTAGACGAATTGCGACGACGCGCCGAGGAGGAGAGCGCCCAGGGAGGCGGTCTGAGCGGAAATGTCGAGGCGGATCAGGACTCGGCGAAAGGTGATCAGGGTCAGGATGCCGAAGCAAAGGGACATGAGCCGCACAGACAAAATGGAATAGCCCAGAGTGAGGATCCAGGGCATTTGAAGTGTGTGAAATAATAGTTTGATGGCGTGGGGATTGCGTGGATAGAGGTCGAAAAACGGCTCTGTAACCTGGAATGATTTGAGGGTCATCATTTGGCGGGTCAGGCCGCTGAGCCAGCTTTCGTCTGAATGAACGAAGGGGAAACGCGTCAGCCATAGGAGGCTGAAGAAGGTGTAAATGGCGATCAGGATGAAAAACCAGTGCTTTCGGAGAAATGGCATTTGACGCCTCCCTTCATTTTGTACTCAAAATGTACTCAAAAAGCCCGCTTACATTATAGCATAATGACAAGTCCTTAACGAACTATGATAATTCACTATGCAGTATAAGCAGATCTAATATCTAAACGCCTTGACCTTAAGGTATAATGATAGCAGATTCGTTTGTAAAATAATTAACAATCATTTGGCGTGTTTGACATGTCTCCCTTAAAGGCACGACTCACGCAGGAGGGTATTATGCAGAAACGAACGAAAAAATGGCTGCTCAGTTTGGTACTTGTATTGATGCTGGGCGCGTTGGCCGCTTGCGCGGGCAGCACGGCCTATACGGAATCTCAGAACATTGTCGAAGCTTCGGCGCTGGCTGACCTGATGGCTCAGGAAGGTGTCGTTGTGGTGGACGCTCGGGCTGCCGAGGATTACAACAAAGGTCACCTCAAAGGCGCGGTCAATCTGTCACCGGATGAGCTGAACGGCCAGGGTACCGTAGCAGGAATGCTGGGCACGCCTCAGCAATTCAACCGCGTCATGAGCAAGAGTGGGATCTCACCTGAGTCCACAGTCATTGTTTATGACGGGAATGACGGAATCTTCGCCTCCAGACTCTGGTGGGCCATGAAGATTTTCGGCCATGAGAATGTTAAAGTTGTCAACGGTGGGGCCTCTGCCATTGTCAACGCAGGACTTGAGATCAGCGGCGACGCGACTCAGATTGTCAGCGCTTCCTACAGCTCAAAGGCTCAGGATTCATCCTTGATCGCGACTATTGAGGACGTCAAGGACGCTGTGGTAAACGGAACTGCGACGATTATTGACGTCAGAACGCCGGCGGAATTTGATGAAGGCGCGATTCCTACCGCTATTCTATACCCGCACACTCAAAACCTCTATTCTGATGGCACTTTTAAATCAGCCAGAGATATCTACCTGAACTATAAGGATCTCGGACTTGAAAAAGATGCACCAATTCTTCTCTATTGCAAGTCATCCGTTCGCGCGACACAAACCATGCTTCTTCTTAAAGAAGCGGGTTACAGCAATGTCAAAGTGTATGACGGCGCTTGGCTCGAGTGGAGCGTTTCAGGAGAAGAGACAACATCACCGGCAGGGCCTGTCGAAGCAACTGTACAAGACGCTTCTTAAGGATAGAAAGAGCAACAAACAGTACATACAATTAGGGGGATAAACATGAAAAATCGTTTTAAATGGTTGTCATTGCTCATGATTTTGGTACTTGCCATCAGTGCGAGCGCTTGCTCAAAGCCTGTTGAAGCTCAGGCTCCAATGGAGGCAGCTCCAACGGAAACACCTGCAGAAGCACCGGCAGAAGCTGATGTCGTCGGCGATCTGGTCAATGGCTATTTTGCTAACATGCCTGCTGATGTCTACAAGATTTCAGACAAGGATTTCGTAGCGGCAGTCGCTGCTGGCACTGATGCATTCATTCTCGACATTCGTTCTGCTGAAGACTATGGCAAAGGCCACGTCAAGGGTGCTGTCAACGCGCCTTGGGGTCCTGCAATCGCAGAAAACCTCAAATTCATCCCTGCTGATAAGACAGTTTATGTCTACTGCTATACAGGCCAAACTGCTGGCCAAGCGGTCAACACGCTGAATGTTGCCGGCTTTGACGCAAAGAGCGTTCACCTTGGCTGGAACATGGGCATTTCCAAAGTAGAAGGCGTTGCTGACATCACTGAAACGACCGCTAACGCGTTCCCAACAGTTGAAGCAGCTATCGATCCTGCAGTCCAGGCTGCTATGGATGCTTACTACGGCGGTCTTGCTGCTGTGAAAGAAACGAAGTACGCTAACTACAAAGTTTCTGAAGATGAACTCAAAGCTATGGTCGATGCGGCTGACGAGAGCATTTACATCCTCGACGTCCGTAAAGCTGAAGACTTTGCTAAAGGCCACATTGCCGGCGCAGAGAACCTTCCTTTCGGCAAGGGCATGGAAGCAGGCTTCGCTGCACTTCCAATGGATAAAACTGTAGTCGTCTACTGCTATACTGGCCAAACCGCTGGCCAAGCTGTTGCAGGCATGAGACTTCTCGGCGTTGACGCTGTGTCCCTGAATGGCGGCGCAGGCATGGAAGCTAACCAGCCTATGGGTTGGGTTAACAAAGGTTTTGAGTTAGTAACAAACTAAGACATGCATAAATAAAAGCGGCACCACACAGAAGAGAGCTCACTCTGATATGCTATCCGTCAAGAGGACAATGAAATAAAACAAAAGATTTCATAGAACAGCGGCTCGTGTTTTAACCGCAGATTGAAAATAATTTCTAACGAAATCGTTTTCAACCTGCGGTTTTTTTATG
>WXFH01000039.1 GCA_009881125.1 Acidaminobacter sp. | reverse complement strand
CCAAATTTACACCTCACAGTAACAGACGTGAGACCTCGCTCCGTCCTTTGGACTGCGCTTCGGTCACGGGCTGCGCCCTATATAAACAAAGATAACGCCACGCGTCAAAGAGCAAGCTCTCTGACGCGTGGCGTCATCTCTGTTTATGCACGTCTGTTAGCCTTCGCGGATGCACGTCTTTTAGCTATTTCGCAACATTCATAAAAAACGTAATTATCGCAGCATTCGTAAAGTTGCTGAAAAGGCCACCTATAATTGGGACTACGAAGAAGGCCAGCTTAGAGTAAGCGAACTTTTCACTGACGGTATTCATATTGGCCATGGAGACTGGGACGGCACCTAAGCCAAAGCCAATATGGCCGGCGGTAATAACGGCGGAATCGAAGTTTTTGCCCATGAGTGGGAAGGTGACGTAGACAGCGAAGAGGTACATGAGGACGACTTGGGCGAATAGGAGGATGAGCAGCGGCACTGCCAGGCCGGTCAGCTCCCATAGCTTCATGGTGTAGACAGCCATGGAGACGAAGACGCCCAAGCAGACATCGCCGATAGCGTCGATTTCTTTTTCGGGGACGGTGAGTTTTTTCCAGTCCATCAGGATGCGGATGATGACGCCGCCCAGCATGCCCATAACGTGGATGGGGAGCGTGACACCGGGCATGAGTTGTTTGAAGATGATATGTAAGACGGAGCCCAGGCCGAGGCCTATGAAAATGAGATAAAAGCTTCTGGATAAGACTTTGGCGTTGAAAGGGTGAACATCGGCTTGAGAAGGCTTTGCAGCTGACTTGGATTTGCTGATTGTACTTGAAGTGGTAACAGTTCCGCCTACAGCGAGGTCATAAGCGACATCTTCCTCGACTTCAACACCAAGTTCCTGTTGGACTTTTTTAGTGAACAGACCTTTTTTGAGGATCAGGCTGTTTGCGACCGGGCCGCCCATGATAGAGCCTGAAACTAGTCCAAAAGTTGCGGCGGCAACGGCGACGGTCATTGCGCCGGCGAAGCCGAGCTCTTCAGCGATTGGGGCAAAGGCTGCTGCGTTGCCATGGCCGCCGGTCATTGGAATGGAGCCCGTCATCAGCGCGATCATAGGTTCAACATTGAGGATATTCGCAAGGCTGATAGCAAGAACGTTTTGAAGTGCAGCAAGCACCGCAGCCAAACCAAGGAAAATGACTATCAGCTTGCCGCCTCTTTTCAGCAAATACATGCTGGCGCCGTAGCCGCTGGCGGTGAAAAACAAGTTCATGAAAAACTGCTGGAGGGAGGTGTTGAATTCGAACTCGACTACGCCAGACTGTCTGAGCGCCAGCGCCAGTCCGGAAAATAGCAATCCGCCTACGACAGGACCAGGAATGCAATACTTCGTGAAAAATTTTGTCTTACTTTTGATATAGGTGCCTAATAACAAGAGCAGGACAGCAATGAACAGCGTTTGGGTCGAGTCAACAGGAATTACTAACATGAACGTCACCTCGCAATTTTTTTGGTATAGCATTTGAGGCAGCAATAGGGGGAAAGTACAGAATCAGGATAATTTATCTTTGGATTCTTCGATCAGTAGTCCGTTCTCGGGACGGGCTTCCAGATTTGCAATCATGTGTTTGAGGATTTCGACACAATCGGCAACGACTTTGTAGTGGGCGACGCTGAAAATTGGCGCTTCCGGATCGGTGTTGACGGCAATGATGGTCTTAGCGCCGCTGATACCGGCCAGGTGCTGAATTGCGCCGGAGATGCCAAAGGTGATGAGGAGCTTCGGTGACACGGTGGAGCCAGTCTGGCCAACCTGGTTCTGGTACTCGCTCCAGCCTATGTCCACGAGAGGGCGGGAGACGCCTACGACGCCGCCCATGAGCTCAGCGAGCCGCTTGACGAGTTCCATATTTTTCTGGGAACCAATACCTTTGCCGGCGGAGATAATGATGTCCGCGTCTGCAATGGTGTTGACGTGAGCGGCGATGACCTGTTCCAGGAGCTCGACGGAGGCGGTTTTGGACGCATCTGGATCAGCATAGTCGACCCTGATGATTTCGCCGGTGTGCGCCTCGTCGCAAGGTTGAACCTGCATAATCCCAGGGCGAACGGTGGCCATTTGAGGGCGGTGGTTCGGGCAGATGATGGTTGCCATGAGGTTGCCGCCAAAGGCAGGGCGGGTCTGGTTGAGGAGACCGTTCTCGGAGTCAATGTCAAGAATGGTGCAGTCGGCAGTGAGGCCGGTTTGGCGTCTGGCCGCGATCCTCGGGGCTATGGATCTGCCAAAGCCGGTGGCGCCAAAGAGGAGGATTTCGGGCTTGCGCTCCTGAATCAGTTGGTCGAAGAGGTCTATGTAGTTTTCATCAATCTGGGTGTCCAGGAGGGGGTGCTCGCAGAGAAGGACTTCATCGGCACCATAAACGATCAGTGATTGGGCTTCATTGGCAACGTCATTTCCAAAGAGCAGAGCGGTCAGCTTGCAGCCTTTCTGCTTAGCGAGTTCCTGGCCCTTGCCCAGGAGCTCGTAGGCCACTTGGAGGATTTTGCCCTGCTGCTGCTCTGCGTAAATCCAGATGCCGTGATAGGCAGAGAGGTCCTCTTTAGGGGCCGCTTGCTTTTCAATGGAAATCGCTTTGAAGGGGCAACTGTCCAGGCACATGCCGCACAGGATGCAGGCTTCGTTCACGACGGCCTTTTTATTCTGAATAGCGAGGGCGTCAGCGGCGCAGGTTTTGACGCAAAGGCCGCAGCCCACGCATTTGTCCTGATGGATTTTTAAGCCGGTCATCTTAAATCACCTCGCTGTAGATGTTGAGAAGGTCTTCTGCCAGTTGGCTCTCGTCGCCTTCTAGAACAATAGCTTCCCGGATCCGTTGTGGGACATAAGTTCTGACGACTTGAGTCGGGGAACCGTTTAAGCCTATTCGGGCAGGATCTGCTGAGAGATCTGCGGCGGTTTTAGACTCAAAAGGGGAGTCCAGGCTGTAGAGAATGCCCGGCAGTGAGGACATGCGCGGCATGTTGAGGTCCTTGACCACGGTCAGCAGGGCAGGGAGTGTGACTTTTAGCCGCTGGTAGCCGTTATCCGTAGCTTTTCGGCAGAGGACGGTCTGTTCGTCAATGGCGTCGATCGCTAAAACGTCCGTGACATGGGGTAGGCCAAGTTGCTCCGCCAGTTCGGGACCGATTTGGGCAGTGTCGCCATCCACAGCCATCTTGCCGCAGAGGATGAGGTCCACACCGCCGAGCTCGCGTATGCCAAGGGACAGTGTGTAGGAGGTGGCCAGGGTATCCGCCCCGGCGAAGCTGCGGTCCGAAAGGAGCAGAGAGCGGTCGGCGCCCCGGCTGGTGGCGTCCCTGAGGAGTCGCTCTGTGGCCGGGATGCCCATGCTGAGGGCTATGACCTCGCCTCCGAGATGATCCTTTATCTGTACCGCTTGTTCCAGGGCGTAAGTGTCGAAGGGATTGGTGACGGATTGCTTGCCGTCCCGGATGATGGTGTTGGTGACCGGGTCCATGTGGACTTCGTTGGTGGAGGGCACTTGCTTGATGCAGACGGCAATTTTCATTGTGACACCTCTCCTTTCACGGGTTCAAACATATTGCCGACACCCAGCAGGCCTTTCGGATCGAAGTATTGCTTCAGCCTGGCCATTTCTTCGATGGCCTCCTGACCGTACATAACCTCCAGGTATTTTGCCTTTAGTTTGCCGACGCCGTGCTCCGCGGAAACCGCGCCGCCCAGCCGGGTCACTTCAGCCGCCCACTCGTCGTAGAGGGCTTTGCCTTTTTTGTAGTCCTCGTCGTCCCGCGGCAGGATGTTGACGTGGAGGTGGTTGTTGCCCACGTGGCCCCAGATGGCCGACTCCAGGTTTCGCTCCGCCAGCATGCGGTGGTACATGGCCATGATCTGCTTCAGATGCTGATCCGGCACCGACATGTCCGTCCCCAGCTTCGTGATCATAGGGTTGGTCTTCTTTCGCTGGTCGATCACCATGTTGACGCTTTCCGGCACCGCGTGCCTGAAAAACAGGAGGCGGTCCCGGTCCGACTCGTTCCTGGCGACCCAGGTGTCGTTGGGGTTTGCGCCTGCCTTTTCAAGGAGTTGGCCGATGGTCTTGAGACCCTCCACCGCATCCGTCTCCTCCTGGCAGTGCAGCTCAACATAGATGGCGGTATTGACGTGGTCCGGCAGGATTGGAAGCTTCGAGAAGCCAGGATTGTGCTGCTTCTGATATCTTAGAATATCCAAGGCGTGACCGTCGAAGTATTCCATGGACGCCAGCTGGTTCATGGTGTCTCTGGCGGAGATGACGAAGTCCAGGGCGGCGGCTTCTTCGCTGAAGAAGCAGGTGATGCCCCAAACGGTCTGAGGCAGGGGCTGCAGTCTGAGCTCCACTTCGGTGACGATGCCCAGGGTGCCGTCTGAGCCAATGAAGAGGTCGACCGCGTCCATATGGTCTTCTATGTAATAGCCGGAAGCGTTTTTGGTTTTTGGCATGATATAGGTTGGGAGGTCGACTGTGATCTGATTGCCCTGAAGGGTCGGAAAGCTGAGGGTTCTGCCGCTGGCTGTGTAGTCGCCCCGCTTCAGCGCGGCGATTTGACCGTCGTGGAGGACGACTCTGAGGCCGCTGATGTGATCCCGGGTTGGGCCATAGAGGTAGCTTCTGGCGCCGGATGCGTTGCAGGCTACCATGCCGCCTATGGTTGCGGAGCTTTCCGTAGGATCCGGGCTGAAGAAGAGGGCCGGTTCGTCCTTAAAGGCTTCGAAGGCTTGTTGGGACTCGTTAGTCCAGTCCGCGGTGTCGAACTTTTTCTGCTCGATCCTTTTGCGGAGCTGGGAGAGGATGGTGCCGGCTTCGACGGTGATGTGGAAGTGACCATCGGCAGACTGTCTTATGCCTTTGATGTGATCCATTTTGGAGAGGTTCAGGATATGGCCGCCCCGTGGGACGGCGCCAGCTGCGAGACCGGTCCTGGCGCCCTGAACGGTGATGGGTGTGCCCTGGGCGTACAGCGTTTTGAGAAGGGATGCAACCTCGTATTCGTTTTTAGGAAAGGAGATGCTGTCCGCCTGGCCGATAGCCCTGGACTCATCCCTGAGATAATCCGCGTAGTCGTCATGCATGGGTTTGATGAGATTCAGGTCCATGATATGCCTCCTTGTCTTTGGCGCTATATGTGTGCAGGTGGTCCTGTACAATTCGAATTGTCAGAAAGTTTGAACTATTTCTGATAGGATTAGTATATGCTCAAAGAAAAGTGGTTTCTATCGATATTTTGACTTATAGTTTGCGTATCTTGCTATTTGTATGCCATTATGATAGTTTATTGTATGAAGATTGTATGAGGTGACGTGCATGAATATAGATTTTGAATTGAATTTGAATCATGACCGGGAGTGGCAGATGCATTCCCACCACTTCCATGAGGGCTATGAGATCCTGCTGTCGCTGTCCGACGCGGGCAGTATTTTTATTGAGAATACTTTGTATCCTTTGAACAGAGGGACGCTGATTTTGATTCGGGACACGGCGCTGCACAGGACAATCGCCGCTGGGTGCGATTCTTACAGCCGCTATGTGCTGCATTTTGACAGGTCTGCTTTGGAGCGAATCTCGACGCCGCAGACGGATTTTTTGTCGCAGTTTATTCTAGAAAATAGGTGCGTTCAGCTGGATTCTGGGGAGCTGGATGCGCTGCTGCCGTATTTTGAGGCGTGTCAGAAGGTCCGGACGGGGGAGTTTGGGGAAGATCTTCAGAGGATCATGGCTTTTGTGGGTCTGTTGATTCGAGCGCATAAGCTGTTTTTGACGAAGTCACCTTCTGATCATTCGAGGAATACCGACTTTGGAAAGGTTGAGCCGATCATTCAATACATCCAGCGCAATTTGGGGGAGTCCTTGAAGCTGGAGGAGATTGCGGATCACTTTTTTATCAATAAGTACCACCTGTGTCATAGCTTCAAAGCGGTGACGGGGTTTTCGGTGGGAGAATACATCATTCACAACCGGGTGATGAAGGCGCGGGCCCTGCTGAGGGGCGGGCATAGTGTCCAGGCGGCGGGCGAGTTGTCGGGCTTTCAGAACAACGCGCATTTTATAAGGACCTTTGGGAAGCTGTCCGGGATGTCGCCGGGGAAGTACAGGAAGGCGTTTGTGGGGCGGGGGAAAGAGGCGGAATTGAGTTGAGTGTCTGACACCAAATCAAGATGGGTGACAGGCACTCAACTGAAACTGGGGACTGACACCAAACTCAAACTGGTGCCAGAGCATTGTAATATTTCTGTAACATAGAAAAAAGCTTTGCAGATAACTGGTTGATGTCAAAGTGAGATCAACGAGCATTTGCAAAGCTTTTCTTGGTTTTTTGTCTTTCATTAAGTTTTAGGCTACACGACTATGTCACTCGTCTGTGGTTCCCCCGTGCAGCAACTAAGCAATTCTTCCTCAGAATCCCCAGTCAGCATCAACACATCCCCGGGCCTCACCACAGTGGCGCCGCGGGGGGTGATGACTTCTTCGCCGCGCTTCACCATGACAATCAGGATAGACATGGGGATGCCCAGATCCATGATGGGCTTGTTGGCGAAGGCGCTGTTCGCGGTGATGGGCAGCTCCAGGATCTTGTTGTGGATCTCGCCGGCGTAATCGGTGAAGGTCTTGAGGACAGAGTCGTTGGGGGCGATCAGATCCAGCTTCACGGCCATCTGGCTCATGAAGCTGCCCTGGATGAGGACGGACAGCATGGCCACGAAAAAGACCGTATGAAAGATGAGGTTAGCCGATGGTAACCCTAGTGACAGCGGATACGTGGCAAACACAATGGACGCCGCACCCCTCAGGCCTGCCCAGGAGACGAAGGCCTGATGCCGCAGGGAGTAGCCGAAAGGTGTCAGGATGACAGCAACGGCAATAGGACGCGCCACCAGAATCAGAAAGACCGCGACCGCGAGGCCGACCAGCGCCACCTGCGGAAACGTGGACGGATTGACCAGAAGCCCCAGGGTGAAGAACAGGACGATCTGCATGAGCCAGGAGATGCCATCGAAGAACCGAACCAGGCTGATTTTGTGGACAATGGGGCTGTTCCCCACGATCAGGCCCATGAGGTAGACGGATAAGAAGCCGTTGCCGCCCAGGGTTTCAGAAGCGGCGAAGGTGGCGATCACGAAGCCAAAGGTCAGGATAGGGTAGAGGCCGTCAATATCCAGCTGGATCTTGCGCAGGGAGAGGGCGGCCAGCTTGCCCAAAGCGGCGCCTATGAGGACACCGTAGACGATCTGTTTTATGAGCATGGCGGCCGGAAAGCCGTTACCGGAGGACATGATGACGCTGAGAGTCAGGATGGTGAGCATGTAGGCGAAGGGATCGTTGCTGCCGCTCTCGATTTCCAGCATAGGCGCCAGCCGGTCTTTTAGGTTGAGTTTTTTGGAACGCAGGATGGAGAAGACGGAGGCTGCGTCGGTGGAAGCTATGACCGATCCCAGCAGAAAGCCCTCGATTAGGGAGAGGTTGGTGATGTAATAGACGAAGACGCCCACGAGTCCCGCGGTGATGACTACTCCGAGGGTAGAGAGAAGCAGGGCTTTGACCGCGACGGGTTTGGCGGTGTTCCAGTTGGTGTCGAAGCCGCCGGTGAACATAATCATAATGAGACCGAGGACGGAGATATTGCGGGCGAGTGTGGCGTTGCTGAATTGGATGTTCCCGGGACCATCGGCACCAAAAAACATGCCTATGGAGAGGAAGATCAGCAGGGTCGGGATCCCGAAGCGGTAAAGGATCTTACTGGAGAAGGCGCTGGCGAGAAGGACGAAGGCGGCGAGGAGCAGCAGCTGGTTTAAGTTCAGAACCTGGAATTGGGGCAAAGGCTGAACCTCCTTTCGAGTGGGCCATTAGTCAAGTTTACATTAATTATACCCAAAGATTGAGGATGGGAGCGCTAGGAATTTTATGACAATCACATTACAATTCCAACTAAAACCGTTGGAATTGTTTCGGGACTGCTTTTGC
The DNA here is from genome assembly GCA_009881125.1 of Acidaminobacter sp. The sequence continues at coordinate 17,160 of WXFH01000039.1, read as the reverse complement.
GGGTATTATGTTATTAACGGTTTTATTCTCCAAAAAAGACAACAAATGAGCTCTTAGATTTAAGGAGGAACTGAAAATGTTGAGATATGCGCTTATTTTCCTAGTTGTTGCAATCATTGCCGGGTTTTTGGGTTTTGGCGGGATTGCTGGCACGGCTACAGGAATAGCAAAAATATTGTTCTTTGTTTTCCTCGTGCTCTTCGCCATTTCACTGCTTACAGGGAAGAAGCGGTTTTAAAGTGGGATGCTGATGGCGTCCGCACGTATGACTTGCTGTGAGATAGAAGTGTAAATGAGGCGCCCTGAACTTTAGGGCGCTTTTTAAGTTATGTTGGTGATGCAATGTTACAATCATGTTACCGTACCTGACCCCGAGTCAGAAGTTGTCCGCGCGGCCTGAAGCCTATTGCCCCCAACTTGCAACTGACTCATAAATCTCAATTCCTCCTTGCCAAGGGCGGTTTAATTTCCTACAATTGAAGGTAGAGTAATCTAACTATTAATCCAACTATTATCGAGGATCATTTTCAGAGGAAAGGAGCGCCTTGAAGCCAATGAGTGAAACCCAAAAAGTCAGACTCTGGACCCGTCAGGACATCAAAAGCCTTGAGGAACTGAAAAAACACGGTGTGATCCGCATCAAGAGCGACCACCTCGAGGAAAAGTTTGATGCCATTTCGGGCTATATCATCAAGCTCTACAAATGGTTTGTCAACGCCGCTGACCAGCGAAACCCCAAGCCGTCGGACGTCGAGTTCCCGGTCTGGTGCTCCATCAGCGAGGAAAATATGCTGCGGCCCACTGAGGACACCGTGGTCTATGTCCTGGAGGTCGACCCCTCAGAAATCATCTATTTTGATGGGGTGAAGTGGGACCACGTCCTCAATCACCTGTACATTCCAAAGGACCAGGCGGACGAAGAGGCTTACAAAAAAGAAATGGCCAGCCGCGGCCACACCAACCTGTTCGTCTTTCTGGATGAGGCGACCGCCCATTTTTATCCGAGGGAGCGCAAGCAAGTCATGGACAGCTGGATCCGCATCTTCGACATAGATGAGTGGAACATCTTCAGGGTCCAGGCGAACCTCTGGGAAATCCGGCAGGACATGGTCGTCGACATCCTTTACGCAGAATAACGGCACCACCGCACCGCAGATTATAGTCAGTACCAGGAGGTAAGTCGTGAAACCAGTTCATTTAAATCACCAAAAAATAAAAAAGGCCGCCATGGCCTTAACCTTCATCTTAGGGCTTTTTCTGCCGATGGTCACCCTCCCAGCCCCCAGCTTCACCCAGTCGGTTTCGACGGAAGTCTCATTGGAAGCGTCAACAGCGACGATTCCAGCCTTTGAGATCATCACCCGCGTCGAAGCGGACTACCTGCGCCTTGAGGATCTCGCCCGCATCCCGGGTCTGACCCTGACGGCGCATCCCAGCCGGGACCTCAAGACACTGAAAATTGGGACTCAGCAGTTCTTCATAATGCCCTCCGCGGACGGCCGGCTCAACGTGCTGGACGCGACCGGGCGGGAGACCTGGCACAGTGCCTTCCGGGAGAACGGCGCAGATTATGTGGAGCGGGACTTTCTGGTGACTATCGGCCAAAGTGCGCTTTTGGAGAAGCCGGCTAACGGGACGCCGGAGCCCGAGCAGCCTGCTGCCACGGCAAACAGTGAACCGGAACTCGCTGCGCCGTTGCTAGCCAGTGCAGAAAATAGTCTGCCGATGGTCCCTTCCGCCAACACCCCCGCCGAAAATGAAGGCCAAGCCGCAATTACAACCAATGCGGCGGAAGCCGTCACCGCACCTGCAGACATCCCAGTGCTGTGCTACCATCATCTTCTCCTCGAGGCGGAAATGTCGCCTCTTCAGAAGATCAACGCGGCCATCGTCTCCGTAGAGAAGTTCGAGCGCGACATGGCCTACCTGAAATCGAAGGGCGTCACGACGCTGACCATGGCGCAGCTGCAGGCCCACCTCAAGGGGACCTGGACAGCGCCGGAGAACAGTGTGGTCATCACGTTTGACGACGGTTACCAAAGCGTCTACCGCTACGCCTACCCTATTCTGAAGAAGTATGGCTTCACGGCGTCCATGTTCGTGGTCACCGGTACAGTGGAGGCGGCGCCAGTGGCGTGGGATCCATCCAAAACGGTGAAGATTTCGTGGGCGGAGATGAACAAGGCTAAGAACGTCTTCGAGTATCACCCCCACAGCCACGCCCTCCATGGCCTGAGCAGCAGCGGCGTGCCGCTGGCCCTGGCCCTTGACGAGATCTCGCTGAAGGCAGATCTTCAGATGGCGACAGGACTGCTGACGGACAAGGGTTTCAACAAGACGAGAGTTTACGCGCATCCTTACGGCGTCCATGATGCCAGAGCAGACCAGGTGCTGAACGGCTTTGGCTATGTCATGGCCTTCGCTCTTGGCGACGCACCGGCCAGCGCCTCTGACGTACCTTTTGCCCTGAAGCGTTATGGAGTTTTTCCATATACGGGGACGGGGAGTTTTGATAGGATGTTGGAGAGATAAGATTGAACGCAAGGAGGGAGTTCGTTGACCAGGAAACTAAAGTTCACGAAGGCCTTCCTTGTTTTGTTTTTTGTCTTTTTTCTATATGCGCTTTCTGTGGTCAACCCTGCCATCGCCCAACCTTCCTACGCCGTCGAAGGTCCAACCAATGACGTTATCCGGGTCGCGGGTGACATAAATTATCCGCCCTACGAATTTCTCGATCAGAATGGGGTTTATCGAGGCTTTAACGTAAACATGCTTAACGCGGTATTCCTTGAGCTGGAAATGGACTTCGAGCTGATCCCCATGAAGTGGGAAGAGGCTCAGCAGGCCCTGCGCAGGGGTGAGGTGGACATGATCCAGGGGATGATCCGAACACCGGAGCGAGAAGGCTATTATCTGTTTTCTGAGCCGCTCGTCACCAACGGCCAGGCCATCTTTGTGCGCAAGGACAATCAGTTTATCTCAGCCCTTGAGGACCTTAAGGGCAGGACGGTAACCTATCAGCTTGGAGATGTGGCTGAAGAGATCCTGGGCTGGGAACCTGGGGTCGACGCACTGGGCTTCGCAGACCAGGAGCGGGCTCTGGCGGATGTGTTGAACGGCCATGCAGACGCCTTTGTAGGCAACCGATTGACGGCCATCTATTACCTGCAGAAGATGCGGCGTCTGGAAGACATAAAAATTGTAGGGGAACCCATGGCTGTAACAGATTATTGCATGGCCGTGAATCCAGACCATCCTGAACTTCTCGAAAAACTTAATGGCGCTATTAAGCGCGTTAAGGAGAGTGGCGTTTATGACCAGATTTACAAAAAGTGGTTTGGAGAACAGCTGGTGGACTACGGGATCACCCTGGACCAGGCCAAGCGGATCTTTTATTTGCTCCTCGGGATTATGAGCCTTTCCATTTTCGCCGCTTTGGTCGTGCGCCAGTGGAATGCGAAGCTGACCAAGGAAGTCCTCTTCCAGACGGAGAAAATCAGGTCTCAGGAAGCTGCGATCCGCCAGTATGACAAGATGCAGACCGTTGGCAATCTGGCGGCAGGGATCGCCCATGAACTCCGTAATCCGCTTACTTCCATCAAGACGCTGTCCGAGCTCGTGCCGCTGAAGCGCGACAACGACCGCTTTATTGAGGAATTCAAGGAAATTGTACCTTCGGAGATCGCGCGGATGGACCAGCTCATCACGGATTTGCTGGATTACGCGCGGCCAAAGGTGCCGGAGCCCAGGGAGATCGACCTGGTCAGCCTGGTGGAGAACCTTGAACGCCTTGTAAGGCCGCGGAGTGAGGGTGGGAGCGTGACCATCGGCCACCGTCTTGAGGCTCTGTGGGTGTATGCGGACCCGAACCAGCTAAAGCAGATTCTGCTGAACCTGATTCTCAACAGCCTGGACGCAATTGCGGGTATGGGCGAGGGTGCGGGCAGTGTGAGGCAGGGGCGGATCGAGATCACCAGCACGCTGATGGGCGAACGTGGCGTGGTGGAGCTGGTGGTTGCAGACAACGGACCGGGCATGACCGGGGACGAGGCGGCGCGGGCGTTTGAGCCCTTTGTGACCTCCAAGCGCGGCGGGTACGGCTTAGGTCTGCCGATGGTCGAGCAACTCATCCGCGAGAACAACGGGACGATTTCGGTGGACAGCACACCCGGTGTGGGAACTCGCGTGATTATGGAACTGCCGGCGTTTGAGGAGAGGGGGAGTCGAATTTGAAGCGCATATTGATCGTGGACGACGAGCGGACGATTCTGACGGCGCTCCGCTACGCGCTGGAGGATCTTTACGAGATTGACGTGGCGGACAACGCGGAAACAGCGTTTGAGATTTTGGAAGCCCACTCGGTGGATTTGGTGCTGCTGGATCAGCGGCTGGGGGACGTGGACGGGCTGGACGTGATCCGGTCTCTGCACGCCAGGAAGCCGGAGGTGATGATTATTGCCATGACGGCTTACGGCAGCATTGAGGCATCGATTAAAGCCATGCAGAGCGGGGCGTACCACTATGTGACGAAGCCCCTGGATATTCAGAGTTTGACGGTGATGATCAACAAGGCGCTTGAGTTCAGGAGCGGCGGGGCTGGCGGGATGGGCGGCGCCGGGATGCAGGGCGGCTCTGGCGGGCCGGAGGACTCGCGGATGCTCATTGCGGACAGTGCGGCTATGCGGTATGTGTTTGATGTGATCGACCGGGTCAAGGACCTGGACATCAATGTGCTGATTACCGGGGAAAGTGGAACGGGCAAAGAGCTGATCGCCCGGGCGATCCATGAGCGCAGCAACCGGGCCAAGCACAGCTTTCAGGCGCTGAACTGTGCGGCGATTCCTTTGAATCTGCTGGAAAGTGAGCTCTTTGGTTATGAGAAGGGCGCTTTTACGGGCGCCCATCAGAAGGTCAAAGGCAAGTTTGAGCTGGCGCATCAGGGGTCCATTTTTCTGGATGAGATAGGGGACCTGGATTTGTCACTGCAGGCGAAGCTGCTCAGGGTGATCCAGGAGAAGAAGGTGACGCCGCTGGGCAGTGAGAAGTCCATAGATGTGAATTTTCGATTGATCACGGCCACGAACCGGAATTTGGCGGAGTCGGTGCGCAAGGGGCTGTTCAGGGAGGATCTGTTTTTCCGGCTGAATGTGGTGGCCATTGAGGTGCCGCCCCTTCGGAAGCGGAAAGAGGATATTCCGCTGCTGTGCCAGCACTTTTTGAAGCTGTATTCGGAGCGGTTTGGCAAAGTGGTTTCAGGGATTTCAGCGACGGCAATTGAGGCGCTGGAGGCCTATGACTTTCCGGGGAATGTCCGGGAGCTGCAGAATATTGTCGAGCGGGCCGTGGCGCTGTCCATAGATCCCATCATTCAGCTGGCGGATCTGCCGGGGGATATCACGGGGATATCGGTTTATAAATCCTCACGGGAGCTGGTGCCGGTGTATGTGGGCGAACGCCTGGACGAGGTGGAGCGGCGGCTGATTGAGGCGACGCTTTTGTACTGTGAGGGGAATCGCCGGAGGACGGCAAACCTGCTGGGGCTGAGTGAGCGGCATCTTTACAACAAGATTAAGGAGTTTGGGCTTGGGGAAGGGTAGGGGCGTCAAGGCTATTTAAAAGTGAAGATGTAGATAGGCTTTTAGGCGGCGACTTTCTGAATGAAGAAACTGGTGTCTACCCTAAGTGAAACTATTAGATAAGATGAACCTTTTTAATGAGTAGGTTCATCTTTTTTTGTTGGGAAGAACAGATCTAGTGCCCTGTAAATTCTAAAACTATAACATCCAACAGCGGAAAAATTACGCAGCGCAAGGCGGAGAAAGCAGCGGTACTAAGCAGTATCGCGGATGACGACAACGCAGCAATGAGTGATTTTAACCTGTTGAATGTCAAGTTTTAGTGTTTACAGAGTACCAGTATTTACTCGATACTTGAAATTCTACATTAAGATGGGTTATTAAAAATCATTAATTTACATAAATCAGTTTTAATAATATGTAATTTGATGATTTTATTTGACTAGAATTCGTTTCGGGGGTAAGATAATATCATTAATAAACATAAAAAAAATATAAAACTATGTAATTTGGTGATCATATGACAGAAAATAAAAGAAAACATGTAAGAAGCCTTTTTGCAGAATATGGACCAATTATTAAAACTAAGTTTCTGAATGAACACAGGCTTTGTAGCCGAGAAATCGCCGAACTTGTTTCACTTGGGGATCTGACAAGGATTAAACCAGGATATTATATGCTGTCAGATATTGAGAACGAGATTTCTGATATTGAAAAAGTATCAACTATTATTCCGTTTGGAATATTATGTTGGTATACCGCAGCAGAATATCATGATTTAACAACAGTGAACCCTTCTGCAATTTATATTGCTGTGCCATCAATTCGTACGAGAGTCTCAATACCTGAGTCTCCCCCGGTTGTGCTCATTGCATCTTCTCAGAAAACTTTTGAGTTGGGGTTGCAAACAATTGGAAATGAAAATATGAGCATTCGAATTTATGATCGTGAACGCACAGTATGTGACTTTTTTAGAAAAAGAAATCTATTAGGTATAGATCTAGCAATAGAAGTTCTAAGAAATTATATGTCTGGTAAGCGTGATCTACAACGTTTGTTCAAATACGCTGAAAAGCTGAGAATTAAGAACGTCATCAGACCTTACGTGGAGGCGCTTTTATGAATAATGCAGATAGTGTCAAAGCAAAGATAAAACAAATATCTGTACGCGATAATAAACCATTTGACTATCTTATGGTGCATTACCTATGAAGCGATCCTTCAAAATAATGAATGGAGTTATTATTGGGATTCAACTTTAACGAAATGGCAGGAATAATCATTTGTAATTATAAAAAATGGAGCGCATATTGAGGATGCGTTCCATTTTATATTTGCATCTAAACTGTTCCTTTGTCTTCTTCAATTTCAATAAAGCCATTCAAAATATCAAGCACCTCAGCCAGAATATCGTCCGGGATTCGCTCAAAAAAAGTAGCTTTTCTGGCATTCAAATCCAACGACTTCACCTGTTCACACATTATGACGCCTGTTGTTTTTGTCCTTGAATCCAGTGTTACGTGAAGGGGGTAATTCCTCTGCGTATTGGTAATGGGACAAACCATGGTGAGTTTAGTAAATTGGTTGAAGGTTTTGTTGCTAACGACAAGTGCGGGACGTTTTCCTATTTGCTCGTGTCCGGCCTGGGGGTCAAACTCGAGAAAGACTAGATCGCCGTGATCAGGAATGTAAGTCATCACCACACCTCTTTGCCTTTCGGTTTTCCGGTGTCCCATTCCTCAGAGGGTGCTTCTGCTTCCCCATAGGCGGCAATTCGTTCTTTTAGGGTCATATGCTTATAGAGTGGAATAATGATCAAGTTGCCGTCTTCCACTTTCAATTCGACAGGATCGTTTTCTTTTAAATTAGCTTTTTCAAGGATGGACTTAGGAATTCTGATGGCTTGGCTGTTGCCCCACTTTTGGAGGGTCGTATACATGGTCATCACCTCTAAGATTAGTATATACCGCGTATCTACACATTTCAAGATGCACCTCTTAACGTGCGAGGTAGACGTGCGCCTAAATGAGAACTATGATCGAAAGCTCTGGTACAAAATTAAGTTTGGTGTCAGACACTCATTCAAGTTTGGTGTCAGACACTCATTTGATGTGAGTGTCTGACACTAACTTAAAGTCAGTGACTGTCACCGTACTTAAAATCATGCAGTTTTTGCATGACATGAAATTATTGCATACTTTTTGTCGAAAAATGACGAATAATCAAGTAAGTAAGTCCGCCTGCTTCAATCAGAAAAAGACCCTCGGCGAGGGTCTTTTTACCTTTTCAGGGGTGAAAATTTCAACAACACTTAAATTTTCGCAATATTTTTATTATTTCGTGAAAATTCACTCAAAACCCCCATCTTGGCATCCTTCCTGCTATATAACTAAGTGCAGCGATGGCGTGACCATCGGCAGACGCACTGGAAAAAACGAACATAGACTTTAAGGGGGAAACAATGAACATGAAAAAAATGCTGGCATTATTAATGATCCTACTCCTCGCAGTCACAGCCCTCGCCGGATGCTCCGGCGGCTCAGAAGAAGAAAGCACAGAACTTTACATTGCAAGCGCCAACCCTATGACGGGTGACTCCGCGCAGTTTGGCGACATGAAAGTCAAAGCCATCGAACTCGCACTCGAGCAAGTTAACGCTGCTGGCGGCATCGACGGCAAGCAGGTCAAGCTCCTGGTCGGCGACGACACAGGCAACCCTAAAGAAGCACCAAACGTCGCGCAGAAATTCGCTGCGGATGACCGCGTGCTTGCGATCATAGGCCACTGGAACAGCTCTTGTACGCTTGCAGCCCGCGGCATCTATGAAGCAGCCGGCATTCCGGTCATCACAGACTCCGTCAACAAAGCGATCACAGACGGCTCCACACCGCATATCTTCAGAATTTCCCTGACGGATACAGATCAGGCTTACAGACTCGCTGAGTACGCCTACAACCAAATGGGCAAGAAAAACGCGGCCATCATGTTCACTGCCAACGACTTTGGCGTCGGTCTGAAGGACGACTTCACGAAGCGCTTCACAGAGCTCGGCGGCACCATCACCGCGACTGAAACTTACTTCGAAGGCCAGTCCAAAGACTTCAGCCCGCAGCTCACCAACATCAAGAACACCAACCCGGACCTCCTGTTCGTCGCTGGCTACTATGTTGAAACTGCTCTGATCGCTCAGCAAGCCAAGGATTCCGGCTTCAGCATCGACATGCTCGGCACAGAAGGCATAAGCTCTGACGAGCTCGTCAAGCTCGGCGGCGACGCGGTTGAAGGCATTAAGTTCACTGGCTTCTTCCACCCGGACATCGAGTTCGCAGGCACTAAAGAATTCACAGAGGCTTTCGTCGCGAAGTACAGCAAAGAGCCGGATACTTACGCTGCTCTCGCTTATGACTCCGCCCTCGTTCTCCTCGAAGCTATGAAAACCAAAGGCGCGGACCGCGAGTCCATCACAGCGTTCCTCAACGAGACGCAGGAATTCCCTGGCGTTGCCGGCCCAATCACTTTTGTTGACAACGCGGTTTCCCGCAACATCATTATCCTCACCGTTAAAGACGGCAAGATTGTTCCTGCCGATGTTCAGCCGTAGGACTTCCGGGACCATCGGCAAAAAGATTTTTACAATTGTTTTGAGAGCAATCAACTAACTTTCAAATGAACGCTTCACTCCGCCACGCCCCCTGTCACAAGGGGGCGTGCATTTCAAAAGGTGGTGTCTACGCATGTTTATGGAGCATCTCAGCAACGGGATCGCCCTCGGTTCGATTTACGCCCTGACAGCGATTGGCTATACCATGGTCTACGGCATAATCCGCCTGATCAACTTCGCGCACGGCGATTTGTACATGGTGGGCGCGTTTCTGACGCTGACGGCCATTACGATTCTCAACCTGCCCATCGCTGCAGCGATGCTGTTCGGCATGGCCGGCGCGGCGCTGTTCGGAATCGCGATTGCCAAGTTTGCCTACAGCCCGGTTTTTAAAGCGCCGCGGATCAGCCTCTTCCTCTCAGCGATTGGTGTCGCCATCTTCCTGGAGAACTTCGCCATGCTGGTCTGGGGACCGGAGACGCAGTCCTTCCCGGAAGTCATGACCAATAAAATTTACAACTTCGCCGGTTTCAGAATGTCGACCATTCAGATCATTATCATTGTCGTCACTATCGTTCTCGTTTCGGTCTTATCCTACATTGTCAAATACACCAAAATGGGCAAAGCCATGCGCTGCGTGTCCCAGGACATGGACACGGCAAGACTCATGGGCATCAACACGAACCGCGTGGTCTACTTTACCTTCGCCTTGGGCTCCGCCCTTGGGGCCACAGCGGGTGCTCTGGTCGGCATGTATTATAAAGCAGTTTTCCCGATGATGGGTTTCGTGCCAGGTCTCAAAGCCTTCATCTCCGCGGTTATAGGCGGTATTGGCAGTATTCCGGGCGCCATGATTGGCGGCATGCTCATGGGCGTGTCAGAGAGTCTCGGGGCAGCCTATGTCTCTTCCGGCTACCGCGATGCCATTGCGTTTGTGATCCTGATCATAGTCCTGCTGTTCAAGCCTACGGGCATCCTCGGCAAGACTATGAAAGAGAAAGTGTAGGGGGGCGCGGCTAAATGACAAATTTGATGACTGTGCTCCGTAATTTGATTTTTTACTCTGTGATACTTTTTGTGGCCATTCAAGTCCTGGCCCGATTCTTCGACTTTGCCAGCAAGAAGCTGATTAAGGTTGGCGGTGGAAAAAAGAAGCTCCTTATCGCAGGTGTGGGCGTGTTCGCTCTTGTGCTGCCATTACTGCTGGCCGGTGAGCCTTACATTTTAAGAACCAGCGTCATGGTACTGCTCTATATTGTATTGGCGCTGAGCCTCAACATTGTTTTGGGCCAGGCGGGGCAGCTGTCCCTGGGCCACTCGGCGTTTTACGCCCTGGGCGCGTACACCATGGCTATTTTGACAGTATCGTTTGGCGTGAACTTTTGGATCGCTTTAGTGGCGGGCGGCGTCGTGGCTGGTATTTTCGGATTCGTGCTGGGCATTCCGACTCTGCGCCTCAAGGGCGACTATCTGGCTATAGTCACCGTAGGCTTTGGTGAAATTCTCAGACTGATCCTGATCAACTGGGGCACCTTTACCCGTGGCCCTGCAGGTATTCCGGGCATCCCGTCCCCATCCTTCTTTGGCATGGTGGTCAAGGGCAACACCGGCTACTACTACATTATCCTCGTCATGGTGATTGTGACCATCATTATCAGCAAGCGTCTGGAAGATTCCAGGCTGGGCCGAGGCCTCGCGGCGGTCAAGGATGACGAGATCGCGGCGGAGTCCATGGGCGTCAATCCGGCCAACATGAAGATCCTGGCCTTTGTCCTTGGCGCTGTCATTGCAGGCTTCGCGGGCGGCTTCTTCGCCTCCTTCGTCCACTACGTCAACCCGGACAACTTCACGTATATGGAGTCCGTCACCATTCTGACCATGGTGGTTCTGGGCGGTCTTGGCAGCATTCCGGGCGTCATTGTTGGCGCCGTGATCCTGGCCATCCTGCCGGAAGCCCTCCGTGACATCTCCACTTACAGATACGCCATTTACGGCATCCTGCTGGCTATGATGATGATCATTCGCCCGCAGGGCATGATCAGTCTCGACAGTCTTAAAAGGAGGAGTGCGGCCGATGAAAATCCTAGAAGCATCTGGAATTTCAAAAGTTTTCGGCGGTCTAACGGCCGTTAGCAAGGTCGATTTCCATATCGATGAGCACGAAATTGTCAGCTTGATCGGCCCCAACGGCGCCGGCAAGACGACTTTCTTCAACCTGCTGACAGGTATTTACGAGCCAACGGAGGGTCGCGTCGACTTTCTGGGGGCGGAGCTAAAAAAATCCAAGCCCTTTGAAATCACTAAGCTGGGCATGGCCAGAACCTTTCAAAATATCCGCTTATTCTCCAGCATGACGGTCCTCGAGAACGTTATGGTTGGCCAGCACTGCCGGACGTCTTCCAGTATCTTTGACGCGCTCTTGCACCTGAAGCGCCACAAGCTGGAGGAGGTCAGGATCCGTTCCGTCTGTGAAGAGATCTTGGAATTCCTGGATCTGACACAGTACAAAGACGAAATCGCCGTCAGTCTGCCTTATGGCATTCAGCGCCATGTGGAAATTGCACGGGCTATGGCGTCGTCTCCGCGCTTGATCCTCCTGGACGAGCCAGCGGCTGGACTGAACACCAATGAAAAAGTGGAAATGACGACATTGATCCGCAAGATCAGGGACAGGGGATTCACCGTGTTGTTGATCGAGCACGATATGAAACTGGTCATGGGCATCTCCGACCGTGTCGCCGTTCTCGACTATGGCAATAAGATCGCCGAGGGCAAGCCTGAGGAGATTATGAAGAACGATCGCGTCATAGCGGCGTATCTTGGAAAGGGGGCGGAGCAGAATGCTTAAGGTTCAAGGCATTGACGTCTATTACGGCGGCATTCACGCCCTCCGTGACCTGACTTTTGAAATTCCTGCGGGTAAGATTGTCACTTTGATAGGCTCTAACGGCGCCGGCAAGTCCACGACTTTGAAGGCCATTTCGAATCTGGTGAAGTGCAAAGGTCAGATCCTCTTTGAGGAGGAGAACCTGCTGGCGCTGCCATCGGAGAAAATCGTTGGAAAGGGCGTCATTCACGTGCCGGAGGGCCGGCGGATCTTCACAGCCCTGACGGTGGAAGAGAATCTGGACATGGGGTCTTATCTGCGCAAGGATAAGGATGGCGTGGCTAAAGACAAGGAATTCGTGTTCAAGCTCTTTCCGCGGCTGAAGGAACGGGCAAAGCAGTTGGGCGGGACGCTTTCCGGTGGCGAGCAGCAGATGCTGGCTATTGGCCGCGCCTTGATGTCAAAGCCTCGCCTGCTGATGCTGGACGAGCCTTCCATGGGCTTAGCGCCAATTGTCGTCCAAGAAATCTTCAGCGCCATAGCGGACCTGAATAAGACGACGGGCCTGACCGTACTGCTCGTTGAACAAAACGCAAACATTGCCCTGCAGCTGGCGGACTACGCCTATGTCCTCGAGACAGGCAGCATCACCATAGAGGGTGAAGCGAAAGCCTTGCTGACGGATGACAGGGTGAGGAAGGCATACTTAGGCGAAGCTTAGGACGTGCACAAATAGAGAAAACACCATGTGTCAGAGAGCTTGCTCTCAGACACATGGTGTTTTCTTTATTTGTATAGGGCGTGGCCCTATACCGAAGCGCAGCCTTTAATCACGCGAAGCGTGGTTGAAGGCGGAGCGAGGTGCATGTCTGTATGGTGAGGTGTGCGTTGCGTGGGGCTTGGCCCTATACCGAAGCGCAGTGATACTCCGAACGCAGTGAGGGGGATTGCGGAGCAATAGGCGCCAGCCGCGAGGCAGCACGTCTGTATAGTGAGGTGTAGTTATATTACCGTCCGCGTCCCCAGCTTCAACTTGGTGCCTGTCACTGAGTTGAAGTTGGTGTCTGACACCGAGTTTGTTTTGGTGCCAGAGCTTGTTAGGTGCAAGTCTTACAGGCCTTGCGGCGACTTCGACTCATAATGACTGCCGCGCTGTCGGTGTAATTTGCCCAACGTGTAAAAAAAAGGAAATTGGAGCAGCCGCACCAATTTCCTTCATCTAATTCAGTTAAGAGGAAAACGGCGCGCTTTGCCGTTTTCCTTTCCTTTTTCCATTCCCTTTTCCAAACCAAACCCCTACGCCCAATCCCAACTCTTAATCATCAAATCACAATGCTGTTCCAGCGTCTCTTCATCCACATGCCCGTGATCTTCGACGCCAATCGTCACATATCCCGCCGCCCGGGCTGTTTCCAGCGCGAACAGCGCGTCCTCGAAGACGACACATTCCTGCACGCCAAGCCCTAACCGTCGGGCCGCTTCGTGATAGATGTCAGGCTTATTCTTGCCCGCCCCGACATCCGAAATTGTCAGGATCACTTCAAAATAGTCGTGGAGGCCAAAGCGCTCAAACAGCACGTCCACATAGACCCGATCCGTTGTGGTCACCAGCGCGAGACGGCGCCCATGAGCCCTGAGATGCTGCAAATACTCCAGCGCAAAGGGTTTAAATGCGACCTGTTCCCCATAAGCTGCCTTCAGCCGCTGGTCATAATACTCGAACATCTCCCGCTCGTCCAGGTGCTCATGATACAGCTCGGCGACTATTTCGACGACCTTCCCGAGGGAATTTCCCTGCATGGACTTGTGAACCTCCCGCGGCAGCTCGATCCCGTGAGTCCGCAGATAATCCGGCATCAGATGTCGCCACATCGTCATCGAGTCAAACAGCGTGCCGTCCATGTCGAACAGAAAGCCTTTGAATTTCTGCGGCAGTGAGGCGAGGGTCAGGTGACCATCGGCAAAATTATTTTTTTGAGGCGCTATACTCAATTGTTCCATCTCAAAACGCTCCTTAACCTTCAATTCCAAAAGCCGGCTTCTGCCGATGGTCAGCCATCCGCCCCATCAGCCCAGCCAGTATCACATTTCAACGTTACTTTATTCTAGCACAAATTACCCACGATAAAGCACAGAAAAGGATTTGAAATCTTTTCAAAAATAATATAAAATCTCCTGGTAAGATTTCAAAAAGCACCCAAATAGAGGCTTGGGAAAAACCACATAAGAAAAGGAGAACTTAAAAATGGCAAGTAAAGGTATCATTTGTACAACTAATAATGTTGAGTATCTGGCATTCAGAAAGGCGCAAATTGGCGGCGCGCGCTCACTGGAGGAGTTGAAAGCTGTCACCGGCGCCTGCGGCGAATGCGATGGCTGCAGCGAAAACCTGGACAACATTATGTCCATGCTCTGCGGCTGCAAAAACGTCACGTTCCAGGACGTCTTGACCGCGATCTCAAATGGCGCTACCACCGCGGATCAGGTGGCTGAAGTGACCGGCGCAGGGTCGGACTGCGGCAAGTGTAAAGCCCTGGTCGCAAATGTTATCGAGCTTGGAAGATAGTCGCAGTTAAGAACGAATAGCAGCAACATCCATAGCAGAACCTAATGTATCGTTCTGTAAATATCTAAACTAACATTTGTTTAACCTGCTGGCAAAAACCAGGCTTAAAATCCAGTTTATTCAGCATACTTAGTTATGGAATATAATACCGGGAGGAGAGCCTCATGTACGTCTTTTCGATAGTCATGATCGTCGCGTCCAACATCCTGTACCATATCGCTCAAAAGTCCACGCCGGATAAGATCAATCCTTTTGTGAGCCTGACTGTGACCTACCTGGTGGCAGCAGCACTCTCCGTGGTCGCGCTTCTTTTCTACAAGACGGATAAGGGTGTCCTTGAGTCCTTGCAGTCTCTCAATTGGACGGCCTTTCTGCTGGGCATCTCAATTTTAGGGCTGGAGTTCGGTTTCCTGGCTGCCTATAGGGCTGGCTGGAACATCAGCGTGGGCAGTCTTGTGGCGAATATCGCCCTGGCTATCGCGCTGATTCCGGTGGGGATCATGATCTACAAGGAAGCCTTTGAGGTCAACAAGATCTTTGGGGCGGTGCTGTGCATTGCGGGACTGATATTGATTAACAGATAGTTTTAAAAATGCCCCAGCCTGTGTTTTTTCTCAACCAGGCTAGGGCACTTTTACTTTTTAGGCAATTAATTCAAGGGTGACATTATTCAAAATACGGCATGAATTGGTTTTAGGATAGGATCAGGCGGGTAATAGGGAAAGGCTGGGTGTATGGGTGACCATCGGCAGAAAAAATTTTTGGAGGCTGGAAAATGAACGCATTTTGGAGCGTGTTTGGACTTTTTAACGTCGCGGTTGTGATTGGATTTTTGGTGCTGACGGTTTACCTTTACTACCTGATGTTCAAGCTGGCGCACAGGGGGATTCGGGCGCTGGACCTGTATATCAGGGAGAAGGAGCGCGGCGGGAATTCAATGTAGACGAAGAACTGCGCTGCTGGCGAAAACAATTTTATGTCAACCTGCGCGCGGCCTTGACCTCACCCCCGCTCTCGACATATAATGGTTGAGGTGAGGGGGGATGCCCGCGTGAAGCGCGTATTGACGCTGCTGTTGGTAATTGTCTGGGTTGCGGTGATTTACTGGTTCTCGAGTCAGGCCATGCAGGAGACGACACAGCAGACCTATGAGGTGCTGGTCCGGCTCGGGCTGGCGACGAAAGCGGAATTGATACGGTCGACGGATCCGTCGGTTGTTTTGTTGAAATATTTGGCGCGAAAAGGCGCGCACCTGCTGTTGTTTACCGTGCTGGGCGGGTTTGTGACGGTGGCGTTTTTTACTTTAACGCGCCGCAAAGGGCTGCGGCTGGTGCTGCCGGCCTGGCTGATTGCGAGTTTGCTTGGGGTCGCGGACGAGGTGCACCAGCATTTTGTGCCGGGGCGGACCATGATGTTGTCAGACATGGCGCTGGACGCCGGTGGGGCGCTGCTGGGCGTGCTGGTTGCATGGTTGGCGATCTCGATGATGCTGGCGGTCGGGCGGTTTGTCAGGAAAGATCGAAAGAAATTGAAAGAGGTCCGTCGGGGGTAATGGCGCTGTGGAGATGGCGGCGTGACCATCGGCGGAATTTTTTTGGGGGAGGAAGCGGGGGCTGATAGACACAAGTCGCAGGCACCCCTTCCACATTTAAGTGCTTTTTGCCGATGGTCACATAAGGGCACATTCACCCAGCGGGGAAAAGGGTGACAAAAATTTTTCTTGTAGATTGCGGAAAATAATTTTTTTTGGCACATTTTGTGTCAAAAATCATATTGTTTAGAATTTGATACAACATCTTGAAATGAGCGCTCTCAGATCTCTGAAAGCGGGTTTACATAAGGCTTTCAGCCGAAAAATTCAACTTGACAAGGTTGTTTTATCTTACTATTCTGAAAGTAGATTACTGTGTGTTTCTTTAAAAGTTTGAAGAGGAGGATCGTTGATACGAAAAAGGCAAACCAGCTGAAAGGCTGGGACGCAAAACCATGGAGCCTAAGACCTTATTATTCGGGTTATGGCAGTCCAGTTGCCGTGTCAAGTAATCATAGATAAATAACCTACTTGACAGGGGGAAATACCATGAAACGTTATTTTAAATCATGGGCACAATCCCTTATTTTTGTGCTCATAATCACGCTTGCAGTACCGTTTGGGATGATGGCAGCTTATGGAAGTGACGGACATACCAACGAAACCGGACAAGGCCATATAAATCACAATGGCTATGGCTATGGCCATGATGAAGATAAAGACAAAGACAAAGAAAAAGAAAAAGAAAAAGAAAAAGACAAAGACAAAGAAAAAGACAAAGACAAAGAAAAAGACAAAGACAAAGAAAAAGAAAAAGATGATGATGGAAATTCCGGCGGAGAAACCGGCGGACAAACTGGCGGAGAAACCGGCGGACAAACTGGCGGAGAAACCGGCGGACAAACTGGCGGAGAAACCGGCGGACAAACTGGCGGAGAAACCGGTGGTCAAACCGGCGGTGAAACCGGTGGTCAAACCGGCGGAGAAACCGGCGGACAAACTGGCGGTGAAACCGGTGGTCAAACCGGCGGAGAAACCGGCGGACAAACTGGTGGAGAA
>WXFH01000038.1 GCA_009881125.1 Acidaminobacter sp. | reverse complement strand
TTGAATACAGGCAATATCTATCAAACATTGCAGCATAAAAAATACCGCCAACCATAAAAGGGTTAGCGGCATCAAATGCTTTTGTTTTTTGTACTGTCTACTTGACGGGGGGCACTTCAAACTCTATCTGAGCTTATTAAAGCCCAAAGAGAACATGCCGATGGTCTCGTCGTTTTGTTACATTGACATTACCGTCCGCGTCAGGGGGGGGGGGTAATATAATTGTAACATTTCAAAGTTACACATCTTGCTGCCAGACGTGCCACCTCGCTCCGCTATGCTGCGCTTCGGTCACGCCCTTGCTTCGCTCGGTTATAGCTGCGCCCTATACAAACTAAGATGATGCCACTCGTCAGAGTGCCAGCTCTCTTCCGAGCGGCATCATCTTAGTTTGTGCACGTCTGTTAGCCTTCGCGGAGGGACGCGGACGGTAATATTATTTTTTTACGTGCCCTCGCGCCTTGTTTATGCTACATTATAGAAATGAGGAATTATACATAGGAGGTAATGAAGTTGAAAAAAGGTGATTTGATCTGGGGGCTCGTCTTAGCGGCAGTCGTAGCATTTATATCCGTCCCTGCAACCCATGAAGTGTTTATGAATTTCACAGCAGCACATCCTTACATCTCTGGATTCATCAAGTTCGCAATTCTGGCGACCCTGGGCGAGCTTCTGGCAGTAAGAATCACCACGAAGGGCTGGGACCGCCTGCCAAAAGGCATTATTTACAGGGCGCTCATTTGGGGTCTCTTAGGTGCCTTGATCGTGCTGGTTTTTGAAATATACGGCAGCGGTGTGAAGGGTGCGCAGTCCAAAGGCCTGCTGCTTGAGGGCGGCGGCATTATCTTCGCGCTTCAGGTCAGCGTGCTGCTGAACACAACTTTTGCGCCTGTGCTCATGGGTACCCATAAAATGACGGATACTTATATTGATCTGAAGTATCAAAATCCCAAAGAAAAAATCACAATTGGCAGGATCGTGAAGACCATTGACTGGGAAAGCTTTTTCTCTTTCGTCATTTTCAAAACGCTGCCGTTTTTCTGGATTCCGGCCCACACAATTACGTTCATGCTGCCGCCGGAATATAAAGTCCTGTTTGCCGCGTCCCTTTCCCTGGCACTCGGATTGATTCTGGCTGTGGCCAAAGTCAAAGCTCAGGCGAAGAAAGCATAGCGGTAGAGGCTTGGTACATTGTACCCGGTACCCGGTACCTTGATCAGCAGTGGCGGATTTTTAAGCTCTGTATGTAACATCAAAACCATCGAAACCATTAAAACCATCGAAATCATTGAAACCATCGAGACCATCGGTAAAACTATTTTTGAGCTTTTATACCAAAGCCCAAGAATGTTGCCGATGGTCTTTTAATATCATCCTCAAACCGGTCAATCTCTAAAGATAAATTAGCACCTAATGGGTAATAAATAAGACGTACAATATACCAACCTGTTGTCTGTCCAGCCTGAGTCTTTGTCACTATGGATTTGTCAAAGTATAATATTTTCATACTTGGAGATGACCTATGAAAGTGCCTGTATTGACTGCAAAACTGAACAAACCTCAGCTTCCGGACAACATGATTTTACGAACGGGACTGCTGAAGGACAGCAACAGAGCAAGTGTCATTCTCGTATCTGCGCAGGTGGGTTCGGGGAAATCGACAATTGTTTCCGCATGGCTGTCGGAGCAGAATACATCATACTTCTGGTACGCCCTGGATGAATGGGACAATGACTTACAGCAATTTTTCGCGTATCTGATCGCAGGTGTTAATTCTTTGGATAGGAAACCATCGGCACAACTGGAGCAGATGCTGGAGGCGTTTCAATCCATTGGACTGGAAGGATTCTTGAAAGGATTTGTTCAAAGCCTTCACACGATCGACCATCCGTTTATAATGGTCTTTGACGATTATCAAACCATTCAAAATAAACTAATCCACCAAGTACTCAAGACAATAATTGAACACATGCCAAAGTGGATGCAGCTTGTATTGATCACCAGAGAGGATCCGCCCCTTCCACTGGCAAAACTGCGCGCCAACAAAAGGCTTTTGGAAGTTCGAATTTCGGATCTCAAATTCACGGAGGACGAGGTAAGGACATTCTTTTTGCAACAGCTCAATCTGACACTTCAGGATGAACAGCTGCAACTGGTTTATAAGCGTACGGAGGGTTGGATCGCCGGGTTGCAGCTGGCGGCACTTTCTATGCGTGGACTAGATGACAAGAGTGGCTTTATCGAAGCCTTTACAGACAGCCATAACTACATCATGGACTATCTGATCGAAGAAGTGCTTGAGAATCAGACTCTTGAATTGAACTACCCATGACTGAAGTCACGGGATTCTTGGGTCCTCACATCCAGTGATGCGAAATATACCAAGCTATCCCCACAGTTCCTGCGGTTCTTTTTGCGTTAACTTGCAGGTCTTAATCCTTCTTTTAGAATGTTGATGGCCGCGTTGAAGTCCCTGTCGATTTCTAGTCCACATACCCCGCACTGATATACCCTTACGCTTAAATCCTTTGTCTGTTTACTTTGATGACCACATTCAGAGCAGGTTTGACTGGACGCATAGAACCTGTCTACTTTGCAAATCAGCTTATAATTCCATTTACCTTTGTATTCCAGTTGTCTGAAGAACTCTGAAAAGCCCGCGTCAGCAATGCTCTTTGCCAGTCTTCTGTTCTTAATCATGCCTATCACATTTAGATCTTCTATGAAGATCTGATCGTAGCGATTGATCAGCGATGTACTCAGTTTGTGAATGAAATCCTTTCGACAGTTTCTAACCCGCTTATGCCAACGGCTCACTTTAAGGCGCTGTCGGTTTCGATTCTTTCCGCCCTTCTGACGACGGCTTAACTTTCGCTGCTCTTTGATCATGCGTTTTTCATATTTTCGGTAATATTTTGGATTTTCCGCGACTTCCTTGTCAGAGGTGTA
>WXFH01000037.1 GCA_009881125.1 Acidaminobacter sp. | reverse complement strand
TGATCCCTTATGGCGCTGATGCCGCACATCAGAACATTTTCCGGGGACAGGTCATATTGGCTCAGCACCTCTGTGACATTTTTTTGAACCAGCGTAAAATTTTCTCTAGGATAAAAAACCGGCGCCTGTCTTCCAAAGACCTGGTAAACTTTGTCCAGTTGGGCATAATAGTTCAGTTCGCCCGGTCCTGCCACATAGGCCAGGGTCGGCAGCAGCACATCCTGGACCACAGGCCTGAGCACCACATTGGTGCTGAAGTCCTGAGGCCTTTGCGCTATGCGGTCCAGAAGTGCCTCTTTCGAATATCTGATCTGCTGACCTCCGTGCTCACAAAAGTAACCCTCTTGATCAATGCGAAGGGCCAGGCGCTCCTCATGCTCATAAATAAACAGTTGGAGGCCATGTGGGTCAAACTCGATTGCTCTCTGGAATCCTTGTTTTTCAACGATCTCGGTCTGATGCTGCAATGCGGCCGCGACTGCAGCCTGCTTCTCGACGGCCGTTTTGAAGAAATTGGTCTCAAGGGCTCTGAGCTCAGAAATCATAGGATCCAGCAAGACAAGGCCGTAATCATGAAACAAACGGCTCATGATGCGGCCAAACCAATTGCTGAGGGAATCCTTATCAAAAAAAGTCGTCGATAAAAGTGATTCGAAATGGTCAATGGATTCATTACCTGCAAAATCAGATAAAATTTGCTCGATCGAGTGCTTAACGCTGCTGTTGGTTTCCAGATGACCCACAGACATTTTCTTGAGATTGACCCGCTTCAGAGACTTACGGTCCGTCTTGTCGATCTCAACCTTTTTAAGTTTGCCGCCGGTTATATAGTGGGCAGCTTTAATTTCATGAAAATCATGATCTTCAGATGCAATCCAGAAGACCGGCACCACCGGCCTTCCTATTTCTGTCTCTAGTTTTTTAGCAAGCTTCAGTGTCGTGATGGCCTTGTAAACCGTGTAGAGGGCGCCGGTAAAAATGCCTGCCTGCTGCCCTGTCACAACAACGACAGTATCATTCTGCTTCAATTTTTCCAGATTCTGAAGCGTCTTTTCTGAACAGCCGAGGCTTTGATTGTAGGCTTCCAGCGCCTCGCACAGAGCATCTCTGTCAATGGGCTGGTCCTCCAACTCTTTCAGACGGCGCTGAAAGCTCTCGGGATCGCGAAAATTTTTGCCATAAAGGGACGCGACGGTGTCGTAGTGGTCAACATAAGCGCCGGCAAGCCCTTTGAAGATTTTAAATTGACTGGATTGTGCGTGCAGTTCCATAGTATACGTCCTTTTATTGTTGTGACCTAATTATGTCGCTATTTTCTGATGTAGCTTGATTATGTGACTATTTTCTGATGTAGCTTGATTATGTGACTATTTTCTGTTGTGACTTGATTAGGTGTCTATTTTCTGTCGTAACTTAATGTCGTTTAATTAAGTTTGTCAGCTATCCATTATTATACCATAAACAAGCCGGTCAACGCGCCCTTAAGAGGGTGAGATTGACCGGCTTGCGCTCGAACTTTAATCTGGGTCTTCCTGACGGGTGCCTACATTTTTACAGGCGCTTTGAGGCTGATCAGGAACAGTGCATTCTTGATGGTTTGACGCGTCGCGTCGACCAGCGCCAGTCGCGCTGTTGACAGCACCTCATCCTCTGAAAGGATCGGATGGTCATGATAGAACCGGTTGAACTCCTGCGCCAGATTGACGACATAGCGGGTAATTAAGGATGGCTCATATTTCTCGGCGGCGTCGCTGACGATTTCCGGGAACTGACGGATCAGTTTGACAACCTCGCTGGTTGCCGCGTCAGACAGCTTGCTGAAGTCCACCGGCTGCTCAAGAAGCTGCGGTGCTGCTTTTCTCAGGACGCTGCAGGCACGGGCGTGGGTATACTGAACATACGGCCCGGTCTCCCCGTCAAAGGAAAGGGTTTTGTCAAGGCTGAAGGTGTAGTCCTTGATCCGGTTGTTTGAAAGCTCCTGGAACACGACCGCGCCAATACCGACCTGTGCCGCGACCTCGTCTTTGTGCTCGAGATTAGGGTTTTTGTCCGCAATGATTTCCTTGGTCTTCTCAACGGCTTTCTTCAAGACCTCTTCAAGGAAGACCACGCGGCCTTTTCGCGTCGAAAGGGAACCCTCTTCCAGAGCCACGGTGCCAAATTCAACGTGGATACAATCCTTCACCCAGTCGTAGCCCATCAGCTCGACGACCTTCATCCACTGCTGGAAATGCAGCTTTTGAGGCGCGCCCACGACGTAGACATTCTTGTCAAAGTTATAATGTTTCTTTCTGTAGATGGCCGCAGTGATGTCGCGGGTCAGATACAGCGTGGAGCCGTCTTTTTTGGTGATAAGCGCCGGCGGCATGCCATAAGGCTCCAGGTCGACGATCTCGGCGCCTTCAGAGACCTTCATGATGCCCTTTTGGCGCATTTCATCAAGAACGGCCGGCATCTTGTCGGAATAGAAGCTCTCGCCCGCGTAGGAATCAAAGTGGACGTCCAGCATGCCGTAGACGCGGCTGAACTCCTTCAGACTGATGTCCCTGAACCACTCCCAGAGGGCATAGGCTTCAGGGTCATTGTCCTCGAGACGCTTGAACCAGCTCCTCGCTTCGTCATCCAGGGCCGGGTTGTTCTCCGCCTCATCGTGGAACTTCACGTAGATCTTCAAGAGCTCCGGGATTGGGTCTGCTTCAATGGTGTCTTTGTCGCCCCAGAGCTTGAACGCGACGATCAGCTTGCCAAACTGAGTGCCATAGTCTCCCAGGTGATTTATGCCGATGGTATTGTACCCCAAAAATTTATGGATCCTATAAAGGGAATTTCCAATCATTGTGCTGCGGATATGGCCCATATGGAATGGTTTCGCAATATTGGTGGACGAAAACTCAACTATGACGGTCTTACCATCGCCTTTTGTAGAGGAGCCGTAAAGATCCCCCAGTTCAAGAACGTCTTTCAGAACATCCTCAGCGAGCTGGGCTTTGTCCATGGTAAAGTTGACATAGGCGCTTGCCGCCTCAACTTTTTCATAGAGCGGGTCTCCGGAAACCTTTTCCGCCAACTCAGCGGCGATCAGGTTTGGCGCCGTTTTCAACGCTTTCGCGTATCTAAAGCACGGAAACGCAAAATCGCCCATGTCCGTGTATTTGGGCAGCTCAATGAGCGCCATAATCTCTTCCTCTGTAGCGATTTCAAGATGTGGTGCCAGATGAGACGCAATAATTTTTCTGTAGTCCTTCACGTGATTCCCTCCAAGTAAGTTACATATTTTATGGTCATTCAACCGTTTTCCGTCATTGTCCTTCTGCTGCCCTTGGTTATTAATAGTGGACTTTGTTACTGATATTGGACTTTGTTACTTACTAGTACCCTTTGTTGCTGATAGTGCCCTTTGATGCCGCAAAATCAAAAACGCCTCTATCCAGGGATAGAGACGAATCAACCGCGTTACCACTCTAATTGACGTCCCGGGTGATTGGGATGTCCTCTCAGATCCTGTAATGGCGGATTCACCAGCGCGCTCAGCAACTGCTTGCCTGACGCACGTCTCCGGGGCGCGATTTCGCGGATTAGCCCATGTCATCCTCCCACCCTCGATGACTCGCTGAAAAAGACACAACCTGCTACTTTTCCCTTCACAGACACTTTAACATTTGTATGTTCACTGCATTTGTTAAACAGTTTACCACAGCCGCTCATGAGAATCAAGGGATGCCCTTGATCCCGCTGTGTCTCTTTGTTATCATGGAGATACTGTGAGGTGTCCGCCATGATTTTAGAGCAAACCAAGAAACCCCTGTTTTTGAGTCATATTCTGATTATTATAAATGTGGCTGTCTTTTTAATAATGATGTTTTTTGATTCAAGTTTATCAACACTGACGCTGATTCGCTTTGGCGCCAAGATCAACTACCGGATTGCGGATCTGGAACTATACCGCTTAATCACACCAATGTTCCTCCACGCCAACCTCCTTCACCTCGGCTTTAACAGCTATGCTCTTCATCTGTTTGGACGTGACACGGAGATGATTTTTGGCAGGACCCGCTTCCTGATCATTTACTTCGGTGCCGGCATAACCGGTACGGTTGGAAGTTTTCTCCTCAACGACAATATTTCAGTAGGCGCCTCAGGTGCCATCTTTGGCCTGATCGGGGCAAACCTGTATCTGTTCACATTGAATAAGGATGTTTACAGGAGAATCTTCGGGAATGACATATTCGTGCTGCTTGGCATCAACGTCGCCTATGGCTTTGTTAATCCCATGATTGACAATACAGCCCATCTGGCGGGTCTCCTGGGCGGTTTCCTGGCCGCGTGGTCCGTGGGTTACCGTTATCAGGTCAATTATACCTGGAAAAACTGGGGTGCCCGGCTCGCCCTCGTTTTGACAGTCGCGGCTTCACTTACTTTTGGTCTGCCAGCGTATAAGACCTCAGCAGAGTACTTCTACAAAAAAGGATACTTTTCTGCGGTAGACGGGCAGATTGCAACAGCCCTCGAAACCCTTAAAACCGGCGAGCAGCTTTTTCCTGAGGATGACCGCTTCCCCTCTCTCATTGCTGAAATTGAAAAGCTTATCCAGGAACTTAATTTGAACAGCAACTAATGGTATTTATATGAGAAACGAGTATGGGGACAGGCACTGATTTCAGATCAGTGTCTGTCCCCATTTTAAGTTGAGTGACTGACACTCACTTGAAAACGGTGCCAGAGCTTCACACAATTCACTACAATTCAAAAAACCTCCGCAGGGTGAGTGAAAGCTCACACCGCGGAGGTTTTTTCCATGTAGTTAAAATAGTGCCTTCTCCGAAATCACACCTATTCCCTGATCTCTCAACACCCTCACCGTCAGCCCCATTCCCGGAATTTTTACGCCCGTAAACGTGCCATCATAGATCAGGCTGCTGCCGCAGGAAGGGCTGCCTTCTTTCAGGATCGCTGCCTCGAGCTTCAGCAACTTGAAAATCTCGAGGGTTTCCTCGGCGCCGCGCTGAAAGCTTTCCGTCACATCCAGACCGTCTTTAGTGATGACCCTGCCATTTAAAATCTCAGCAGGGGGCCGCGGCGTCGTCAGTCCGCCCAGCTGTTCCGGGCATACAGGGATCAGCGTGTATCTCTCCGCCAACCCTCTGACCGCCTCTGCCGCGTAATTGCTGGTCCCGTCATATTTACAGCGAACCCCCAAAAGGCACGCTGACACACCAATACGCGTCCCAGCCGGCAGTGTCTGCAAATCAAAATCCAGCTTAAGCGCCACCAATTTTCACCTCCGAAAAATCCGAAAATCCGACTAATCCACACCTACTTCAGCTCCAGCACCGTAACCCCTATGCCGCCTTCTCCGTAAGCCCCATCCCGCGCTGTCTTGACATGAGGATGATTCCTGAAATAAGGCTTAAGTCCGGCCTTGAGTGCCCCGGTACCAATCCCGTGAATAATCCTGACCGTCTTCAAATTGGCCAGGCAGGCATCATCCAGATATTTATCCAGCTCTGCCATGGCTTCCTCGACATTGAGACCTCGAAGATCGATTTCCGTCCTGGCATTCAGGCTCTTTGTCTCAAATCCGCGGCCACCGCCTTTTGACTGGCGCTTAGCCGGTGTCACCTTTTCTTCGATCTTCTTAAGATTGCTGACATTGACACCAATTTTCATGATCCCGACCTGCACCATCAGATCCCCACCTGCATCCGGCAAGGTTACTACATTGCCCCGCTGATTCAGATGGACCAGCTGGACGAGATCTCCGAGCTTTAGATTTTTAGGCGGCTCCACCTCATAAAGATCCTCGAGCAGCGGCGTTTGAAGGTCATCCATGTTGGACTTCAGCTTGCGTCTGAGCTCCTCCACCCTGCGCAAGTGCTCTTTGGAAAGACCGCCGGAGATGTCGCGCAGTTCCTTCGCGAGAGCATCGGCTTCTTCCTTGGCTTCTTTTAAGAGCTTGCGTGCTTCTTCCTTCGCCTCCCGGATCACCTTGGCCCGCTGCTCGGCGATCTTTTCATCCTTTTCTTCAAGGGACTTTCGCAGTTTTTCCGCTTCGATCCTCATTCGAACCGCCTCATCCCGCTCAGCTTCTGAGGTTTTTCGGTTGTACTCGATCTTCGCCAGCACATCCTCAAAAGCTATAGCGTTTGTCTCTATCCAGGTTTTCGCACTTTCAATAATTTCTTTGCTGAGGCCCAGTTTCCTGGAAATTTCAAAGGCATTGGACTTGCCAGGCACACCAATCAGCAGCTTGTAAGTCGGACTTAAAGTCTCAATATCAAACTCAACACTGGCGTTTTCAACCCCTTGGGTAACCAGCGCAAACTCTTTCAGCTCACTGTAGTGGGTCGTCGCCACGGTGGTGACTTTCCAGGCAAACAGCTTAGTCAGAATCGCCTTAGCTAGTGCCGCACCCTCCGTTGGGTCCGTGCCGGCGCCGAGCTCATCGAAGAGCACCAATGAATTGGCATCCACATGATTGAGGATATCCACAATATTCGTCATATGGGACGAGAAGGTGGAGAGGCTCTGCTCAATGGACTGCTCATCCCCAATATCGGCGAAAACCTGGTCGAAAACCGCAATTTTCGAACCGTAGTCCGCCGGAATGTGGAGGCCGCACTGGGTCATCAGCGTCAGCAGACCGACTGTCTTCAGCGTCACCGTTTTACCGCCGGTGTTCGGGCCGGTGATCAGGAGCGTCTTAAAATTCTCCCCGATCCAGAAATTCGTCGGTACGACCACTTTGGGATCAATCAAAGGGTGGCGCCCATTTTTCAGACGGATTTTACCCTCGCGGTTGAGTTCCGGCGAGGTCCCCTTCATCTTGTGGGCCAGCTTTCCCTTGGCCAGAATAAAGTCGAGCTGTACCAAGGTTTCCTGATTCGACAGCAACGTATCTGCAACCTCAGCCACCTCAGCCGTGATTTCGGTAAGGATCCTGATGATTTCCTCCTGCTCCTTCAGCCTGAGTTCTTTCAAGCCGTTGTTGAGCTCAACGACCGCAAATGGCTCTATATACAGCGTCGAGCCGCTGCCGGACTGGTCGTGTACCAACCCTTTGATCATGTGTTTGTACTCATTTTTGACCGGTACCACGAAGCGGTCCTGGCGGATGGTCACCAGCGCATCCTGCAGGTACTTTTGGTTTGAAGTATCTCTAATAATGGAATCCAGCTTGTTTCGGATTGCCTGGTGCTTGTTCTCGATCTCCCTTCGAATCTTGCGCAGCTCATGGCTGGCGTTGTCAGAGACCAGATTTTCACCCAGGATGGCATTATTGATGGTGTCTTCGAGTGGTTTGACGGGCACGAGACCATCGGCCAAGCCCTTGAGAATAGGCATTTCACTGCCTTCACCGGCATTTTTCGTTATAAACTGCTTCACATTTCTGGCAGTTCTCAGCGTATCCGAAACCTCCATCAGCTGTCCGGGCGACAAAAACGACCCTATGGCTGAGATTTTCGCATGGGCCCTCAGATCGTGAACCGGACCAAAAGGCGGACTGGAATGGCGCATGATCAGCGCGCTCGCTTCGTCTGTTTCATTCAGCCTGTCGCGGACTTCGCCATAATCGCCGCTGGGCTCGAGGTCGAGCACCCTTTCCCGGGTCAACCCGCAGGAAACGAGCTCTGCCAGCATGGCTATGATTTTAGGCAGCTCAAGGACACGTATAGATCTGGGATTCATGGTGCAACCCTCCTGAATACTAATCTAAAATAATTCAAATTTACTATGCACAAGCATTTATAGAAGACACTGCCATGGGCCGACCTAATAAACCCCTCTGAAAAAGTGCCCGTGGGTTCTAGGAAACTCGGTACGAATAGGCGTCCGTTTGCCCTGAATCCGCTCTTGATGGGCCAGCACGAGGTCCATGATCTCGTCCGGCGACTCAATGGTAAAATGCAGCCTGTAACGGGTGACCCCCGCAGCGCTGAGCCTCTCAAGCTGATCCGACAAATCCAGCACGCGGCTGTTCAAGACCTCTGTCCAGCACGGCCCCGTTTTCACGACGGGAAAAATCGCCCCCGTCTTGTCCCGCAGACCGTAAGCCTTCCCGCTGCAAAGCGCGCAGCCTTGAGCCGGCCCCCCAAGCCCCGTGCGGATAGGACAGTGTGGCGTCACCATGACCGGCAGGTGCCCAAACCCTATGATTTCCAAGGCACCTAAGGCGTTTTTGCCGATGGTCTCTATACCTTCCACCGTCAGCTCCGGAGACAAGGTGACCACTTCAGCGCCCAGCCCCCTGACCACGCGCTCTGAGCCGGCATTCAACACATTAAGGCCGTAATCTGCAGTCACATGTTCCGCAAACTGCTTCGCCCAGCCAATCAAGCCGGGGGAATTCACTACCATGCGCGCTGGCTTCAAACGACTGAGAATCTCAGCATTTTTATCCACCATGCGGCTGGTATTCGGCCTGGACCACTGCCACGCCAGATTGGCCTTGTAGCGCTGAGCCAGATTTTGAGCCTGTTCCAGATCACTCAGCGGCCCTCTGAAATAAACCTCTTTTAAACCGGCCTCCAGAGCCAAATGAAGTCTGCCCAGGTCGGGAACTGAAGCACAAAGGGTAATCGCAATCTCTCGCCTCTTGACCTCAGGTTCACTTGTGCCGGGTTCACCGGTTCCGGGCTCGGTATCAGTCTCGATTTCAGTCTCGGTTTCACCCTGGTTTTTCGACTCTATAGCCGTTGCTTTTAATATCATTGTCGTTGTCGACTCAAGTGCTGCAGACGTCGCCGGCACTTGTGCAATTTCTTCAGGTGTGTCGAATTCTGCCGCCTGCGACTTCTCAACCAGCACAGCCATGGACTGTGTGCGCGCCGCGTCCAATTGCTCCGCTGCCAGCCGCCTGGTTTCATTGATGACTTTAATTGGCAGCGTGGAGGTCTCGTCCAGCGACAACTCGAATTCAATGGCTTCATAAGCCGTGGTACCCAGCTTGGAGAGCTGCTCAAGCAGCCTCTCCCGATCCAGCGGCTTCTTAATGGCTGCTTCGGCCGGCATTTCGGAGACTGCACAGCCTTGATGCCCCTGAGTATCCGTCAGGCATACCTCCAGCGGCAAACCTGTCTTTAAGACCGCCGAGATCTTGACCGGGATTCGCCTGGAGCGCTCGTGAATCTCTGCCTGCAGACGGTCCATTTCCTTCTTGTCATAGGTCCGTCTCAGGAGGTCATCTTTATGACAGGCTGCTTTGTAATTGATTCTGACCTGAAGTCCTTTTACGGCAGTTTTGACTCTCTGCCCTTTATGGAGGATATACTCCACTCGGCAGCCGCTGCTTTCCTTGCCCCTGCGGATTTGGAGCTCGTCACCGACAGCGAGGTCTTCGAGGAGATCGACCTCGACCTCCTCCGCCCGGGCGTCAAAACGATTCACTCTTGCCACCGGGAGGCCTTGGTTGCCTGGAATTTCAGCGCTCAAAAAGCTGTCGCCGCGCTCCCCCAGGACCCAGCCTTTGGTAAATCCACGGTTAAAAATCTTCTCCAGACTTCTGTCCGTCTCTTCAATTTCCTGAGCGCTAAAGGCTACGCCCTTCAAATGACGGTCTATGGCTGTCCTGTAGGCTTTGACGGTCTGATAGACGAATTCCGGCCCTTTCATGCGGCCTTCAATTTTCAGCGAGGTCACGCCGGCATCCATTATGTCGCCTATGTGATCCAGCGTATTCAGGTCCTTTGGACTGAGACGGTATATGCCGGTGTTGCCGCCGACACTCTCCTCGGTCTCCAGATCAATCAAATCATAAGCCTGACGGCAGGACTGGGCACACTGTCCTCGATTGCCGCTGCGGCCCCCAATCATGCTGCTCATGTAGCACTGGCCCGATACGCTCACACACAGCGCGCCATGGACGAAGAGCTCCAGCTCCGCGTCCGTCTGATCATATATAGTCCGCACTTCCTCAAGACGCATTTCACGGGGCAGGACAACGCGTTTGACCCCCAGCGCTGTAAGCGCCTTGACGTCCTCAACGTTTTGCGCCGCCATTTGCGTGGAGGCGTGGATTTCCATTTGTGGATAACGGCTTCTGGCCCATTCCAGTACCCCAAAATCCTGGACAATCCAAGCGTCCAGACCTATTACGGCCATCCTGTCCAGAAAGGCCTCCAGGGCATTTCTTTCATGGTCATAGACCAAGGTATTGACGGTCAGGTAAACACGGACGCCAAGCAAATGCGCATCCCGCACCGCTTCTGACAGAGAGGCGTCGTCAAAGTTCGCAGCGCTGTGACGAGCGCCAAAGGCGTCTCCGCCCAGATATATGGCATCCGCGCCTGCTTTGAGCGCTGCTTCAAAAGACGCCCTGCTCCCGGCTGGCGCCAGTAATTCAAATTTGGACATAGTGGTCCCCTTCTCTCAAGTGGTGTTATGAGTAAATTGAATTCAGTGAAACTCGGGGTTGATAGGCTTAAGCCGCTGACACCGAGTTTCATTGAGAAAGAAACTTGGTGTCTGACACCGAGTTTCTCTTTTCCCGTATCATAAAAAAGTGGCGGAAACAGTCCCGCCACTTCATTGTATCAGCCTTCCTGAAAACTGTCGAGAAAATCGACGAGTTCCCGTTCCTTCAGCGCTAACTGCTCAGAAAGCTCCGCTTTCTCGGATTCCAGAACAATAACTTTGCTCTCCCGCTCGCTGATCGTACGGCTTTGTTCTTCAATTTTCAGCTTCAATGCCACAATAGTCTTGTCGTGTTCTCTGGCACTCTGTGACAGTTTGTCAAAATCCGTAGCCAGCCGCTCATATTCAAGGCTTTTCAGCTCGTAATTCCTGTGCAGAGCGTCAATTTTATCCTGAACTTCCTGCTGATTGATTGTAGGGTCCTGAATCCGCTTTTCAAGTTCCTCATTTCGCATAACGATCTTGAGATACTCATCTGTGGCGTTGAGGGCCGTCAGCACGGCGATCATGGAGGTGCTGAGTTTCTTGTTGGCAGAAGCAATTTCCTTCATTTTGTCGTCTACGACATTGGCCACGCGCTGCATATATTCCCTGGTATCTTCACTGACCAATGTATATTCGTGTCCCATGATGCGGACGACGACTTTATTTTTGTCCGGCATTTCATCCGACCCCTTTCCTGCTGTGCGTTATAACTCCGGTGTATTGAATAGGTCCACTCCGGAAGCGTCGACGAGCGCACTGCGCACGTCGACGCTTCCGGAGTCATTCGAATTATCTATTCGATACCCATTTCAAATTCCCTTCAACCTCATACAAGAAAGTATAAATAATTATCTTTATCTCAGCTTCGCGCCAACCGCTGTGGAAAGTGCTGCCAGCTGTGCCTCAAAGACCTTGCTGACCTCAGCATCCGTTAAAGTTCTGTCCCCTGCTCTGTATACCAGCGCATAGGCCATGGACTTGTGTCCTGCTTCAATCTGCTTGCCTTTATAGACGTCAAACAGCGCGACGCTCTCCAGAATCTTTCCGCCGTTTTGCTTCAGGATCTCCAGCATCTCCGCGTTGGTCACCTCATCCCGGACGAGGACAGCCAGATCTCTGGACATAGCCGGGAACTTAGGCAGCGGATTATATTTTCGGTCGAGGTTCGATTTTTCTATCATCCAGGCCAGCTCGAGCTCTGCCAGATAAGCCTTGCCTTCAAAGCCAAAGGCTTCGACGACCTTAGGATGCACTTCGCCCACTGTGCCAAGGCAGCAGTCGCCGTGGAAGACCTGGGCACAGCGGCCCGGGTGATAACTTGTGTGGGTCGTCATTGGACGCCACTCGACGCCCTGAATGCCATAAAGATCCAAAAGATTCTCCACACTGCCTTTCAAGGTGAAGAAGGATTCTGCCGGTCCAAAAGCCCCCATGACCAGGGTTTGGCGCTCTTCAGGAAGCTCCTGCAGCGGCAGAGACGCCGCAATAAAGCGGTACCCAATCTCAAAAGACCGCACTGCAGGCAGACGGCGGTTGAAGTTCCTCGCCAATACCTCAAGCTGGTTCGCCGCCAGCGTTGTTCTCATGACGCTGTACTCTTCCCCAAGCGGATTGATCAGCCTGATCTGCAGCCGCTCAGGCGCATCTTCAGGGAGATTCAGCCAGTCCGGCTGGGATGGGCTGACAAAGGAATAAGTCGACGTTTCATTGTAGCCGTCCGCTGTGAGCTGAGCCCGCGCAGCCGCCACGAGAGTCTGATTATAATTCAGTCCACCCGTTGACGCGTCGTGAGGCAGTGTCGTGTCGACGACGTCATACCCATACATTCTGGCGACTTCCTCTACCAGATCGATTTCCTTTTCAAGGTCCAGACGGTGCGCAGGCACCTGGCAGCTCAGCAGGCCATTCTCCAGCGTGCACACGATTTCAAGACGCTCCAGATAGCCTTTGATGGCCTCTTCAGAGAGCTTTGTGCCGATGATCGCGTTGATCCGCGCCGGACGCGCCACAATCTCTTTACCTTCGAGTGGCTTTGGATAGACGTCAATGACACCGCCGACGACATCCCCGGCATCGAGCTGATGGATCAATTGAACCACCCGGTCGACAACCGGCATGACATGGCAGTGGGCTACGCCTTTTTCAAAGCGCGCCGACGCCTCGGTACGCAGTCCAAGGGCCTTGGAGCTGCGGCGAATATTCGTCTTGTCAAAGGAGGCGACTTCGATCAGAATATTTTTGGTGTGATCCGTGATCTCCGTATTTTCCCCGCCCATGATGCCCGCAAGTCCAACCGGATGCGTCGCGTCCGCGATGACCAGCGTCTCGTGGTCCAGAGTTCTTTCAACGCTGTCCAGCGTCACGATCTTCTCACCTTCATGAGCTCTGCGGACAATGATCTTGCCGCCGCCAAGGGTGTCGAAGTCAAAAGCGTGGATTGGCTGTCCATACTCCAGCATCACATAGTTCGTGATGTCGACAATATTGTTGATCGGGCGAACGCCCGCCTTCATCAATCTGAGCTGCATCCACATTGGGGATGGCGCGATTCGGACACTGCGAACCACTTTTGCCGCGTAACGCGGGCAAAGGTCCGCGTCCAGGATTTCCACAGACGCGACCTCGTTGATGTCTCCTGTCTCCGGAACATCGACGCGTGCAATTTCACGCTTCGGACGCTCAAAAGTCGCAGCCGCTTCACGGGCGATCCCCAGCATGCTGAGGCAGTCCGGGCGGTTAGGCGTGATTTCAAATTCAACGACCTGATCCGCAAACTCCGGCACCGCTTCCTGGAGAGGCGCGCCAAGGGGGAGCGGTCCGTCGAGGATATAGATACCATCGGCAAATTTCTTTGGAATGACGTTATCCGCAAAGCCGAGCTCTTCCAAGGAACAGAGCATGCCATCCGAGTCAATGCCTCTGAGCTTGCTCTTCTTGATCTTGACGCCGCCGCAGATCCAGGAGTTATGGACCGCCACGGGAATATAGGCGCCCTCAAAGCAGTTATCAGCGCCTGTGACAATCTGTGTCACGCGCTCGCCAATGTCCACCTGCATGACCCAAAGCTTGTCCGCTTCAGGGTGGCGCTTAACCTCAGTAATTTTACCAATCACAATATTTTTGATGCCCTGGCAGACTTCGGAAATCGCTTCAGTCTTGGAGCCGGACATGACCATACGGTCTTCAAAATGGGTCAGTGAGAGATCCTCGATCTCCACATAATCTTTTAACCACGCTATAGGTACCAGCATTTTCTTCTCGCCCTCCTAAAACTGTTCAATGAAACGCATGTCATTTTCAAACATCAGACGGATGTCGTCAATCTCAAGTCTCAGCATGGTCACTCGGTCAAGACCCATGCCAAAGGCAAAGCCCTTGTACTTTTCAGAGTCAATGCCGCACTCTTCAAGAACGTTTGGATGCACCATGCCGCAGCCCAGGATTTCGATCCAGCCGCTGCCCTTGCAGACCCGGCAGCCCTTGCCGCCGCATTTGAAGCAGGTGACGTCCACTTCGGCGCTAGGCTCAGTGAACGGGAAGTAGTGCGGGCGGAACTTCGTCTTGGTTTGTTCGCCAAACATGCGCTTGGCGAAGACATCCAGAGTGCCCTTCAGATCAGCCATGGTGATGTTCTCATCCACCACCAGGCCCTCGACCTGGTGAAACATTGGGGAATGCGTGGCGTCCAGCTCGTCGAAGCGGAAGCAGCGGCCCGGCGAAATGACTTTGATAGGGGGTCTGCTCGCCTTCATAGTTCTGACCTGTACCGGAGACGTCTGGGTTCTGAGGAGGATCTCCTCAGTGATGTAGAACGTATCCGAGAGACTCCTGGACGGGTGATCCGCCGGAGAATTCAGCGCGTCAAAGTTATTGTAAACCGTATCGACTTCGGGACCCTCAGCGACCTTGAAGCCCATACCTATAAAGATGTCCTGAATCTCATTCATAACCACCGTCAGCGGGTGCAGATGCCCGCGTTTTTTCGCCACACCGGGAAGGGTCACGTCGATCTGCTCCTGAATCAGCCTGTCATTGAGAGCACTCGCTGACTTAACCTCTTTCGCCGACTCAAGTGCCGCTTCAATAGCCTCTCTGGCCTCATTGATGATGCGGCCCATCTCCGGCCGGTCTTCAGGCGCCACTGCGCCCATGGATCTCAGCAGCGTTGTCACCTCGCCCTTTTTCCCGAGGTATTTGACGCGCAGGGCTTCAATCGCCGTCAAATCCGCGGCGCCATTAATCTCGGACAGGGCCTGCGTCAACATGCTCTGAACATTGTCTTTCATGAGTACATCTCCTCTCAGTTTTCATCTTCATGCCAGTGCGGTTTTTTGCCGATGGTCATCTCACCCGCACCCCCACCAGCCATCACTTGATGTTCCGGTTAAATTGGATGTTTTTGGACAAATAAAAAAATCCCCATCCCAAAGGGACGAAGATTATACTCCGTGGTACCACCCAATTGACGCGGCGACATAATCGCTTTGCCACTCATTGACAGTCCTTAACGCGGACAGGACGTTTTCAGCTACTAAAATTTTCACCAAAAAAGCTCAGGAGTGAACTTCATCCAAATCAAACCAAAAGGCTCCCACCATTCCTTTTTCGCTGAAGATCTGAGCTATGGACTACTCTCTCCGTCATTGCTTGCTTCATTTCAATTGTAAATACTATAGCATAATGAAATGCCAGGATGCAAGAGTTACTTTTCCCCTTGACAACGCTGTGCTGCGCTTTTCAGACGTTTCACGAGTTCCGTCGTTGGCGTGTGGCTTCGAAAAGAATTACCCCCGCTGCAATAGCTGCGTTTAGGCTCTCCGCGCCGCCGCGGATTGGAATCCTGAGGCGCTGTGTCGCCAAAGCCTGAATCTCTTCAGAGATTCCCTCTGCTTCGTTGCCAATGACCAATACTGTAGGCTTTGTCCAGTCGTAAAGGGCGTAATCCTCTGAATCCTCGAGGACCGCCACTGCAATCTCAAAGCCTTTTGACCGAAAATCCACCAGCGCCTGCGCAAAATCCGGACACTGAACTAAAGGCACATCAAAGATAGAACCCATTGTCGAGCGCACGACCTTTTCGTTGAACGGCTCCACACAGCCTTTAGAAAGAAGAACCCCCTCCACGCCCGCCGCATCAGAGGTCCTGAGGATTGTCCCGAGATTGCCAGGGTCGCGGACTTGATCCAGAGCCAGAAACAAACTGCCTTCCAGCGGCCGGGGCGCAAGCTCCGGCATTTCTGCGACACCGAGACAGCCCTGTGAATGGACAGTTTCAGACAAGACTTCAAACAATTCGCCTTCGAGAATGGTCACATTTATGCCCTGGCTTTCAGCTTCCTGCGATAGATGAATAAACTCAATGCGATCTGCTTCCCTCTGGTCCAGGATCAAATCGCGGAGCGGCCATCCCCGGGCCATCACATGGCGCACTAAACGGACACCTTCAATCAGAAACAGCCCTTGCTGAGTACGGTGCTTTTTAGTAAGTAAATTCTTATACCCTTTGTAGATTTCATTTTGTGAAGATGATATGTGCTTCATTAATCAGTACTCCCTTCAGGTCAGGGTTGGCGCCAGCAGACCATCGGCATAAACATGCAAACGCGGGGCAGCAGGACTGCTTATGACTTGTCGATCCGGTTCAAATCATCATTGTGACCAATAACGACCAATACATCCCCTTCGCGAATCACTTCGTCCGGGCCCACAGCGACTTTGATGTCAAACCCCTGCTTGACCGCCATGACGTTGATCCCGTATCTGGCCCGCAGGTTCAGCTGCCTGAGGTTCTTCCCAATCCAGTGATCCAGCGCCACAATTTCGACAATACTGTAATCCGGCGCCAGCTCGATATAATCCAAAATATTGTCAGACACCAGATTTTTCGCTATTTTGATGCCCATTTCCCGCTCAGGGAAGACCACGCGATCCGCGCCCGTCTTGTATAAAACCTTTCCGTGCAGCTCGTTCTGGGCTTTGGAGATCACGTATTTGACCCCCAGCTCTTTACACATGAGCGTGATCAGAATGGAGGACTGAATGTCGGATCCAATCGTAACCACCGCGACGTCAAAATTCCTGATGCCGAGGGAACGGATGGTCTGCTCATCCGTGGCGTCCGCTTGGACCGCATAAGTGACAGACTCCGAAATTGTCTGAATAATTTCCTCGTTCTTATCAACCACCATGACTTCTTCACCGAGCTCGGTGAGCTTCATGGCAACACTGCTTCCAAACCGGCCGCAGCCGATGACAACAAATTGTTTTTTCAAATGAAGGCCTCCTCATTAATCAACCAACGTTGACTTTGCTCTCAGGATAACGCACAAGCGCCCGGTTCATGGATTGGCGTCTAGCCAGAGCCATAACCAAGGTCATTGGACCCAGTCGTCCAAAGAACATGGTCACAGCAAGCACGAGCTTGCTGCTGTCATTCAGCAAAGGCGTTATACCCGTACTCAGACCCACTGTGCCAAAGGCAGAAACCGTTTCAAACAAGAGCGCCATAAATTCAAATTCTCTCTCATTGAAAGACAAAATCATGGTGACAATGATCACAAGCGCCAGCGCCAGCGACATCAAAGCAAGGGCTCGGCTGATGTAAACCTGGGAAACCCGCCGCTTGAACATGACGGTCTCTTCATAACCGCTTATGACAGATCCAATGTTGAACAGGATCAGACCAAAGGTCGTCGTCTTGATTCCGCCCGCTGTCGAAGCCGGGCAACCGCCTATGAACATCAGTACAATGGTCATTAGAAGCGAACTCATGGTCAGCTTATCGATAGCCAGCGTATTGAAGCCGGCTGTTCTTGGCGTCACGGACTGAAACATGGCTGCCATCCACTTTTCGAGCATACTGAGATTTCCGAGAGTATCCGGATTGCTGTACTCAACAAAAAAGAAAAATAGTGTGCCGATGGCGATCAATGCCGCCGTCACCGTCACCGCCAATTTCGTATTCAGATTCAAAGTCTTGAAATTTCTTTTCAGCACAAGGTCTGACAATACAGTAAAGCCGAGTCCCCCGGTCACAATCAAGCCCATGATGGTAAAGTTGACCACCGGATCTGTCACGTAAGCCGTCAGGCTATTGAAATTCCCCATTAAATCAAAGCCTGCGTTGCAAAAGGCCGAAACCGAATGAAATATAGAAAGGAAAGCCCCCTGTCCCATCCCGAATTCAGGGACAAATTTCGTTGACAAAATTAAGGCCCCGAGGGCTTCAATTGAGAAAGTCATGATTAAAACATTTCTGGTGACGCGGACGACACCTGAAATATTCTGATGGCTGAGCGCCTCCTGCATGACCAGCCTGCTTTTCAAAGAAATCTTTTTGCCAACGACCAGCGCGAACATGGTCGCCATAGTCATAAATCCAAGGCCGCCAATCTGAATCAGCACCAGGATGACCAATTGGCCAAAAAGCGTCCAGTGCGTCGCGGTATCCACCACGACGAGTCCTGTGACACACACCGCCGAAGTCGCAGTAAAGAGCGCGTTAATAAATCCAACGCTTTCAAAAGACTTTGACGCAAGTGGGAGATCGAGAAGGAGTGCCCCCAGCAGGATGACGCCACTGAACCCCAAAGCCAGCACCTGGGCTGGATTCAGGTTAATCATTTTATCATTTTGCACGCGCTTTGCGTATCCAAGCCATGTTTTCATGGACTCACCTCATTCGACACTCAAACTAAAAGCATTATAGCATACTTTTATTATGGGAAGAAGGTATCAGCGGCGTATGCCTATTGCGACTTATACCTATTGCGGCTTACGCCTATTGCGGCTTATGCCTATTGACCCCCGCTTCCTTCCATTTTCATCCACCATAACAAAAGCCACCGCGCAAACGCAGTGGCTTTTGGTCCAACTGTCTGCTGATGCAGACAGTTTGTCTTTTTAATTCTAACTTCAGCCGCGAAAATTACTTCGCGAGGCTTGCTTTCGCAGTCTCAACCAGCTTAGCGAAGCCAGCCGGATCATGGATTGCCATTTCAGAAAGCATCTTGCGGTTGATCTGAATGTTGGCAACTTTAAGACCGTTCATGAATCTGCTGTAGCTCATGCCGCTGAGGCGAGTAGCTGCATTGATACGAGCGATCCAAAGTTTTCTGAAATCTCTCTTGCGGTTCTTTCTTCCAACATAAGAAGAACGAAGGGAACGCATCATTGCAGGATTAGCCGCTCTGAAGACTTTGCTCTTTTGGCCGTAGAAACCCTTGGTCAGTTTGAGAACTTTTTTATGTTTTTTCTTGGCGTTTAACGCCTTTTTAACTCTAGCCATTATTTAAATCCTCCTGATCTTAAGAATAAGGCAACAGCGTTTTAATACGCTTCATGTCGCTTTTGGAAACCATGGTTGCTTTTCTGAGATTACGCTTTCTCTTAGGCGTCTTCTTAGTCAGGATATGGCTCGTGTGTGAATGGGACCGCTTCAGTCCACCGCTACCAGTTACTTTAACGCGCTTTGCCAAGCCTCTGTGTGTCTTCATCTTTGGCATGCTCGTTTCCTCCCTTCAAATCAACAAATTATTTTTTAGGTGTAAATATCGCTACGAGAGTACGTCCCTCGAGGGACGGCTTCTTCTCGATATCTCCGCTGTCAGCAATCATTTCAGCAAAGTGTTTGATGACGGCTTCTCCAAGGTGTGCATGCCCCATTTCACGGCCGCGGAATCTGAGT
The DNA here is from genome assembly GCA_009881125.1 of Acidaminobacter sp. The sequence continues at coordinate 122,355 of WXFH01000037.1, read as the reverse complement.
GAAACCTTGACCTTGTCGCCCTTTTGAAGGAACTTTTCAGCGTTCTTGGCTTTTGTTTCGAGGTCGTGCTCCTCGATGTTAAGGCCAAGTCTAACCTCTTTAATTTCTACCGTCTTTTGCTTTTTGCGTGCTTCTTTGTCGCGCTTTGACATTTCGTACTTGTGTTTGCCATAGTCCATGATTCTGCAGACTGGCGGTACAGCTTGCGGCGCAATCTTGACCAGATCGAGCTTTTTCTCGGCTGCCAGTTCCAAGGCTTCCTTGGCGGACATTATGCCGAACTGTTCCCCATCCTCACCGATAACTCGGAGCTCGCGGTCACGTATGGCTTCATTGATCTCAGTCTTTTTGTTAATGTTCCTCGCACCTCCTGAAAAAATAAAGCGGGTTTCCAAGTAAGAAACCCGCTTAAAAGACAAGAATCATCCAGGCCCAACTTGAGCCCAAACGTCAACTGTGTGTCTTTTATGAACCCAGGCGTGCCAATGCAGCCGGGTGAGAAGCGAGCTTCTTCTTGATTAACAACAGTCGTATCATATCACGTCCTATGGGGACGTGTCAAGCACGATTAATAGAATTTTCTTTCCGAGACCTCAGCCGCCACCAAATCAGCGAAATCAGTGACACTGAAGACGCCAAGCTCGCCGCGGTCTCTGGAGCGGACAGAAAGATTTCCATCTTCAACCTCTTTATCACCGACGACCAGCATATAAGGAACTTTTTCAAGCTGAGCTTCGCGAATCTTGTAGCCAACCTTCTCGCTTCGGTCATCCAGCTCTACTCTGAGGCCTTTCGCCTTCAGAGTCTTCATGATGGATTCCCCGTATTCCGCGTGACGTGACGCAACCGGAAGGATTTTGACATGAACCGGAGAGAGCCATGTAGGGAACTTGCCCGCGAAGTGCTCGATCAAAATGCCCATGAAGCGTTCAATAGACCCGTAAACGACACGGTGGATCATGACTGGTCTGTGACGCTCGCCGTCTCTGCCAATATACGTCAGATCAAAGCGCTGCGGCATCTGCATGTCCAGCTGGATCGTGCCGCACTGCCACGTTCTGCCAATGCAGTCCTCAAGATGGAAGTCAATTTTTGGGCCGTAGAAAGCGCCATCTCCCGGATTGAGCTTGTATTTCATGCCCGCTTCTTCAAGCGCTGCCTTGAGCGCCGTCTCCGCATAGTCCCATTCCTCTTCCGAACCCATTGAATCCTCCGGCCGCGTGGAAAGTTCTACGTGGTATTTGAAGCCAAACTGCGTATACACCTCATCGACGAGATGCGCGACATTTTTAATTTCATCCTTGATTTGCTCAGGCAGCATGTAGATGTGCGCGTCGTCCTGGGTGAACGCTCTAACGCGCATCAGCCCGTGAAGGGCTCCGGAAAGCTCGTGTCTGTGAACACGGCCTACCTCACCCACGCGGAGTGGAAAATCCTTGTAGGAGCGCATTTCCGTTTTGTAAACGAGCATGCTGCCCGGGCAGTTCATAGGCTTAACCGCGAAATCCTCTTCATCAATAGTCAGCGTATACATGTTGTCGCGATAATGGTACCAGTGTCCCGAAGTCTCCCAGAGGTGGTGGTTCAGCATGATTGGCGTCTCAATCTCCACATAGCCGGCGCGGTCGTGGACATCTCTCCAGTATTTCATCAGTTCGTTCTTGACAACCATGCCCTTTGGCAGGATGAACGGGAAGCCTGGTCCTTCCTCAAGCAGGGCGAACAGTTTGAGTTCTTTTCCGAGCTTGCGGTGGTCGCGTTTCTTCGCTTCTTCGAGGCGAGTGATGTACTCTTCGAGCTGGCTGGCTTTAGGGAAAGACGTCCCATACACGCGCTGCAGCATCTTGCGGCTGGAATCCCCGCGCCAGTAAGCGCCTGCGACACTCAGGACTTTAATGGCCTTGACTCTGTCCGTAGCAGGAACGTGAGGACCGGCGCACAGGTCAACAAACTCACCCTGTTTGTAGAAGGAGATGATTTCGTCTTCAGGAAGGTCCCGGATCAGCTCCACCTTGTACGGCTCGCCCTTTTCCTCCATATACTTGACCGCTTCATCCCTGGGAAGCTCAAATCGTTCAATCTCATAGGCTTCCTTGACAATTTTCTTCATTTCCTCTTCGATCAGCGCAAAATCCTCTTCCGTAAAAACGTGCTCGGAATCGAAATCATAGTAGAATCCGTTGTCAATGGCAGGTCCTATAGCGAGCTGAGTTCCAGGGAACAATCTCTGAACCGCCTGGGCTAAAATGTGGGAGGACGTATGACGGAATGCGTCTTCGCCATCCTCTTCCTCAAATTTCAAGATCTCAATTTCTGCGTCTTCCTCAAGCTTGTAAAACATGTCGACCACGTTGCCGTTAACAGTGCCCACCAAGCCTTCCTTTGCCAGGCGGCCGCTGATTTCCTTAGCGACTTCAAACAGCGTCGTCCCTTGTTCAACTTCACGGACTGAGCCGTCCTTAAGCGTCAATTTAACTTTTGCCATTTTTGTTACCTCCTTCAAGATTTCAAATAAATTCATAAGAAAATTTTAGCCGATGGTATTCAATCCCCAAACCCCAAGCGATTTACTTTTAGTCGCGAAGTTTCAAAATTTTGTAAATAAAAAAACTCCGGTCGCATGGAAAGATGATTGAAAACAAACATCAGTCATGGGACGAGAGTTACTCGCGGTTCCACCCAAGTTGCCCGCATACAGCAAGACGGGCCAGCTCGATCTGCCTTAACGCGGCATACGCCATCTTTTCGGTTCTGGAAACGACCTAATTGGACGGTGCTCGGAAGTTAGTGTTCCCTGACAGTCCTGCCCGCGAATGCTCACAGCCAAGGCATCCGCTCTCTGAAGGGGTCCTGAAAAGTACTCGTCTTCCTCATCGCAACCTGATTTTCTTATCTAATGTTACGCCTGTTGAGAAGTGTTGTCAAGACAAAGTTGTCTACAAGACAAACAGAACCAGACTTCCCTGGAGCAGACCTATGACAAAGCCTATCACACCGCCAAGCCATTCGATATGACGGAGTTCTTTGCTGGCGACATCAAAGACGATCGCTTCTATCTTTCTAAAATCAAAGTCGTTTATTTTTTCTTCAACCAGCGTCCCGATACTGACTTTTTCTGCGGCACGGTGTACCACCTGTTCGCTGATTTCGGTAATGGCCGCGTCAGCGTTCTCATCAATGGCTTCCTCAATATACTTAAAAATCATGCCTCTGAAAGCGCCTGGAATAATGGACGGCATTTTTTGTTCCGCAATCTGTGTCACTCTAGTTTTCACCATCCGGACGATTTCTTCTTTATCCAGATCTTCAATCATTTTATCTACTATTTCCTCAACGGTGACCAGTTCGCGTTCCACTGTCTGACCTACATTGCGGGCAATTTCGTGGCGTCGCTTCGGCATCAGCCCCTGGAAGGTCAAAGGAAGAAGCGGGACTTTATAGGGTTCATAAGGTCTGAACAAGAGTTTGATGGCAAGCCAGTTCGTAGCCCACCCAATTAACGCGCCAATCAGCGCCATTATGGCCAATTTCAATATCATGACAAACTGCCTCCTGATGCTCTATACATAAGTTTCTATTAAATAGGCCTGACCTTTCAAATACATGACCTCTATTGCTGCGGCTTTATCCATCCAGATCAGCTGATGATCCGTTTCCAGCTGCGCGTGGCCGCAGGACACAATTTCCGTTCTATAGGCTGTGATGCGCTTATGATAGGCCATCTCTGTGCCTTTGACGATCACATATTCGTCCACAGTTTCAAGAAACTCCCCTACCGAGAGCATGCAGCCCGCTTCTTCAAGGCCTTCCCGGATCAGACAGGCTTCATCCGTCTCCTCTGGCTCAATGCCGCCGCCAATCAGAAAATATCCGAGGGGTGCCTTTACCACACCCACTTGCCCTTCTCTGGTCAATAATCCGTAGGCGCCTGGACGGTAAACATAATTGACGTGAGGTTCAACTTCTCCAAAGATTTTCAATGTGTCACCTCCAGGTCTTGTTATCTTCAAAAATATAAACAAAAGCACCAGCCCTCACGAGCTGGTGCATTCACGAACTAATTTGGAGCGGAAGACGAGATTCGAACTCGCGACCCTCGCCTTGGCAAGGCGATGCTCTACCTCTGAGCCACTTCCGCTTACAACGTATTGCCAAGAACCATATTAGCGCATGCACCTTTATATTGTCAAGACGTTAAATTGTTTTTCTTTCGTTTTTTTACTTAGCACTGTGAAATGGCTTAAATTGATCCATGGCTGCCTTCCTTGAAACCTCGGTTAGATCTCTACCATTTCTAAAATTTTCACCAGATCATCATGACCAAAATGATAATTTTTATTGCAAAAATGACAGTGAACATCCGCTTTGCCATCCTCTTCAATCATCTGGGAAATTTCATTGATGCCCAGGGTCATGATTCCCCGCTCAAATTTCTCTCGGCTGCAGTCACAGCGGTACACATTCTCAGTCACTGCCGTGATCTCAGTATCAAAGCCCGCTAATGCAATCGCAATCAGAGATTCCATATCCTCCGACCCCGCCAGCAGCTCCGTCATGGTCGGCAAGTGGGCCGCTAAATCCTCAAGCTGGTCAATGACCGCATCATCCGCGAAGGGCATAGGCTGTATCACCAATCCGCCCGCGCGCTCAACATTACCGTCCGCCCCAACAAAGACTCCAAGTGAGACTATGGAAGGCTGCTGCTCGGAATACATGAAATAAGCTGCGAGATCTTCCGCAATTTCACCGGAAACCAGATTAACCCGACCAACAAAAGGCTCCTTCAGGCCGTAATCCTTGATCACGATCATCTCACCATCGGACCCCACGGCCGTGCCTACATCCAGCTTGCCATTTTCCTTAGGTGGGAGCTCGACGCTAGGATGCCCTGCATAGCCCTTGACATTACCCGTCGCGTCGGAGACTGCCAGCAGTACCCCAAGGGGCCCATTCCCCTTTACCTGGAAGGTCAGTTTGTCCGTATCATTTTTCAGCATAATGCCCATCAGCGATGCTGCGGTCAGCACTCTTCCCAGGGAAGCGGCCGCAACCGGTGACAACTGGTGCAGTCTTCTTGCCTCTTCCACCAGATCCGTCGTGTCCGTCACAAAAAATCTCACGGCATGATCAGCTGCCATGCCTCTATATAGTTTTCCCACTGTTATCTCCTCCGAAAAATTATTAATGCCCGTTCTGAAGTCGGCCCCAGCCGCAGCATGGTCTCGCTGTCGAGAATTTCAACCGTTTCAAACCAGTCGTGAGCCAGAGCCGCCAGGACTGCCGCCTCATGGGCATGCTGGACATGGGTCTCCTCAAAACGCTCATAAAGGCTGGGTTGATCCTCACACTTCAGAAAAAAGGTCAAATGCATAGTTTGCGTTCTGGAACCAGGATCATAGGCATTTTCCCAGATCATCGAAATCTCTTCATCACTCTCAGCTATGGTCGTGTTGCCCAAAACGTGCTCCAGTTTATAAGGCGTGCTGAACTCCATCAGCAGCAGCCCTCCGGCCACAAGTGCGCCTGCCATATGCTCAAAGGCGCTCTTCAGCCGGAACTCACCCTCTATATAATTGATGCCGTCATTGATCATGGTCAGCAGATCCACAGGTCTGTGCAGTTTCAGCGTCACCAGATCCTGAAGCAGATAGCGGACCTTGAGATGCGCCTCGTATGCCTTGTCCTGGGCAATGGAAAGCATGGGCTGCGACAGATCTACCCCAATGACATCATAACCCCGCTGTGCCAGCGCGTTGGTGATGTTTCCGGTTCCGCAGGCCAGGTCCGCAATTTTTGCCGGCTTTGCGCCATGTTTTAAAGCAACCTCCAGAAGCCGCTCCGTCCAGTCGTCGTAATCCACTTCAGACATGAGCGCGTCATAGCATAGGGCAAATCCGGAATAAGCATCCGTCATGACAGAATCCCCCTGAACATCAGAATCAAGTACACCCCAATTGCCAGATAGAGCACTGCGCCGCTCCAAAGAGGCAGGCTTTCCTTCAATTTCATTTTCGGGCGTTCGCTTTTGACCCAGTGCCGGTTTGAGAGTCTGACTTGTCGTTCGCTTCTGACCGCATTAAGGTTCACGAGGCTGATGGCATCCTCGTAATGCTCAAGCGTTGGAACCTGATCATAAGGATACAGCCAAGCCTGCGCGTCTCCGACCGCAGTCGCAGCAAGAGGCCGGCCCGTCACGACAAACTGTTGGCCGGAAATCTTGAGGATGTCACCGGGTTTCAAATATTCCAGGCGAATGGAGCGATAGATCATCAGCCCAAAAGCTACCATAGGCACAGCAATCACAAATAGGAGTCCTGCCGCACCGGCCAGACTTGCAATGAGCATGTCCTTATTCTCCAAAAACAATTCCGTCAAATCCATCCCCGTCTCCATGCTGATCTCCTGGCCCCGGGTCATGAGATAGGAAATTGTCACGGCGAAGCCATTGTTGACCGCGTGACCAATCATACCGGCGTAGATGGAACCCGTCACCTGCACCAGCCAGCCGAACAGCAGCCCCAGGAATATTGGGCCGACGAGATTGGCGAGATTGAAGTGAAACAGCCCAAAGAGGACGGCGCTCAAAACTGCCGCAAACCGGTATCCGAACCGGCCCTCCAGCGCGTTCATCACCATGCCCCTGAAAAAGAGCTCCTCACAGATCCCAGGGGTGATGGCCATGACAAAAAAACTGACCAGAAAACCGGTCCCGGCCGATGCTTCCGGTAAAGTCTGAGGAATAAAATGAACTGTCATCATGAGAATGGCAATGACAGTGACATTCAAAAATGCGACCCCTGGAATCATCAACAGAGAGGCGCCAAAAATTTTCAATCCAATTCTAACCGGGATTGGATTGAACCGCAAGGCTTTCTTTAAGTCCACCTTAAAAACGAGTCCAAGCAGGACCAGCGGGATCACCAGCAGCCCGTATTCCGTAAAAAGAACCCCCAGCTCAAAATTCGCCGACTGGGCCATAGACCCAAGTGTCAAAAATGCCGCCGCCAGGATCAGGAATGCCCAGCTGACGGGGGTCAGAGGATAATGGGAACTAAGCTGATCCTTCATATCAGAACCCCGGCTTTTTCAAACACTTTAATCATGGCAGATACACCGTTCAGCAATACATTTTCGTCAAAATTAAAGCACTCGTGGTGGAGGCCAAACAGATGGCCTTGAGCCGCGTCTCTGCATCCCACGAAAACAAAAAGTCCCGGAACGGCTTCCTGATAATAGGAAAAGTCCTCTGCCAGCATCTGCGGCTCTATTTCCAGAACATTCTCTCGCCCTACAGCTTCAATGAACAGTTCAGTCAGACCCGGATCGTTGAGCACAGGCGGGTACATGGGCCGAACCTCGATCTCAGCCTCGCAGTCATAGCCCTTGGCAACGCCGTTGACAATAGTTTGCATGCGAGCGAGGGAGGTTTCAAAGACGTCTTTGGAAAAAGCTCTGAACGTCCCTTCAAGTCGTGCGTGCCCGGCGATCACGTTGCGCTTTTCACCGGAATACATTTTGCCCACTGTCAGGACTGCGGATTCGGTAGGCTTGACATTTCGACTGACCACGCTTTGCAGGACTGAGACGAGGCTTGACGCAGCCAGTAAAGCATCTTTTCCAAGATGAGGCATGGCACCATGGGCGCTTTTTCCTTTAATTTCTATGTCAAACTCGCCGGTCATGGCCATCAAAGGGCCGCTCCTGGTCGCGAAAAGACCAGAGGCCACTTCCGGAAACAGATGATAGCCAAAGATGGACTCTACATGGTATTTTTCAAAAATCCCGGATTCTACAAGGACTTTAGCGCCGCCCGGACCTTCTTCAGCAGGCTGAAACAAAATCAGCACGCTCTTTTTCAATCTGTGGCGCTGTTCAGAAAGTGACTGGGCTAAGAGCAGCGCCATAGTCATATGGCCGTCATGTCCGCAGGCATGCATCCTGCCTTTATGGGACGACGCGAAGGCCAAGCCGGTTTTCTCTGTGACCTCCAGGGCGTCCATATCAGCTCTGAAGGCTATGCTCTTCTCACTTTCTCCCTGGATCCAGGCTAACACACCTGTCTCCGCTACGCGCTCGACTACGACACCGTCGAGAACCTTCAGGGCAGAGAGGATATAGCGCTGAGTTTCAACTTCCTGAAATCCAACTTCTGGTATTTGATGCAGCGCACGCCTGTGGCGAATCGCAAGCTCTAATTTATCTTTTGTGGTTTGATCCGGTATAAACATACATTTCCCTCCCAAGCAACAGGTTCTTCACAATAATCATTATACCTTAAAGTGAAGGAACACGACAAACTTTATTGACATCCGGGGTCTTGAGTGCTATTATTAAAAAAATTTAACAGTTTTATTCATTAATTATGTTATAACGGCAACATATTTAAGTGACTCTAAAATGCTGTTCCCCTCATGCGCAAGCTGATCCATCGCCGCGTGAAATATGCATTTTTCTGTATAAAGCATTCATTTAGAAGGAGGCAGTTTTACATGAAAAAAATTAACATCGCGGTCGTCGGCGCAACCGGTATGGTCGGCCGCAACTTTCTACAGGTCCTTGAAGATCGTGATTTCCCGTTTGACAACCTTTATTGCTTCGCCAGCGAGCGTTCTGCCGGCCAGGTCCTGACCTGCAAAGGCAAGGAATATATCGTAGAGCCGCTGAACGAGCAATCTTTTGATCGCGACATCCAAATCGCCCTCTTTTCCGCCGGCGGCGACACCAGTTTGAAATATTCTCCAATTGCGGCTTCTAAAGGCGTCATCGTCGTGGACAACAGCAGCGCGTTCCGTATGGATCCGGAAGTGCCGCTTGTCGTGCCGGAAGTCAATCCTCAGGCGCTGGACAATCACAAGAACATCATCGCCAATCCAAACTGCTCGACCATTCAAGCCGTTGTCGCCCTCAAGCCGCTCTACGATACGTACGGCATTGAGCGCGTCATCTACTCGACTTATCAAGCTGTTTCCGGCAGTGGTGTCAAAGGCATGACAGACCTCGAAGAAGGCCTCAAAGGCAATCACCTCAAGAAAGCCTATCCACACCCCATCGCAGGAAACTGCCTGCCGCAAATCGATGTGTTCCTCGACAACGGCTACACCAAAGAAGAAATGAAGATGATTGATGAATCCAAAAAAATCATGGGTGACCAATCTCTCAGAATTACCGCTACAACAGTACGCGTTCCAATTTTCTACAGCCACAGCGAATCCATCAACGTCGAACTGAAAAAGCCGTTTGAGGTTGAGGACGTCAAAGCTCTGTTCGCTTCAAGCCCGGGCATTGTCCTTCAGGATGATCCTGCGAACAGCGTTTACCCCCTTGCAGCAGAAGCCGCAGGAAAAGATCTCGTCTACGTTGGCCGAGTCCGCAGAGACTTCAGCGTTGAGAACGGCCTGAACCTTTGGGTCGTCGCCGACAACACCAGAAAAGGCGCTGCTACAAACGCAGTTCAAATTGCGGAGCTGCTCGCAGAAAAGTTTTAGTCCCGCTTTTTTATGCTATAATAAGAATCAGCAGGACCCAGGAGGCTTCCCGGGTCCTTTCTTCACATCAAGCTGAATTTGGGCCGTGCCGCCTGGGAGCGTCAGGCACTTGAAGCACAAAGCCCGGAAACTTTTTCTACATAAACAGCCTATTTTGAAAGGATGATTTTTGATGAGTTTATTCAAAGGCGCCGGTGTCGCAATTGTCACGCCGTTCGATGCTGACAACAAAATCAACTTCACAAAGCTTAGAGAGTTGATCGATTGGCAGATTTCCGAAAAAACAGATGCCATCATCATTTGCGGCACCACCGGCGAAGCACCGACGCTCCGGGATGACGAACATATGGAAGCTATCAAATTCGCGGTTGAGGCCGTCGCAGGCCGCGTGCCGGTCATCGCAGGCACAGGCAGCAACGATACGCAGCACGCTATTGAAATGAGCCAGTACGCAGAGTCTGTTGGTGTGGATGGTCTTCTCCTCGTCACCCCATACTACAACAAGGCGACGCAGTCTGGCCTGATCCGTCATTTCAACGCCATTGCGGACAGCGTCAATATTCCCATCATCCTCTACAGCGTACCGGGGCGCACCAGCGTCAATATTGATCCGCAAACCGTCCTGGCACTGTCTAAACACCCGAATATCCAAGGGATCAAAGAAGCTTCCGGCAATATCGCACAAGTGGTCGAAATCGCCCGCCTGATTCCGGAGGATTTCTATCTCTACTCCGGCAACGACGATATGATCGTACCTCTGATGTCTGTCGGCGGAGACGGTGTGATCTCCGTACTTTCCAACATCATGCCGCGTGAGACTCACGACATGGTCATGCACTATCTTGACGGCGACTTTGCAAAGTCACTGGAGCTGCAGCTCGGTCTCAAGCCGCTGATTGACGCCCTGTTCTGCGAAGTCAATCCTATCCCTGTCAAAACCGCTTTGAATCTGATGGGCAAGGAAGTCGGCCCGCTCAGAGGCCCACTTTATGAAATGGAACCTAAAAATGTGGAGCGCCTGGAGCGCGAGCTCAAGGCAGCAGGACTTCTATAAACCAGTGAGGTGATCCCATGATCCGAATCATTCTTTCAGGCGCGAACGGCGCTATGGGCAAAAACGTCCGGGAGCTGGTCGCTGAGCAGCCGGACCTGGTCATTTCCTGCGGTATTGACCGACACCCTGATCCAGACGCCAAGTTTCCCCAGTTCGATTCTTTTGAGGCTGAGGGCATTGAGGGTGACGTCATCATAGATTTCTCCCATTACACCGCAGTGCCGGGCCTGGTGAACTTCGCCGCTTCCAGTGGCATCCCGGCAGTCATTTGCACCACAGGACTTTCTGAAGACATCATTTCAGACATCGAAGCGAAAGCATCAAAAGTCGCTCTGTTTCGTTCCGGCAACATGTCCCTTGGCATCAACCTGCTGATCGATCTCGCCCGCCGTGCATCAGAAATCCTGGGACAACGCTATGACATTGAAATCATTGAAAAGCACCACAACAAGAAATTGGATGCGCCAAGCGGCACTGCCCTGATGATCGCGGATGGGGTCAATGAAGCGGCCAACAAGGCCTATGACTATCAGCACGGCCGTCATGGCAAAGACGCAAAGCGCATGCCAAATGAAATCGGAATCCACGCGGTTCGCGGCGGAACCATTGTAGGCGAACACCAAATTCTGTTCGCAGGTACTGACGAAGTCCTTGAAATCAGACACAGCGCGGCATCTAAGAAGGTCTTCGCGGAAGGCGCCATCAAAGCAGCCCGATTCCTCAAAGACGCCGGACCTGGTCTCTACAGCATGAAAGATATCCTGTAAAAAATTATAAGAAAAGAGGCTTGCCAATTTATGACGTATGATATGACAAACCCCTATGAAATCGCGCGTTTTATTAAAGACGCCAAAAAATCCACACCTGTCAAAGCTTATATCCGCGGTCACATCACCCTGCCTGAAGGCTCACAGATCCGCTGTTTCGGAGAAGCGCCCTTCCATGTGCTCTTTGGCGAGGCGGATGACGTTCTTGACCTGATCGAAACTCAGAGCCAGGGTATTGACGATTACGTCATTGAGAATGACCGCCGTAATTCTGCGATTCCTATGCTTGACCTCAAAAAGCTCAAAGCCAGAATCGAGCCGGGCGCCGTCATTAGAGACCGCGTTAAAATTGGCGAAAACGTCGTGGTCATGATGGGCGCTGTCATCAATATTGGCGCTGAAATTGGCGATAATACCATGATCGACATGAATGCAGTCCTCGGCGCCCGCGCCACTGTAGGCAAGAATGCTCATGTTGGCGCTGGCGCGGTCCTGGCAGGCGTACTCGAGCCACCTAGCGCTACACCTGTCATCATTGAAGATGGCGTTTTGATCGGTGCCAACGCTGTGGTTCTGGAAGGTGTCAAAGTCGGTAAGAATTCCGTCGTTGCCGCCGGCGCCATTGTCACGGAAGATGTGCCTGAAGGCGTGGTCGTCGCCGGAGCGCCAGCGAAAATCATCAAGGCGAAAGATGAAAAAACCGAAGGCAAGACGCAGCTCCTGGATGATCTCAGGAAGTAGGAAACGCGACCATCGGCCAAAACCTTGATCTTATAATACAAAACAGCCTCATGGCGCCAGGGTGCTTATATGCGCCACCCGCGGCCTTGAGGCTGTTTTAGTTTGAAGATCAGATGTTTCGCCGGATAACCGGTGCTTTAATCTACAAATGCGAAGACGTGGTCGACATTGCGGAAGTAGTCGCCGTAATTGAGGCCATAGCCGACAATGAACATATCCGGAATAGTAAAGCCTACATAGTCCGGTACAAATTCCACCTGGCGCCTGGATGGCTTGTCGAGGAGGACGCAGCACTTGACGCTGTCCGCACCTTTGCGCTTCAAATGCTCGAATACGCCTGTCATAGTGTGGGCGGAGTCCGTAATGTCGTCCACGACAAGAACATCATAGCCCTCCAGAGAGTCAACGCCAATGTCCTGGGTCACCTCAACGCTCCCGGTGGATTCCTCGCCGTGGCCATAGCTGGAGGTGGTCATAAATTCGACCCGAAGCTGAAGATCGATCTTGCGGACCAGATCTGCGGTAAAAATAAAGCTGCCTTTGAGCAGCGACACCACCAGCAGATTTTTTCCATGATAGTCCTTGGTTAACTCTTTTCCAAGCTCAACAACCCGGCGTTCTATTTCTTCTCTGGAAACCAGAATTTCTCTGCGTTTGTTTTCTATACTCATGAATAGGTCACCCCTTAAGGTCTGATTTCTTTTATTTTATGCTTTTTTGACTTTAAATTCAACTCATTTGAAGGGAAAATGACCGCGGGTGCCGAACAACTACAAACTGAATTCAGATCCAATCCGTCGGTTAGCGACGAAAGAGGTGTTGTCATGCTCCAATTATGGCTAAGAAGTTTGATTATTGGTTTGTCTATCGCTGCGCCGGTGGGTCCAATTGGGCTGCTGTGCATCCGCAGAACCCTTGCAAACGGTCGCCGTGCAGGCCTCATGACAGGCCTCGGCGCCGCGTTTGCAGACGGCGTTTATGGTGCCGTAGCGGCTTTTGGACTCAGCGCAGTCTCCGCCTTTTTGATCAATCAGCAAAATTTTCTCAGGCTGGGCGGAGGTCTCTTTCTGATTTATCTGGGTCAGGGAATCCTGCGCTCCAAGCCCGCAGATCGCGCTGCCGGGGCGGACAGAATTGACTCCAGCACCAGCCACAGTGACCTCGGAATGCTGTTTTCCACCTTTCTTCTGACGCTGACCAATCCTATGACTATATTGTCCTTTATAGCGATTTTTTCAGGACTTGGATTGGCAGGCGGTGTCACCTCTCATGGCCTGGCTGCGCCATTACTCACCGTAGCAGGCGTTTTCACAGGCTCGGCGCTGTGGTGGCTGATGCTGACTTTCGCGCTGTCCAGACTGAAACTATTGTCCAAGCCGGATAATCTCATCTGGATCAACCGCTTGTCTGGCTTAATTATTTTAGTTTTTGGCATTATGGCGGTTTGGCAGGGATTTGTGGCAAGGTGAAAATGACAATTTAATACTCTAAAAGCTCCAAGCCTTCAAACCCCGTCAAATCAACTTTTTCAGACAGTATAGCGGGTATGGCGACACGATCTGCCCTGCCGTCACTGATAAAGCGCTTGTCCGGATTGGCTGCATAGCCATCCAGCCAATCTGTCAGCTGGAGGTGACCGTCGCCACTCTGGACCCTTTGAATTGAGGCAAAGTCAAAACTCACGTCAAATGGCGAAACGCTGGGTTTCCAACCGACGTTAAGTATGGCAATGTTTTTATACGGTACGCCTTCATACTGACCTTCAATCAGCGTTCCTCTCTGTCCTTCCGCAGGCCGTTCACCGTAGGGAAGTGCCAACAGATCGATCTCATAATTTTCAGGGAGCAGTTTTTTGAGCTGCACTGCATTTTTACCAAGCGCTGCTTCCACCTCATGAGCGCTGAGCGGTTTAAAGTGCTCATGGCCAAAGCTGTGATTTCCTATGTCCATGCCGTTTTCCAGCATGTAGTTGAATTTGAACGCGACAGAATCTTTCTGAGCAAATGGGGTCCCCCCATTAAAGAAAAAAGTAGCATGCATGCCAAAATCCGGGTGTTCTTCAGCAAACGCGGACATGATGCCTACGACACAGTCCGGATCAATGGTCTGATCCTCCAGAAGCTTGAAGTTTGTGATGTGTCCGTCGTCAAAGGTTAAGACCACTGGTGTATAACCAGCAGGTGTTGTAATGTTGCCTTTTACGAGATCCCTGAGAGGCAATGTTCTGAAGCCCATTTCATAAAGTCGCTCCAGATCAGCGCGGAAAGATTCTGCTGTACGGGCGTAATCCGTATTTTTGTCCCCTAAATTGTGATACATAATCACCATGACTTCTCCCAATTCATTTGGTTTGACCACATTGAAGTCAATTTCAGGCACCTCAGGCACTTCTTGCTCCGCCGGCATCTCAACGGGCCCCGGCGATTCAACAATGACTTCCGGCGGCGTCACTTCACCATTTGGAGAAGAAGATTCTGCAGAATTTATGTCAGCACTGCATCCACCAAATAAGGATACTGCAAAGAGCAGAGACAAAATTAAAGCAGATAAGGATCTGTGACGTTTTTTTGTTTTATGACGTTTGAAATACCCAGATGACAACAGCATTTTATGTCCGCCTTTCTAAATTATATTTTCTTTTTGCACTTATGTATATTAAGTATATTGGAACGCGCGTCATAACACACTAAAAAAAGTAAAATGTAACTAAACATTTACCATTTATAATGTTGCGTCACATTAATGCGCGTCCTCATTTTTATGAGGTTTATGGTATAATAGGGATACATTTATCAGATACGAGTAAGGTGGTGGTCCTGTGTTTTTTGATGATTCTAAACAACAAATTGAAAAGAAGATGTTACTGCTGGAAGGGATCGCCCTGCTCAAAGATCCAGCCCACGACATATTGATGGATTTGATGCTTAGGGACGGCCGAATGAACTACTTCGAATTTACACACTGTCTGGGCGAACTCAAAGACTCAGGCCTGGTGCGGGATGCGGGAACGAATCGGTATCGTCTCACAGAGCGCGGTGAAAATGCAATTTTATACTTCTCAGACCGTGTTGAAGAAGAGACGCTGAACGCTTTGAAAACGACCGTTGAAACCTTGAACACCCATACCCCAACCTATACTTCAGAGTGGGCGGTGTACGAGGGTGCTCAAGTACTTAAGCTTATGCACACAGACCGCGGTCTGTGCCTTATGCTTAGCATGGAGGACCGCAAGCTCGGCGAGGCTATGGCTAAAGCTTGGACACAGCAAAATCGCCAAGCCTTGACCGCGCTCATGAACCTATTGACAGACGCACTGTTCGCGCCTCCGAGAGATTGAGTGTTTCCTTACTATAGTTTGCGATCGCTAAGTGAGCAAGGGCACTATAAACTAAGTTTAAACCAAATGGAAAAAGGAAGAAAGTGCCTGTCAGGATCTCGAATTATAATCGAGCCCTCCGACTTGTACCTTCTTCCTTTTTTTCTCCCAAAACCATTCGTCCGGGATTAATATTTAACTAAAGTGCTGTTCAGGAAGATAAAGATAAAACTGAGCACCAATATAGCGCCAAACAAGAAGATCGAATACGTCACCGTACTGATATTAAAGTTAGCTCTGTAGACCGCTTTTCTGACCGTGGTCTCGCCTTCATCTTTAAGCTTATGACCTTTTCTGAGGCTCTCGTCAGCCAGATGCGCAATAGCTTCTCCGGAGCGGTGAAGGGGCTCTGACAGTTTTTCGCCCGTCAATTTTCCCAAAGCAGCATCTCCTTTTTCAATCAGCGGCTGAGCGAACTTTCCTGAGGAAGCGCTTTCCAGCGATTCAATCAGGTGCGTTCCTGCGTCAGAGAGGTTGTTCCCATTCGCCTCAATCCATTTCTTTGGTTTCACGTCAGCAAGTCTGTGAAGTGAGTCCCCAATGAATTCACCCAGGCGAATCAGCCACTGATCAAAGAATCTGAAGAAAACAGTCATGCCTTTGAAGATCGCAGTAAATACAGGAATCATCAAATCCTCTTCTATTCGGATAAAGGTATTGGAAGGATTCACATAAACCGCGTGGCCATCCACCTGTCTTCGCAGGTAAATCCTTATAAACGTCGCATACATGACAAAGCCAAGCACAAAAATGACGCCTGATGCCCGCAGTGCTTCGGTTGCAAAGAGATGCGGATGAACCTCACCACTCGCCCCCAGGATCTCGGCAGCTTGAGACAGCGGCGCATATACCCATTCCGGCCGCATGCCCAAAATGGCAATCGCACCGGACAAAATTGACATTGGAAGGAGTACAGGCCATTTGATCAAATGTCTGTGCTGACCATAATATTCTTCATTCTTCTCAATAAAAACTGCTACGAAAAACTTCAGCATATAAGCCACAGTCATTGCACTGCCAAAATAGAATAAAATGTCCAGAATACTGAACAACGGACCCGGAAATTCATGAGCGGCTTCAAGCAGTGCTTCATGAATCATGGTTTTGCTGGCGTAGCCGTTTAATCCAGGCATCCCCGCCACCGCTAGGGCACCAAATAGAAACAGCGCCTTCAGGAAGTGCTTTAAACGCCCAAAGCCGTAGATGACGTTGATACTCAGCTCGTGAAGCGCAATGTAGATGACACCGGCACCAATAAACAACAGTGTTTTGATGATGCCGTGATTGACAATGTGAAACAGCGTGCCGTAAACAGCCAGACCCCCATGACTGCCGAGGATCTCGATCAAAGCGATCCCGAGCAGAATATACCCCATTTGACTCATGCTTGAGTAGGCCAGAATCCGCTTGACGTTTCTCTGATACATGGCTAATCCGCCACCGACCAAAATAGTCAGCATGCCCAAAATCAGAATCGCATAAGAAATCACCGGCTCACCATCCAATAGATAGTGAAGTGTTACAATGATGCCAAAAACGCCCGTCTTAGCGAGTACCGCCGACAATATTATGGTCGCCGGCATTGGCGCCGCCGTGTATGCTTTAGGCAGCCAAACGTGCAGCGGGAATAAGCTCGCCTTGATACCAAAGCCTATCAGGATGAGTGAGCCTATGGCTATTCTGGTCACTTGTGAAGCTTCTTTCAAATCCATTTCAGATATGATCAAGGTGCCCGCAAAGTTATACGCCAAAAGGATGCCCAGCAAAACCATCAAACCACCTGCTATAGCCATGGCCAAATAAGAGGCGCCTGCACGGTGGGCATATTCATCCTCGTCGTGAATGACCAGGAAGTAGGATGAAATGGACATTAATTCAAAAAAGGTAAACAAATTCAGAATGTTTTCAGAGAGGAACATGCCCATGGTACTGAAATAGGTCAGCATAAAAAGGGCATAATATCTGTTTCTGTTCTTATGTCGAATTAAATATTGAGTGGAGAAAATCATAGCCAATGGCCAAATGAATGCTGTCAGCCAAACGAAGATGTATCTCAGCATATCCAGCTTCAACATCAAACCGGTTCCCATCAGGTTAGGCACAAACACCACAATGTCACCCTGGCTGACTGGCTCATACAGCAAAACGACTATGCCAAACACAAAAGCATAAACCGACAGATGCAGCGCATTCCTCAGGCCTTCGTTCTTATTTCCCTGAATAGCGCCAATCAGAGACGCAGCGCCGGGAATGACAAGCATCATTAAAATCCAAAAACTGTTTGCCACTTAGAACACCTCCCCGGCAATGCGCGTTACTATGCTGACGATTGGGTTCGGAAGGATCCCGAGCAGAATGACGATTGCGGTCAATAAAAATATAGGGATTAACATGGTATCTGAAGGATCCAGCGATTTACCTTCACCAATAGCATCAAGCTCCGGCGTCTCTTTCTTGCTGAAAAAGGCTTGTACGGCAATAGGAAGAAGATAGGCCGCCGTTAGAAAGGCGCTGAGAAGCAATGCGACTGCATAAAGTACGTTGTGCGCTTTTAAAGCGCCCAGCGCCAGATACCACTTGCTGACAAACCCGTTGGTCGGCGGTATGCCAATCAGGGAAATAACCGAAAGTCCAAAACAGATCATGGTCACCTTCATGCGTTTCCCTATACCATCCAGCTGATGGACATACTTAAAGCCCGTCTGATAATAAATGGCTCCCGCCACAAAGAACAGCGTAATTTTAATGACCGCATGATTGATCAAATGCAGCAGCGCGCCTATAAAAGCATCCTGATTAAGCAGCGCTATGCCCAGGATAATGTAACCCAGCTGACTGATTGTGGAATACGCCAGTCGTTTTTTTAGATTGTCTTGATGAAGTGCCATAAGTGATCCCATGACTATGGTCAAAACAATAATAGGCAGCAAGTAATTTGAGGCCCCCAGCATGGCAACACTAACCGGTCCAAACAGGAAATAAGTCGTGCGCATAAGCGAAAAGATCCCGGATTTGACAACGGCTACAGCGTGCAGCAGTGCGCTTACAGGCGTAGGCGCGACCATGGCATTTGGAAGCCAGGAATGGAACGGTGCCAGTGCCGCCTTGACGCCAAACCCCAGAAATAGGCTCAGGTAGCCCACAAGGAGCATAATAAACTCGTTGTGGTCCGTGCCTCCAAAATGACTGAAATTCACAATTCCCCCCGGCAAAAAACTCAGGTCATTGGTGATGCTGAAGACAAGCAGCATACCAAGAAGGACGAGCGTCGCTCCGGAAAACGAGTAAATAATGTACTTCTTGCCGCTGGCCAGAGCCTCCTCGCTGCCCGCGTGTATGACAAGCGGAAAGGTTGCCAGCGTCAGCAGCTCATAGAAAATATAGAGGGTAAACATATTCCCCGAGAACGCTATGCCGATGGTGACGCCCAATGTAAACAAGAAGAACACAAAAAACTGACGGACCCGATTCTCATGCTTCATGTACTCAAAAGCATAAAAAGTTGTAAAGATCCACAGCAGGGATGCCAGCACCGCAAAGAGAATCCCCAGACTGTCCGGCCTGAGATAGATGTCGATAAATCGATTGACCATCAGCAAGTGAAAACGGACCTTGGGAAACAATGAAACCACGGTAAAGAGCACTATGAAATTTGTTATGACGACCACTGCCACATAGGGCTTTAATCTTTTTTCAGTGATGATCCTGCTCTGTGTGGCAAAGATTGATGCCAGCCAGGGCAGAAAAATGGGCAATACAATTAAGAATGTCATGGACAAGCCGCCTTTACAAAGAAGGCATCGCGCTGGCGATCCAGTCCAGTATAGGACCAGACCCAAAGCCGACGATCACCATCATGATTGAAAGCAAAATCAGAGGAACGAGCTCACGAACCGGCTTCATCTTCGACTTGTAAATCTTGCCTTCCAAATTCGCGTTGCCGAAATATCCGTTGATAATAATTGGGAAATAGTAACTGACGTTGAGCAAGCTGCTCGCCAAGATGATCAGCAGCAAAAAGATTTGTCCATAGTCTATGGCCGCCAAAGCCAGATTCCATTTGCTGACAAATCCTGGAAGCATCGGAATACCCACCATGGACAAGCCGCCAAGTGAGAAAATCGCCAAAGTGATAGGCATTTCACGACCGATCCCTCTCATATTATCAATATCCCTCTGCCCAGTCTGCTCGATAAATGAGCTGACAGAGAGAAACAGGCAGGATTTCGTCAGGCCGTGAGCCAGAATATGATAGATGGCAATTGTCATACCCATGGCATTGCCGAGTCCAAAGCCAAAGAAGATGTAACCCATTTGCGCGACACTGGAATAAGCTACCATTCGCTTTAAATCAGTTTGTACGCGGGCAAACAAGGACCCCATAATCATACCCGTCGCGCCAAAGATCAAAATAAGGTTCAGGATCACGGTATCCTTCAAAATCTCATGACCATAAACCATAAACAGCACTTTGAAGAGCAAAACGACCGGCGCCTTGATGACTATGCCGGACAGAATGGCGCTGGATGGTCCCGGCGCTGAAGCATGGGCGTCCGGCAGCCATATATGAAGCGGAAACATAGCTGCTTTAATGCCCAGTCCAATAGTAAACATGGTCAAACTCACTAAAATTGCCCTTTCATTTCCGGCTACACTTACCTGGAGGGTTTCATGAATAGCGCGCATGTTCAAATGACCGGTCATGGAATACAAATAGGCAATCCCCATGAGAACGAGGCCAGAGCCAAGGCTGCTCAAGATCAGGTATTTCATGGTCGCCTTGATATTTTCAGGTTTGTCCTTGATGGCAATCAAACCACACGCTGCCAGCGTACTGACCTCAATGAAGACAAAGCTGTTAAACAAGTCCGAGGTAAATACGATGCCGAGCAGCGAAGCTAACAGCAGATGAATTAAGGTGTAAAATAGTTTAACGCGGTTTTCCTTGATTTCTTTATGAATGCCAAAGCTCGCGTACCAGACCACCATGGTGGAAACAAAGGCGAACAGAACGCCCACAACGGCTTCAATAGGTCCAATGTCGAAGGTAATCCCAAATGGCGCGTCATAATGGCCGATAGTCGCGGTATAATGCTCTACTCTGGCTACATCCACAGCAACCAATGCCAGCATGACCAGGACAACGCCCATGGTTGCCAGGCTGATTTTAGTTACTAATTGACGTTGTTTTATGACAGGCATTATAAACGCGGTGATCATCAGGATCAGTATGGATAATAAACTCGTCAGATGTAAACCTTGCATCTAATCCCCCCTAGAGTCCATCACTTCGGAAAGATCAATGGTTCCGAAGCGTTCGTAAAACAGTATGGTCAGCGCCAGTGCAAAAGCGGTCGTACTGACTGCGACAACAATTCCCGTCAGCATCAGGCCGGTTGGAATTGGGGTCACATAGGCGTCAATCCCTTTAAATGCACCATTTATAATAGGTGCTTCACGGCCTCCTGTATAACCTATGGTAATAAAGAACAAGAATATGCTTGTATCCATGATGTTAAGTCCAATAATTTTTCTTATCAGATTATTGTTGAGCAGCAGCGTCATAAACCCTACCCCAAACAAAATAACGGTGCCAATCTGGAAATAGTGTGAGGTTATAAAAGATATCACAGGTGTCCCTCCTCAAACAACGTGGCAATCAGATAGAAGGCAACTGCCACCACAATGCCTACCAGCACATTCAGCGGCAGGATCAAGCCGCTGCTGAGGATGTTTCCAGGGGTCCCCAGCGGAATTGGGAGTCCGTTCATGTGCAGGACCCCCGCAAGGAACGACTGGCCTTTGAGAATCCCATAAAGTAAAAGCGCGGCCAGCGACAACTTTAACAGCCGTTCGCCGGTAAACCTGGCGCCAAATGCATTTGCGCCATTAACATGTCGGTCGAGAATCAGGCAGGCACCCAGTACGCTGCCTCCTGAAAATCCACCTCCAGGCGATAAATGTCCAAATAACATGATATAAAAGCTGAAGATCCATAGAAATGGTAAAAGCCAGCCTACGATACGCCTAATGATGGGCGTGGTCATTACCATCACCTCCATTAGCTTTATCGTTTTTTTGGAGCATCATAAGAACCAGAACCAGTGCTGTAAAAATGACCGAGGCTTCAATAAATGTATCAAAGGCTCTATAATCGAGGATCATACCAGCCACGGCATTGACTGCGCCGGTCTCTTCAATGGACTTCTCCAGGTAGCGGGCTGTCACCTCGTTATAAACGGCACTGTCAGCAGTGCCATAGGGCGGAAAATCCGACAAGCCTATCAGCAAAAAAGCAATGAAGCTTACTGTAATCAGTACGGCTGCGATTTTTCTTTTCATGAGACCTTCCTCCTGACTCTTCGAATAGCCAGTACAAACAGGACTGTCGTGATCCCTGCGCCCACCGCAGCTTCCGTGATGGCCAGATCCGGCGCGTTTAGCTGTTCCCAGAGAACAGCCATCATCAGGCTGTAAATCATAAATACAATAACAGCGCTCATTAAATTTTTAACGTAAGAAACTGCGACGCTGCCTATAATCATAAGGCCCAGTATAAGCATTGAAAAAGTATTCAATGGGATTCAGACCCCCCTTGAGAATTAAGCTTGGATTTCAGGATCCCCCGGGCAATGGCATGTGTCGCTGTGGGATTGGTAATCCAGATAAAGACAATCACCATCAGCAGTTTGAGCGATGCCGAATTAAAACCGGAATAAATCATGAGACCGACCAAACATAGGGCTGCGCCTAAAGTGTCGCACTTCGCGGCGCCGTGGGCACGCGTCAGTGCATCCGGAAATCTAAGGATGCCAAGTGTCCCTACAATAAAGAAGAACAGCCCGAGCAACATTAAAATGACTACAAGACTATCACGCATGCTGCTCGTCCTCCTCTTCAGGCTCTTCTGCGAATTCCCTTGAGATAAATATGGATGCTATAAAGCTGATCAACGCATAGACGAGTACAACATCCAGAAAATAGGTTTCTCTAAGTATAAAAGCGATTAGTGCAATGATGACAATGGTCTTCGTCCCAACGACGTTAATGCCAATAATCCGGTCTCCCTTTGTCGGACCAACAATGACCCGAACAAGGCAGATTAACGAGGTTAATGCCAGCGCAACTGCTATAGCGAGTAAAAACTTATCCATTAAGCCGCGCCTCCACTCTAAGCAGAATTTCTTCAATGGGATTCCCGGTTAGCGCCTTGAAATAATCTTGATTCAGCGCGTGTATGGTCAGTTGGTTTTGTTCAAGCTCCACCGTCATGGTCCCGGGTGTCAGTGTTATGGCATTTGACAAAAGTACGATCAACCGCTCGTCTTTAAGACTGGTCGTATAGTGATAAATCTTTGGTTCAATTTGCATAGTTTTACTCAGCACGATTTTTGCCACCTGAAAATTGGCAGCAATAATCTCTTTTATGAGTACTGCAATCAAATAAAGCCAAGACAACCACAGACTCGGGGCATAGAGCGGAAGCCCTGCATTTTCTGCAACCTTGACGTGTATGAGTTTCAGGACTAACCACGAAAGTCCCAGTCCAATGATGACGGCTTCAATTGTAATTCTTTCAGCCAGCATCAGGAAAAACAACATAAGACCTGTTAACGGCATAATTTTTTTCATATTCATCACCCATTATAATTATTATGCAAATTTCATGCCAAAATACAAACTGCAAGTTACTTTTAATAAATATTCATAAACACAGTTTTTTCAGTCCTTACAAACGTGTTTAATTTCTCCATTTTACTCTTGATTTTATACTACTATACCCATTGTATCATAATGAGTCATCAGGTTTCTCAACAAAAACAATAGATGTCTCAAAACAATACATTTGCATCATTTTGAGACATCTCGATTCATAGCTATACCATGGGACTCCATTTTCCTGTAAAGCGTTGCCCTGCCAATGCCTAACGCACGTGCCGCCTGCGCGACGTTTCCGCGGCAGATCCTAATCGCATGAAGAACAGCCTGTCGTTCAATTTCTGAAAGAGGCACAACGCGCTCCTCAGAGGTGACAAACTCTCGACGGGCATCAAGACGAATATAACTTGGAATCAAATTTTCTTCCAAAGGGGCTTCCCCAGCCAGACTGACCATCATCTGCATGACGTTTTGCAGCTCCCTAACATTGCCTGGCCAGTCATAATTGGTCATTGCCCTATAGAATCCTTCCGCAATCAGCGGACGGTCTGTTGTGTGTTTATTAAGCTGACTGTAAAAATTGTCGATCAGCTTCGGTATGTCACTCCTGCGTTCCCTGAGCGCCGGCGTGTATATTGGCATAACATTGAGCCTATAGTAGAGGTCACTTCTGAAGTTGCCTTTTTCGACTTCCGCTTTCAAATTTTTGTGCGTCGCTGCAATTACCCGCACATCTACCGGAAGAACGTCGTAACCGCCAACCCTCACGACCTGCCTGGTTTCCAGTACTCGAAGGAGCATAGCCTGTGTATCCAGGGGCATGTCGCCAATCTCATCCAGGAACAGTGTCCCGCCGTCCGAAAGTTCAAATTTTCCGGGCTGACCGCCTTTGCGTGCGCCTGTAAAAGCGCCTTCCACATAGCCAAAGAGTTCACTCGCAACCAGATCTCGAGGAATTGCGCCGCAGTTGATGAAGACAAAGGGCTGATTCTTCCTTCGACTCGCATTGTGTATGCCCTGAGCGAACATCTCCTTGCCTGTGCCGCTTTCGCCATAGAGAAGAATATTGGCATCAGAATCGGCCACTCTTCGCGCCATATCCACCGCTTGTTTGATTTCTCGACTGTCACCAAGAATATCGTTAAAGGTGTAGATCGCTGTCGCCCCGACTATTTTGTTGACCAGGCTGTGAACACGCTTAGACTCTCTAAAAGTCAAAACCGCTTCCTTTTTTCCACTCTGCGTCTGGCTGATCGGCGTCATATTTACGAGAACTGAAACGCGCTTGCCGTTTTTCTTTCGAAGAAAAACCTCCACTTCGTCTAATCGGGCGCTGTTCCTGACCATATTGATATAGCCTTTCATCTTTTCCGCTTCAATTAGTGTTTCGAGCTTCTGGCCCAAAATTTCCTTTTCGTTGTAGCCGAGATATTTTCTTGCAAAATGGTTAATTTCAGTTATTTCACCCGTTGAATCGACACATAAAATGCCTTCACGGATAGACTCCATGATAGCCAGATAGTGTTCGCTCGCCCGCTTTGCTTCAAGGTGTGCCGCCTCGAGCTCCAATTCGTGTTCAATTGCTTCCGCAGACGCCATGACCATTCCCAGCGTGTGCGGGTGAACCAGATCATAGTCCCCCGACATACTGATTACAGCTACCACTTCGCCATGCTTTCCATGGATTGGTGAAGCAGATGTCGTCCAGTCGTGAAATGCCCTGTGATAATGCTCAGCGCCCATGACCTGAATGGAATGGTCTGCTTTTAACGCGATCCCAATGCCATTGGTTCCAATGGCCGACTCACTGACGTTGCAGCCGCTGTGCAGCCTGAGATGTCTGTACTCCTCCAGCATCGACTGGTCACCATAGCTTCCGAGCACCCAACCTTCACGATCTGTCAGCCTCAGAATCATCCTGGACTCGCCCACCGCTTTATATAGAGTTTCCATAAAAGGTTTGGCAATTTTAAGGACATCACCCAATTGCTCTCTCCTCAGCTCCAGCTCTTTTTCATTGAGGTCATCATCAGCCCACGGTCCATCTTGATGGACACCTGCATATCTGCAGCGCTCCCAGGATTCCACTATTTCCGGCCTGAGCACTTTGGAGTCGATGAGTCCTGTCTCGTAGAATCTCAGCCATGCTTTTTCCAGTTTAGAACGATTTTGCAGCAATTTTCTCGTAGACAGAAGCTCACCTCCCCCGGTAACTCTAATTACTCATTCCAAAGCCGCTGTCTCAACAAGGTTCTGACCTCGCCAATCATATACAGTGACCCAAAACACAAGATTGCGTCATGTGTTCCCGGCGACAAATGTTCAAACGCCAAATCCAAAGCATCGGCTATAGCCGGACGGACAATGACTGTCTTACCATAAGGCGCCATGCGCTCAGCCAAACCCTCTGCACTCATTTTTCTTGGATTGTTTGGTTCAGTTGCAATAACTGTATCGAGCAGCGGCATCATAACACTCAGCATGCCCGAGATATCCTTATCTCCAAGAATACCGACAACAGCGACAATTCGCTGCTCCGGCATAAGTCGTTTGACGGCTGCCGCCAGACCGGACGCCCCATGGAAATTGTGGGCGCCATCGATCATTACCAGCGGCTCGTGGGACATGACTTCGAGACGTCCAGGCCAGACTGCAGCCGCTAGCCCGTCGCGGATCGCATTGTCCGAAATTTCAATGTCATAGGCTTCCTTGAGGGCTTCCGCAGTGGTCAACGCCACAACGGCATTGTTGACCTGATAGTCGCCAATCAGCTTTAAGCAGTAGGCATTGTCAAAGAGTTTAAAAACAGTACCTTCAAGGGTTGCAGACTGGATCGATGCCTCTTCACAGGGTGCGACCACCAGGCGCGTGCCAAGTTCCTGGCAGCGGGAAGCTATAACGTCCATGGCTTCCTGCGCCTGAGGATGAACAACGCAGACCGAATCCGCCTTGATGATGCCCGCCTTTTCAAAGGCGACTTTGTCCAAAGTGTCACCCAAATATTCTACGTGATCAAGATCCACTGGCGTAATCACGGACACTAAAGGCTTCTTGATGACATTGGTGGAGTCAAGACGGCCACCCAGGCCAACCTCCAGCACCACATAATCCACTTTGTGTCTTGCATAGTACTCAAAGGCCACCGCAGTGACGATTTCAAATTCGGTTGGATGAGTACAGCCTTCACTCAGCATGCGGTCCACGTGATTCTTGACAAAGGAAACGACCTCTGCCAGAGACTGATCATCAATGTTCTCCCCGTTGATCCGGATGCGCTCATTGAACACCTCCAGATAGGGCGACGTGTAGAGCCCGACTCTGTAGCCCTGGGCTCTCAAAATCGAATAGATCATAGTTGACGTGGAGCCTTTGCCATTTGTCCCGGCGACGTGGATATACGCCAGCCGGTCCTGAGGATTGCCCATATAATCGAGGAGCTGTGTTATATTATCGAGGCCGAGCTTGCTGCCAAATTGATAGGTACTGTGGATATAATCGATCGCTTCACGAACATTCATGCCGCTTCTCTCCTATTTGAGTTTGGATTTGACTTTGTCGAGTCTGTCTTGAGAGAGGGTCAGCATCTCTGCCAGTGTCACGCGCTTCGCGCGCTCCTCCTCAACCAGCTGAGCCGGTGCTTTGGCGACAAAGCCTGCATTGCCCAGTTTAGAGTCAATGCGGTCAATTTCCGCAGTCAGCTTCTTCACTTCTCTTTCAAGGCGCTCAGATTCCTTTTTGTAGTCGATCAAGTCGTCCAGCGGCATGAGCAGTTCTCCGCCCGGAACGACTACCGAAACAGCATCCTCTACGACTTCGCCTTCGACAAACGCCCGTACTTCAGAGGCTGAAGCAAGGCTTTCGAGATACGTTTTTTGATCCAGGAAGACCGGCATGAGTTCCGGCGATACCTTGACAATAAGTCTGGCTTTTCTGGACGGTGCGACCTCCATTTCAGCCCGGGAGTTACGGATGCTGCGGATGGCGTCCATCAGAATCTCCATGGCACGCTCAGCGTCGGCATCCACATGGCCCAGATTCGCCACCGGCCAAGGCGTCACAATCAGGTCAGCGTCCTTGGATGGGAGGTGCTGCCAGATCTCTTCCGTAATAAACGGTATAAACGGATGGAGCAGCTTCAGAATATCTCTAAGCACGGAGAGAAGGACTTTCTGAACAGTCGCTTTTTCCTCCGGATTTTCGCCGTAAAGACGTTTCTTCGCAGTTTCGATGTACCAGTCACAGTATTCGTTCCATACAAATTCATAAATCTTATTGGCAGCGACGCCAAGCTCAAACTTTTCGAGGTTTTCCGTAGACTCTGTGGTCAACTGGGACAGTCTCGAGAGAATCCAGCGGTCCGCCAGGGTCAGCGTTTCAGAGCCGTCCAGTGCCCCCGGATCCTTTTCAATGCCCATCAAAACGAAGCGGGAAGCATTCCACAATTTGTTCGCGAAGTTCCGGCTGGACTCGACGCGGTCAATCTGGAACTTAAGGTCATTGCCCGGGCTGTTGCCCGTCGCCAGCATAAAGCGCAGCGCGTCAGCGCCAAACTGGTCAATGATATCCAGCGGATCAACGCCGTTACCCAGAGACTTGGACATTTTTTTGCCGTCCGCCGCCCTGACCAATCCGTGGATGAATACTTTATCAAAGGGAATGTCACCCATGGCATCAAGACCCGAGAAGACCATACGGACTACCCAGAAGAAAATGATGTCATAGCCTGTGACCAAAACGCTGGTCGGATAAAAATAATCGAGATCAGGTGTTTTTTCAGGCCAGCCCAAAGTTGAAAACGGCCAAAGGGCTGAGCTGAACCAAGTGTCGAGGACATCCTCGTCCTGTCGGAAGTTCGTGCCGCCGCAGTCCGCGCAAGTATCCGGCATCTCCCTGGCCACAACGACTTTGCTGCAATGCTCACAGTAGTAAGCAGGGATTCGGTGACCCCACCAGAGTTGTCTGGAGATACACCAGTCGCGGATATTCTCCAGCCAGTGCATATAAATTTTCGTAAAGCGCTCCGGTACAAACTCCAGAGTGTTATTTTTGACGACTTCAATGGCCGGTCCCGCGAGAGGCTCCATGCTGACAAACCACTGGTCGGACAGCATTGGCTCAATGATGGTATGGCAGCGGTAGCAAGTGCCTACATTGTGCTGGTGCTCTTTGATTTCAATAAGATGACCTGAAGCTTTCAGCTTTTCGACGACGGCTTTTCTGCAGGTGAAGCGGTCCATGCCTTCGAATTCACCCGCGGCGGCGTTCATGGTCCCATCGAAGTTCATGGCTTCGACGGTCTCCAAGTTGTGGCGCTTGCCAATTTCATAGTCATTAGGGTCATGGGCAGGCGTCACTTTCAGAGCGCCGGTACCGACTTCGCGGTCGACGTAGGCATCCGCGACTATCGGCAGAGCTCTTCCAACAAGCGGAAGAATTGCCACTTTGCCAACGTATTTGGCATAGCGCGGATCCTCCGGATGCACCGCTATCCCCGTGTCGCCCAGCATGGTTTCCGGGCGGGTCGTAGCGATTTCGAGGTAATCGTCCTCCGAATCCTGGAGATAGTATTTGATATGATAGAACGCACCTTGCTTTTCTTCGTGTTCGACCTCAGCGTCCGAAAGCGTGGTCATGCAGTCCGGGCACCAGTTGATCAGACGGTTCCCGCGGTAAATCAGACCTTTTTCGTAAAGGCGGATAAAGACTTCTGTTACCGCCTGGTTACAGCCTTCGTCCATGGTGAAGCGCTCGCGGTCCCAGTCGCAGGAGCTGCCCAGCTTCATCATCTGGTTGACGATCTGGCGGCCGTAATCCTCACGCCATGCCCAGGCGCGCTCCAGGAAGCCGTCGCGGCCGACCTCTTCCTTGTTAAGGCCTTCTTCCTTCTTGATCTTCTCAACCACTTTGACCTCGGTAGCGATGCTGGCATGGTCCGTTCCCGGCAGCCAGAGGGCCTCAAAGCCCTGCATGCGCCTCCAGCGGATCAGGATATCCTGTAAGGTTTGATCCAGCGCATGGCCCATGTGAAGCTGTCCTGTGATGTTTGGAGGAGGAAGTACAATTGTGTAAGGCTTCTTGTCCGGATTGACCTCTGCCTTAAATTGCTTCTTATCCATCCAGCCTGCGTAAATTTTGTCCTCAAAGGCTTTAGGATCATAAGTTTTGCCCATTTCACCCGCGGCTGGCATTTCTTGCGTCATTTTTTCAATGTTTTTCTCTTCCACAATGTTCACTCCCGACTATGATTCTTTTTTCTGACCTTTTCCGATCTTTTGGGAAATAAAAAAAACTCCATCCCAATCAAGGGACGAAGTCTATTCGCGTTACCACCCCAGTTCCGTCTGCTCATCCCGGTGCAGCCTGCTTTGCAAGCGCTTCCGAGACTCCGCTTCGCGGCACCTCCATTGACGTCAAACGGCGTCACCCGTCCAGCGCTTGGCTTCTCAAAAGCGTTCGCGCCGGCCGCTCCACAGCGACCTTCAGCCTCACAACCCGCGAAGTGTCTCCCAGCCATGGACACTCTCTCTGAACACATTGTTAAGGCCTACTCCTCTGTTTCTCAGCGTTTTAAGTGCTCTGCCTGCCGATGGTCACCCAACCGCAGACATAATCACATTCTTCATTTAGTTTGCTGAGCACATTATACAAGAAGCAGGCGCACTAGTCAAGGAGGCAATAGGCGTAAGCCGCAATAGGCGTAAGCCGCAATAGGCATATGGAAGCGAGGGGGGGTGCAACCCGCGGCCATCGGCCACCCGCCTTTAATCTTTAACATGCTATTTAAGAAGGTGCATACAGCACCGGCGTTCCAGATACCACACCAACTCGCGGGCCATGCTTCTGAAGTCGTAATGAAAAATGCTCCAGTCACGCTGATAATTGACATAAACAATCCGCTTTATACTCATGGAAGGCAAATACGGATTGCCGTCTACGGTCGAAGAATCCTGATAAATACACAGCCGGGTCACGCGGCCCATGCCCCGCTTCATAGTCTCTGGGTCAATACCGGTCTCCACTGGCTCTTCATGTACAATCGCAAACCAAAGCATGCCGTCAATCTCGCCTTCCAGATAGCCTCTATGCCTGTGATCATTGATGACCTTGATATTATGCTCATAAGAACCCATATGACATCCCACCCATCTGTCCGACGACGAAGCCCCCACAAAAAACAGAGGGAATACCAGAATAATATACTTCTAGTATTCCCAAATTTGAATGGTCTACACAATAACTTTTATTGAAAGATCACGTCAATCTCTGCCACAGCGGATTTGATCACCAGTTCAATCTGTTCCTCGGACTGGTCATAGCCCTCGGAATAATAGATACCATCCTCTTTGATGAAGCCGTTACTTGATAGGGATTGGTCTCCTACAATCCCTTTGTAATCGACACTGACGCCGACGCCCTCCGGCACCACAAGGCGGATGGAGGTCGCGCCGCAGTTGATTTCAACGGTTGAACGCTCGACGAGGTTCCCCATTCTGAGATCAAGGTCTCCGGCGCCCATGTTGATTTGCAGTCGTTCCACCGGGATCTTTTCAAGACTCATATCGCTTTCCATAGCACCGGCATCGACTTTGAGGTCCCATTTGACCTTAGGATTTAAATAGAGATCATAATCCAGTTTTTCGTGAATATCATCAAAACGAAGACCTTCTTCGGGATTAAAGTTATAAGCAATGGCACTTTCGCTCCTGCGGCTTCCAACCTGGTATAGCTTTCCGGGCACCACATAGGACATGGCACTTTGATCCGTCAGACCAACTTTGAAAGTTCCCGCCGGAAGGGCGATATCCACGCTGGCTTTATCGATGCCGTCCAAATCAGAGAGGGCAAAGCTGCCACTGGTTATGCCGGAGACCCAGGCATCAGCGTTTCTGTCCCCACGCTCGACAATGGACCAAGGCAGGGTCATCCCGAAGAAATCAAGATCCCGGTCACGGCTGCCAACCATGGTGCCATAAAGCAGAATTGCTGCAATGAACAGCACCCAAGTTATAAGGCCAATGTAAGGAAATCTCCTGAATATGATATTGACGCCAACGACAACGAAGATGAGCGGCCAAAGATCGAAGAGCGCACTGATTATGGAGATATTGATATAGCCAAACTTGACGAGCAGCCAGACAACGCCTATGGCAATGAAGGTCAGACCAACGCCTATGCCGTCTGCAATCTGTTTGTGACGTCTTCTGCGAAGTGCTTTGTCACGCTCTTCAATCTCTGCGCTGGTTAGGACTGCGCTGCCTTTTGCGCTGGAATCCCGCTGAGGTTCAAGCTTGGGTTGTGATGTGGGTTGTGCTTTAGGTTGTTCCGGTTGACTTGTTTGCTGCTGATCGTCCATCTTCAGTCACCTCTGCCCTTCATGACAATCAATCCGCCAATAAGAATCAGAACTACCGGCAGAATCAGAGAGAAATCAAACCAAGGCAGGACTTGTCGGAAAAATAACAGTGCGCCAAGTCCAATAAAACCGAGACCAATGATGAGCCGCGCGTTGTCATTGTTGAATTCGTGTGATTTCCTGCCGCCTGCGGAAGCCGGGTCCACGCCTTCATAGCCCTGATCTTCCTGAACGAATTCATAACCGCCTTCACCAACCGGGCGCTTTGGGATGACAATGGCACAAATGATATAAGCCAAAAGGCCTGTCCCTCCGAAGATGACCATGACTGCCCACAGAATTCTCACAATCACAGGATCTATGTTGAAATACTCCGCCACGCCGCTGCACACACCGGCTATGACGACGTCATTATTGGATCGATACAGTCTTTTCATGACTTAGACCTCCTTGGTTGCTGATTCAGCTGGTTTATTGGGTTCTGAGGCATTGACAGCCGTCTCGGCAATCTCATCTTCAACGGTTTCATAGTCAAAGTTTTCAGCGCTTGAGCCTGCTTCCGGCCCAATGCCAGACGACGGTTGTGACGCCGAAGATACCTCTGCTCCGGCATCTGTCTTCATCTCTGTCTTCATTTCTGACGGCATATCCGGTTTGGCGCCCGCCACAGGATCAAAAGTTTCTTCCTCCCGTCTGCTTCTGCCGCCACCGCTTCCCGGTCCGCTGCCTGGCCCCTGTGTCCCCCGCCCGCTTAATGGCGCTTCAGGAATAATCAGTCCAGCCGCAATGTAAAACAAAACACCGATGCATGTAAAACCAATAAAAATCATGCCAAGTCGAATGACGGTGGGATCGATGCCCGTATATTCACCAATGCCGCCGCAGACACCAAACAACATTCGATTTTCCCTGGAGCGATACAATTTTTTTTCCATAGGTTTTGACCTCCTTTTCTTTACAGCATGATCATACCATATGCTATCTTGTTTTACAAGGTACTCAGTTAAACACTATAGATTAAATGATTCTTAAGAACTTAATGATTTTTTAACAAACTGTTGGGGCGGAAGGATCAACAGGTTACGTCCGCATGGAAGCCGGGGTTAGCAGGCGACAACCGCTGGCACCGTCCACCCCAATCAAAAAGCCCCGGACGTGTTCTCCGAGGCTTCTTATTAATTCATGTGGCTACAATTAAATCTTAACCCCGTCCATGGCCCGGACCAAAGATTCTCTCCGCGATCCGAATACCGGTCGGTGTTGCCGCAAGGCCGCCCATGGCCGTTTCTCTGAGCGTTGGGGACATAACTTTACCTACGCGGTACATAGCGTCCACGACTTCATCAAATGGGATCGCCGTTTCCAACCCTGCCAGAGCCATGTCCGCCGAAAGGATGGCATTGGCCGTACCCAGCGCATTCCGTTTCGCGCAGGGACATTCCACCAGACCTGCGATTGGGTCACATACGAGCCCCAAGATGTTCTTGATGGTAAAAGACGCCGCGCTCAGCGCAGCTGCAGGACTGCCGCCCATCATTTCCACAATGGCGGCAGAGGCCATAGCGGATGCCGTACCCGTCTCCGCCTGACATCCCCCTTCAGAACCAGCTACCGTAGCGTTTCTGGAAAATAGAAAACCTATAGCGGATGCTGTTAAAAGCGCCTCAACCAATTCCTCATCTGTCTTACCCTGCCTGAGACCGGTTGAGACCAAAGCCCCGGGCACAATCCCACAGGATCCCGCCGTAGGGGATGCCACAATCCGCCCCATGGAGGCATTGACCTCCATGACCGACATAGCATTGGTCATAGCTTGAAACATATCCCGCCCGGACAGCGGCTCATGTGTCGCCGCATACTGCGACAGCTTGTAGGCTTCTCCGCCAATCAGTCCGCTGACTGACTTGACACCTTCATGAAGCCCCGCCTGTATGGCTGTCTTCATAACATTAAGGCTGTCAAGCATCTGACCGCGGATCTCCTCCGCGGATCTTTTCGACATTTCTACTTCCCTTGCCAGCATAACCTGAGCAATAGTCATCTTTTTCTCGCCGCAAATTTCCAGAAGTTCTTCACCGGTTGTAAATCTATAAGTCATACGTCACCTCTCATATCAGATAGACATCGACAATGCCCGGAAATGTGCGAATTGCGCGCAATGCCTCGTCACTGACAACATCCGAAACTTCAATCACCATGACACCCTCGTCATCACGATTCTTTTTCTTGTGAAAACTCATATACAGAACATCGAGGTTACAAGCCATCAGGATGTTGGTCATGCCTGAAATGATGCCTTTGCTCGTGTTATGTCTGACAATAATGGTCGGGTGCTCACCGCTGATCGTGAGGTCAATCCCGTTCAGATGCACAATGTTTATATTTCCTCCGCCGATAGACGACCCAATCAGCACCACTTCCGAATCATCTGTGCGTCTGATGACAATCTTGACGGAATTCGGGTGCATCAAATCGCCGAGATCTTTCTCCTGAAAGCTGTAGGCAACACCCCTTTGAGCGGCGATCTCAAAGGCTTCTCTTAGCCGGTCGTCACTCTCGCCAAAGCCCAGAACCCCGGCCAGAAGCGCTTTATCTGTTCCGTGGCCTCGATAGGTTTTAGCGAAGGAGCCATGCAGGTAAAAATCCACACTTTTAATGTCATCACCTGCGAACTTGTGAGCCATCTTTCCTATTCTGGCCGCACCTGCGGTATGGGAGCTCGAAGGTCCAATCATCACTGGGCCAAGGATATCAAACATACTATAATCTACCAAGTTGCCACCTCCTTTTTTAATGAATATACACAAATTTTACGAAAAAGAAAAGATGGGCGCTTACCCATCTTGAAATTTATTTTTTGTTTACTTATATCTAAAATATTTAATAATCTTTTCAGCGTGCCAGTATAATATTTCACATGAATGAAATCAAAAAACACAACACTTTTCATCCCATATTTTGAGCGCCTAGACTATAAACCCGCAGCCACCCTCACCATCTCTTGATGCTTTGGATCTTTGGTTCTGGTGCTGTGGAGCTTGCTGTCCCTGAAGTGCAGACAGAAGTGTCCGGAGACGCCGTTGTTCTTGACCATGTCGAAATTGTAGCCATAACCATACCCGGCTGAACGGTCGTTGATGTATTTGCCTTCAGGCTGATTTTCAAGTCCCGCATGGGGCATGCCATTCATGGAGGCTGCGATAATGCGGTTGTTGAAATGGACGAGAATGGCTCTGCGGGACCAGTTGTAGGAGCCGCCCCAAAGCTTCTTAATAATCTCTGCGTCCTCTTTTGTGACAGGCTCAATGTCCGCATGGACGCCGCCGTAGGTGACTTTCACTTTAAATATTGTACCCGTCTTAAAGTCCTCCAGCGTCAGAACCGTGGAGCCGCGCTTCAGCGACCCCTGAATGTCATTCCAGGTGATATATTCGCCCACTCGGCGCTCGCCGACACCTCTCGAAATGACCGTCTGTTCAGATGCAGCTGAAGCCGTGCCATCTGTAGTCGTCAGCAATATGTACCCCAGCTCCGCCATCTTGGCAAGAACGGCTTCACCCGCGTTGCCATCCACTGTCATGTTAAATTTCATCTGGAAAGTCTTGATGGCTTCTTCAGTCATGGCACCATAAAAATCTGTAGGCTTGTCGATGTCCAGATAGCCAAACTGCATCAAAGTCGATTGAATCCAGTAAACGCTTTTGGAGGTATCTCCAAATTTGTAGGTCGCCCTTTTGACTTCAGGAATCCTGTTTTGAGTCTGCAGCTGGGCCAGAGTGCTTGTGCCTGCAACGCCGTCTGCTGTCAAACCGACACTTTTCTGATAAGCTTTTACAGCCTGTTCAGTCGTTGGACCGTAGTTCAAAGTATACGCATGGTTCTTGTAGAAGCCTGCATCGTTCAGTGCCCGCTGCAGCCAGTAAACATCCTTGCTCACGGAACCCAATTTATAGACGGGCTGTTTAAAGTGCTCCGCCACGTCTGCAAAGCCGCTTCCTAGCGCCAATGTGCCGCCTATCAGCAGCAATGTCATCACCTTTTTAATCATAAAATCCTCCATCGGCAAAATTTATTATGTTAACTATACATGCCGATGGCAGATAAATCAAGGCTTTTAGGTTTTTTGTTACTTTTTAATCAAGGTCCGAACCACGTAGGACGCCATGAAAAAGCCCGATACAGGGGGCACGAAGGACACGCTGCCCGGTGTAACCTTTCTGGGATTCGATGTATTTGGATCTAAATTTTGGGGTTCCACCGGCAGTTCTGTGGAATACACTACCATGAGTTTTTTTACACCGCGTGCTTTCAGCTCCTTGCGCATGACTTTCGCCAGCGGGCAGACTGAGGTCTTGGAGATGTCCGCCATAACCAGCCGGGTCGGATCCAGCTTGTTTCCGGTACCCATGGAGCTCACTACCGGGATGCCGCGTTCCTGGCAGGTCACAATCAGGTGCAGCTTTGACGTGACCATGTCTATGGCGTCTATGACGAAGTCGAAACCATCGGCAAAAATCTCTTCAGAAGTGTCAGCGTCATAGCGCTGCTTGACAGCATTCACCTGAATTTCCGGATTGATGAGGGCGATGCGCTCCTTCATGACGTCGACCTTGTATTGGCCGATGGTCGTGTCAAGGGCATGGAGCTGGCGGTTTATATTCGTCAGCGCAATCCGGTCGAAGTCGATGAGAGTCAGGCGGCCGACACCGGATCTGGCCAGGGCCTCAGCCGCAAAGGAACCCACGCCGCCTATGCCAAAGATAGCCACGTGGCTATTTTTAAGGATGTCCAAGCCTTCGGAGCCTAAGACCATTTCGGTACGTGTCAATCTGTTTAAATCCATCTTTCAAACCGCCTTTTCAGCAAAACGGCGTACAGTTTCGACTATGACTTCAACAGCTTTATCCATGGAGGCCATTGGGATGTACTCAAAACGGCCGTGATAATTGTGTCCGCCTGTGAAAATGTTTGGCGTCGGAAGGCCCATGTATGAAAGCCGCGAGCCGTCAGTGCCGCCGCGGATGGCCTTGATGAGGGGCTTGACCCCCACTGCTTCCATGGCGCCTTTGACTTCTTCCACGATCTCTATCACCGGCAGGATTTTTTCTTTCATGTTGAAGTAGGAGTCTTTGAGGATCAGCTCAACCGTGCCGGCGCCGTGCCTCTGGTTCATGTAGCCTGCAGCTTCGGTCATGAGGCGCTTTCTTGCCTCAAATTTTTCCAGATCGTGGTCCCGGATGATGTAGTGGAGCTCTGCGAGCTCGACGTCACCCTTCATTTCGTTCAGGTGGAAGAAGCCTTCATACCCTGTGGTGTGCTCCGGCCGCTCCGCTGCCGGAAGCATGGCGTTGAAAGTCATGGCCAGGTGCTGGGAATTGACCATTTTGTCTTTGGCGTTTCCAGGATGGATGTTGCGACCGTGAAACTTCACTGTCGCAGAGGCGGCGTTGAAATTTTCGTATTCCAGTTCACCAAGTTCTCCGCCATCCAGGGTGTAGGCGAAGTCAGCCGCGAACTTTTCAACCTCAAAGTGGTCTGCGCCCCGGCCAACTTCTTCGTCTGGTGTGAAACCTATTTTGAGGTCCCCTCTCGGGATTTCGGGATTTGCCATGAAGAATTCCACCGCGCTCAGGATCTCTGCAATACCTGCTTTGTCATCCGCGCCGAGAAGCGTTGTCCCGTCCGTGGTGATGAGGTCTTGACCAGTATATTTTAGGAGCTCCGGGAAGTCCTTTGGCGACATGATGATCGTTTGTTCCTGATTTAGAAGAATGTCCCCACCATCATAATTGTTGATGATCCGCGGATTGACCCCAGTCGCTGTGAAGTCCGGGCTGGTGTCCATGTGGGCGATTAAGCCAATGACCGGCGCCTTTGGCGTGTTGCCCGGCAGCGTTGCCATGAGATAGCCGTTTTCGTCCAGGCTGACGTTTTGAAGGCCCATGGCTCTCATCTCTTGCTCGAGAAGCTTCGCGAGCTCGAATTGTTTTTTCGTGGAAGGTGTGGTATTGGAGTGGTGATCAGAAGCAGTGTCTATTTTGACGTATCTCAGAAATCTCTCATGTACAGGATTCAAGGTGAATTCACTCCCAATCGATTTTTTCAAGCGAGGTTTGGACAATGCGGTCATAGCCTTCCTGAAGCTTTTTGAGGATCGGATTTCCAGGTGAGTTGATTTTCTGATCGTCGATCTGCGCCACCGGCAACAGTCCTATGGACGTGCCCGTGATAAAGCAGGCATCATAAAGGTATGCCTCCGAAGCCCTGATTTCGGCCTCTTCAAAGGCTATGCCAAGTTCTTCTATTGCCGCGAGCAGCTTCTGACGGGTGATCCCCAGCAGCACGTGATTTGATCTTGGCGTCAGCAGACGGTCGCCCTGGACGAAGAAAACGTTGGAGCGGCTGCCCTCTGTAATGCGGCCCTCGCTGTCCACGAGCAAGCCCTCAAAGATGTCCGTGGTCTCTCTCAGGTTATCCACTTTGGTGCTGAGTTCTGTATTGATGACCTTGGCGTTTGGATTTTCTCTTTCCACGTGCATCAGAACTGTTTTGACGCCGTTTTCGTAATAGTCTTTTGGCGGATAAAAGCTCTTGACCGGAAAGACCACATAGCTGAACGCGCCGCTTTCGAGATAGCCTGCGACTATTTTCAGATTGTTGTCCTTGATCTCACAGTGCGCCACGACTTGCTTCATGTCTTCTGCGACAGCCGCTTCAATGCCTTCCATAGGCATGCCTAAAGTCAGACCGGATTGCTTTAGTCTTTCTAGGTGCTCTTCCATGAACAGCGGCTTGCCCGCCATGATCCGGATAACCTCATAAATGGTCTTGCCTTGAAACGGCCATTCTTCTAAATCGTACGCATAATACACCTGACCGTCCGCGGCCACAAACGGCAAATTGGATGTTATTTTCAAATGGTTCACCCCATGTCTGAATGTAATTTATGTCTATTCGCTTAATAGTTTAACATAAATTCATGGGAATTTGTCTCAATTCGCATATCATTGCGCACTGCTTCTATTGCGCTTTTTATCATCAACAAGATTTAAAGGGCCTGCAAATAATCCACCACATCTACAATCACGCCGTTAGATTTATATACTCGTGGGATCCGCTTATCAATTCTGCAAATAATTTCATGCGTATTAGTCCCCAACCAATCTGCCATATCTTCAATCCAAATCTTATTAACATCATCGCCACCGAAAAGAGTTACTGTATCACCCACCTTAACATCAAGACCTGTTACATTTATCATGCATTGATCCATGCAGATCCTTCCCACAACCGGAACTCGGCGACCTTTCACCAACACATTTGCTTTTCCACTAAGCATTCTCGAAAAACCATCAGCGTATCCAATAGGTAAAGTCGCGATCTGCTCATGTCCTCTTGTAAAATATTGATGGCCATAACCTATCCCATATCCGGGAGGTAAGTCTTTTAAATGCGCGATGGTCGTTTTCAAAGACATGACTTCTTTTAATACAATCGATTCATGAGAAACATTTCCAGACGGATAGAGACCATAAAGCATTATGCCAGGCCTCACCATATCCATGCAATATTCCGGAAGATCAATAATACCCGCACTGTTGGATACATGGCGGATAGGGATTATAACGCCGCATTTCTCTAATTTATTGGTTATGTTGATAAAAATTTCAATCTGCCTTAATGTGGAGGATTTGTCGATGTCATCCGCAGAGGCAAAATGTGTGAAGATCCCTTCAATCTCTAAGCCTGGCATTTTGCTCATCTCAAGAATGTCTAAAATGGTTTGATTTTCGGGCATCATACCAATTCTTCCCATACCAGTTTCAATTTTTATATGTACTTTAATTCTCTTACCTGAACAAACGGCAACATGATTGTATCCTTTAGCAGTTTCAAGATCATACAGAGTTTGAGTTAGATTGTATTTTACTAGAACATCAGCTTGATCTGCCGGTGTATAACCCAACACCATAATGTCAGGATCAGGATACTCCTTTCTAAGTTGAACCGCTTCAGTCAAAATGGCAACTGCAAGCCGATCCGCACCGTGATCCAGCAGTGTTTTAGCCGAAATGACAGCACCATGGCCATAGCCATCAGATTTAATGACTGCTAATATTTTGCATTCTGGTTTGAGACAGCGCTTGACCTCCTTAATATTGTGTTCCAAATGATCAAGATTGATTTCTGCCCAAGCAGGCCTCATAATTCTATCCATTTCTTTACCCCCCAATGCGTTTACTTTATTTGCCAATCCATTGACTTCCAGATAGAAAAAATCTTTAGAATTTCATTTTTTGAATATCAATCCTAATACATACTTGTTATTATTCATTTTCCAAGGTACAATTTGATTAAATATTATTAATTACAGTTTAACTAGGTTTAACTCAAGTGTCAATTTTTATTTAATTTAATTAAATACAATTTAATCGGAGGCCGTATATGTCTGAAGTCAATATTGGCAAAAAAATTCAAGAATATAGAAAATTTAAAAACCTAAGTATTAAAGAGTTGGCGGAAAAATCTGGCGTAACATCTTCTTTGCTCAGCCAACTTGAACGAAATTTAGCCAACCCATCAATAAACACACTCAAAACTATAGCGAATGTGCTCGATGCGCCATTGTTCAGTTTTTTCATGGATGCCGGAGAAACAGACTCATTCATTGTCAGATTAGGAAACAGAAAAAAATTAATTTTTCCATCTAATGAGGATTTCACTTATGAACTGCTCACACCAGATACAAGTGGCGCAATTGAGTTTCTGTTAATGTCACTTGCGCCTCACACAAAATCCTCCGATCTTCTGATTGGACACGAAGGTGAAGAAGTCGCATATGTAACAAAGGGCAAAGTACAACTCTATTTTGAAAATGAAGTCATCACTTTGTTTCAAGGAGATAGTATAAGGATTCCTCCGTTTTATAAACACAAATGGGAAAACGAATCCTCAGAACCTGCTGAAGTCATCTTCGCAGTTACACCGCCTTCATTTTAAAGTTAATACACTCAAAATCAAAAGAGCAGCCAATAGGCCGCTCTTTTTGATTTAACTCATTTGAATGCAATTCAGTTTATTTTCATTTGATTAATGCCTCAATGCAGCTAGCCATTCTGAATAAGATAGTTTTCAACTAAGCTGCCTTCTTAAAAAAATCATTTGAAAGGCGTCGCACTTCAGGTGATAAGATTGTCAATGCTATCAAATTTGGAATGATCAGAAGGCCAAGTGCACAATCCTGAATCAGCCAAACCAATTTGATACTACTGACACTTCCCACCGCAATAGCGGCAGGGAATAGAATTCTGTAAACCCAAGCTACATCTTCATTCGCCAAATAAAGCAAACTAACATGTCCAAAATACCACTGACTCATTAATGAAGTCCCAGCGAACAACATCAAACTCACAGAAACAATGACACTCATCCAAGGAGCAACCGTACCAAATGCAGTTGAAGTCAACAAAGATGGGTTAACTACTATGTTATGAACCCCTGTGAGAAGTATGACAAACCCAGTGATCGAACAAATTATAATGGTGTCAATAAATACATCAACTATCCCATAAACCGCTTGTCGAACAGGATGATCCACAGCAACCGTAGAATGGATCACAGCAGCAGACCCTTCGCCAGCTTCGTTGGAATACAACCCTCTTGATACGCCATATCGCATGGCTTCTTTTAAGGAAAATCCCGCAACACCACCAATTCCAGCTTTTAGCGAGAAGGCTCCCTCAATTATAGACATAAAAACATCAGTAATTTTGGCGGCATTCACAACAATTACGATCAATCCGCCAGAAACATATAACAGCGCCATAAATGGCACAATCCTTACCGCTACTTTGGCGAGTCGCTTCAATCCACCTGCTGCAATGGCGCTCATAATCAATGCCAGAATAATTCCGGTGATCCACTCAGAAACCCAAAATCTATTTCGCATCACATTGGCTATCGTATTTGACTGAATTAAAGTGCCTCCTAAATTTTGAGCAAATAGCAAAATA
The DNA here is from genome assembly GCA_009881125.1 of Acidaminobacter sp. Next base: position 80,907 of record WXFH01000037.1, on the reverse strand, counting down.
GCAGCCACAACACCTAACCAGCGGCAAGACAACCCTTTCTCTATGTAATACATCGGGCCGCCCATGACTCTACCGAGTCTGTCCTTTGTATGATAATGAAGTCCAAGAACAATTTCTCCATATTTCGTTGCCATGCCTACCACCGCAGCGACCCACATCCAAAATAAAGCCCCAGGTCCTCCTGATAAAATTGCAGTAGAGACACCGACAATATTTCCGCTCCCAACAATGCTTCCAACCGACGTACAGAGCGCCTGAAATGAGGTAATAGTCAATGAAGTTGACTTTTTTTTCTCTTTCAGCTCTAAAATAGGTTGAAGGAATACTTCACGCACAATAAATGGGATCTGTTTGAATTGGACAAAGCCGGTCATTACAGTGTATAAGAGCCCGACACCAATTAATGCTGCCAGGAGCCAGTCCCCCCATAGAAACTCAGCGAATTTTTCGAATAGGTTCTCAATCCGTTCCATAATTCACCTCAATTTTACCAAGTCAGGCTGCGAGCTTTTGTGTAATCACTATCTACTTTGAAGTTGTATACATTAGATTGCTGCTAGAAAGTATGAACTTACTTTTTGTTCATCTGTAAATCTTCTGTTGGGAATCTTTCACATAGATTTTCACCTTGAGCAGTCGGTATTGGAATTCCCATTAGAGCCGCCAATGTCGGAGCCACATCCACCAGATTACAGCTGCCCAAATCCATACCTTTTGGTATTCGAGGCCCCATCATACAAAATGAAGCTCTCATTTCATCAAATTCTTCACTATAGCCGTGCTGTGCCTTTTGAATCAACTCGTTTGTCATATAATCACCACAAATATCATCCCTGATTTCGTATCCTTTCTGAGCCACAAGCACATAGTCTGCTTCAGAAAATCCTTTCCGGTTTAATCTCGCTTGGTCTCCAGTCAATACTTCCAAGATTCCGTTATCACCTTCTGTTCTCAACTGATCCATTAGAAGGCTAAGTTTATCTCTGGATTCAAAGTCCTTAGAATCCTTCAATCTTATTTCACAGGTGCCGCCAGCTCTTTGAGACCATGCACGCCACGAAATCATATGATTTTGCTCGTCCACACTGATGAGCCCAGCTTCTTTAAGCTTGACATTTGGTCTTATACAATGATGATTGTCCAGACTTCCATGATCAGAGACCATACAGATTACCAAATCTCTTTCAGATATTTCATAGGCTGTATTTATTAGGTCGCCCACCATCTGATCAATCTGTTCTAAAGCTCTTAGCGCTTCAGGGCTATATACCCCATTAATGTGCGCCGTCTCATCAAACGAAGCAAAATAGGTCGACATAAAGAAAGGTCTCACATTATCATGAGTTTTTATTTTGTTCCTAAGCAGCCATACGGCTGCCTCTTTTCTTCTGCGATCTCCATCAACTGTTAAATCTAGGCCACCAGGAAATCGGCCTATCTCTTTTTCCATTTCTGAAGCAAGCCCCTGCGGCACGGAGACAGCATCGATAAATTTGGTGTCTAAAGGTGATCCATCCCACCAAAACTCAGGAACTATATAATCGCCTTGTGCGCCAACTGAAGTTGGAAATGCAACACTTGCTGAACAATAACCATGTTCCTTTGCAAGTTTCCACAGTGTTGGAACATTATCACTTACAAACCAATGCCATGCGCCTTTATGGCTCCCATCAGGATCGAACATGATATTGTTGTATATACCATGGGTATCCGGATAAGTTCCAGTAATAATAGTTTGATGGCAAGTATAAGTAAAGCTTGGAAATACACTCTTGACACCTTTGGAAGCAAATACTCCATTATTGATAAAGAATTCAGAAATATTAGGTAAGATCACACCAAATTTTTGGGGATCAGTAATAAACTCAGGCTTAAGAGCATCCACTGATATTAAAAGAAAGTTTGTTTTCAGATGATTCAACTATTTCACACCTCATTTCATAAACTTGTTCGACTCAGCTCAAAATTCACTTTTTTATTGTTACATTAGAACCAGATTCGTTCATTATTAATTCGCTTTTTAACTTCGACATATTAATGCCCACGATCTTCATCATCCTGTTTGAGTTTACTTACAACAGGAACATTAGCTTTTTCAAACATCTTGACTTGTTGATCCGTTACTGAAGAGTCTGTGATGATCATATTTATTTTTTCCAAACCACACATTTTATACAGAGAATTTACCCCTAATTTTGAACTGTCTGTAATGATGATGGTTTTATCCGAAGCCTCCATCATTTTGATTTGAACAATAATTTCATCCGGCCGCTGATAAGTAATCCCGGATTCAACCGAAACCCCGCAGGTTGTAAGAAAAAAAGTGTTGATGTTTAATTTCGAGAAGATTAATGTCGCCATATCAGTCGTCATTGAATACTCTTCCGGGCTTAACACCCCACCTGTCAGTATTACCGTAAAGCCCTTTGCGTCTGCCAGAACATTGGCAATATGAAGTGAGTTGGTAACAACCGTCAGTCGACTGAATTTCGTTTTAATGATTTCCGCGAGTTTTCTTGAGGTCGTACCTGAATCCAACGCCAACGACTGTCCCTCTGTTATATATTGTGCTGCAATCTCAGCAATCTCTGCTTTTTCAGAAACCTTCTGCCGTTCTCTTTTTTGAAATTCAAGATATCCGTTGTTAGATTCATTAGAGTCACTTTGATTGACAGCGACTGCACCGCCATGTGTTCTTTTTAGATAGCCCTCTGATTCCAGATATTCAAGGTCTCTTCGTACGGTTTCAGACGACACTCCTATCGTCACCTTAAGAGAAGATGCTTTAACTGCACCTTCCTTTTCGAGGATCGAAAGTATCTGCTCATATCTTTTTTCAGGCAACCACATCATTTCAACACCCTCAATTCCATATTGTAAGTTAGAATCTCTTCGCACACATAATACCACACTACAACAACAAAACACAATAATATGCACAAATTTATCAAATTATTTCTTGATTTCAGGATTCAAACCATCGATAATTAAAATATTTCACAACTAAACACTTTTTTTATCACATTTTCACTTGATTTCACACAGAATCAGTAATATAATGACCTCATTCCACATAATATCACACACCGATTTAAGGAGGAGTCATTTTGGAAAGTGCGATGAAAAACAAAGATTTGAACACAACGAGGAAATGGGCATCTCTAGTATCACTTATTTTTGGAGCGGGTACAATCTACAAGCTAGGATTCCTAAAGGATGCATTTTATGTGCCAATGCAACAGTTCATGAATCTATCCCACACCCAAATTGGATTAGCAATGAGTGTCGCTGGCTTTATTTCCACTTTTGGCTTCTTGGCATCCATTTATTTGTCCGATCGTTTCTCAAAGAAAATCATGATTCCAATTTCTTTAATAGGTACCGGTGCCGTTGGATTATTACTCTCTACTTTACCTTCATTCAACTATTTTCTGATCGCTTATTGTCTGCTTGCAATTTTTGCAGACATGTTATTCTGGCCAATTATGCTGAAAACAGTCCGTTTGCTAGGCGACAAAAGCGAACAAGGCAGAATGTTTGGTCTTCTGGAAGCAGGTCGGGGTCTGATTGACACCATTGTCGCTTTTGGCGCTCTCGGCATTTTTGCATATCTAGGAAGCAACGCCAATGGTTTAAAAGGTGCAATTCTCTTTTTCTCTGTAGTACCAATAATCATAGGTATAATTTCATATTTTCTGCTAGATCACGACAAGGTCAGTGAAGTCAATTCTAAAGGTGAACGAGTTGGTAAGAATAAAGTCGCTTTTGAAGGTATGACAAGAGCAATCAAAAATAAATACATATGGATTGTAGCTTTCAATGTCTTCTTTGTATACAGCGCTTACTGTGGTATTACCTACTTCACTCCGTTTCTTGAGGACATCTATGGTCTCCCTCTAGTACTTCTTGGCGCATATGGCATAATTAAGCAATATGGTCTCAAAATGCTTGGGGGACCTGTTGGCGGATATTTAACGGATAAAGTCGTTAAATCGGCAACCAAATTTCTAAAAATCACTTTTCTTCTCACTGCAATTGTTATGTTGATCTATATGAATCTTCCTCATGAATCCTTAAATCTTTACTTTGGCATGTTCTTGACATTAGTTGTAGGTGCCTTTATTTTCAGTATGCGTGCAGTTTTCTTTGCACCTATGGAAGAAATTAAAGTACCACGCGAAATTACAGGTTCCGCTATGTCACTTGGCTCCTTAATCGGTTATCTACCTGGTGCTTTTCTTTATACGGTCTATGGAAATATACTTGACACCCATCCAGGTATGGCAGGTTATAAAATCGTCTTTTCTATGATGACAGGTTTTGCGATTCTCGGTTTCCTACTTTCAAGTTACCTTTTGAAGAGCATAAAAAAAATGGACAGCGACAAGGCAGCCTAATAAGACCTTAAAGTCAAAAACCACTTCAATCGTTGAAGTTCATGCGATGAAGTGGTTTTTATAATGTCCTGTTTTTTCGTGTTGATAGATAGGTCATTTATTTACAAGCAAACTTTTCAGTCACCGAAGGCTAAAGATTGGTAACGGGCTGCGTTCTATCGCGCAGCATACACCTCACGCTAACTGCCGTGCGCCCCTTGGTCTCGGGCTGCGCCCTATATAAACGAGAGCAAAAAAACGCAGTTGAGTGCAAGCACTCCTCTGCACGGGCTGCGCAAGGTACACCTCACGCCAACAGCCGTGCGCCTCGTTCCGCCTTAAACCTCGCTCCGCGCGTTTTAAGGCTGCACTTCGGTCTCGGGCTGCGCCCTATATAAACGAGAGCAAAAAAACGCAGTTGAGTGCAAGCACTCCTCTGCGTTTTTTTGCTCTCGTTTATGCACGGCTGTTAGCTATTTGTCACTCGTTTCTAATAGCCTCTAACGCACTTAACTTCATTGCCCTCAGGGCCGGATAAAAACCAGCGGCTATGCCAACAACTGTTGCAAACACCAGCGCTGAGCCGCTCAGCCAAAGAGGAATAAATGAAATCCCGCCTGTAGTTTCACCCCAGCCAATATTAAAGAGGCTCACTCCCACGGAATTGACCAGCCAGGAAATTAAATAACTCAGCACCAGTCCCAATAAGCCTCCGAAGAAGCCAATCATACCGGCTTCAAACAAAAACAGTTTCTTGATGACCGGCAGCTCTGCGCCCAGAACTTTCATGACGCCAATCTCCCTAGTCCGTTCATAAATCGACATGACCATAGTGTTTGTGATCCCCAGTGCCGCAACAAACAGCGACACCGCGCCTATACCGCCAAGCACCGCCCGGATCCCGGCCGTCGTCTGCTTCATGGACTCCAGGATATCCGAGAGACTCCAGGCCTGAAGCCCCATGTCCTTGATCTGCTGCTGCACTTCCTGGACCTTATTCAGGTCATTGACCTTGACCTTGAGCTGTCCGTATTTGTCCGCATTCGGATCTGGTCTGACGCGGCCGCCGCCTCCGCCGCCACCATTATTGCCTGACAGCTTGGCGAGCTCTTCCTTCAGCTTGGTCAACTGAGTAATGTCCATATAAACCGTCCAGTCCCGCTCATTGTTGCTTTGGACCAGAATGCCCGCCGCCTGAACCTTCACGCCTCTTGGTCGCTGAGTGATATCCACATTGTCCGGCAGTGCCAAAAGCCGCGCCGTCATCAGTTCCACCTGCGGCGGTCCTGTATAGACCCTGGATTTCGGGTCATAGAACGAATCCTTGATGCCGCTGCCAAATAACAGCTCGTATTTACCGGTACCATCCGGTAAAGCGCCTTGCTCTACCTGAAAGTCGAAAAAATCCGACTTGGTCATATCGATACCATTTAAGTTGAGGTACGTAAAGTAGCGACCGGCATTCAGCTGCATCCCCTGCATCATGATTGGCATCACCGCGTCCACACCCGGAATCTGCTCGATCAATGCAACCGTCTCATCATTGAGTTTCGGTGCTTCACCCGCGCCAGGCCCAGGCGCCGGCATGCCCGGCTCCACATAGCCCCAGTTCGGGCTGACATCAATGATGTTGAGACTCCCCATATTCTTGAGCTGCTCCTCAAAATTGCGGTTCATCCCAATCCCCAGGGACATCATGACCACAATGGAAGCTGTTCCAATGACAACCCCCAGAACAGTCAGAATCGTCCGCGTCTTACGGCGCAGCAGATTCTTGACGCCCATTGAAATCAAATCCGCACTATTCATTGTCCTCCACCGCCTCAATTTCAGCCGCACGTTTCTTGTCCGCCCTGCGTTTCCAAAGCATCACGCCGCCCAGCAGCGCCGCCATGGCGGCCAGAATCGCCAGAATCATCAGTTTGGAGCCTGGACCAGGCATAGGCCCGCCTTCACCCGGAATCCCCTCGCCAGGCACTTCCTCACCAGGGATTCCTTCTCCAGGAACGCCCATAGGATCGCCCATGACATTGACAGAAAACGGCTTTTCAATACGGCCGGCCTCGCCGTTGGCATCCTCGTACTCAAAGACGACCATGCCGGTTGCCTCGCCCTCTGCCATTGGAATCAGCGTCGTGTCAAAATAGTCGCTTCTCCCCGCCTCAAAGTTGCCCACATAATAATTGGATCCCTGTATCTGGAAGTCCCCTTCCACTTTGACCATCATATTATACAAAGTGGACTTCCCAAGGTTATAAAACTCAAAGGACAGCGGCACCGGATTATTCACATAGGCCTCAAACGGCAGCCCAATCTCAGAGGTTTCCAGCCGCACCGGCTGAATCACCGGAATACTGACGACCTCTTCTTCCTTATAAGGATTCTTCTGATCATCATAAGCGTTGCCCTTGCTGTCTTCGTACTCAAAGGTCACCGTCAGGGCGTACGCCTTCACCGCCGCGTCGTTCTTGACCCGCATCCGCACGATCTTCGACAGCATCTCCTGCCGCCCCATAGCCTCAATAAAGAACGAACTCGCCATGTCGATAGGCGAAAACACGCCCTCCTCCGGCTTCAGCGTTACCTTGATATTGCGGATGCCCTCACTGCTGCTGGTATTGTAGAGATCCAGCTGCAGGTCAAATTCCGTGCCTGCCAGTACGGCGTCCCCGCCAATTCCATAATCCCGAATGATAATTTTAGGTCTGCCGGAAGCCCCGCCATCCGCGCCGTCGGATCCCAAAATGGACACTCCGGCGTATTCGCGAACCTGCAGCTGCTCGTCTTTCCCCACGCTGCTGTACTTCACAGCTGCATACAAATCATAAAAATTCGTTGCGACTTCCTTCCTCGCCTGGAAGGTGAACGTCAGCGTCTCGGACGCCCCCGCGGCAATAGTCCTAAAGGTTCGTTTCGGCGACGTCTTCGGCACCACTGCCTCGCTCGGATACTCCATGGACACCTCCACGAGCTCTGCGTCCGAACGCCCTTCGTTTTTCACTACAAACGACACGGAAAAAATCCCGCCGGCACTGACCGCCCTTGGTCTGGCCAGGTTCAGAATTTTCATGTCCAGCGCGCTGAGCTCGTCGCCCTCAATAGGCACATAAATCTTAGATGTCGTCGTATAGGACTTCCCGTCCAAATCAATATAAGTCATCTCCGCCGTCAGCTCGTGAGTCCCGCTTGCGGCACCGGACGGCGCCAGAATATTGAACGTCACCACCGACGTCCGTTTCCCGCCAATAATCCCCACAAACTTCGTCTCCATGTCCCCGTCCAGCCGCAGGTTGCCTGCGTCAAAGCCCGTCAGCTTGATCCGCACATCGCCGGCGTCAATTGTGCCGGCGTTCTCCAGCACCAGCGCGATCTGATCCTTGACCCCGGCAACCACCTTGTCCCCCATAAACCTATAGCTCGTTATGCCGATGGTCGGCTCCACATTCGCCGCCTTCACCCGCACATAATAGACCAGGCTGGCATCCGTATGAGGCTTGTCGTCAGAATCCTTGTACTGCAGATTGAGCTTGATGGCATAAATACGCGTCTGCGCCGTTGGCGACACCACCACATCGAATCTCGCGATCTCTGTGTCCTCCGAACGCAGCCTGTCGATTGTGTCATGGGTCACGCTCTGGTCGAGTTTAAACGGCGTTGTCCCGGGATCCGCGAAAGTCACAATGACATTTTTTGCGTCGTCGTCCGAGATGTTGGTCAGCGGAATTTCCAGCGTCGCTTTTGTGCCGGACAGCATCAGCGGCGTCGTCGTGGATTCCTTGACGCGGATGACCGGCTGGTAGACCGGTACTTCCGTCACCGGGTCCTGATCCACGGTTCGGATGCCGGGAACGACAATGGTTTCCTCCGTGGTTCCTGCGCCGGTTCGGATGACTATCGGCAGCGTTGCCTCTCCGTTGCCTTTGTACTGGAGGTCGATCCGGTAATAGTTGAAGCTGCCGCTGGCAGCCTCCGAAATCCCAAGCGCCGAGAGAACGGCTGCCGATGGCGACGTCACCTCCGACATCCCCGCAAGTCCACTCAGCGGACTAAAGGTGCTAAGGGCGGCGTTGCTGATTGCCACGCTCTGATAGGACGTCTCTTCCGAACGGCTTAAAGCCAGAACCAGCGCAAAAGTCGAATCCGTCCGGATCGAAGTCACTTTGGTGGAAAGCGAAGTAGTCATAGTGCCCACTTTTTGAATATACTGGCTGGTGACCACTTCAGCGGCACTAGGCACCGGCACCCCTGTCAGCAGCATGACCAGCATCAGGCCAAGGGCCATCACTCGTTTAAGCATGAACATATTCCTTCACTTCTCCCCTCATGATTTCGACCGATTCAATATTGCCGTCCCTGATATGGACGACTTTGTCCGCAAAGGCGGCGACTTCCGGGTCGTGGGTGACAATCACCAGCGTCTGATGGTTCTGTCGCGCCATTCCCAGCATAATCTCCATGACTGACTCCGAAGTTTTGCTGTCCAGGTTGCCCGTTGGCTCATCCGCGAAGATAATGTTCGGAGAGCCCACAAATGCCCGGGCTATGCCCACACGCTGCTGCTGCCCGCCGCTCATCTGATTGGGTTTGTGGGCAATGTATTTTTCGAGCCCGACCTTCATCAGAATATCCATGGCCATTTCCTCCCGCTCGCCCTTTGGCACCCTGCGGAACATCAGCGGCATCATAACGTTTTCCAGGGCATTGAGCGAGGCGATCAGATTATAAGACTGAAAGACGAAACCCACATTCTGCTGCCTGAAGCGGGCAAGCTCTGCCTCGTTCATGACGCTGATCCGGTGTCCTTCTATCTCTATGGTCCCCTTGGTAGGCTTTTCCAGCCCCGCCATCATGTTGAGCAGCGTCGACTTCCCCGAGCCCGAGGTGCCAAGGATACAGCAGACTTCTCCCTTTTCAATTTCAAGGTCGACCTTGTCTAGGGCCACCACTTTTTCGTGGCCCAAGCGATAAACTTTTCTGAGCTCTTTGACTTCAATTGCGGCCAAGGCGATCCCACCCCTCTGCGTTTCGACTCCTTGAGTTTCAAAGCCTTTTATTGTTACCCCTGTTAATTCCATAACAATATTAATTTTTCTCAATAATTCAAGTTTTTTTAGCCGATGGTCACTTCATCCAGCACCCTCCGGCAAGCCTCCCATTTGGGCAAAAGACTTGTAAGCAAAGCATTAGACGCCCGCCGCGAACCATTGGTTCCTCATTTGAAAGGCAGCCGCAATATTTTTTCTCGCCTTGAAATAGAACTCTTGTTCTGTTAAACTAAAGATAGAAACCGGGTGTCTGCGGCTAGCGCCTATCAACCCCGAGTTTCACCTTACCAAAATTACAAAGGAGGGAGATCATCTCATGTCTGCTTCGCGCATTGTCTTTCACGTCGACGTGAACTCCGCCTATTTGTCCTGGGAGGCCGCCTACCGCCTGCAGATGGGGGAATCCCTGGATCTGAGGACCATCCCGTCCGCGGTGGGCGGTGACGTCACCAAGCGCCGCGGAATCATTCTCGCGAAATCTATCCCCGCCAAGGCTTACAACATACAAACCGGCGAAAGTGTGGGCGCCGCGCTCCTCAAATGCCCAAATCTCGTCCTGGTTCGCCCGACCTACGGGCTTTACATCCGCTGCCACCGCGCCATGCTGGAAGTTCTGAAAGAGTATTCGCCCCGTGTTCAGGTGTTTTCCATTGATGAGTGCTTCCTGGAAATGACCGACGTGCGCCTGGGCGGCAGAAGCCCGGTGGAAGTCGCCCACGAGATCCGAAACAGAATCCGGACGGAGCTGGGCTTTACCGTCAACATAGGCATCTCCGTCAACAAGCTCCTGGCCAAAGTCGCCTCTGACTTTCGAAAGCCAGATCAGGTCCACACCTTATATCCGGAGGAAATTGAGGAGAAAATGTGGCCCCTCCCGGCCGGCGACCTGTTTATGGTGGGCCGGGCCACCAAGGAGAAGCTCGAGCGCATGGGCATCCGCACCATTGGCGAGATCGCGCGCTTCGACCGTACACTGCTGCGGATCCGGTTCAAAAAGCACGGCGACGTGATCTGGAATTATGCCAACGGCATTGACAGCGCCGGAATGCTGGAAACGGAAAGTGATGGGGTCAAGGGCATTGGAAACTCCACCACCATTCCTTTTGATGTGGAGGATTCCAAAATTGCCCGACTGTACCTTCTGTCCCTTTCGGAAATGGTCGGCATGCGCCTCAGGGACAAAGGGCTGACCTACGGCCTCGTTTCCGTGTCGATCCGCCATTCGGATTTCGAGCATTTTTCCCATCAAAAAAAACTGCTCTACCGCAGCGATTCTACGGATGACCTGTACCGGGAAGTCTGCGGCCTGTTTGACGCCCTCTGGACCGGCGCAGCCCTTCGCCACGTCGGCGTTCGCGTCAGCGATCTCTCACCAAAGACGGCGCAGCAGCTGTCGTTTTTTGATCATCCGAAAGCCCTCGCCCGCAGCGCGCTGGACAAAACCATTGATGACCTTCGCCTTAAATACGGAAACAGCGTCATTCAGCGGGGCTCCTTCCTCCACACCGGGATACAGCCGGTCATGGGCGGCGTTGGAGATGAGGATTATCCTATGATGCGCTCCGCGCTCTAGAGTCACCCTGCATAGCTTCACACCACCGAAAAAAAGGACTGTCTGGCAATGCGCTTTATAAGGCATTTTTCAGACAGTCCTTTTGCATTTCACCCTTAAGTCTATTCAGGCTTGTGCTCCTCTTCGACTTTAAATTCATGGAACAAATTCCCAAACGCTTCGCGCATATAGGAGTTCAACGTATTCTCATCAAAGGTCGAGCCACCGTGCACCTTGCCCACACGTCTGGTCTGCGCCTTTTTTTCACCGGCGACGACATAGCCCAGAATGGTCGATTCGACCATATCATCCACAGCATCATATTTACCTACCTTAACCTCAATAAATTTGTCCCGGCGCGTGAAGCGGATGAAATTTTCGCGAACGGAAAAGCGGATAATGGTGTCGCCTTCAGGGCCTTCAAAGCCGACACTTCCGTCTGAGACCGCCAAAACATCTTCGAGGTCCTCAGCCAGTCTCCCAAAATAGTCGAAGATGAGCTGCTCCGCTTCATCAATCTGATGAATCCGAGTCATTTCATGACGATATTTTTCAATATCCTCCGCAAATTGCTCTTTCAACTTTTTGGTCAACGCCTCTCGAAAATTGTAGTGAAAATGATGGACGCTCATGGGTCAGACCCCCCTCTTACGGATTTGTTGTTCCTTATATACCCCGATATACCGAAAGACTCGCCAAAAGAGAGATATTTTTTTTAACATCACCCATTATGACCCACCACACCCTCTGCGGAAGTCCGAAAAAGACTCCAAACAGTACCGTTTAGGTTAAATCTTGAACAGCATCCACTTGCAGGCCTCAATGTCGTACTTGAGTTCAAAGACGCGCTCGACCCCTTCAATTTCACTCTGACAGCGATACACGAACATAGGGTGTCCCGCCAGTTTCTCGCGCTCCACGCAGAGCACCTGATCCACCTTGACGGTCACGCGCCGTTCATTCTCCTCTTCCATACGGAACCTGACCGGTCGGATGGCCCCGCCATCCTCTTCAAAATAGGCAATCATTTCAACGGGCTTCGCTACGATTTTCACGAGATTCACCTTCTTTCACAGGGCCTTTGATGCTTTCAGTATATCGAACATTTGTTCTATTGTCAAACCCTGTTTTTCTCGTGATCCGACGCCCGCCTTCATCCCATCCGGATCAGATTTGCCTCCAGACGCGCCGGCAGATCATCCCGGCAGGTAAAGTAAAATACCTGGCGCCGTTTTGAAATGGTTTCCAGCAGCGCGTCGAATCCGCTGCGGCGGACGCGGTCAAAATTGACCGCCACATCATCCAAAAATACAGGCCAGTTCCCCTCGGGATCGAGAGCGTCCGCCAAACCCAGCTTAAGCGCCAGATAGACCTGCTCCTGAGTGCCGCGGCTGAGTCGTCCATCCACAGGCTTAAGGCCCTCCGGCCCTTCCACCATAAACCTGCCGGGGGATTCCGCCCGTGCCAGAAGCGCGGTATAGCGTTCATTCGTAAGTTTTTTCAAATACACCGTGGACTCGGCGAGAAAATCATAGCGGCGGCGGGATCTGAAGGCTTGGTCTGCCGACGCCACAATCAGGCTTTCTAAAAGCAGGCGGTTCCACTCAGAGACACACTGGGACTGACGGCGTTCGAGGCCGAGAATCTCCCGCTCCACATCCTCAATTTCCGCGGCGATCTCCTGGCGTCTCGATTTTAGTTCAAGAGCCAGACGGCGATTCTCAAGGGCCGCCAGCTCAAGCCGGGCATTCATTGCGAAGCTCTGAGCCTCCTCGAGAGGCTGATTTGGCAGCCATGCGCTAAACCGTGCGTAGTCCAAATCTGCGTTCAAGCGGGTTCTCAGGATCGCCTCCTTCTCTCTGAGTTCAAGCAGCGCAAGGCTTTCTTCCACCGCGAGCGAACCCTGAAACGGCAATTCCTGGATAAAGCGCGCCTCGTCCCGCTCCATCTCACGGCGCTGACGCTCCAGAAGGGACGCTTGCCGGTTGTCCTTCAACCCTCTCCAGATCAGGATAAACGCTGCTGCTATTCCCGCAAAAGCGAGGTAAGAGATACGCAGTACAGCACTCAATCCAAGCGTAGCGGTCAAAAGGATTGCCGCGGCACCCAAGAAACCCACAGCGGATTTTTTAGCCCTGTTTTCAGGTTCTACAACTGCCTCCAGACGCTGCCTGTTTTTTTCATAGACCTCAAAGGCTTCACGATCCGGCAAAATCAAGTCATCTTGCGCCTCGAGCTTTTGATCGTACCACTGAACCTCCCGAACCAGCGCCAATAAGTCCGGACGCTGATGAATCTGATCCGCGCGGCTTTGCCACAGGCGCGCTTCCGATTCCGCGGCCTCAAGTCGGAGCTCAATCTCCGCGATCTGCTGATCCAGTCCCGCTTCCGCCTCCATGGCCGTGACCGCAGCCAACCGCTGCTCCCGTTTGGTTCTCAGTGCCGACAGGATCGCTTTCAGTTCAAAGTTGCCCCGGCCGTTTTCGCGATAAATGGCAGACATTTCCCCAGACAGCTGATCCAGCACTTCAGAAGGCAGTGCCATGCCCGTCGATGCCAAATGCCCCACCAATCTGCTTTCGATCGTCTCCCAATCCTGAGTCCTCAGTTCACTCAGCTCATCCACGCCTATGGAAAACAAGGACGCGAACACCTCAGGCTCCATGCCATCAAAGGCTGCGCCGTTGCCAATACTCACCGCTTCCGAATCCGCTTCGGAAATGCGCTGGCCATTCATGCGTTTGCCATAAGCCCGCAAAATCCGGACACTGCCGCTCTCTGTTGAGAAACGCGCCTCCACCCGGGCCTGCTCCGAATCCATATGCCGATCCTGGGCAGATCTGAATCCTACCAGCGCAATCTCCGCCGCGCGCTTCAGACTGGATTTTCCGGCCTCATTTGGCCCTACGAGGAGATTCAGACCGGGCTTGAATTCGAAGGTCTTTGACTGATCATAGCCGCCTATGCCTTCCAGTTTCAGTTCTGTAAGATTCATGCCTGATCACCGCCCATCCGTCTTGACGGCTGCATCCAGCGCGGCCAGAGGTCATGAAGGGCCTCCTTAAGGAGCTGCGCCTCACTGTCCTCATCACTCAAACCCGTTCTGAAGCCGTTGTCATCTTCGAGTCCCGGGCGCTCCGCCTCAAAAGTCAAGGCACGCTGTGCGTAAGCGGCCCACAGGTTCGCCATAAACTCCGGATCCTCCAGACACGTGTTGAGATGTGCCGCAAAGGTATCCCCCGTTCGCTGAAGCTCCAGGACCCGCTCAGGTACCATATCCGACCGTATTTCGACTTCCGCAGCGTTCACCGCATTTCCAATCCGGTCCCGCAGGGTCTCCGGGTCATGGCGAATAGCCGTCAGTATTGTATCGTTCACGCCGCTGATCGAAAGTCTCAGCATCAAACGGCTTCTCTGATTGGAAATTGACAGTTCATCTGCGCCGCTGCGACTGCGTACAAGACTTCCATTGTCAAACCGCTCCAAATAAGGTGTCAGTCCGGGGTTCGCGATTTGTGTCTCCGTTTTCGTCTGAACAAGTTCGACAAACTGCGTCAACGACAACTCTGGCGTCACAGCGATTTGAACAGTTTTCCACTCCAGTGTCGACAGTTCGAGAAACCGGCTTTTAACCGCGCCGTACCCGAGCGTGTGAAGCCAGGCGCCATGAACCCCTGCCTCTTTATGGCTCAGTCCCGTCAAGCTTCCGGCATAAAATGCCGCAGCGCCTGACATCTCAATTTTATAAGGCACATGAACGTGTCCCAGGCAGATCAGATCATACCCAAGCCGCGTCAGGTCCGCTTTTGTACACGGAAAATAGAGATCCCCCGGCTCGAGCCCAGGCGGCAGTTCAGCATCCTCTCCCTTACCGGCCCCGCCCCCAGTTAACGCAGACCCCTGAACAGAGCCATGAAGCAGGCCGATGGTCAGCACGCCGTCCGCCTTAACCGGATACGTCCTCACCCGGTTCTCCACCAGCCCTCTTTCTTCATGCCCTGACCCTACCAATTTGTAAGGCATGCCATTTCTAGCCTTAAGCATGACTTCCCGCACTTTGCCGTCAAACAGATGAACACCGTGGGCCTCCAGGAGCTGATCCAGCGACTGGGCCTCCAAATAGGATTTAGGGTCATGATTTCCGGTCATCCAGGCCATTTCTACTTTAGCGCCTTCCAGATCAGAAAGAGCCTGCTCCAGCATACTTCTGGTTTTCAAGCTGATGCGCCGCTCGCCGTCCAGTAAATCCCCCGCCCATACAAAGAGGTCCACCTGTCGATCAACCGCTGTCTCCACTGCCGCTCTGAGTGCCTCTTCCCGGCACTCATCCAGGAGGCGCTTGCGTTCAGGTCTGTTTAAATAATAGGCATCATCAAAGTGACAATCTCCTAAGTGCAATATTTGAACCATTTCTGCTCCCCATTTCGTCGGCAAAGTATTTATTTTCTTAACTTTCAGTTTAGCAAAATTTTTCCGTTTTTGCAGCAGCACACGTATGGCAAATTTCTGTTATTACTCCGGTGTTTAAATGGTTGAATTCTTTCTCGTCAAAATGATGATTATGAAGTACTTCAACCAATTTCAAGTTTGACTGCTCAAACACTGGAGTAATGAATCCATGGGAACCATTGAATTTACAATACAACCTTATCAGCATCAATAATTTGTTATATAATATTCAAAAGGCCTGTCACTGAAAATGGATCGTTGAGGGGTGAAAGTACATGAGCGAAGCGTTCATGGAACTATTTGACATAAAAGAAGTCTTTGAACAAAATTCAAGGCAGCGCATTCTGATGGGAACGCCTAAGAGATCTCCTGATGAGATCGTGGTCATCAATCGCTTTTACCGGGATGAAACCTTTAATGAAAGCCTCTATTTACTCTTGAAGCGCTCGCTTAAAAATCTGGTACATATTGAAAATACCGCGACTGAGCTGGTCGTGGTAACCGCTTATCCTGAGGGTGCGCCGCTCACTGCTTTGATTGAGTCACCGCGGCTTCTTCCAAGCGACCGGATGAAACTGGCCGAATTTTATCTGGACCAGGCCGCTGCCTATGAAGGGCTGCCGCCCGCGATCCAGTCATTGCTCATTGACCTCAATCAGTTTGTCGTTCAGGATACCGGACTTGAGCCTAAAGAATTGATTGTCCTTGACCGTGGTTTCAAGCCGGAACTGGAACCATCGGCAGTCACCAAAAAACTATCTGGTGTTCTCAACCATATTTTGAAACCAAATGAAGCGGCCTACGAGGAGTTTGAAACAGACGGGATACGAAACCTGATCGCCGGACTGGCGGTGGGTGCCATTTCTTCCATTTCAGCTGCAAGAGGCACTTTTGCAGGGCTCATGGCATCCAGCGAACGGGTTTCCGGGACTATTCACACGACCACGTCCGAGAAGGCCGGATCAAACGCCGGAGTATCAGTCCCTGGAGCAGCAGTCGCTGGGGCATCCGTCGCCGGGGCACGAGTTACCAGGGCATCAGAGAACAGCGTCAACACGCATCCAGAAAATAGCCGGTCTGAGACGGATGGCAACGCCACCAGCAGTATTGCCGCGGGCTCGGCGGTTTTAGGCGCTGCAGCTGCTGGTGCGGCTGCTTTTGGCGCATCTGCAGGAGGGGCAACTGCAGAAGGCACCGGGACAACCACCTTGAGATCAGCGGGACAAGGCCCGGGCACTTCAAGCGGGGACTCTCGTACCGGTGCTGTTGGTATAGAACTAGACAATCTCTTTATCTCAGAAGAGCCTGCCAAACGCACAAGCCCTCCCAGAAAAAAAACAGTCAAGAAAAGGCAGTTCAAGTGGATTGCCTGGCTGCTGCTCATAGCCGTCGCCTGTTTGGTTCTCTTTGGCATCTTCAACATCCTGACGGGTCTGTTTGTCAGAAAGGCTCCGGTCGCACGGTTTGAAACCCAGATTGACAACGGGACCTATCATTTTATCAATAAAAGCAGCGTTTCAGGCTCTGACAATAAGCTCACCCAGATTTCATGGCGTATCGAAAAGGACGGCACCGAGCTGCTCTCCTCTGATGAATTTGATTTAACGGTATCCTTCAAGAATGCAGGCAAGTACAAAGTGACGCTTATGGTTAAAGACCGCTACCGTTGGAGCAGTGCCTATAGTCAAGTTATGGAGCACGAACTTGCTGAGGGTGCATCAATCCCATCAGGAGAAGGTGAGCCGGTGACGGTCAGCGAAGCAGACGACCCTCTGAGCGGCATACAAACCTCAAATGTCAGCGCTAATGTCAGCTATGACGAAAAAATCTCCAGAACCGGAACCGCCTCGCTCAAACTGGACATGACCAACACGGATCAAGCGCAGCTGTCCCTGGACGGATTGAATGTCAATCGTTCAACGGCGCTTTCCTTCTGGATGAAATCCAGCGAGACAGACCGCGTCATCCTCACAGTCTTTGGCTATAATGACAACGGGTTAAAATTCACCAAAAAACTGACTTTAATGCCACAGTCGACTTCAAACTGGGAAATGGTTACAATTCAATCCAACTACGACGGGATCACCGCAATGAAGCTTCAATTCAGCGCACCGGGAACCATTTTATGGCTGGATAATTTTGAACTCGCAGCATTTAAGTAGCTAACAAAACCGGACAAGCGTCAAGTGAAAATGCTTGACACTGGTCCGGTTTTGTTTTATTCTGAAGTCGAAGTTCTAAATAAACTGCGCCTCCGGGCGGAAGGAGTGTTGTTTTATGACGCAGAGTGTGACTTTTGAGGATATTGTGATCTGACAATAATGCGCAGAGCGGGACAGCTGCTCTGGTCCACCAACCTTTCGTCTAAGTTTTTTTCTTCAGGCAGCGCAAAACAAGATGAGGCTACCCTCTTTTTGTCGTGTCTGTCAGAAGAATGACTTGTCCTATGCTGAACGGGGTTAGCCCGTTCATTTTTATTTTTTGGATATTGGAGGTTTTATATTGAATCAATCATCAATGACGTTCTTCATGGATGAACGTCTTAAAAGTCAATGGATCCGAACCTTTGGAGATGCCTTGGAACCTGCAAGAGTCACAGCATCCTATGGTCATGCCTGGCGTGTTGTCAGTGCCAAAGGAGAACTGCAGGCAGATTTGACCGGAAGATTTCGTCACAACGCACTTTCCCCTTCTGATTACCCTGTGACCGGGGATTACGTCGGCCTAAAATTTTCTGAAGATCAGACCCTCGCCTTAATCGACGGTTTAATTGAACGCCGCAGCGCACTGGTGCGAAAAGCCGCGGGGACAGCGTTTGTGGAGCAGGTTGTCGCAGCCAATTTTGATTATGTCCTGATCGCCTTGCCTGTTACCCCTGAAATGAGGCTTAATACTATTGAAAGGTATTTAAGCGCCGCATGGGACAGCGGCGGTGTGCCGGTGATTTTGCTGACCAAGCGGGATTTATGTCCGCAGTGGGAAACTGTCGTTAAAGATCTTCAAACCAGACTTCACGGCGTCAGCGTCATAGCCATCAGCGCCCTGAAGAACGAGGGTCTTGACGGGCTTTCCCCATGGCTCCACCCTGGTGCGACGCTTGCGCTTGTAGGGGCTTCAGGTGTAGGTAAGTCATCTCTGGTAAATGCACTAACCCATCAAACCACCATGAAAGTTAAAGAAGTTCGTGATGGTGACGGTAAAGGCCGCCATACCACAACCCACCGGGAGCTCATTCAGCTGCCGGGCGGGGCCTATCTGCTGGATACGCCTGGAATGAGAGAATTTGGACTTTGGCGGACTGACGGTGGAGTCGAGAATACCTTTGAAGAAATTGAGTCACTGGCGGCAAACTGCCGTTTCAAGGACTGTCGTCATATCGACGAGCCAGGCTGCGCCGTTCTCGAAGCGATTGAGCTTCAGACGCTGGAGCAAAGAGAACTGGACCACTATCACAAGCTTCAGCGCGAAGCTAAATATATCGAAAGCAAAACAGATCCTGAGCTTAGAAACGAGATGCGAAACAAGTGGAAGATCATCCACAAACAGCTGCGCCAGGATCCTTACCTGAGGCGTAAGAAATAAACAAAAAAAAGCTAAAGGCACGTTCCTGTTACTTACGGAGCGTGCCTTTAACTGTACATTTCAATTTCCAAAACACGATGTTCCTTTACAATTAAATTTTTTCCACTCGAGTGTTGATGCTTATGCTCACCGACTTACCTAGTGGGTTGATGTAGCGCCAACCACTGCAAACTGCATTAACTTCGCTTAAATTTTACTTAAATTCTTAAAGCGTATTGCTGTCAACATCATGGTACTTCAAAAACCTTTGTTGCGTATTGCTATTCAATTGTTAACTGCTTTATTGCTTTTGAAACAAACTTTCATATTCCGGTATTGCCAATACAAAATCAACGTAATGGTACTGGTAGTGCCGGTATTGATGTGTTTCTTGTTGATGTGTTTCTTGTTGATGTGTTAATTATTGATGTGTTGCTGGTAATTCAAATTAATGTGTTGCTGGTCATTCTTTTTGCTGTACAGCGGTATTACGTGTTAAAAACGTTAATTCAGGTACCTTTATTGATTAAAAATGGTGTAGATTTAAAACTTTGATCCATGATGATGTTGACGGTGTTGAGGTATTGCAGATATAAAAGTGTTGCTGATGTTGCTTGTATTGCAGGCATTGCTTGTATTACAGGTGTTGCTTGTATTGCAGGCATTGCTTGTATTGCAGGTATAGCTTGTAATACAGGTATAGCTTGTAATACAGGTATAGCTTGTAATACAGGTATAGCTTGTAATACAGGTGTTGCTTGTAATACAGGTATAGCTTGTAATACAGGTATAGCTTGTATTGCAGGTATAGCTTGTATTGCAGGTATAGCTTGTAATACAGGTATAGCTTGTAATACAGGTATAGCTTGTAATACAGGTATAGCTTGTAATACAGGTGTTGCTCGTAATACAGGTATAGCTTGTAATACAGGTATAGCTTGTAATACAGGTATAGCTTGTAATACAGGTGTTGCTGGTGTTGATGTGCGTTTCGCAGAGTCACTCGTCACATCAACATGCCGTTTAGGCTGCCGAATCGCCAACCAAACTTAACGGTTAGAGCGTCGGGATGGAAAAGACGAATGTCCACTCGAAATCAAACTCAAAATTTCTGCATTTGTATTTGGTGGAATCACCCCTTTCCTTACTCGGTGAGCTTCAAAAATACGAAAAAATTAAGATGATTCAATTAACCTATTGGTGAACTTAACGCCTTTACGGGATTAAAGTACACTATCAAGTAACTGATCTCTTAACTTTTTGTATGGCCTCATTATATCACAATATTCTGAAAATTCAAGACCAGAAACTGGCAACCGTAATATTATGTTGTCCTAACAGGTCGGCCAATCCCTCTCAGACCCTCATATCGGCGACAAGCCCTTAAAAAAGATTTTTTTAGAGTCAAAAATGAAAGATGGGAATCGAGGTGTACCGGATGCTGTTCACCGCCTTAGGCAGTCCCCACATCCAAGTTACCTCAACTTCCCACCTTACTTAAAGTCCAATCCTGGCCGCAAAGGCGTCTATCCTGGTGTCGATCCCTTTATTCCTCAACACGCTCAGAGGTTCATTGGCAATCTCAATCAATGCGAAATACGGCGGCAGCATAAATCCTTTATTCAGGCAGAGACCGTCTATGAGCTGCATGGCGACGCTGTCTCCACCGGAGTTCGCCGAAACGACAACCCCGTAAATCCGCTTGTGATCCAGGCGGACGGTTCTGTAGATGCCGGACATTCGGTTGATCGTCGCCATCAATGTCGCGCTGATCGTATCATTATAATTGGGACATACCCAGACAATTGCGTCGGTATCCTCAATTGAAGCAAATATTTTATCGAAGTTATCCCCATTATAAAAACAGGCCTTTTGTTCCGCAAAGGTCATGCAAGTATGGAAGGTGCACCCCCGGCAATCCCGGATCGTCCCTTCCTCCAGACGGATTTCCTCAACCTGAAGCCGCTCGCCCAACCGCTGTGCCAGCCTCTGTATGACCATATGCGTCAGCATCAGAGTGTTGGAAGTTCGAAGATCGCTGTTGTGAATGACCATAAGGCGGAGTCTGTCCAGCTTATCCGGTTTTGCCTGACTCAACCTGAATCCCAGGTCACTGCACAGTTTTTTAAGAATCTCCGGGCGCGTCCCAGGAAGATGCCTCTGCCAGGTTTTCAGGTTGATGTCGTCCGGAAGCGCTTCGACCAGTGGCTTTCCAATAAATCCAAGTCCCAGACTGTTGAGATTGAAGATTGCCAGTTTTGCAAAAGTCTTGCTGAAAAGCTCCGAAGAGGCATTCAGAATCAAAGCCGCATGGGCGCCTTCAAAGTTTGGTGAAGACGCCGCAAGTACCTTAAGGTAAGCCATAAATTCAAAATCACTGCCTACATCATCCAGCTCAACCGCGAACAGGAGCTTTTTTCCTCTGTAATCCACAGGCCAATCTTCCCTGTAAGTCACGAGCTCAAGGTCGTAACCCGTGCCAGCCACAACATCCGAAATCATTCGGCGCAGCTTTTCTGTTTTTAGACCAGGGCTGATGACTGTAAGAATCTCCATTGATTTTCCAGCTCCTCATAAGCATCAGTTATGCGCCGCACTAATTTAGGGTCCATCATTTTCCGCTCTACTTCGAGGCCATAGGGCGTCACTCTGTTGCGGCAGCCAAAATAAACGCCGCCAATGCTGACACAGCTATAATGCCAACGGCCTTCCAGAGCATCCAGAATCGACAAAGCACCGGACGCCAGCGCTGGCGCGATGTAGGGTTTATACCCGAGTTCACGGATCCTTAGATTCGCTTCTACCGTCATATGCGTCAGCTTTTCAGAAATTTTTGGATCATATTGTCCTCTCAAAGAATCATTGGCAATCACCAGACCTTTTCCGTGAGGACCATACGCCCTTCCATGCTCAAAATTGAAGTCCATTTCTCTGGCGAAGTATCGGGCACGCCCATACATGACCCCAAGGCCAAAACCCATAACCTGTTCCGGCAGCAAGCCTTTATTGTCAAAAGCACCGTACTCATTGCGGTTGGAGGAATCATAAGCGCGTCGGGATAGGAGGTCAACAGGATCAGACACCACGGCGAACAAGCCTTTGAAGCCTTTGCTGCGGGCCAAGAGCGCATATTCATCCACTATTTTTGAGTTTCCTTCGTACTGGATAATTCTAACATCTCCGGTGGTGACACTGAGCGGCGGAATGCCTGCCGTGGCCGTAAAGGCAAAGACGTCGCAGTCCATGAGTTCATCATGCTTCAGTCCCCGAACCTTTGGAAAATTATCGCCGGAGCCTCGAGCGATCTGACCGAGCTCAATGACCCAGCGCTCAATGCGTTTTTCGTCAAGGTCATACAGCCCAATTTCCGCAACACTATTCTCACCTTGCAGCAAGAGTCCTACGGCAAGGGTGCTGCCTACATCACCAAGGCCCATGATATTGATTTTAGCCGGTCTTGAGAGGGGCGCGCTGCCGAGCGCCTCCATCCAACGGGGCGAGTCTATGTTGATGAAAAAGGCCTTCAACGATCTTAAAGCTTGAATGAGGTGAACGGGCAGATATCGCTCGAGCTCTGAAACAATACTCCTGCCGCGTTTATGATCCACCAGATATCTCAGTGTTTCCTTGTCCTCCATAGCGTCACTGTCATCCACAAAACGCGTCAGTACTTTTGAATGGGTGCCTGTCCGGATCGCGTAGTATAAGGAATGAATATCGCCAAAATCATCATCCGGTTCGGGGAAAATTCTGTTCTTTTCCAGGGATTTGATGCTCTGCTCACTTAAAATCAGACAGTCTTCATAACGGTATATTCTCAAGTTTTATCCACCACCAGCATTTTTTTAAGTTTTCTCAGATTCTCGAGTTCGAGATCCAAATATTCACTGACTTTCCGGTTCACATCATAGCGGATGTCCTCGCCTTTGTCCGGGAATCTCGGATAGACAAAGACTTCACCCAGTCTGGAGAACGTCAGTAAGCGGTCGTTCTCCCTTTGGTATTCTTCCTCTATGGCCATCAATATTTCCCTGCTGTTTTCAATGGAGGTCTCCGAAAGCTGATAGATGCTGGTGACACTCGCCCCTTTGATAAAGCTTGGCGACGCGTAAGGCAGAATCAGATTGACGGACGGGATCATGTTGCGTTCCGGCGCGTCCGACTTCCAGACTGCGTCGCCGCCTATGAAGGGATACATTTTACCTTCATTGAACCAGACGCGGATCCTCGGTATAAAGTAGGCGGTCTCAATGTCAATGTTTTTGGATTCCATCAAAGCCTTGCCTCTTCCTGACAGCACGCCGACAAAAATCTTCTGGATCTTGACGTCATGGCGTCTCATGACCGGCTCAATTTCCTTAATGCGGTACCCTTTATCCAGGATGTCGTCCACCATCATGACCGGTCTGTTGAAGGATTTCAGCATGTTGGTCTGATTGTCCAAATCCAGATAATAAGGATAGGCTTCGATTTTGTAATTTTCCAATGAAAAATTGAAATATTTTTCAACGTGAATGGCCTTGGTGACTGTATTCGGCATGATCCAGCGCTTCAAAATATCGCCGAAAGGGACGCACATATACTCACCCAGCTGTCTCGGAACCATCGGCGTAGTAGGCACTTGGTTCTCATCACAAATCTTCTTGATCAGACTTTCATAGATCATTGACCGGTCGAAGCTGAGGACGAGATGTCCCGGATACAGCCTGGTCATGGCGCGCTGAAGGCGCTTTCTGGCTCTCAGGATGGCAGATGTGACGCGTTCGGAGTTTTTGTAAGGGTCCTTGATCAAGGATTTGATGTCCAGGTTCAGAGTGCATGGTGACGACATGTTGACGGCGTAAACGATCTCACTTGGGCTGTCGCTTTCCATAGGCAAAAAGCCCTGGAGTTCAAGAATCTCAACCATATCCGGGTCAATCCGGCCGGTGACCACATCTCTGAAAAGTGCATTTGTATAGTCCTTGGCGAGACAAAATGCCAGTGTCTCCGTCAGCAGCATCTGTTTGGGATTACGGTGCATCCGGTTTTCTGTGGCGTAGATGCCATCAATGACTATAATCCGTCCCATGCACTCGTCACGAATGGTATTCATCAGCATTTCACTGCTGAACTCCTTGTAAATGTTCGCAGATCTCAGCCAATGGAAGCACGAAAAGCCCACCAGCGGAACGTCGCTCTCCATGCCCCGGACAATCAGCATCCTGAAATCCGTCAGTTTTGACGCTTCCCTGATTTTTTCCACGAACTGCTCCGGCTCCTGCCCAACGTATTCTGCCAGGCAGCGCAGCAGCGTCTCGTCCGGATCCGTGACAATTTCGACGTTGAGCGATTTTGTGGTCATGGTTTCCTTAAACTGCGGCTCCCGCTGATAGAGGCCCTTTTCGTAAATATAGCGGTGCGCGAGGGGATCCACCAGCTCGGAGATATCTCTGTTGTCATCGATATAATTCCGGATCTGCGTTGAACTGATCAACTCATACTGAGGCGGCAAGGACAGCACAATGCTGTTCTCCGGAAGCGCTGCCATCTTGTCTTTCAAGACTTCATCCTCAAGTTCGCCGCCATCTATCCGGCGGTCGAACACAATGTGCGGAAAAGACGTGATGGCCGCTTTCGCCTGCCCGATTCGATATGCCGAAGCGTTATGGATGACGTCGCTGCCCACGACAATATAGACCTCCGACGGGGCGAACACATTTCGAATGAAGTCCAGGTCCGGCGGGTAGGCAATGTTGATGGCATGGTCTCTTGGGAAGGTATAGATCTCGAGTTCATCCGCCACGGACATCTTGATGATTTCACGGCGAATCAGATTTGGCTGGGTGCGCTTGGACCAGGAAAATTCGTCGACGGCCAGATAAACCTCAAAACCCAGATTCCTGATGTCCCGGGCAATCTGCTTGTGACTCAGCGAAAACGGATCGAAGGAACCCGGGAAAAACGCCACGCGATCCTTAACCGGAATCTCGATTTTCCCCCGGTTGTGCTGGTAATCCGAAATAAAGTGGTAGATGTGCTTGAGTCCCGAAGAATTGTTGAGGAAAATCAACTCTTTGGTTTCGTCCGTATTGTGATGGAGCGTCAGAATTTTCTTGATGGCCATCTTGAAAAGCAGCAGCTTGTCCTCAGACGGCATAGCGCGATCGCCGAAGATATCCTTGCCTATGACGCTTATAGAAGCCTCTGTGACACTCGGAATATAGCTGACCAGACCATTCAGCAGGATGCCCAGCATAGTATAAAGCCGCTCCCTGTAAATCTCGTCCTCTTCACCGTTGACCACCTTGTACAAGCCATAATTGCGGATCATGACCCCGACCGTCTTGGCGATCAGCATGCCAATCTGCGCATTGGACCGCTTCATTTTGTCCTTAAAGTCATCCAGAATTTCGTCCAGTTCCTTCGGTTTGACACTGAGAATGATCTTGCCCAAATATTCCGGAATGTACCTGGTAAACTGGTAGCTCTCCATTTCAAGAGCCCTGAGCAGCTCGATAACAATGTCATTGCGCTGCTCAAAGGTCAGTTCGTCAATCAGGCGGATCAACCCGGCTCCGGCCGTGTTTCGCACAGACTCAAAAGCACTGACCTTCAGGAGGTTGCTGAAGTGCATGGCTGTGTAAAATGCCTCCGAATGCTTGATCTGAGTGGCGTAATCCAGGAGCATGTGAATCTGGTACTTCTTGATGATGTCATGGGTTGCCGTTTTCAGGTTGCTGAGGAAGACGTCCGAAATCTCACCGCCGCCTTCCCGGAAAATGCGGTGAATGAATTCAAGGCGGTTTCCTTGGCCGATGGTCTCAAGGATCCTCACCCTCGCATAGCGTTCAGCGATGTGCATATCGTCTTCTTCCATGGCATTCAGGCTGTCTATCAAGAATGCTCTGTCCGGCACAAGCTCCGGATTTTGGAACAGATCCGACAATACGTTCATGGCGTTGATCCTCAAGATCAAATTATCCGATCTCAGGGCATCCGCAATAACTTCTCTCATCAGGTGAGTACTGGTATCTTCCATGCTTTCTACAGGCAGGGCCCGGAAAGAGTTCAGCATGTACTGACGTTTATCCGCATCTCCCGCGAAGTGCTCGTAGACCTCAAACAGAATCCGGATGCTGGCACGGCGCTTCTCAAGATCTGTTTGAGCTGTGAAATAACTGCGCAGCATGTTTTGAATACTGTAGGCAATCCATCCTCTATGCTTTCCAATAATTTTTTGCTCCGGCTCCAGCATCCTGTACAGGTAGCGCCTGAACATGTCCACGCTTTCCTCTTCGTGGCTCTCCACGACCGCGCTCGGCGGCAGCTCTTTGCGGATCGCTTCATCCAGATTGGCGATCAGAACGCCCATCAGGAACGCGCACTGCTTGCGCACATCCTCTTCCGAAGAAATGAGCTTGCTGTAAAGGAAGTTGATGACGATCTGCTTTTGCTTAATGGTCAGATAGGTGTTGTAATCCTCCAGGATATCGATGTACCCTCTCAGATCGTTGGCGTTTTCAAGTCCCCGGGCACTTTCCAGCATACGGTTCAAGGTCGTTTCATCCCTGAGACTGTGCATCAGGAGAATGTTGTGTTCAATGGAGGTGAATTTCGCATGGGTTACCAGCGCGTCCCCGTGAATCAACGAATAATGGACACGTTTTCGCCTATATGGCGCACTGAAATCGTCCGCAACATCCGGATCTGTGCAGACCCCAAGGTGATGCATATAATCCTCGAAATCGAGAAGCTTGCTGTACACTCTTCTGTAACGGTTTTCCTTGGCTTCGTCCACGTTGTCCAGCTTGTCCAGGATAACCCGGAAGGAGTCCTGGAGGGTATAGAAGCGCATGTTGTTGTCGTCATCCGACTTGACTCTGAAATCACAATAGATCAGGACCAAGGATTCCAGCGAGAGATTTTCAACCTCGAGATCCCAGGTGGAGTGGTTGATGGCGACGTTTCGAATATAAGTGATGCCCCGCTCCTCAAACCACTTGCCGGTGTAATAGTAGTGATAATAGGCAACGCGCTTTATTTCGTCTCCGTGGCATCCGTATTTGCCCACATCATGGCCGGCGGCCGCACCCGACACCCTGCCAAGATCAATGGGCACCTGGGCATACTTGAGCTGGCGCGCAATTTTCACCGCCAGATGGTGCACGCCACAGACGTGATCCAGCGTAGTATATCCCGTGAGCGCCTGGTTCAGCTTCATCATTTCATAGACGAAGTCGTCCTCATAGTATTTTTTGAACCGCAGGTATTCCGATGGATCCTCAAGCCCCAAAATCTCCTTTTCAGTCAAAAAGCGAATGGCATACTTGGATTCCCATGTACCGTCCCTGGAGTCCTTCTGCTCTTCAGACAAAATCTTCAGCGCCATAAGATAAATTCTGGCTACGGCATTGAGTTTGGGGGTCTCACTGCGTTCAACCGTTCCCGGAAAGGACAGATTGATGCTGAAATCATGACAGTAGGCGAGCATATCCTCAACCCACTCGTCCCCTGCCAGGCGTTCGAGCAGCGGCTTCATCAGATTGTACACAGCCACGGCGCCGTAGGATTTCTGGCGGATCAAGTGACTCATGCGCGCCTCAAACACAGGCGCGTTCAACGCTTTCTCCAGATACACCATGTCGAGGAGCGACAGAGTTTTGTCATATTTCGGATTCATCATCATTCGCATACGTTCAAGCAATGCCTTTACAATCATTTCGACCACGGGCGACCACCCTTTCAAAAAGAGAGTTGATTGCACCCTGTAACGGGTACCAAGATTATCTTACCACAAAGAGGACCAAAAAACGCACTCCATAAAGGTTGTCCCCTCAGAAGTACGTTTTTATAGTTGTGTCTCAGTGACTTCATCAAGTCTCAACAAAAAACTGAGTCTGACAGCTTTGACACGTTATTTTGAGTTTTCCCTTATTTTTGGGAACTCTGATTTTTATCCCGCAGTTAGGGCACCGCTGGATTTGAAAGTCCACCAGTGCTTCGATTTTTTGGGTGTCCAGTCCCACCACCACATCTTCGCCAATTTTGAATGCCGGGACACCTCTAAGTCCCAGCTTCCTGAATTCAGACTGGGCAACCAGATCCTCATTGACATCTTTTTCAGTATAAGGATAACCCTTCTTCGAAAGAAACTCTTTCGCTGTTTTGCAATGAGGTCATGTTTTAGTTGTGTAAACGATTATGTCTTTCATACGAGATCTACGCCTCCTCTTTTTCAACCAGTCTGCTTTTGACCTTCATCAGTCTGATATTGCTGCTGCGTTCATTCTCGTCCAGTTTCATCTTAATATAGCGGATGGTCTCGTTAAGCTGCGGGATCGTCGTATATTCAAGGGCGTTTACACGTCTTCGCGTCTTTTCGATCTCATCTGCCATCAATTGACAGGACTTTTCAATTTCAGCGAGATGAACCAGTTTTGGCAACAGCGCATCAAACTGAGCCGCCGTGCGCTCGACAGCCGGAGAAGGCATCCTGCTGGATCCGGATCCAATTTTCGGATTTTGGGACCCGGACGTCAGAACCCTGTAGACCGGAAGCTTGACACTCATGATATTATGCAGTTTCAAGTCCACTTCAGGGGTTTTAACCGGCAGCATTAAAGCACCTTCGACAAAGGTCGATGACAAATCGCCTCTGGCTGCCGCCATGGATTTATATACCCTGGAAAGTTCAACTTCAACCTGCTGTCTGACGTCGTGATTTTCGCGAATCATTTCGATAAAGTGCCGCATCAGCTCATCCTGCTTGTCCTTAAGGAGCTTGTGACCGCGAACAGCGGTAGTTCTTCGACGCTTGAGGTTCGTCAGCTCCATTCTGGTGGGATTCACATTGAGTCGCGTCATGAGGTTTCACCGCTCTCAGACTCTGAAGCATTCAGATCCCGAGACTGCGGATAATACTCATCGAGATAGGCATCTCTGATCCGCTTCAACTCATGACGAGGCAGCATCTTCAGAAGCGTCCATCCAATTTCGAGTGTTTCTGTGATGGCCCGGTTGACGGTGTAACCTTGCGAGACATAATTTTTCTCAAAGGCATCTGCAAACCGCGCGAACTGCTGATCCAACTCTGACAGCGCGGATTCTCCGAGAATTTGAGCCAGTTCTTTGGCCTGACGTCCACGGGCGTATGCTGAAAACAATTGGTTCATAGTATCCGCGTGATCTTCCCTGGTCTTCTCTTTTCCGATTCCCTTGTCCTTCAGTCTGGACAAGGACGGCAGCACGTTGATAGGCGGAATGATATTTTTTCTGTGCAGCTCACGACTTAAAATGATCTGTCCCTCCGTAATATAACCCGTCAGGTCAGGAATGGGGTGCGTTATGTCATCCTCAGGCATACTGAGGATAGGAATTTGAGTGATAGAACCAGCTCTTCCCTTGATCCGGCCCGCGCGCTCATAGAGATTCGCGAGGTCTGTATAGAGATAGCCGGGATAGCCTCTGCGCCCCGGGATTTCTTTTCGCGCCGCGGAGACTTCTCTGAGCGCTTCACAGTAATTCGTCATATCCGTCAGGATGACGAGCACATGCATTTCCTTCTCGTAGGCTAAAAATTCCGCTGCTGTCAGCGCCATCCTTGGCGTTGAAATCCGTTCCACAGCCGGCTCATCCGCAAGGTTCATAAACAGGACAGCGCGGTCAATGGCACCGGTTTTTGTAAAGTCATCCAGAAAGAACTGCGCCTCTTCGAAAGTAATGCCAATGGCCGCGAACACCACCGCAAATTTGGAATCGGAGCCGAGCACCTTGGATTGTCTGGCAATTTGAGCTGCGAGCTCAGCATGCGGCAAGCCTGAACCTGAAAAAACCGGCAGCTTCTGGCCTCTTACCAGGGTATTCAGTCCGTCAATGGCGGAGATCCCGGTTTGGATAAATTCAGAAGGGTAATCCCGGGCTACCGGATTAATGGGAAGGCCATTGATATCTGCGTAACGCTCCGCGATCAGCTTTGGACCCCCGTCTTTGATTCTGCCAATTCCATCAAATACCCTGCCCAGCATTTCTTCAGACAGGCCAAGCTCCAACGGTTTTCCCAGAAAGCGTGCACTCGTCTGCTTCAGATTGATCCCCGCTGAGCTTTCAAACAACTGGACAACCGCTTTGTCTCCGCTGATTTCGAGTACTTTTCCCCTTCGAATACTGCCGGTTTGAGTTTCAATTTCGACGAGTTCATCATATTTAACGCCCTCAACGCCGTCGACCACCATCAGAGGTCCAACGATCTCACGAACGGTATGATAAGCTTTAATCACTTGCCTCACCACCTTTCAAGGTGACGTTGTCCATTTCAGATATCATCTGCGCCTCAATCGATTCGAATTCTTCAAGCTGCCCTTCGCTGAGATATTTGGATCTCGAGATCCGTTCTCTGACGGCAAGCTTCAGAATCGACTTTAGGGCTGCGCCTTCATTCAGTGCCTGATTAGCCCGCTTGGCGAAATTGAGGACCAGGGACAGCATCTTGAACTGCTTCTGAAGCGACGCATAGGAGTCAATGTCGTGAAATGCGTTCTGCTGCAGAAAATCCTCGCGCAGCGATCTCGCCGCTTCCATTTTCAGCTGATCCGGCTCGGACAGCGCGTCATAACCCACCAGCCTGACGATCTCCATAAGCTCCGCTTCCTCTTGCAGCAAAGCCATAGCTTCTTTGCGAAGGTGAATGAATTCAGGATGTATATTCGCCTCAGTCCATGCGCTGGTTTTTTCCAGGTACAGCGAATAGGAAGTCAGCCAGTTGATCGCCGGGAAGTGCCTGCTGTAAGCGAGCTGCGCATCCAGGCCCCAAAAGACCTTGACCATGCGAAGCGTCGCTTGCGTCACAGGCTCAGACAAGTCGCCACCCGGCGGTGACACCGCGCCAATAGCGGTCAGAGACGCCTGCCTCTGGTCCGAGCCAAGACAAACGACCTTGCCGGCCCGTTCGTAGAAGTCTGCGAGTCTTGAACCCAAATAGGCCGGATAACCCTCTTCCCCCGGCATTTCTTCCAGGCGTCCGGACATTTCCCGCAGTGCTTCAGCCCACCTGGAAGTCGAATCCGCCATCAGCGCTACAGTATAGCCCATATCCCTGAAATATTCCGCAATTGCCATGCCCGTGTACATTGAAGCTTCACGCGCCGCCACCGGCATGTTTGAGGTGTTCGCGATCAATACCGTTCTGAGCATCAGCGACTCACCCGTCCGAGGATCCTTCAGTTCAGGCAGTTCATTCAGCACGTCCGTCATTTCGTTGCCGCGCTCGCCGCACCCTACATAGACGACAATGTCCACATCCGCCCACTTCGCAAGTTGATGCTGCACCACCGTCTTTCCGCTTCCAAACGGTCCCGGAACACAGGCCGTACCACCCTTGGCAACAGTAAAAAAGGTATCAATGACGCGCTGACCGGTAATCATTGGCTCACTGGGACTGAGCTTGTTCGCGAAAGGCCGCCCTAGTCTGACCGGCCATTTCTGCATCATGCAGATCTCTCGGTCTCCGCCCTCTGTCATTATTGTGCCGATGGTTTCCTCAACCGTAAACTCTCCCGAGCTCAGGCTTTTCAGTTCCCCCTGCACACCAGGCGGTACCATGATTTTATGGGTCACCAAAGCGGATTCTACGACCTCTCCCAGGATGTCCCCGCTTTGAACCCGTTCCCCCGGGCTTTTGGACGCGGCAAAACTCCAGCGCTTGCTTCGGTCCAGCGCCGGCGCTTCAACGCCGCGTTCTATAAAATCCCCGCTCTGAGCCTGGATTCGCGTCAGCGGCCTCTGAATCCCATCGTAAATAGAAGCGATCAAACCTGGCCCAAGCTCAACGCTCAGAGCTTCGCCTGTCGTTTCGACAGGTTCTCCCGGACCCAGACCTGTCGTCTCCTCATAGACCTGGATCGACGCTTTATCGCCCCTCATTTCAATAATTTCACCAATCAGCCGCTTATCGCCAACGCGGACAACGTCTGACAGACTGGCGTGTGCCATATTTTCCGCTACGACCAGAGGGCCTGAAATTTTTAGGATTCGACCTGTTTCCAATTCTATCAACCTGCCTTTCAGTCAGAACAGGAGTCGTTTACTCACAATAAGTTAACGCCGACCGCTTTTTCCATATTATCTTTAATGCGCTGAAGTCCTAAATGCTGACTGCCGTTTTGACCCGGAATTAAAATGATGGCCGGAATCGATTTGCTTTGACCCGCTGCCAATAAGTCCTCCAGGTCGCCGGCGAAATTCTCCGTCACAAACACGACCGCATAACTTCCATCAGACATGTCTGCCAGCGCACGACGCGCTTCCTCACGTCCTTTGGGGCAAACCCCGTGGATCCCGGCGGTTTTGAAGGTCAGCACGGTGTTATAGTCTCCTATGACGCCCAGTTTAAGCATTCGGCATCCTCAACCTTTCCATTATTTCGTCCGCGGAAGAACCAACCTGAAAGCCCAGTAAAATCATTCTCAGATTCCGTAGTTCCGCTTCTTTGTTCAGCAGGTATGAAAAAAGCGGTTCTGGTCCAAAACTGATTCGGCTGGCAGCCTGAAGCTTGGCCAGTGTCAGCTTTTCACTCTGATCTGCGAGGCAGGTGGAAAGATCACCATCGGCTAAAGTATTGGAACAAACCTTAAGGAGGGCGCCAAAGTCCGTATGTGCCAATTTTTTGATCAGGCTTTCAATGGGCTCACGGTACATGCGGTGAAGCCACGCCTTGTCCAGTCGGCCACCCGGCACGAACCGCCCATCCATATCAGCTTCCGGATCTCCCCGTCTCTGGCCGCCAAGCAGCACCGTCAGATGGTACAGGTCAATCTTCTGCAGGACCCAGTCTTTGATGAGGTCACTATTGTAGCTCTCGACTTCGGACAACATATGACTCAGCTGCGACCTGGTAATAATCCAATCCATCTCAAGTGGATCCCGGTTCAGCTCAAACTGCTTTAAAGCTTCAACCGCGGTCAGGCTCAGCTGTTCGGGCCAATCCCTCAGCGCGCCGCGCTCCAAATCCCTCTGCAATACAGAAGGCGGCAGGTTGCCTGCCTGAACGCAAAGATCCGCGCGCTCCTCTCCCCCCAATTTCGACTTAATGAGGACCATCAGATTGTGATAGTCATATTTCAAACCGAGGAGTGTGGTAATTTGGGGCTCAGGTGATATTGATTTTACCAACTCGTACTCTGAAGCCAGAATCAGGTTAAGCGTCTTCTCGGGATCGCTGCCTTGGTCAATGGCCGCGAGCAAAGACGAATAATTTCTGTCCTGCAGCCAGCGTACCCATTCCTTTTCTGAGTTCAGACCAATCAGCTGCTCATAATTCGACTTGTCCAGCAATCGTTTTTCGAGCACCCGGATCCTCGCGACCGCTTGTGCAAACTCAAGCCTTTCCATCTCTCACACGCCCTTAAAAAGCTGCTGCGCCAGTTGAGGTTCAACAGACTCACGCACCTCGGCCACGAGCGCCGGGTAGGTGAAATCATAAACCACACCGCCCTGAATCAGCTGAAATCCATTCGAAAGCTGCTGCCGCCGCTGTTCCTCAAGCTTAAGTGTCACGCCTTCTTTTTGGTAAGCCTCGAGAAGGCGGTCTAAATAATCCATTGGAAGCTGTCGGGCAGTTTGATCGTTTAAGGCGATCACCACATCCCCGTTTTTGATGACAGCTTGAAACCGGCGAAGCAAAAACTCAAACAGCGCCTCACCTTCTAACGCTTCCATAATTCCGATCATGCGGGTGTAAACGGTTTCGAGCGCTTCCCGTTTCGCAGCCAGCACTTCATCCCTGGCTGTCAATGCCGCCCTTGAAACCTTTCGATCACGAATGCCCTTCACTTCGACTTCCAGTTGGCTCATAAGTTGCCTTTTCTTATCTTCAGCTTCGATTTCCGCCGACTCCAGAATGCTTGAGGCTTCCATTTTTGCAGCCTCAATAGTTTTCGCAGCCTGGTCTTTGGCTTCCGCTTCAATTCTTTGAATCAGACGTTCCAGGCCGTTCATGGTCAAGCCTCCCCTATAGTGTAATGCCGGTGATCATGATGATGGAGGTGACCAGCGCAATAACCGCGTAAGTTTCAACCATGGCTGCGAAAAGAACTGCCTTGAACATATGCTCAGGTTTTTTAGCAAGGATCGCAACCCCCGCTGCCGCGGTTTTCCCTTGAGAAATCGCAGAGCCCCAGCCGGCAATGGCGATTGGAAGCGCTGCCATGAAAATGTAGAAGCCCGCTTGAAGGGACACCATCATTGTCTCTCCGCCCAAAATGCCAATTTTATTTAAAATAATCAACGAAGTGACAAAACCGTAAAACCCTTGTGTGCCTGGAATAACCTGCAGAATCAGGGATTGGCCAAACTTCTCAGGCTCTTCGGTAATCAGACCGGAAGCCGCCTGTCCAACCAACCCTACACCTTTCGCTGAGCCTATCCCCGGCAGGGCAGTCGCCACTGCCGCACCTAAAAGTGACATTACCAGACCGCCATAGTTTGAAAAGAACTCCATGAATTCCACTCAATCCACCCTCCTATTTAACAAATTGGCAATATTTCGACTCTGTTGCAAAAGGCGCGAACGCGCGGCCGCCACCGGTGTAAAATTTTCCAAAAAATTCAAGGTACTGCAGTCGCACAGCATGGACATAGGCGCCCAGAATATTGATGAGCAGATTGAACGTGTGCCCGCCTAAAAAAATCAGAACTGCAAACACAAAGGTCAAAGGACCAAAACCAATCAGTCGAACCATCAGGTTGAAGGCTGAACCGATCAAACCTGTCGCAAGGCCAAGCGCTAACAGGCGGGAATAGGACAAGACGTCGCCAAGATATCCGGTGATCCCGTACAAGCCAAAAAGTCCACTGGCCAGTCTGGGCACTATCCCTTTTTTATCCCTGCCCTGAGTCAGCACCAGACCAACTGCGCCAAGGATTGCAATAATTTTGCCGATAGTCTCAATTCCCAGCAACATCATTATAATCCCGGAAAGTGTCACAACCCAAAGACCAGAGTCGTAAACCGCATCCATAATTTTGCCGTTTCGGATCAAGTTCCAAGCTTTTATGCCCAAACCCACATAAATGTGGATCACACCCATCCCAATAGCGACATACAAGACAGACATTGGATTCGATGATGGATCCAGCCAAACCGGTGTGATTTGAGCGGAGAACAAATCGCCAAAATAACTGCCGTAGAGAACGCCAAAAAACGCAGTCGACAATCCCAGCCATAAAAACAGCTTCGCAAATTTGCGCTGCTTAAGGTCGAGATTCAATGCTTTCAGCGCCCATAAAGAGAGGCTGCTCATCACAATTCCATATGCCGCGTCCGAGAGCATCATCCCGAAAAACACGAGCATAAACGGTGCGTACACCGGTGTAGGGTCAGTTTCGAAGTAGGACGGCAGGCTGTACATGGCTGTTACCGGCTCGAACGCTTCAGCGAAGGCGTTGTTCTTTAATAGAACCGGGACGTGATCCTCCTCATTGGGATCCCGACTCGTCAAGGCCGCTGCGCCGCCACAAGTGTCCATGACAATCTTTTCAAAATCAGAAAAAAGCGGTACTGGCACCCAGCCTTCCAGCAAGAATGCCGACCGCGTCGAACCCAGCAGCGCCGTGGCATCGCACTTCTTAATTTCAGAAGAGATCATGTCAGATGCCGCTCTGAGCTCTTCCAGCGCGCCTGCATGCTGCTCAATCTGTGAGGCCAGATTGCTTCGAAGTTGATCCAGCTGAATCAGGGCTTCGCGGATCTCCGGTATTTTTTGTGCTGGCGCTGTTTCGACTTCAAGCTGGACTCTGCTGTACCTGAGGGTATGCAGGAATGTCTGAAGCGCCACTTCGTCTTTGGTGTGCGTCAGGAGCAGCACGAGAATGCCATCCTTTTCAATACCCAGCTTTTCGAAATGGGCCTCAGGCAATGTCTGTGCCATAAAAGACTCAAGCATTCCCAACTGATCCTTATGCAGGATGCCAAGCTCTGCCGCTGCGTAATGGAATGAACTCAGCATTTCCCCAGAAAATTCAATCCCTTTTACGGGCTGCAGCGCCGAAACTTCAGCTTCAAGAGCTGTCTTTTGGGATTGAAGCTTTCTGTCCTCATCATCCCATTTCTTGATTGTGTTATAGAGGGGGATCCACCATTTATCCTGACAGCGATCATAATAGTGGGATTGCTTTAGAATAGGCCGCCCTTCCTTAAGCATGCGCAGTTTTCCTTTTGCGGCTTCATAAGGCTCCAAATGCTGCATGCAAAACCTGAGTTGTCGAAGGGATTCCTCATAACCGTGTTTCAGCGAGGACGGATCAAGATTTTGAAGAGATTCAAGCACTTGAGGTTCAAGCTTTGTCACTTCGATGCCCGAAAACTGCTGAAGCGCTGACATCAAGGCTTGAAGCTCAGACTGAAGTGCTGCGACGGTCACCTTTTTCATTGGAACTATAGCCATCTATCTCACGATCCTTTCAGCTGCCCACTCTGCAGCTGCTTCGACGCGATCCTGAAGTGACCTTCGAATCTCCTCCGACTGGTGACGCGCGGCTTCAAGAACAGGACCAGACAGTTGCTCTGCCTCCTCTTCAGCTTTTAGACATGCGTCAGTCCGAAGCTTGACATGCTGGACCGAAACGTCTTTAACCATAGCTTCTGCTTTCAGCTTTGCGGCTTTCAGTATGGCTTCCGCTTCGGTCCTCGCTTCGGAAAGCCGACCATCAGCCAGGGTTTCTGCAGCTTTAACACGCTCCAATACATCTTGGATCATCTGGTATTCACCTCCGGTGAATCAACTCGGAAAGTCGGTGTGAAACCGGGTGTCTGACACCCGGTTTCCTCTTTCATTGAAACTGGGTGTCAGACACCCAGTTTTCAATTTCAAGCTTTCAAACTTCTATGGCTTCAACTTTCTATAAACGTCTCCCATCCCCAGCTTTTCAAAGGTTTCTTTGGTAGGCACGGCTTTCTCGCGATCGTAGCCGCAGGCCTCGTAATAACGGTCCAGTGCGGTCTCCATATCCACTACGCGTCCAGCAGGAGGGCCGGACTGCGCCGGTTCATGCATGAAGCGTTTTGGAAGTCGGTCATCCGTACGCCTGAATCCGCGTTTGAAATTGAGGGCACGTTCCAGGGCTATGACGCGCTCTGCTTTTCTCAGGAGCTCCAGCTTGTCGGTTTCAATGCCCGTCACTGCTGAATAGAGGGCCGCCAGGGTCGTCGGGTGCATCTCCGTGTTGATGACGTTGAAATCGCAAATGCCAATCAAATTTGTCACCACGAAGTATTCTTTGACTGCTTTGAGCCAGACTTTGGATTCATTGTCGTCGAATGGATTCTTCGGCTCGTTGATGTCAAGGTCTGGGAAAAGGTAGCCAAAGCCGTCTATGGTGGCGGCATATGGCCTCATATGGCACGCACCGCGTTCGGAGGTTCCAAAGGCAATGCTCATGGATGAGGAGCCCCTTGGATCTGTCGCTGAAATTTCCATGCCCTTGACCGTCATGGCAAATTTTTCAGCTTCTTGGCCGATGCGCTTGGCGGCGTGCCAGGAACCATCTGCAAACAAATCTCCGCTGACGCCTTCCCTGAGACCCATGCGCCTCACAAGCTCGGCCATAGCTTCGCCATTTCCAAACTTAAGATCCAGGCCATCCGTCTCCTTAAGCCCAATCAGGCCCTCTTCAAAGAGCTCCATGGCGGCTGAAACCGTTGCCCCCGCCGAAATGGTATCTATGCCATAAAGGGTCGCATAATAATTCGCCATGGCAATGGACGGGTAATCGCTGACGCCGCAGCGCGGTCCAAAAGCGGCGATAGTCTCATACTCGAGCTCGCCCACTTCGACGTCGCCCATAGTCACATACTTGTGGCACCCCAGCTGGCAGGCGTAGCACGCTCTCCGCCGTACAGTGAACCGCCCGGTGTCATTCCACAGATTATGCGGCATCAGCGGCTCCATGTCTTCGAAAACGTTGGAGCGGAAATTCCGGGTCGGCATCAGACCATACTCGTTGACGCCGCCCAGCCACGCAGGTGTGCCATAGCCATGGACCGGTCCCCAGGTATAGACTTCTGAGCGCAGCTCCTGAATCGCCGTTTTGTTGAATTCCAGAAAAGCGTCCTTGTCCGCGACCTCCACGGAGCCAGTTCCCCGCACTGCGACCGCTTTCAGGCGCTTGTGACCCATGACCGCGCCGGCACCGCCGCGGCCGGCGAAGCAGTCGTCGCTGAAAATGCAGGCCAGCTTAGACAGCATTTCCCCTGCCTGACCTATGCAGCTGATCTTGAACGACTCGCCCAGGGCTTCCTTGAGCTTTTCGGTCGTCTGTCTCGTATCAAGTCCCCAGAGGTGGTCCGCCGGGCGGAGCTCCACTGTGTCATTGTCTATGACTAAATAGACCGGCGTATTGGACTGACCGGTGAACACAATGCTGTCATAGCCCGCGAACTTGAGTTCCGCCCCAAAATGGCTGCCCATGTTCGCCGCGCCTATAGTATGAGTCAGCGGTGACATAAAGACAACAGAAGTTCTTGAGGCCGATGGTGTCGGTGTCCCAGTAAGCGGCCCGGTATTAAAACTGAGTATATTCTCCGGGCTGAAGGCATCTGCCCCATGAGGAATTTCATCCCACAGCAGCGCGATTCCGTAACCTTCCCCACCCAGATATTGCTTTATGTAGTCTTGATTTAAAGGTTCTCTGGTTATGTTTTTTGACGCCAGATCCACGCGCAGAACACAATCTTTGTAGCCTTTCACGCTCTCCACCTCCTACCAGCTCAGTGCCTGACGCGGACAAATTGAAACACACTCGGGAATACCACCGCAAAGATCACATTTAAACGCCCGAACTTCGCCCGTGACCTGCGTCATTTGGATGGCATGGATTGGGCAGGCTTCGACACACGCTCCACAGCCGGTGCAGGTGTCCAGGATCGCAACGGCACCTGTAAAGCCATCTCGCTGTATGGCTTCTACCGGGCAAACAGACGCGCACGGCATATCGATACACTGCTGACAGACGGTTTGGGCAAACTTGCCAGGTTCTTTGCTTTCCTTGATCTTGACGCCAGTCGATTTGGGATTGACGGCGCCGAAGTGCTTCAGCGAGCACACAGCTTCACAGGCACGGCATCCCTGACATGCCCTCGCGTTTGTCAATACTTTTACGACACCTGGAATCACGTTGTCACGACCTCCTTCTAGGGTCTTGAGTTGTGGATAAAGTCTCATTTTGGTTAAATTTAAGACACAAAACTGATAACTGTGGCCGATGGTCAATAGACTGCCAACTCATCTTTACCGCTTTATGTCTAGCCGCCACCACCAAGCGGCAAGACCAGCACCTCATCCCCCTCCTTCAGCAAGGTGCGTCTATCCCTGAGTCTTCCAGCGATACTGACAGCGATCCAGCTTTGGCTGACCGGCAAGTCAAGCATCGACAAAAGATCCTGTACCGTAGTCAAAGGCCCAGTTTCAATGGTCTTTTCTCTGTAACCAAGACTTGCAGCTATATAGCCGGAGAACTTGACATGAATGAACATTCAATACCCCCTCCGTTTTATGAGTCTCAAGCCTAAAATATTTCCGCAAAAAAAACAGCAAAGTCCACCCCCCGATTCAGCGCATTTATAAACGCCAACGAGAATGGACTCCTTTGCTGTATGCAGGCGGACGAATTACTTCGACCACCCATTGGTCTGTGAAACCTTCTGCACCCTATAAATGCTAAAACTGATACATGGTCTTTGCAATAGGTTATTAGGTTTTAGTGTTTATAGTGCACACTGACAAGGCCCCGCAAACTCGGAGCTCGCAAACTCAGTTCAACCCAATGATACCCTAATTATCTCACAAATAACGATCTCTCGTGCATCTTGAAAAGGATGTTTGACGCCAAACCATACAACCCCAATCGAAGGTTGAAGACGCACCTGTTTATTCAGCGCTAACCTGATACATGATTTCATTTCGTCTCATAAACGCCGGCGTAAATGGCGGATTATATCTCGCTATAGTCAATTCAGAGAGGATCTTCCACCCGTGAAGGCGGATCCAGTCCTCAAGCTGCCTCTGATGCGACTTGAATCTCTCTTCACTCCAGCTTCCTGAAAACCTGATCACCGCGAAAGTACCTCCAACCCGCTCTTTGACGCTCACATTTGGATCCTTGGGCTTTGGCAGTGTTTCCAGTGTGTACTGTGACGGCATTACAAAAGCCGTGGTGAAATAGTCATCTCCCTGGCGGTTGATGACGGGGGAAGTCATAGAAATTTTCTGCTCTGTCTGATTTTGGCCACTAATGTAATTGAATATTTCCTGAAAACCGGAATTCAAATCACCGCTTCGACCTCTGACAACTTCCGCTACGATCAGTGATGGATATCTTCTTAGCTCCAAGGCGCCTTCTGAAAGAATCACTTTATAATCCGGCTGCTCGATCCATGACATCTGAAATCACACTCCCCAATACTCAACTACAGAAGGTAAGGTGCGTTTACAAGAACTGTTAATTACTCAGACTCTGACAGCTTCAGCCAGGCGGACATCACTTTTGCCGCCACCGGGGCTGCTGCCCGACCTCCGCCTTCACCGCGGTATTCCAGCAGAACCGCCACGGCAATTTGTGGATCCTCTGCAGGCGCGAAGCCAATAAACCATGCATGGTCCTTGCTGTCACTCTCTGTACTTTTTTCGTTTTGAGCAGTGCCGGTTTTGCCGGCCACTTGAACACCGGAAATCTGAGCCCTTGTTCCGGTGCCTTCCTCGACGACGCTGACCATCATAGCTTTAAGTTCGGCGGCCGTCTCAGCGCTGACCATATCATAGAGGCTCTTCGCATCTGTCGTTCTTAAAAGGCTGCCTTCCTCTTTTTCTACTGATTTGACCAAATAAGGCTGCATAATCGTGCCATTGTTCGCAATACCGGCGGCCACCATGGCCATTTGCAGCGGTGATACCAACAGCTTGCCCTGGCCTATGCCGGTCGCGGCCAGCTCAGTTTTGCCCATGCTTTTATCGCCAATCCGGCTGTCTGTCCGCGGCAAATCAAACTCAAAAGACTTGGTGATCCCTGCGTCTTTTGCCTTATCTATTAAGGCTGAAGCGCCAATCTTCTGAGACAATTCAGCAAAATAGACATTGCTTGAAACAGTCAGGGCCTTATGAAGATCAACGTCACCATGGGCCTTTTCACCGGCGTTGGAGAACGTCATCCCGTCAATGACTGTAGTCCCCAGATCCTCGGTCGTATAATCCCCCTTGCCGGCTTCAATCGCCGCCGCGGCTGTAATGACCTTAAAGATGGAGCCGGGCGGATAAAGTCCCATAGTTGCTCTAGGCAGCAGCGGACTGTTTTCGTTTTCAATTAACGTCTTCCAATTTTCTTCAAGTTTTGAGGCATTGGGATTGAAATCCGGGGTGGAGACCATAGCCAAAATCTCTCCCGTTTTGGGATCCAGCGCCACAACCGCGCCATGACGGTCTCCAAGCTGTTCTCTTGCAACAACTTGAAGTGCATGACTGATGGTCAGGCGCAAGTCATAACCTTTTGGGGTTTCTTCCGACAGCATCTTCTGGATTTGCTGAAAGAATTCAAGATTTGACTTCCCAATAAGTTCGCTATTATACTTTGCTTCCAGCAATGTTTTCCCATACACTGCAGAGTTATAGCCAATGATATGTGCATAAAGCCTTTTTTCCGGATAATTCCTGATCTTTGAATTTTCTGAAGGCAGGGTTTCCGCAAGGACTTCACCCTTTCGGTCTACAATTCTGCCCCGCAGAACCTCCTCTTCCTCTGCGATCAGACGTTTATTAAAAGCGTTTCCCATGATGTCATTTTTGCCTCTGAGCTCAAACCAAGTCAAAGAGGTGATTAAAAGACCAAAGAGCACACCCGCCAAAACCAGACTGTGCAGGATTCGGCTATTGATTGTATCCAGTTTCAAGTTGAGCCGCCTCCTTGCGCAGTATTTGGCCGGACAACGCCTGCAGAAGTCCCAAGGTCGCAAAGCTCGAGACCATGGATGAACCTCCATAACTCAAGAATGGCAAAGTAATGCCCGTCAGCGGGATCAGCTTTATGACGCCGCCTATGATGATAAACGTCTGATAGCCTATTGTCATGGTCAGTCCAAAGGCGACCGCCTTCATGTATCTGTCTTCAATCCTGAGGGCAAGCTTCATGCCTCTGTACAAGAGGATAAAAAACAGCATGATGACGGCGATCCCGCCCAATATGCCCAGCTCTTCGCAGATGGCCGCGAAGATAAAATCTGTTCTGACTGCAGGAATGAATTTGGGATACCCCATTCCCAAACCGCTTCCGAAAAAGCCGCCTGATCCAATGGCAAAAAGTGACTGTGTAATCTGATAGCCTGTTCCGCCTATATCGATCCACGGGTCAAGCCAGGTATCAACGCGAACTTCAATATGGCTGACCGTTTTAAAAGCGACAAATCCAAGCACTGAAACAAGCCCCAAATTATAGACCGTGAAGAGAATGTCGCGTTCAAAGACATATATAAAGGTCAGGTAAACGCCAAAAATCAGCATGGCAGTCCCAAACTCCCGTTGAATCGCAAAGAAGCCCATGAGGACGTAGACTAGACCCATCATGACAAATTTGGGATCAATCTCACGGCCGGACCATTTGACTCTGAGGCGCTCAGGGGTTGTCACACACGCAGCCATGAAAAAGACAAACACGATTTTACCGAGCTCGGAGGGTTGAAATGTATGACCGCCAAGCTTCAGCCAGTTTCTCGCTCCATTGATCTCTGTGCCAAAGATCAGGGTAATCGCGAACAAAGCTATCAGCAGACCGTAGTGGAAGAAGACAGACCTGAAGCGTCCATGGAGCGTTGCATACAGGACGTAAACCATAAGATAGACTAACACACCAATAAGAATCCAGTTGAACTGTTTGACGCCATTGACCGGTGAGAGTCGATACTGCATGGCTTGACCAAGGCTTATCAGCATGGCCACAATGGTCCAAAGATAAGGATCCCCAAGACGGTTGAAACGGATTACCCAACCGACAAAATATATAAGCAGCAGCAGCGAGGCCCCCATAATCAAGGGGATAAAATCTATGGGGCTTCCCATCAGTGTAAGCTGACCGAAAAGAACCAATATGGTCAGCGCGACCAGGTGAAGAGGTCCCCAGAAGTGAGTATACAGCGATGTTCCGGTTTTCGCCTTCATCCCCATCACCTTCCGCCTTCAGAAAAGACGAGATCTATCCTGCCCAGTGAGACCTTGTCACCGTCTTTAAGTTCGATGCGTCTTTCCAGTTTTTTGCCGTTGAGCAACGTTCCATTGGCGGATTCGAGATCCTCAACAAAAAATTTGTCCCCGACTTTGTCTATGCGTACATGCTCTGACGACACGTAAGGGTCCGGCAAAATAATCAGACATTTTTTGGATCGACCGATCAGGGACTCCGGTCTCAAAATAGGATAAATCTCAGCTATGGATTGAGCGCCTTTTGTGCCCATGGGCGTCATAAGCTTCAGATGGGGCAGCAGAGCCGCAACCGAGTCTCTGCCCATCAGCATGCGGATGTCCGTGTAAATTAATTGAACAATTTTATAGATAAAGACGTATATGATCACAACCAGGACATATTTTGCAGCCATTGAGATTAATTCGACCATATCAACACCTCACTTTCCTAAATTTCTCATAAGTCGTGTTGGCCTATGGCGAGCAGACTTATCCTGACTTCATTATATCCTATTCCTTGAAAACAGAAGTGAAGAATTTACAACAGAATTTCTACATTCTCGAAATTCTTCTTAATGAGTTCATGTGTATTTTGGTATGACACAAAATATTATTTCTCTATTAAATAATCTAGTTCATATTGTTTAAATTAAATGTGGT
Organism: Acidaminobacter sp.; assembly: GCA_009881125.1. The sequence goes on along the minus strand of WXFH01000037.1, from coordinate 37,070 downwards.
ATTTGAGGCTAATTTGCATATTTTTTATCACTAGTGTATAATGTATTTAATTGCATTAAAAGGAGTGTGAAATTTATGTTAGAAGAAATCAGAAAACTACCCCAAAAAGTGGTCGAAAACCTGGATGGTGACATAGGCAATCTCAAAGTATATTTAGTGCAGGATTATGACCTTCAATTTCTGAAGCGTATGGTGACCTTTGGTCTTGGCATATTTGGAGATTTGGGGATGGACGAGTGGGGATTGGTGCCTCAGGTCCGTCACGGCAACGTTTTCGTTCTTAAAGAGGAAGACAAAAAGCGTCTGATTGGAATTGCGATCCTCATGAGAGATTGGGAGAATACAGATATGTGTTACCTCTTCGATTATGCTATTGCCGAAGATTTTCAGGGTCAGGGTCTTGGCTATCATTTCCTGGTATCAATATGCAAAAACCTTTACGAACAGGATTTCAAATCTATGAGTTTAACTGTTGACGTCGAAAATCAGCCTGCCATCAAGCTCTACAAAGACAAGATGGGCTTTGAAATAGCAGAGCACCGCAAAGACGAATACGGGAAAGGCCACGACCGCTACATCATGAAGCTGGACCTGAGTAAGTTTAAGAAGATTTAGTACCATGTAAAAAACCTCTCCGCATCACCTTGTCCCCAAGGTGATGCGGAGAGGTTTTCTCCATTTGAAGCGTCATTTAACCTTGAAATATTCCAAAGACACAGCTAAAGCTTGCGTCCATCCCACTTCTTAAGCGCCACTCTCACGGAACGTGCCATCTCTTTACTGAACTGCGCCCCCGTCTTTCTGGCGTAAAACATCTGGGCAAAGTTCTCAGCGCTATAACGGTTTTTCTCGACAAACTCCTTTGCTTTGTCCTCGAACATCCTTTCAAGTTCCTCAGGCGTCAGTTTCCTGTACCGCTCCTCGAAAACAAGGAATTCGCGCTTGAACCGTTTTTGCTGAACCCTCACCGTGTGTGGCTCATAATACCCCAGACAAAGCATGCAGACCGGAAAAACCCAGTCCTCGAGACCTAGCAGTTCTTTATGATACTCATAATTCTCCATGATATCCCCAATATAACACGACCCAATTCCAAGAGATTCTGCAGCTATCACAGCATTTTGAGCCGCAATTAATGCATCCTCACAGGCCAGTATTAAATCAGACTCCTGAGGCGCTTCAAAGGACAGCCCCGTGTGCTTGGCAAACGCCTTTACATCTTGCGCCGAGAAGTAGTCAAACCATTTTTGCTGATCCGCAGCAAAAATCAATATCACCGGTGCTTTGGCTATAAAGGGCTGAAAATCACAGCTTTCACTTAAAGTTTCCTTGGTTTTGGGATCTCTGATCATTATGATCGAATAGAGGCACTGATTTCCTGCCGTTGGCGCGGCAATGGCAGCCTCCAGAATCAAATCCAGGTGTTCATCTGAAATTGGACGATCTGCGTACTTTCTCAGGGAAACGCGGTTGTGAATAATATCAAGCACCGTATTCAAGAGCGCCACTCCTCTCTGATTAACCCCTCTTACAGGGGGGTTGACTAGCTGTTATGATTGTATTCTGGGGGTTAATCCTATCTGCTGTCATACTGGAATTTGGAAATCCGGTTGGTATTTGGCTATCGCTTTTCAGGCTGGTCCTATTTATTGCTGCACTTAGCCTGCTCCTTCAGAATTTTTACGCCAACCGTACCTGGTGTACAACACTTTGCCCTATGGGGACACTCTACACAAAAACAATTCAACATTCATCCAATACCTAATTTGACCGTACTCAAACACATTTTGTGAGCTTCGACTAACCTGCCCAATCCTAATTCCAATGCTCACTTGTTGGAATACTTCAAGATCTCGTTCTCGATCAAATACCAGCGTTGAACCAAATTCTCAAGTCTGAAATAATGCAGCACATAGGCGCCTGTCAGAACAGACAAGATGAGTACCAAGATCCAAACCGATGCCTTCTCCGGCAGATAGAGCGCTGCTCCAAAAGAAAACAAAAGCGCTGTGACCGTCATCATGAGAACCAATAGATGCACCAGCCGCTCGTGCTGAAGCCATTTGAGCCGCTCAACAAATAGGGTGTAGACCTCAGCTGCAGGCTTGCCCGCTGCCAGCTCAGCCCTGAACTCATTCTCCCAGATCTTGGCCTGCTTCAGCATATCAATCCCAAATCTACGGCTTTTAAGCTTTGATTCTTTCTCATTATCAAGTCTAGACAAAGCCCTCACCCTTTCGCGGCACTCTCAAGTCAAAGCAGGCCTGTTCTCCATTCAATTCTATACCGAACTGCAGAGATTTCAAACATGGAAGATGGGGTCTGCGACCAACGCCTATCAACCTCTTCTTTCACCTCGACACCCTCTTCTACCCAAAAGGAGCAAAGCACCCACAGCGGGATGCCTTGCTCCTTTCATTATTCCAGTCTTTATCTCTTCAAACCCTACTTCATGATCTTAATCATCTGATTCGTAAATTCCACCGGATCTTCAATTGGCAGGCCTTCGATCAGCCGCGCCTGGTTATACAAGAGACCGGTATAGAGTTCGAACTTCTCCTGATCTTCCTCAAAGGCCTTCTTCAGGGTCTCAAAGACCTCATGATGGGTGTTGATTTCAAGGACCTTGTCCGCCTTGATGCCTTCCTGGTTTGGCATGGCGCTCAGGATCTTCTCCATTTCAATGCTGAGTTCGCCATCACTGGCAAGGCAGACCGGATGATGCTTCAAGCGCTTGGATGCCCTAACCTTTGTAACTTTGTCGCCCAGCTGAGATTTCATGCTGTCGAACAGGGCGGAGAAGGTGGTGGTTTCGGAACCATCGGCAGACTGCTCTTCTTCGGTCTCTATGCCCAGATCGCCGCCGGAAACGTTCCTGAATTCCTTTTCACTGTAAGACATCAGAACACGGATCGCGAATTCGTCGACGTCATCCGTGAAGTAGAGGATCTCATAGCCCTTATCCGCGACGAGCTCGGTCTGCGGCATGCGGTCGATGCGCTCTGGCGCGTCACCCGTCGCGTAATAGATATACTTTTGGGAATCCGCCATGCGGCCCACGTATTCGGCAAGGGTCACCATTTTGCGCTCAGTGCTGGAATAGAAGAGGATCAGATCCTGGAGGTCTTCCTTGTTGATGCCAAAATCATTGTAGAGGCCAAACTTCAGCTGGCGGCCAAAAGCCTTGAAGAAGGTCTCGTACTTCTCGCGGTCATCCTTCAGCATGGACAGGAGCTCATTCTTGATCTTGTTCTTGATGTTCTTGGCAATCAGCTTGAGCTGGCGGTCGTGTTGGAGCATCTCTCTGGAAATGTTGAGGGAGAGGTCCTCGGAATCCACCATGCCTTTGACGAAGCTGAAGTGATCCGGCAGGAGATCGCTGCATTTATGCATGATCATCACGCCGCTGGAGTAAAGCTCCAGGCCCTTTTCGAACTCGCGGGTGTAATAGTCAAACGGAATGCTCTCCGGAATGTAGAGAATGGCATTGAAGCTGACCTGGCCGGAGGCATTCATATGGATGTATTTCAGAGGCTTGTCAAAGCCGTAGTGCTTCTCTGAATAGAAGCTCTCGTAGTCCTCCGGCGTGAGCTCGTTTTTATTCTTTCTCCAAATTGGGACCATGCTGTTGACCGTCTGGAACTCTTTGTAGCTTTCATAGTCGCTCTCTGTGCCCTCTTTCAGCCGGCTGCGGGTGATCTCGAGCTTGATTGGATAGCGGATAAAGTCTGAGTATTTTTTGATCAGTGCACGCAGGCGGTATTCCTCGAGGTAATCGTCGTAGTGTTCATCCTCGGTATTGGCTTTGATCGTCAGGATGATCTCAGTCCCTGTAGTATCCTTTTCCGCGGCTTCAATGGTATACCCGTCCGCGCCTTTGGATTCCCACTTCCATGCCTCATGGCTGCCATAAGCGCGGCTGATTACTGTGACGTCATCCGCTACCATGAAGGCAGAGTAAAAACCAACGCCAAATTGGCCAATAATGTCATAGCCATCTTTGAGTTCATTCTCTTTTTTGAAGGCGAGTGAGCCGCTCTTGGCTATAACGCCAAGGTTTTCCTCCATCTCGTCTTTAGTCATGCCTATGCCGGTATCTTTAATTCTAAGAATGCGGTTTTCCTTGTCCGAGACAATTTCAATGTAATAATCCTCTTTGTGGAAGCTGATGGCTTCGTCCGTCAGCGCCTTGTAATACATTTTGTCAATGGCGTCGCTGGCATTGGAAATCAACTCTCGAATAAAGATCTCCCGGTGGGTGTAGATGGAATTGATCATCAGGTCTAAAAGTCGCTTCGATTCTGCTTTAAACTGCTTTTTTGCCACGGTTGAACGCTCCTTCTTTTCAATTGAATTTAACTTCTATTTCCTTCACTTGTCTTCTGCACTTGTCTTCGCAATTGTCTTCGCAATTGTCTTCGCAATTGTCTTCGCACTTGTCTTCTGCACTTGTCTTCGGACACGTCTTCGCACACGTCTTCGTACATGTCTTCCGCACTTGTCTCCTGCACTAATCTTCCCGCAATCGTCTGTCCACAATTGCCCACGCACGCACTCATTCTCCTGCTCCACCGCAAAACAAAGCGCCAAGGTGGGGCGACCCTGGCGCCAGGCTCATATTTCGGGCGTGCGCTATTCGATTTCGATTTTTTTTGAAACTTCTGTTTTCTTGACCTTTGGTACTATGATGTTCAGCACGCCATCCTCAAACTTTGCCTTGATGTCCTCCGTGCTGGCATCACCCAGATAAACCGTGCGCTGCATGGAGCAATAGCGGCGCTCTTTATGAACGTAGTTCTTCTTTTCTTCCTCTGTTTTTTCTTCGCGCTTGATGCCTATGGTCAGCCTGCCTTCATTCATATCCAGCGAGATTTCTTCTTTTTTAACCCCTGGCAGATCCGCATCAATTTTGTAGTGATCTTCCGCCTCTTCCACGTCCAATTTAAACGTGTCGCGCATCAGGCTGCGTGAAGGCATCCAGTTATCGTTAAAAAAGTCATCAAGCATGTTGGTGAAGTCATCTAACCCACGCGGCCTGAGCGTGAGATTCGAACGCCTTTGGTTGAAAGGAACGAGTCCTGACATGATTAACAACTCCTTTTTATTCAGATTTGTATTTAGAAGCTTTAGGTTAAGGTTTCAACTTCATGAGTGAGGTTGTTAGCACTCGCGCCCCTCGAGTGCTAATCTCTAATTATTATATACACCTTTTCGAAAAAAATGTCAATAATCCTCTGTTATTTTTACCCCACCTCACTTCATTTTTTCTTCCCTGGTTCTGCACCACAAAAAAGAAGCCGGTGTCGAGCCCAACGCACTTTGCGAGTTGTCTCCTCACCAGCTTCCATTCATTTGTTCTTCAAACTTCTGCGCTTCCAATTCGAAGCCAGCCCTTACACAGGCTGCTTAATCTAGATCCAGCCCTTTCCGTTTGCCGATTGTCGCAGCGCGTCCATAATTTGCATATTTGCTCACTCCGACACGCACCTTTCCTCCACCAGCACCGCCCTGACCGGCGATGCTTCAGCGCCAACAATCTTCAGCGGCAGGGCAATCAGCTTATACTCTCCAGGCTCAATATATTTCAGCATCAGACCCTCCAGCACCATGCATCCAGCTTCGAACAGCACTTTATGGCTCGGATGGCCCGCTTGTCCTCTTTCAATGCCGAGGCCGTCCGTGCCTACCCCTTTAACGCCCAGTTCAGCCAGATAGGTCGCAGCCGCCTGCCCCAGATAGACAAACTCTTGATCAAAGGTTTCTGAAAAGCTGTTTTTTGTCTTGAACAGAACGAAGTCGCCCCTCTTGAGATCGAAGGGTATCAGGGTCTCAGGTGTAATTTCGCCTTCCAGAGAGGTCAGCGAGATCACGCGGCAAGCCGTCATCAGTGAGGCAAGCGAGACCTCATCAATGGAGCTCCCTCCCGCCAGCATATGCAGCGGTGCGTCCAAATGGGTTCCCGTGTGGAGATCCAGCTCCAGTGTGCTGCTGGTCACGCCGTCAGTCTCTGCTTTCTTGGTAAAGGTCAGTTTTGGCTGCCTGGCCTCGTCGTTCTTGTAAACCGGCATTCCAGCGCGTATGGGTATGGTGATGTCATAAAGTTTCATTCGCCTCCCCCTCTTCCTTTATTTGAGTTTCCGCGTGATCTGCATCAGGCTTCCCGGTGAGCGTTTCATTGCTTCCCGCCTCATAGCGCAGCAGCTGCTCTGGATTGTTTCGGATAAAGCTGACGACTGGATCCGTCAGCTTCCAAGCCTGCTCAATTTCACCCCAGGACGTAAACAAAGTCAAGTCATCATTCAAAGCGTCCAGCAGCAATTTTTCATAAGCTTCCGGCGAACGCTCGCCGATCAGGCAGTTCTGGCAATAATCCAGCTCCCGCTCAACCACCATAGCTTCCGCGCCGGGCTCAAGGACGTTGAACCGAATTTGAACGCCTTCCTCTGGCTGGACCTTGATCTCGATCAGGTTCGGGGCGATCTGATCTCCAAGCTGGCCCGCGAGCTTCGTCGCCTTCATTTTAATCTCAATTGACGTCCTTTTTTCACTAAGGCGCTTGCCTGTCACCAGCTTGAAGGGGACCCCGCGCCATCGCGGTGTGTCCAGCTCCATGACCAATTCAGCAAAGGTTTCTGTTGTGGACTGCGGCGTGATGCCCTCCTCCTCAAGAAATCCTTTGATCCCCTCTGAGGCAGCATACTGCCCGAAGCGGCAGCGCGCCGGATCCAGCTTCATCTGTGACATGGCCCTGACTTTAGATGCCCTGACCGCTTCCGGACCGAGGACTTCCGGTGCTTCCATGGCCACAAGCGCCGCCATTTGAAGCATATGGCTCTGGGCCATATCCCTCAGCGCTCCTGCCTGATCGTAATACGCGCCTCTGCCTTCTATGCCGATGGTCTCCAGCGCGACAAGCTTCACTTCTTCAATATAATCCTTGCACCACACGGCGTCGAAGATTGCGTTCGAGAACCTGAGGGTAAACAGGCTCCTCAGCATAGCCTTCCCTAAATAATGGTCAATTCTAAAGATGGACTTCTCGTCAAAATGCTCACGGACGCCCTCATTGAAAGCCACTGCGGATTCCAGGTCATACCCGAAGGGCTTCTCGAGCAGCAGCGCCGAGCCCGGTTCATCCGCAATCCCGCTTCTTTTAATGGCTCCTGCCACCTTTGCAAAAAATTCGGGCATAGTCGCCAGAATAAAGAGGGATCGCGTCGCCGGACCATAGATGTCTTCCAGTTCCGTTTTTAACGCAAAGAGGTCCGCCTGAGCACGTAAGGACGCCGGATCCTCCGGCTGACCCAGCGGTTCAAAATCCATTCTCACATAATACAGTCTTTCCAACAGGCCATCCAGATGAACGCCGCAGATCTGCTCACAGGTTTGGGCGACGTAGGTTCGGAAGACACTGTGTCTGACTTGCTTTCTTCCCACACCAATAACGATGAGCTCTCGCCCCTCCGCCATCAGCCTGGCCAGCGCAGGCAACAACTTTTTACGGCTCAGGTCTCCCGTCGCCCCAAAGATCCAGACATATTCCATAAGCCTTATTCCTCCTTACGCGCCTCATGTCCCCCAAACTCATACCGCATCCTGCTCAGCAGCTTGGCGCCAAAGCCCTGACTCTCCGTGGCATAGCGCTTAAACAAAGAAAGCGCTATGGTTTCGACAGGAACCTTGAGCCTCAATGCTTCTTCGACAGTCCATAAACCTTCCCCGCTGGATTTGACCACAGGCAGCAGCGACTCGATTTCCTCTGTTGACTTTAGTGCCCTGGCAGTAGTACCCATTAAAAAGCCTTCGATTATAGAACCTTGATCATAGACTTTAGCAATTTTTTGAAGGTCAAACCCATACTCGGATTTTTTTAAGAGTTCAAACCCTTCTGAAATGGCCTGCATCATGGCATATTCAATCCCATTGTGGACCATCTTGACATAATGTCCGGCACCGGACCGTCCAAAGTAACCATAGCCGCCCTCGACCGCCAAATCACTGAACAGCGGCTCCAGCCTGACATAAGCCTCCCGTGATCCGCCAATCATCAAACAGGCGCCATTTAGAGCGCCTTCAGTGCCGCCGCTTGTTCCCACATCCAAATAATCAATCCCTCTGGAGGCTAAAAATTCAGAGCGGCTGACGGAGTCTTCAAAATGGGAGTTTCCGCCATCAATCACTACATCCCCACCTTTTAAATGCGGCAGCAGCAGATCAATAGTGTCATCCACCGCGTCCCCTGCGGGAACCATCATCCAAATAATCTTGGATGGGTCGAGCTGCTGTACAAAGGCACCCGTGTTCGTAACCGCTTCGAGGCCTTCCAGCTGAAGTTCCTCCGCGCGCCGGGCTGCCCGTGTTAAGACAACCACGTCATGCCCATGTCGGATCATATTTTTCGCCAGTCCAATGCCCATTTTCCCGGCGCCGATCAATCCAATCTTCAACCTTAACCCCTCCTAAGTTGTTACTTAACCCCTCACACAAGCAGCACACACGAACTTACCTAACCACGGCGCCAAAGGGTACCAGGGACAGCTGGGCAAACTTAAAGTGCTGCAGTCCGAAAGGAATTCCTATCACCGTGACACAGAACAATGCGCCTATGACCAGGTGACCTATGGCCAATTCCCAGCCAAAGAGGAGCAGCCAGAGAATATTCATGATTAATCCGCCAAACCCAAAGTTTCCAATCACCACTTCCCGGCCAAAAGGCCAGAGGACCAGACCAGCGATTTTAAAGCACTGAACTCCAAAGGGAATGCCTATGACGGTGATGCAAAGGAGCAGACCTGCCAGTGTCCAGGCAATCGCGCCCAAAACACCGCCAAAAATCAGCCAGATCAAATTGCCTAAAAAACGCATCACGCCACCTCCTTTTTATCTATTCAATAAACGACTCACGGTGTTTCCACCGTGCCATCCTCATAGCGCGCAAACCGGCCAGAACTCTGCGGATTGACGGGATCAGAACGTTTCCATGGCCATCCGCCAAAGGCAGTGGCCTGATAGTCTCTGGACGCCGCCACAATTTCTTCCCTTGTATTCATGACAAACGGACCGTATTGAACTACGGGCTCGTTGATAGGCTCCGCTTCGAGGAGCAAAAACTTGGCTGGGGCTGTGCCATTGACCAATTCAACCACTCTGCCGCCATCCAGCGTACATCCATGATAGGAGGGCAATGCAGCCCCATCAAGGCTCAGGCTCTCACCTTCATAGAAATAGAGCGTCCGGTTCAGGGTCTCAGAGACCGCCGGCAGGGTGTACACCGCGCCCGGCGCCATTTCCGCCAGCCAGATGGAGACGTGGTTGGCTTCTGACGACGCCCAGGAATCCGGTGTGGGCTTCAGACTTTTGATGTTTTCAACTTGACCGCTGATCAGGCGGATTGTGGTTTCACGACCACGGGTATCCGTCTTTGTGATTATGGGTATTTGCTCTGACCACAGCATCTTATAATTCGGTTTGACGAACTTGTCCTTCGCCGGCAGGTTGAGCCAGATCTGAAAGAGTTCAAGAGGATTGGGCTTGTCCTGATGCACCATAGGGAACATCTCGGCGTGCTGCATGCCGCTGCCTGCGGTCATCCACTGGACGTCGCCGCCTCCATAGCGGCCTGTGGCGCCGCTGGAATCCGAATGGTCCACGAGACCTTCGAGGACTATGGTTACCGTTTCGAAGCCTCTGTGGGGATGCTCGGGAAAGCCGGGAACGGTGCGGCCATGGTACATGCTCCAGCCGCTCGGGTTCTGAAAGTCGCTGCCCAGGCTTCTATTTCCCAGCTGCCTGGCCGATGGTCCCTGATCCTCATTCCCCTGAGGATAAGCATCCTTATGGTGAACACAGAACAGGAAGGGGTCCTGCACCGGCCAATTGAATCCTAGAGGGAAGGTTTTAAGAGTCTCTTTTTTTTGTATCATCTCAGTCCTCCATACTTTTAAGTTTAGTTTCAGACGCGTTAACGCACAACGGCTTCGAGTCAGTGACCTCAAGCGCAGGGGGCTTCAGTCCTTCAGTCAAGGAATCCCTCATAGAGAGGAAAGCGCTCAGCCAGAGCCTCTACAGCCTGACTGACTTCGTTCAGGACTTCCGGATTTTCATGATGGTCTGCCACCCGCGTCATTAACTCCGCTATCTCACGCATTTCCGAACCTCCCATGCCCTTGATGGTCATAGCCGTCACGCCGACGCGGACGCCGCTCGTCACCATAGGTTTTTCCGGATCCTGGGGGATCATATTTTTGTTGACCGTAATGCCGACGCTTTCCAGTACCTGTTCAAACCGCTTGCCCGTCAGCTTCTTGGTTCTGAGATCCACCAGCAGCAAATGGTTGTCCGTTCCACCGGATACCAGTCTGAAGCCTTTCTCCTCAAGGGCTTCGCCCAGCGCGGCGGCGTTTTCAACGACTTGCTTCGCGTAAGTCTTAAACGCGTCCGTCATGGCGTAACCGAAAGTAAAAGCCTTGGCCGCCATGGTGTGCATGTGCATGGAGCCCTGTATGCCCGGGAACACGGCGCTGTCAACAGCCTTGGCATACTTCTCTCTGCAGAGGATGAAGCCGCCTCTGGCGCCTGCCAGAGTCTTTGTCGTCGTAGAGGTGACGAAATCCGCGTGTGGTACCGGGCTCGGAATGACACCTGCTGCAATCAGCCCCGCAATGTGGGCAATGTCCACAAACAAGTACGCATCTGCGGATTTCGCTATGCCGGCCAGTCGTTCATAGTCAATCAGCCTTGGATAAGCGCTGGCGCCGGCGACGATCATTTTTGGCCGGTGCAGCTGCGCAAGACGTTCAACGCTCTCATAATCTATAGTCTCCGTGACCGGATCAAGCCCATAGTCAAAGAAGGTATAGGTTCTGCCGGAGAAGTTCATAGAATATCCATGTGTCAAATGGCCGCCCTGATCCAGCTTCATGCCCAGAATGCGGTCACCGGGCTGCAGGACTGAGAAATAGACCGCCTGATTGGCGCTGGACCCCCCAAGTGGCTGAATGTTGGCATGCTCTGCGCCAAAGAGGACTTTCGCCCGCTCCACCCCCAGGCGCTCCATGTCATCCATGACGGCGCAGCCGGCATGATAGCGCTTTCCCGGGTAACCTTCCGCGGTCTTGTTGGTGAGTACAGACCCCTGGAGCTCCAGAACTTCTGCAGGTACAAAGCTTTCTGAGGCGATCAATTCAAGACCTTTTCTCTGGCGCTGTAGTTCTCGCTGGCATATGTCGTATAGAACGGGATCTGAGTGCTTCAATCTTTCAAGTCTGTCTGACACGTGCTGACACCTCCGCAGAATTAAGGTTTACTTATTTGGCAAAGCGCGCAGACTTCGCTTCAAAACGTTTTATGCGCGAGCCGGCACATTAAAGTCCCGCTTGTACAAAGCGCTGATAGAACGCCTTCACAATTTTGCTCAAGGCCGGATCCAGTCTCGAGAAAACCCTGTGACGCTCGTTGTCAGTCAGGCCAAACTCAGCTTCTGCAATGGCGCCGGCCATGCAGGCAATTGTGTCACTGTCTCCGCCTATGGAAATCGCGTTTCTTATGGCGTCCTCAAGGCTCTCGGATTCCAGCCAGGCTCGGATGGCTTGCGGCACTGAGCCCTGACAGGAGACTTCAAACTGATACCAGCCGCGTATGCTGTCAATGGATTCGCTGAGATCATAGTTAAACGCCGACTCTATATAGGCGCGGACAGCGGCCCTGTCATTGCCGGTTCTGGTCAGATAAACTGCGCTGGCTATGGCCTGTGCGCCCTTGATCCCTTCCGGGTGATTGTGAGTCACTTCAGCCGTGGCCTTTGCAACCTTCAATACCTCTTCCAGGCTCCCAAAAGCCCAGGCAACGGGACTGACTCTCATAGCCGCGCCGTTTCCAAAGCTGTTATAGGGTTGTTCGGAATTTGACATTGCCCATTTCGCGAAGCCGGAACCAAAGCCGGCATGAGGATATCTAAGAAAGTAACTCCTGTAGCGTTCAGAAAAAGTTTTGTTTTCGAGAAGCGCTTCCATGGTCGCCACCGTTAAAACCGTGTCATCCGTGAACCGGCTGACATGGGTCCACAACTCAACATTTTTGGATTTATGATTGTGGTGTTCGAAAAACGAACCGCACATGTCACCGTAAATAGCCCCCAGCACAGAATCCCACCCCCACATTTCTCATCACTTCTCAGCGAAAGCTGTTTTAGCCGATGGTCACTGAACCACAACCGAACAGCTCAACACCTTGCATATGTTTGGAATGATACCCTTCCGCAAAAAAAATACACTCCCGAATCCTTTCAAGGGGAGTGTATCTTCCATAGACTCTAGAATTCATGGTGCTCAGTTCTGGCAATGATCTCATCCTGGAGGCTCTTGTCCAGGTTATTGAAGTAATCGCTGTAACCTGCGACGCGAACGATCAGGTTATTATATTTTTCAGGATCGAACTGGGCAGCTTTGAGCGTGTCCGCGCTGACCACGTTAAATTGGATGTGATGCCCATCCAGCTTAAAGTAGGACCTCACCAAATCCTTCATGTGGACAAGACCTTCCTCACCGGCGACGACTTGAGGTGTAAACTTCTGATTGAGCAGTGTGCCGCCCGTTCTAAGGTGATCCATTTTAGAAGCGGACTTAATGACTGCTGTAGGTCCTTTACGGTCTGTGCCCTGCACCGGAGAAATGCCCTCGGAAAGCGGCATGCCTGCCTTCCTGCCCTCCGCGGTCGCGCCAATGACTGAGCCAAAATAGACGTGGCAAGTCGTCGGCAGCATTTCAATGATGTATTTGCCGCCCGTGACCGTAGGACGGCCTGTGACTTCATCATGGAACGCATTGAACACCTGGAGCATGATTTTATCTGCACGGTCGTCATCATTGCCGTAGCGCGGCGTTTTGTTGAGCATAATCTGATGGGCCACCGGATCCTCTTCAAAATTCTTGGCAAGCGTATCGAGAAGGCTCTCCATAGTAAAGGTCTTATTTTCAAAAACATGATGGCTAATCGACGACAAAGTATCTGTAATGCTGGCTATACCAACACCCTGAATATAGCGTGTATTGTATCTGGCGCCGCCACTATTGTAATCCCTGCCTTTTTTGATGCAGTCTTCAACAACAATGGAGAGGAATGGCGATGGCATCATCTTGGCATAGAGCGACTCAATAACATTGTTGCCTCTGATTTTGATGTCGACGAAATGATGGAGTTGTTTCTTGAAAGCTGCCATAAGGTCGTCCAGGTTCTTAAATTCGAGCGGACTTCCTGTCTCAATACCAATTTTTTTTGAAGTTCTTGGATCAACGCCATTGTGCAGGGTAATTTCGAGAATCTTTGGCAGATTGAGATAGCCGGTTAAAATGTAAGCCTCCTTACCAAAGCAGCCTACCTCGACACAGCCGCTGGTGCCGCCGACTCTGGCATCTTCAATAGTTTTGCCTTGTCGCATCAGCTCTTCCACAACAGCGTCAGTATTAAAAACTGATGGGAATCCCATACCTTCGCGAATGATTCTTGAAGCTTCAATGACAAAACGGTCCGGATTCTTGCGGCTGATCTGAACATTCGTACTCGGCTGAAGCGTCCTCATCTCATCAATAATCTCAAGAAGAAGATAAGAAATCTCGTTAACGCCATCAGACCCATCCGGTCGAATCCCACCTATATTGATATTGCAGAAATCCGTGTAGGTGCCGCTTTCCTTTAAAGTAATCCCGACCTTTGGCGGCGCGGGCTGATTATTTGCTTTGACCCAGAAGCATTCCAGGAGTTCTTTGGCCCCGTCGCGGTCCAGGGTCCCCTCAGCGAGTTCCTTCAGATAAAATGGCTCAAGATGTTGATCGAGCTTACCCGGACAAAAAGCATCCCAGGTGTTGAGCTCTGTGATGACCCCAAGATGAACAAACCAGTACATCTGAAGCGCTTCCTGGAAGGTTCTTGGCGCATGGGCCGGAACGTGGCTGCAGACTTCTGCGATCTTCTCCAGTTCTGCTTTTCTTACCGGGTCATTTTCTTTTTCAGCAAGTTCCAACGCTTTCTCCGCGTGACGAATGCCAAAACGTATGATGGCGTCACAGGAAACCGCCATGGCTTTGAGCTGCTCCCGTCTGTCATAGGCGTCCATCTGGGTCAAATCGTTTAGTTTTTCAATTTCCTGCTCAATTTCCTTTTTGAAATCGAGGAATCCTTTTTTGTAATATTTGTCATCCCCTACCGTGTGACCCGGTGCCCGCTGCTCCATGAACTCCGTGAAGATGCCTGCCTCGTAACAGTCTCTCCAAGAAGCCGTCATGTTGGCAATGAGATGGTCCCGCATGGATTTGCCTCTCCAGAATGGGATGATCTCATCCCTTTGAATAGCTTTCGTCTGATCATCCACCCTAAAAAAGATTTTTTGACGCAGATCAATGACGTCAAAGTCTTCTGTGGTATGGCAGCAGAGCTCCGGGTAGGTCGGCGCGGACTGTGGCGCAGTACCTCTTTCCCCAACAATCAGCTCACCAGGATTGATCACAATGGTTTTGTGCTCCATCAGATGCTTGAAGGTCAGTGCGCGCAGCATCGGGATCGACACTTTGCCTTCATACTGCTTGTACGCCTGGGTCACGAGCTGTGCCCGTTCAATGGACAATGTCGGTACAGTGTCCACACTTTGCTTTCTCAACTGGGCGATGCGATCGTTCATTCCAATTTCCCGTCTGATTACAGCTGGCATCTCATCATCCTCCAATTCGAACCGTCAGCCCGAAATTCTCAAGTCTATTTTTAATGCGCTCCATTTCCATTTGCGACGGCTCTGCCAGGCTATCCAAACTATATGCCTGACCCAGCCGTTCATATTTGCCGCGGGCTATGCCATGATAGGGCAACAGGAAAATCTTCTGTATATTTAGAGAAGACAGCAGCTTTCCGAGTTCATCAACATGAGTGTCGCTGTCATTGACCCCTGGAATCACTGGAAGTCGGAGGCCTATTGCAGCCTTTCGCGCCGACAGCTGTCTTAAATTTTCAATAATGATTTTATTTGAAACGCCTGTATAGCGTCTATGCATGTCTTCTTCCAGATGCTTAATGTCAAACAGGAACAGATCTGTATAGTCGATAATCCGTTCAAAATCCTGCCACCTCGCATGTCCGCTGGTATCCACTGCGGTATGCAGTCCTCGGGCCTTTGAAAGCTTCAGCAGCGCTTCCAGCGCGTCGATCTGCACCATGGGTTCCCCGCCTGAAAACGTCACCCCACCGCCGGATTGCTGGTAAAAGACAACGTCCTTGTCAATTTCAGTCATGATTTCAGCCAGAGTCATCTGCTTGCCTGCCATCTGAAGGGCTTCCGTTGGACACGCCTCTGTGCAGGCGCCGCAGCGCACGCACTTTCCGCGATCTATGTTGATCTTGTGACCATCGGCAGACAAAGCGTTTTGCTTACAGACCTTAACGCACAAATGGCAGCCAATGCATTTCTTGTTGAAGTAGACGAGCTCAGGCTGAGGGTGAATGCTTTCGGGATTGTGACACCAGGCGCAGGCCAGGGGACAGCCCTTGAAAAAAACCGTCGTCCGGATGCCCGGACCATCATTGACGGAAAACTTTTGTATGTTGAAGATCGTGGCGTTCAAGCTCTCACTTCCTTTTCTTACGATGCCAGTGAAACTCTGATAAATCGACTGTCAATTATTAGTTTATCAGAAGTTTAGAGGAAAATGAACTTAGCTTCTTCTCAAATTTTCAGCAGTCTGGTGAGAGGCACGACATCCCAACCGCTCTTCAATCTGGACTTTTTCACCGGATCACAGTATGATAGAAGTCAAAAGAGCCTTACCTCTTAGTCAAACAAAAAGGAGACGTACCAAAATGGCACTTATTCAACTCATAAAAAAAATCGGTGTCGGCGCCGGTGTCGCTGTGGTCGCTGTCACTGCGCTGCCTGTTGCAGGGGCTGTGGGCACTATTACCGCAACCGGCGCTGCGGTTGCTTCCATTGTCGGTGGCATTGCCGGCGCAATTGACCATATCCACGAAGAACGAAGCGAACATTCCACCAAGAATTCAAGCAGCGGAAAGACTGTGCGTCGGTAGATCTTCGCACCTGAACCTTCGCTTTAGAGAAAGGACACTCTGAAATGCTCAAATACTTTTTGTATTATCTCCTGCTCATAAATCTGATCTCACTGAGCTTATGCTGGTACGACAAGCGCGCAGCGATCCGCCAGAAATGGCGCATCAAAGAAAGCACACTGCTGTTGTCAGCGGCCCTCGGGGGCTCAGTCGGATTCTACGCGGGCATGAAAGCCTTCCGCCACAAAACCAAGCACCTGAAGTTTACCGTACTCGTGCCATTGCTGATTGTGCTGCAATCGGCAGGGCTGATCTGGTTCTTTTTCTTCAAAAACGCGTAAAAAGCTGCCTTTCAAAAACGAAAGCAGCTTTTTTTATTGGCGAAAATAAATTTTTATGCCCGCGTGAGGACAGCATTCCAATCCTCAAAAACAGCTGCTATGTGAAGAAGCAGCGTTATTAGGCCTTGCCAGCTCTATAAGTTTTGGTGATCGAAATCACTTCACCGCCCAGCATCAAAATCATGCCTGTAAAATAGAACCAGATCATCAGGACGACGACCGCCGCCAGCGAACCGTAGACCAGTGAAATATTGCTGAAATTTTGGATGAAAAATGAAAACAGAAATGAAATCCCAATCCATCCAAAATAGGAGAATATGGTGCCCGGCAATATTTCAACGAATCGAAGCTTTAAGTTCGGCAAATGCTGATACATCTGTGACAGAACCAAAAACGGCACCGCGATCACCAGCGCCCAGCGCACAATCATAAACAAAGTGACAAACGCTTCCGGTATTGGAATGTAAAGCCTGAGCGCGTCAATGACGCGGCTGCTGAGGCTCGGAAGAACCAGCATGACAACCACCGCCAGGGAAAGACCCAGAGTAAAGACCAGGCTAAGCCCTATGGCAGTTACCGGCGACTTCCTGCCTCTGACCTCAAACGCGGCGTTCAGGGCCCTCTGAAGGGATCCGACCGCCTTCGAAGCGGACCATAAGGCCGCTAGTATTGACACGGACAAGACACTCCCGGAATTCGCCGCCAGATTATTTTTGATATAGCCCTGCACAATTTCGAGCGCCGCCTGCGGAATAAATTCCAGAGTTGATGAGCTCATAAAGTCGTAGGCGACTTCCAGCCTAGACAGTATGGCAAATAAAAATATCAAAAACGGAAATATGGAGAGCACAAAGAAATAGGCCATCTGAGCGCTGAATGCCGTCAGGTGATGACGCCCCACTCGTTTTAAGAGTTCCTTGAAAAAAAAGCTGAAATAGGGCTTCATTACCATCCCTCCTTTCAGTGGCTCATACCGGCAGGCTTGAACCGCAGATGTCTTTAGAGAATTTCTTCGAGCCTTTGAATGTCGCCGGCCTCTAGGCCGACAAGCCACGCTTCAACGGTTTTCCCGGAGACTTCCAGACCGGCGTCAAGCTCTGCCAGCGGCACCAGGACAAACGCCCTTTCGTGCATCCGCGGATGCGGCAGTGTCAGAACGGGATCCGAGCTGACAACGCCTTGGTATAAGAGAACATCCACATCAATGGTCCGCGGCCCCCAGCGGATCAGCCTCACCCGTCTCAGAGACTGCTCAACGGACTGGCAAAGGGCTAAAAGCGCCTCAGGTGTCAGCCCGGTCTCGATCTCAATCACACCGTTGACAAAGTCATCCTGATCCAAATAGCCCACAGGTGCTGTAGCGTATAATGAGGACTTTGCCACCACCTGGGTCTGCGGTCCCTCGCCAATGAGTCTGACCGCCTCCCTGAGATTTTCAACCTTGTCTCCAAGATTGCTGCCAAGCCCAAGATAGGCCCGAGCCATTATCTCGCCCTCCGGATCTCAACGCCAAAATAATCAAAAATACCTCTTACAGGCGCCTCCGGTTTTTTGACGCGAACCAGAACCTCCGCCACCACGCCGTATTTCGCCAAGATGCGCTGGGCAATATTTTCTGCCAGCGCTTCAATCAGATTATAACGGGCAGACTCAGCGAAATATTTCACATCATCATAAACCTCTGCATAACTTACAGTTTGGGCGACATCATCAGACGCGCCCGCCCCGGAGAGGTCCAGAGACAACTCCACATCAATAAAAAACTTCTGGCCTATAGCGCGCTCTTCGTCAAGCACGCCATGGAAACCATAAAACCCCATGTGACTCATTAATATTTTATCCATGTCTAACGCCTCCGGGTCATGGCATCCATGACTTTGACCGCGCGCAGATTTTCTTTGACATCATGGACCCGGATCACCTCAACGCCTTGAACGACGCCAAACACGCTTGTGGCTACCGTGCCTTCCATCCGTTCCTGGGGCGGAAGATCGAGGATCTTGCCTATCATGGACTTTCGCGACGTCCCAAGCAGCAATGGATAACCGAGCACGTGGAGCTCATGGAGACGGGGCATCAGATCAATGTTCTGCTCTGAGGTCTTTCCAAAGCCAAATCCAGGATCCAGCATAATAGACTGGTCGGGGATCCCCGCAGCCTTTGCAATGGCAATAGACTTTTCAAAAAACTCAATCATGCTGTCCACGATATCCGTTTCATAATGGGTGCCATTCTGATTGTGCATTATAATGACCGGCGCGTCAAACTGAGCGGCAACCCGGGCAATTTCCGGCTCCCGCTGGAGGCCCCAGATATCGTTGACAATCTCAGCGCCGGCCATCAGTGCGCAGCGCGCAGTCTCCGCTTTATAGGTGTCAATAGAGATAGGGATGTCAAATTCAGGGTGTGCCACCAAAGCCTCAATGACCGGCAGCACTCTCGAAATCTCAAGTTCCAGCGGTACCTCCGCAAATCCCGGACGCGTCGACTCGCCGCCAATATCAATAATATCCGCGCCTTGATCCGCCATTTCGAGGGCCTGTTCAATGGCATGCTCAATAGTGTCGAACTTCCCGCCGTCCGAAAAGGAATCCGGGGTCACATTCAAAATACCCATGACCAGCGTCCGCTTTCCAATTTCCAGGGTGTGCTGCTTCAAACGCCACTCATAGGGCTCATATTTCGGTAAATGATAAAGTCTGCTGTGCACTGCTTCACCCCCTGCTGCCAACACCCATGCCTATCAGCGACATCGCTTCAGCTCTGGATTTGGCATCCACTTTGAAAATTCCGCGGACCGCAGAGGTCACCGTCTTGCTGCCCGGTTTTTTGACACCGCGCATAGTCATGCACATGTGCTCCGCCTCGACCACGACTATAACGCCATAGGGGTTCAGCTTCTCCATGATCGTGTCCGCCACCAGCGACGTGATGCGTTCTTGAAGCTGCGGACGCTTGGCAATGGTTTCTACGACGCGCGCCAATTTGCTGAGCCCTGTCAATCTGCCGCCGCGTGGAATGTAGGCGACATGAGCCTTCCCAAAAAAAGGCACCAGGTGGTGCTCACACATGGAATAGAAGGAGATATCACGGACCAGAACCAGTTCCTCGTGAGAATCCTCCTGGAATATGACATCAAGGTGCTTGCCCGGATCTTCACCCAATCCGCCAAAAATCTCTTCATACATTCTGGCGATCCTGTCAGGTGTCCCTTTAAGTCCTTCACGGTCGGGATCTTCGCCAATCGCGATCAGCATTTCTCTGACGGCGTCCTCTATACGCTTATTATCCATATCTTCTCTCCTATTCTCGAGGTGTTGCCTCCGCCGTTATGGGCTGAGGCTTTCGCAATCTTCCGCTTTGTCTTTCAACTAATTTGGTTCAATTACTTTTCTACCCAATTCCAAAGGCTTCACACGTGAAATCCCGGAGTGCCCTTATTCTGCTTCCTTCACAAGGTCCAGCACAGAAGCCTGAAGCATCTTAAACAAGTCCAGTGCAGGGGACTGTGCCGATGGTCTCTGCCACACAACCTCTTCAACCCTGTCAACATATCTTAACCGCATGAGACTGTTGGTGACGAAAACGAGCTCCGACGTCAGCAGCGCTTCCAGCGGAAATCGCCCCTCGACCGCACTGATGCCGGCAAGCTTTGCTGCCCTCAGCACATTTGCCCGCATGATTCCAGGCAGAATGCCGCAGTCCAGCGATGACGTGAACAAACGGCCGCCCGCAATCCAAAATAGGTTGGCTACAGCGCTCTCCGCGACATAATCCAATTCATTCAAAAACAGGACGTCCTTAAAGCCCCGCGACATTGCCCGGTCCTTCTCAAGGAGGTGATCCGCATAGCCCTGCCACTTAAGGCCAGCGACAGGCGATCTGGAATTTTTGGCAAAAGCGCTGAGTCCCAGTGAATACGGCTTCTCCAGCCCGCCGTCCTGAAGTTCTCCATAGGGATTGGGGCGCAGATAGAGCTGCACGTCCACCTCAGCGTCAGAGGCAGGCGTCCCGCGCCGCATAGCCAGAAGCTTCAGTGCACCTGACTCACGGCCGGCAGCTGCCTTTGCCGAAGTGAAAGCATCCTTCAGTGCTTGAGACGACAGACTATAACTTAGACCTAATTTTGCAAGCCCTGCATTGAGTCGGTCCAGGTGGGCTGCAGACTGCTCAAGCACACCGTTATCAAATCGCAGGGTATCGAATATGCCATACGCGAACTGAATGCCTTCAGAAGCACAGCGGCTCTCAACCGCTTTGCCGTCCAGCCAAAATACCGATGGTCTGGTCACTTCCAGTCCGCCTCCTTCATTCGCAGCTAGCTGCTTAGGGCGCGCATCAGCGCCCGGGCTTTGTGCAAGGTTTCCTCGTATTCAGAATACTCGTCTGAATCCCAGACAATGCCGCCGCCTACTTGAAAGTAAGCTTTGCTGCCTTTCGCGACAATGGTCCGGATCACAATATTCAGATCAATATCACCATTAAAGCCAATATAGCCTATAGAACCCGTATACAGATTACGCTGGGTTGGTTCCAGTTCGTCAATGATCTCCATGGCGCGGATCTTTGGCGCACCGGTGATTGATCCGCCCGGGAAAGAAGCCTTCAGCAAATCAATTGGGGTCAGACCAGCTTTAAGTGTCGCCGTAACTGTAGATACTAAATGGTATACCGTTGGGTATTCTTCAATGACAAAGAGCTCCGGCACTTTGACAGTACCAACCTCCGCAACCCGGCCAAGGTCATTGCGCTCAAGATCCACTATCATGAGGAGCTCGGAGCGGTCCTTTTCGCTGGCCAGCAGCATGGCGCTTTCATAGGCGTCTTCCTCGGGGGTTTTCCCGCGGGGGCGCGTACCTTTGATGGGACGAGTCTCAATTTCGCCGTCTCTGATTTGTATGAATCGTTCAGGGGAACTTGAGAGGATCGTTGCCTCTTCAAAAGGCATATACGCTGAAAAGGGGGCCGGATTGATGATTCTGAGCTTTTTATAAAGCTCGAGAGGCTCATCTGTCATTTCAGTTTCGAAGCGCTGCGTCATATTGACCTGATACAGATCTCCGGAGCGGATATACCGTTTGATTTTACGGATGGACTCAAGGTAGTCTTCTTTATCAAAATTAGATTTGAATTCCGGAGAGGTTGTTTTCCAAGTCGGCTCCAGGTCGCGGCCGGTCTTTTCCACCTCGCGAATTCTTGCCTCAAGGGCGTCCAGTCTTGCTTCTGCCCCCGGACGACGGTCGAGTTCCGTCAGCCAAACCTCGTCCTCTTTGTGATCGACGAGAATTGCCGTTTCATAGAGTCCCAGGATGGCATCCGGTATGTCGACGTCGTCCACCGCGGTCCTCGGCAGTGCCTCTACGTGGTGGCAAAGATCATAGGCCAGGTAGCCCGCCATGCCGCCGCCAAAAGGAAGCTCAAAATCCGGTGTACGTTTTGTTTGATATAACTCGTATCTTTCCTTTAAAAAGTCAAAGGCGTTCCCGCTAAAGACTGTTTTAGTTCCCTCTAAGCAGTTTTCCAGCTCAATGTGCTCACCCTTGATCCGAATGCGCTCGAAGGGAGAGGCCATGATCAGCGACCATCGGCCCAAACGCTCCGGGTCCATACCGCTGTCCAGAAACAGCGGATGAGGGAGATCTGAGACAGCAAGAAAAAGCCTGAAACTGTCAAGGCCGGTCTGAAGCTTTCGCTTAATCATGCTTTCACCTGCTTTCGCCATTCATCTGCCAGCTTAAGGAAATTAGCCAGCATGTCGAGTCCGTGCTCCGTCAAGATCGCTTCAGGATGGAACTGCACCCCTTCGATGAGCTTGTCACGGTGCCTTAAGCCCATGATTTCGCCAGCTTCAGTCTCCGCGGTGATTTCAAGGCATGCCGGCAGCGTCTTTCGATCGACCACCAGAGAGTGATAGCGCGTGACATTGATAGGATTCTTCAAGCCGCTGAACACGCCCACATTTTTGTGGCGGATGGGATGCACCTTGCCGTGGACCGGCTCAAGACCCTCCTGAACGCTGCCTCCGAAAGCCTGGCCAATGGTCTGATGACCCAGACATATGCCCAGGATAGGGTATTCATCTTGAAGCTCCTGTACCACACTGAGGCAAATACCGGCCTCCTGAGGCGTTTTGGGTCCGGGTGACAGGACGATCATATCCGGATTCATGTCCCGGATGTCTTCAAGGGTCAAGGCGTTATTTCGCACCACCCTGACTTCACGTCCAAGCTGCATCAGGTACTGCACGAGATTGTAGGTAAATGAGTCAAAGTTATCAATCATGAGGATCATGGAATAGCATGCCCCTTTTCTAAAAAGTATATGCTGATTATACCTTCCGCTTTTGGTTAAAGTCAACAAGGTTCCCCTCATTGCAGGCTCTGTGATATACTGAGTTAGAAAAACCTTTGTGGAGGTATGACATGTCTTTCATTCTTGGCACAACTTATGACGAAAGTGCTGCTCCAATAGATAGGGATTACGAAATGCTTGAGCGCCTCTCCGAGGCGGGGTTTCGCTCACTGGAACTGGCGCTGCACCCTCGGGCTCTGGATCTTGGACGGGCTGGCGCGCTTAAGAATTATACACGCCAACCCGGATTTTCCTTCGCTTTTCACGCGCCGGATTTCGCTGATCCGGGCGCTTTTGATTTGAATCATATTATGGCGCCGGAAGGCTCACGAAACCCCTTTAAGGCATGGATGGATCAATGCGGCGACTTTGGTGAAGCGGTGCAGCTCATCTTTCACGGCGCTGCCACGGAAGCAGACACATTCCGGTTTGTGGATTTTGCCTTGGAGTGGATCGAACTATCCAGGGGCAGTCAGGTTCTGCTGCTTGAAAATACTTTTTCCCGTTCACCTGCGGACGCCCGGTTTGGAGAAACCCGTAGTGCACTGAGTAAGGTACTCCGGGCGTTTTCAGGTTCAAGGCTGGGACTATGTCTGGACACTGCCCATTGGCTGAGAACCATAAATCATGGGGTTTTTCCAATTTCACCGGAAAAAAATTTTAAATCTTCTCTGAGCGCCCCGGGCAGGGGTTCTGAAGGCTTTGAGATTCCTGAACTGCTCCTTGGGGATATCAGACGCGTTCACGTCCATAGTGTCGAACCACTTTCAGGGCGTGACCACCAGGGCGTGACCGAGCGGGATGAGGCGACGGCGTTCTTGCTTAAGCCATGGACAGCCACAAGGGCAGATCAGGTACATCAGGACTGTGTTCTTTCTGTAGAAGTACTGGCGGCGAACCTGCCGCAGCGTGAGGCTGCGTGGCTGGATGCCGTTCTCTCAAGCGGCGCGTGGCTGAAGAGACTATCAATTATGTAAGAACTTAGTGGGGGATGAAAGACGAACGCCGCTGAATCCGCCTTCTGACCACGCTGTCTAAAAGCCTATGATTAGCTCTTTAACAACATCAGTTGACTTAAGCAGGCCAACCGTCATCTTCAAAAAATACAAAAAGCACAGCCGTTTAGACCCCACTGTGCTTTAAGATTGCTAAATTCTACTTCCTCAGCATCCCGTAACCACCATAAACCGGCTTGATTTCCGACACCGTGATGACCGCGCCGGTTTCGGAATTCTGTATAAATTTAACCAGTGCCTTGACACGTTTTCTCGGGACAAACATAATGAGAATAGCCCTTGAATCGTGTCGTCCTTCGCCATGTACCTGGGTAACAGCAAAACCCTGCTCGCGTATTTCATCTGCGAGCATCAACCCGGCGTCTTCTTTGACAATGACCTGGACTTCAGAAAGTCCCAGACCAATTTTCTCTTCAAGAATACTGCCCAAATAGTTCCCCACGGAAAAGCCAATGGCATAAAAGACGCCTTTCAGCGGATCCTGAGAGATATTTTGTATGACATTACTGGCAATAAACAGCCACAAGAGGATCTCCACGAACGCGATGACCGCGCCAATAGTTTTTTCCCCTTTCGTAATCAGCACAATCCTAATCGTGCTGATACTGACTTCCACGATTTTGGCGAATAAAATAAAGAAATAGATTAGAAAATCCATATTTCAACCTCCAGGTCAATTTGACAAAATGATTCGAACTTTATCGATCATACCACAATAATCTTAACATAAAGATTAAAACATAGAAACATTCATGTGATACCCGTGCTATATTTGATGCCCGCCGGAAAGCCGCCTTTGACCCTTTTTATTTTGGAGGAAAGCCCATGAATACGCCCACAATTAAAAAAATATTGGTTAATTACAGGAAAAAGCAAGATGGTTATCGTCATTTTTCAGTGCTGATCCCCATTATTGAAATTGATGATGATCCCCATCTTCTTTACGAGGTCCGCTCCGAAGACTTGCGGTCGCAACCCGGAGAGATCTGTTTCCCGGGCGGTAAAGTCGAGTTGGGTGAGCACCATGCAGAAACTGCCATAAGAGAAACTTGTGAAGAGTTGAATATCGAACGCGAGGATATTGAAATCATCGGCCAAATTGACGACATTGTCACGCCTTTCAATATGTACATTCATGTCTATGTTGGAATATTGAATCTTGATCTCTATGACATTGAACCCAATGAAGGCGAGGTCAAGGAACTGTTTGCGGTGCCTATTTCTTACCTCTTTGAATGCGAAGTTCAGGAATTCAAGACAGAATCCCTTCTTCAAATGCCCCCTGATTTTCCTTACGAAAAAATTTCCAGTGGGCGGGCTTACAATTTCAGGGTTGGCAAATACCCGGTACTCTTTATCGATTTTGACGACAAGACAATCTGGGGCATAACGGCTCGCATTACTGCCAGCTTCATCAGAACATTAAAAGACCTATCCCAAGAATTTTAAGGATAGGTCTTTCAGCTCGATACAGCACGTTTTTTTGTATCATATTCAGTTGTATTGCGGTGTGAATCGTTAATAGCCATTCCTCCTAAAGTGGAGCTTGTTACGAATGGTTTTTTAACCATCAAGGGCAATTGTTTCAATTTCATTGCTTTGCTTTTGATGCAAAGTAGTGAAGGTGTTGCAGTCTAAGGCATCCGATAATTCCGTCTGCCTAAGCGGTGGTTTTTTACAAGCGGATGTCTGATGCATCCTGCTTTCGCCGGACGTCCTGTAGATCGAGCCTCTATATGAACCTCCCCAGTGAAAGGTAGGTTATATAGTTGTATTAACATAATACCCAGCCTATCTTACATTATTCACTTTTTAAAAAATATTTTAAAAATAGACTTATTGCAGACGAACCTCTTCAAAAGGATTCTCCGTATATTCAAACTCGACGTCTTTAAACGACCAGCGATTATCCTCCAGAAACAGATCAATTCGCTGTACGGCGTGCCCTTTTCTGTAAGCAAGTCTGAGCTTGTTCTCAGTGAGCTTATAGACCTGAAATTCATCAATCCCGTAAACTTGGGTCAGCTGCACTTTGAGACTGTCTCTAAGCTGGTGTATAAAAAACAAATCTACATGACTTACGTCCCGCATGAGCGACGCAAGGATTCCATAGATCTCGTAATTAATAGATTTAATTTCATGAGCTACGCGTTTCGCTTTAACAGTTTCAATAAGATAACCAGTGACCATTGTGAAGAATAGAGCCAACAATACATAGAACCACATACACTCACCTACTTTCCGCAGTCTTTGGTCAATTTTGTCTTGAGTCTTCAATAAGTATTTGGTCTGTTAACTGTATATCCATAAAAAAAAGTTTTAAGCGCTCAATAGAGACATACGATAAAAAAAATATGAACAAAAGTGATCCCCTTGCCTGCATATCAAAAAATGGTTGCCGTTCGCAGGCAGTGGGTATTTGTAAAACACGCGAAATGACAGAGTTAAATAAAACTATTAAAGAGGTGAGCTTCATGGGGCCGGTTGGCGCATTCTTTGATATTGACGGTACTTTGTACCGAGATTCACTAATGGTGGAACACTTTAAGAAACTGGTCAAGTATGAAGTTGTTGATCCTGTGGTTTGGCACCGAAACGTTAAAAAAACTTACGAAGAATGGAAAAAAAGACGCGCGGAATATGATGATTATTTGATCGAACTTTCACAAATCTACATTCGTTCCTTAACCGGGCTTAATAAAGGCAGCCTTGATTTTATCGCAGATCAGGTCATCAAACTCAAGGGCGAAGAGGTCTATTCCTACTCCCGTCAGAGAATCCAATACCACCTGTGGGCCGGCCACAAAATTTTCTTTATTTCGGGCAGCCCTGATTTTCTTGTCGAGAAAATGGCCGAGAAATACGCGGCGACGGAATTTCGAGGAACGCGTTATGAAGTCAATGCGCGCGGTGACTTCACCGGGAACATTGTCCCCATGTGGGATTCCGAAAATAAGAATATGGCCATCCTGGATTTCGTCAAGCGGCACAATATTGACCTGAGCGCCAGTTACGCTTATGGGGATACCAACGGCGACTACTCCATGTTTCAGCTCGTCGGTCATCCAGTCGCCATCAATCCAACACGGGAATTAGTGCGCAACATTCAAAACGACCCGGTGATGATGGATAAGATCGACATTATTGTCGAGCGCAAAGATGTCGTTTTCAGATTGCCGGCCTCGGTGGAGATTCTTTAGACGCCAGCGTTTAACAAAATCTGAATTGTGGAAAAGGGTTTTGCAGGTTCTAAAACTATAAAAAAAGTCCTCCGTGAGGAGGACTTTTCAAGTGAATTCTATGTTCTTAAACTGCGTTTAAAAATGCCAAAACCTTTGCGCGCTTTGCTTCGACGCCATCCAGGTAATGGGTTGTGTAATCGCCTCTGTCGACGTTGTAGTAACCCTGGTTATAGGCTATCACAGCGCGTTCGATGCTGCCGTAGCGATCCAATTTCTGGCTCAGATATTTCGTCCCATACTCAATGGCGAGCTGCGGATCGTAAAGCTGCTCTATGCTGAGACCAAGTGCTCTGCCAGTGGAACCCATAATCTGCATGATCCCTATGGCACCATTATATTCACAATTCGCGTTAAAAGAACTTTCCTGCCAAATGACAGCCATCATCCAGGATTCGTCCATCCCATAACGATCACAGGCATCCTTTAACCAGACCACATAGTCATGCGCTCTGGATTCAGACAAGCTTGGATTCACTTTCCTCATAAATGCTGCGAGTCGTTCAAGATAAGCTTTGTCAGAAGCCTCAATCATAGTGTTAAGGGCTTCTTCACTCTCAGTGCTCAAATGGAATCCGGCGATGCGGTCATTTTTCGCATACCATCCGAGAGCGTCTTTTACGTGATACGTCAGCGGCAAGTAGATCATGTGGTTATGGACTAATAGCGGATAGCCCTGCGTATCCAGCGGCTCACCTTCGTAAAGAATCACGGCACTGTCCTCCAGGGCATAAGCCTGGGCACTGGTGGATGGATTCATGGTGGCTGCGGCATCAAAGATAAACGTTTCGCCAGGTTCAACCTTGGTCAAAACGCGTTCGTCTCCAATGCGAGTGTACTGATATCCCATTGACTTCATGAGATTCCAGTTAAGCGGCAGGTACTGGATGTCATTGTATCTCAGGATCGGAAAAGCCAGCGATCTATTTGATACAACATTTGAGTTTATCGTTATGCTGGAATCATTTATGCCTACATCCTTAGTTACCAGCCCGTCATCAGCAAAAACTGAATTTGTCTGGGATACGACAGCCGCCGCCATGATCAAAACGATCAGCAGCACCCGCATCCAACGGGGTTTAGTCATTGAATCACTCCTTATTAAAATTTAGAATCTTCGTCATTTTACCACAGAAACAAGCTCAGATCAAAGCACAATATAACACATTTTACTATTATTTACATTTAAATTTTTTCCAAATGGCTGCACTTATTGAAAGACAAGACTTAAAGCAATTAAAAAAAATGAAAGAAAAATGGTGTCAGACATCATTTCACCAACTTATAATAACTTATTTAGTTATATATTCCATTTTTGTTTATATATTTCATAGGAGGCGTAGATATGTTTAATGTTGTCAATTTGCCCAAAATAGAACTGCACTGCCATTTAGATGGAAGCGTTCGTCTTTCCACCCTCAAAGAACTTGGTACTAAAGAAAATATTCTATCCCCGGACATTGAAGAGGACGAGCTCAGAACCTTGGCAGAAGTCCCGGAACACTGTCCTTCCCTCGTCGATTATCTCAAGCGGTTTGAACTGCCGCTCAAGGTCATGCAGACTGAGACTGCCCTTGCCAGAATCGCACAAGAGCTTGTTGAGGACGCATCCGCTGACGGCGTCCGGTACATTGAGATTCGCTTTGCGCCTCAACTCCATCAGTTGCAGGGTCTCAGCCTCAATGCCATCATTACCGCGGTGATCCAGGGCGCTAAGGCAGGAGAAGCCCTTACCGGCACCAGGAGCAACATCATTTTATGCTGCGTACGACATCTCTCTCCAGCTGCCTCAATTGAGCTGGTTGAAGCAGGCCGGTCTTTTCTCGGCCGGGGCGTCGTCGCTCTGGATCTCGTTGGTGACGAGCACAATTTCCCACCGGAGGCTCACGCTGAGGCTTTTAAACTAGCGAAGTCCTATGGTTATCACCGCACAGTCCACGCTGGAGAAACCGGCATAGTCGACAACATTCGCAAGTCTGTGGCATTACTGTATGCTGAAAGAATTGGTCACGGCGTCAGTCTGGAAAAGGATGCCGCACTCTACGCGGACATTAAAGCTGCAGGCATCCCACTGGAGATGTGCCCGACCTCCAATCTCCAAACGAAAGCCGCGGACAGCTACGAAGCCCACCCTCTCCACCGCTATCTTAATGATGGTATTAGAGTGACTCTCAATACGGATAATCGGACAGTTTCTAACATTACACTAAGCGAAGAGACACAAAACATCCTGAACGCAGGACTCAGTGCAACGCAGCTTAAAACACTTTATAGAAACGCTGTCAGCGTCATCTTTGACAGCGAACAGGAAAAACAGCGGCTCATGGCATTATGGCCGGACGAACATGGAATTTAAGCAAAAATCTGCATAATCGTTCTCATGAATTTTCTGACTTCTACTCTCCCCATTAATTTTCCAATATTTTTTATGTCAAGTATGGTCTGCCTCAATCAAATTGATTATACTGTTACTATGATTTTACATCAGAATTGGAGTGTGAACCTATGGACTGCAGATTATCCATCATGGACCGCGTACACTGGATTGGTGTCAACGACCGCGAAACTACGTTGTTTGAAAACTTTTGGCCACTGGACCGAGGTGTCTGCTATAACTCTTACTTAATTGACGATGAAAAAATAGCTGTCATCGATACTGTTAAGTTCAACAAAACTGAACAGTACCTCTCAAAAGTTAAGGAAGTCATTGGCGACAAAAAGGTTGACTACCTCATTGTCAACCACATGGAACCGGATCACTCCGGCTCTATGAAAGCACTCGTGGCGGCCTATCCCGACATGAAGATCGTCGGCAATAAGAAAACCTTCGATTTTATCCGAGGCTTCTATGACATCACAGAAAACTTCCTAGAAGTAGCTGAAGGGGATGAACTTGACCTTGGCTACCACAAGCTTAAATTCTTCCTGACTCCAATGATCCACTGGCCTGAGACCATGATGACCTATGATCAGACAGAAAAAATTCTGTTTTCCATGGATGCTTTCGGCGGATTCGGATCCCTTGACGGCGGTCTCTTTGATGATGAAGTCAATGTCGAGTTTTACGAGGACGAAATCAGACGCTATTACTCGAATATCGTTGCAAAATACAGCCCAATCGTTCAGCGTGCTCTCGGTCGCCTTGGCACCCTGGATATTAAAGTGATCGCACCCACCCATGGACCGATTTGGAGAACCAGTCCTAAAACCATTGTCGACTATTACGACAAATGGAGCCGCTACGAAGCGGAGGAAGGCGTCGTCATTGTCTACGGCACAATGTATGGCAACACAGCCAAAATGGCAGATTACGTCGCGCGCATCATCTCCGAAAACGGCGTGAAAAACGTTCGTGTTTACGACGCTTCTAAAACCCACCTTTCCTATATTCTGAGCGACATTTGGCGCTTCAAGGGTGTCATCCTGGGTTCCTGCGCTTACAATATGAATGTCTTCCCTGCCATGGAGCTGGTTCTGTCCAAACTCGAGCATACCGGACTCAAAAATCGTTACCTCGGTGTCTTTGGCAACAAATCCTGGAGCGGTGGCGGCGTCAGCGCCATCGATACCTTTGCAGAAAAGGTCAAATGGGAAAAAATTGGTACCTCCATTGAAGCGACTTATACACCAAAAGATGCTGAGTTTGAAGCGCTGATCAAGCTTGGCAAGGAAATGGCGCAGCGCGTCAAAGATAATCCGCTTTAATGGCCGTGGAACCCATGAACAAAGTAAGCCTGGATCACTTTGCAGCCTTGCGGTCCATCTCATCGCTCCAGGTCTCTGCCGATGGTCACGTTCTATGCTTTGCAGTGCACCAGCCGGATCTGGAAAACAACCGCAACCGCAGCGATCTATGGCTCTATGACCGCGAAGGCGGCACCCGTCGTCTGACGACATCCGGATCAGACAGACACCCCCGTTGGCTCAGCGACAGCGAACTGGTCTTCCTTTCAAACCGCGATCAAAGCGCAGAAGCGGATCAAAAGGAAAAAAATATTCCTAAAACTATTTTTTACCAAATTAACTCTCATGGGGGAGAAGCGCAAAAGCTCATGGAAATCCCCCTGGAAGTTTCTAAGTTTGAGCCCCTGTCTGATGGCAGGTGGCTCATAGAATTCACTTACCACCCGGAGTGGCATCATTTGACTGAGGAAAAGGATATCCTCGAAAAAATGGAGCAAGCCTCCTCTGTTCAGGTCATTGACGAAATCCCGTTCTGGCAGAACGGCTCCGGTTTCACCAACAAAACCAGGACAGCACTGGGTCTGTACGATCCCGTAAAAAACGCATCGGAAATGCTCACCGACCAGCTCAGCAATGTGGAAGATTGGGTTTATGATGCGGAGCGACATAGGATTGTCTTGATTCAGTCCCAATTTAAAAATAAACAGGTCATTTACAACAGCCTTGCAATTTGCGACCTTACAGACCGGTCTGTCAAAGACATTTCTCACAGAGATGACTTTTACTACGAAATCTGCAGCGTTGCACCTGATGGCACCCTATTGTTTTATGGCTCTGACACTTCAAGGTACGGTCTAAATGAAAATGGATCCTTCTATAGTCTGGATCCTGCTGACGGGTCCGTCAAGCGATTGACTGAGACCTTTGACGGCAGCTTTGGCAACGCTGTAGGGACGGACATCAAGCTCGGCAGCAAAGGCAATTCTCGTCCGCTGTATTTTGGGGATCAGTGGTTGTTTGTCACGACCATCGGCTCAGAAGCGCCTTTAGTGGCTCTGGCACAGGATGGCAGCGTTTCGAGAGTGGCATCTGAGTCTTCCGCGTCAGCTTGTTATGAGTTCGCTATAGTTGATGGCCAAATCGCTGTGGTTGCCCTTTTGGATCAACAGCCTCAGGAGATCTATGCGCTGAAGGCTTGTGATGCGGTCGGGCCGCTTGGTTTCGATCCTCTTACAGCGTTAAATCATGTTGTCGCTCAAGAACATTTCATTTCTGTTCCGGAAGAAATTCGCGTGACGTCTAAGGACGGTACTGAATTGACAGGTTGGCTCATGAAGCCATACGGCTTTGATCCGCTCCGCCGGTACACAGGCATTCTCAACATTCACGGTGGACCAAAAACCGTGTATGGCCCGTTTTATTATCACGAAATGCAGCACTGGGCTTCTGAAGGCTTCGCCGTGATGTTTATGAATCCCCGGGGCAGTGATGGCCGCGGGAACGACTTCGCTGATCTGAGGGGCAAGTACGGCAGTGTCGACTATGAGGATCTCATGTGTTTTGTCGATGCGGTCGTGGAACAGCATACCTGGATCGACAATGACAGGCTCGGTGTGACCGGCGGCTCTTACGGCGGCTTCATGACCAACTGGATCATTGGACATACACACCGTTTTAAAGCAGCAGCCTCTCAGCGATCCATCTCCAACTGGATCTCGAAGTTCGGAACCACTGATATTGGCTATTTCTTTGTGACTGATCAAATAAGCGCTGACCCTTGGAGTGATTTTGAGCTGCTTTGGGACCAGTCCCCGTTGAAATACGCCGACAAAGTGAAAACCCCCACACTGTTTATCCATTCTGATGAGGATTACAGATGCTGGACCGCAGAAGTCTATCAAATGTTTACGGCGCTGAAGTACCACGGCGTCCAAAGCCGGCTGTGTCTGTTCCATGGAGAAAATCATGAGCTGAGCCGCAGTGGAAAACCTAAGAACAGAGTGCGCAGGCTCAAGGAAATTACGGATTGGATGCGGACTTATTTATAAAAGCAGAAAGGAAAAAGTCAGTGCCATTTGGCCTTTGGCCAAGCGCACTGACTTTTTCATGTGTTGTGCTATGCAGTGTGAATTGTTATAATTCTACTGTGTTGAATTTAGACAAATTTTTTTTAGAATAGAGGATAATAAAAATGATTCAAGTAGAAAATCTTTCCTATGCTTTTCCTGCAAAAGACTTATATAAAGACGTTTCGTTTACACTGAAAATGGGCCAGCATTGCGCTTTTATTGGAAGCAACGGCGCCGGAAAATCAACTCTGGTTGATATGATAATTCATCCTGATAAGTACTTGTATGATGGCAGGATCATCAAACACGAAAGCTGCCGTATTGGTTATGCCAGCCAGTTTGCCGTGAGAGATAAGGCGCAGGAATGCACAGTTTTTGAATATCTCAGTGAGAGATTCGTGGAGAATCAGAAAGCGACAGTGGCTGTATGTGAAGAAATGGCAGTGGCTGAGGATGTGGAACCTTTAATTGAGCGATATCAGTCTCTTTTAGATGCCTTTGAGGCCATGGATGGAGATCATTATGAAAACAATATCCGCAAACAGCTGTACGTAGCCGGTATGCGTGAATCAGAAGAAACAAAATTATCACAACTAAGTGGTGGAGAGTATAAATTAATTCAGATTATGAGAGAAATGTTATTAGCTCAAAATCTTCTTGTTTTGGATGAACCGGATGTGTTTCTTGATTTTTCCAACTTGAATAGACTCTGTCAGTTGATTAATGGTTATAAGGGCACATTGTTGGTTATTACTCATAACAGATATTTATTGAATCATTGCTTTGACAAAATTTTGCATTTGGAGAACGGTGATCTTCAGGAATATGAGGGAAATTATACAGAATACCGTTGTTCCCAGCTAAGGGAGAAATTGAAACTCAAACTTCAGAGTATTGAAGAACAGGAAGAAATTGAGCGTACTGAGAAAATGGTTGATATACTTCGCACAAGAGCTTCATTACTCGCCAATCCTGTTATAGGAAGTGCTGTAAATGCAAAGCAAACGCAGCTTGACAGGCTTCGTGCCAGACAAATTAAGGCACCTTTTATTGAACTTCGAGAGCCAAAGATTGAATTGCAGGCGGTAGAAGTTGAAACAAAGCATACTGTCTTAAGCATTACAAATTATAATGTATCATTTGATGAAAGTTTATTGGAAAATATCAATTTTGAATTGCGAGCCGGCGAAAAAATAGCTATCGTTGGTGCAAATGGTACAGGAAAAACTATTTTAATGCGCGATATTTTAAAAAACAACCATCCTTCCATCCATATCAATGAAAATACGAGTTATGCATGTTTATCTCAGCTTCAGGGCGAGAATTTTGATGAAACAAAAACGGTATACGAGGTTATGGAAAACTTAGGTTTTAAATCAAGTGACAGGATTCGTGAGTATCTGGGGAACTATTGTTTGGAAGGTGATACCTTAAAGCAGAAGGTAAGTCAGCTATCCGGCGGAGAAAAGAATTTGCTCCAAATTGCAATGATTGCAAATACGAAGGCAGAACTTCTTATTCTTGATGAACCGACCAGCCATTTAGATATTTACGCACAAATGGCTATGGAAAAGGCCATTTTCGAATACAAAGGGGCTGTACTCATGGTAAGCCATGATTTTTATCTTGTCGCTAATTGTGCAGATTACGTGTTGCTAGTAGATGACAATACGATTCGACGTATGCGTACACGTTCTTTCCGTAAAATGGTATATGATAAATATTTCGATCATAAGTATTTGGAAATTGACAAGAAAAAGCAAGAACTAGAAACCAAAATTACGTTAGCCTTTAAAAAAAATGAGCTGACCAATGTTGAAAAACTTTGCAGCCAGTTAGAAGCACTTAGCGCAAATTAGCGAATAGTATGGAGGAAAAATGACTGAATTATTAGCTCCGGCAGGAAGTATGGAAGCTTTAAAAGCTGCAATTTCTAATGGTTGTGATGCAATATATTTAGGAATGCAAAAATTTGGAGCACGCGCATACTCATCTAACTTTGATCTGGAATCGTTAAAAGAGGCTGTTCAGTATGCGCACCTGAGGAATGTTAAAATCTATGTTACAATGAATACCATCGTTTTCGAGAACGAAGTTGTAGAGATGAAAGCACAGATGAACGAATTAAATGAAATTGGTGTTGATGGCATTATCGTCCAGGACCTGGCTGCTTTAGATTATATAGTTAAAAACTTTCTTGATATGGAAGCCCATTGTTCAACTCAAATGGGCATAGACGATTTAGATGGCACTTTATTATTTAAAGAACTTGGTGCTAAGAGGGTTGTTCTATCCCGTGAGGTTGAGATTGAAAAAGTTAAAGAGATCAAACGACTAGCTAAAATACCTATAGAAATTTTTGTTCACGGTGCTTTATGTGTCTCTTATTCCGGAAACTGTCTAATGTCCGGATTAATCGGCTATCGAAGCGGAAATCGCGGAAGATGTGTTGGTTCATGTCGTAAGGCTTATGAACTAATTGATAAGACAACCGATACCGCTTTAGGGATAAGCTATATTCTATCTACTAAGGACTTAAACACAATCGATTATATCAATGATTTAAAAGAACTTGATTCTTTAAAAATTGAAGGTCGAATGAAAGAACCTGCTTACGTTGCTAACGTAGTATCAAAATATCGCATGGCCTTAGATCATAAAATTACTGAAGAAGATAAAGAAAATTTGAGCAAAACATTCAATAGAACATTTACTAAAGGATATTTGTTTCACGAAGATATGAAAGATATTACAAACATTTTAAGACCTAATAACGTTGGTTATGAAATTGGCAGAATCAGCAAGATTGTTAAGGACATGTATGAAATAACACTGACGCGACCTTTAAATCAAAACGATATTATCAGGATAAGTCATAACAATGAAGATGTCATTTTAACTGTTGTTAAACTTTACGATAAAGAGGGCAATTTAATCAACAAAGCTGATGATGTCTGCTATATCAAAATCAAAGAAAAGATATCCAAGGGTGATTTAGTCTATATAACTAAGGATAATCTCTATTACAACGAGTTGGAATCATCACTGGATAAAGAATTCAGGCGTTTTAACCTGGATCTTAGGGTGTATGCCTATCCAGATTCAAAGCTGATCATAGATGCGGAGGGCCTAGGCTTTAATTATCTATTTGAGAGCGAGGAAATCCTGGGTGAAGCAATTAATAATCCAACAACAAAAGAGCAGGTCATAAAGCAATTTTCAAGATTAAACGATACTATATTCGAACTTAACCATGTAGATTTTGAGGAGTGCAATGCATTTATTCCGGCTAAATTATTAAATGCAGCAAGAAGAGATATTGTACAAGGCTTATATGACTTAAAGCTCAACAGCCAAAAGAAAAGAACCAAGGCTTTGAAAGCAAAAGAAAAAATAAGCTTTCCCCCCAAAACACCATACCTTACAGCCTCTGTAACAACTAAAGAGCAGTATGATGCTTGTGTGAGCTGTGGCATTGAGGAAATCTATTTCGAAAACGTTGTCAGAAGAAACCAAAACAATTACAAAGAAAAAGACGGTCCGCTGCTAATCGGAGGATATGGCGGAATACATCACTACAGAAAAACTAATCCTTTTGTTGCGGATTATTCTTTAAATGTTGTGAATTCTGCCAGTTGCTATGAATTATATAGATTAGGCGCAAAACGAGTCACGTTATCTTATGAAATGAACAAGAGACAAATTGAAGATTTAATTAATGCCTATTATGAAGAAAACGAAGGCTATCCTGCGCTAGAAATGATTGTATACGGTCGAGCGCCTTTGATGTTTACGAAATATTGTCCCCTTAAAAAAATGAATCAATGCGGTATTTGCAGAACAAAGAACTACGAGATTAAAGATGAGCACGGAACGTTCCCTATTCTATCTCATGATGATTGTTCAACGACAATCCTTAATGGGAAGACCCTTAATCTGTTAGATGAGCTGCAAAGCATAAAAGGGATCGAGGCATTCAGACTAAGCTTCACAATTGAATCAAATGAGCAGGTTGCAAAAACTATCAATATGGCCTTAAGCAAATTAAATGGCAGAGTGAATAAAGCTGTCTTTAATCAGGAAACAGACACAAGAGGACATTTTAATAAAGAGATTTTGTAGGGAAGTTCCAGTTCAAATCTGGGTGTCGCCTCTAAAAATCAACTCCTCAGATCCATTAAAAGTTAAAGCGCTCCTTTGGGTGGTCAAATGATATGCTATCCGTCAAGAGGACAATGAAATAAAACAAAAGATTTCATAGAACAGCGGCTCGTGTTTTAACCGCAGATTGAAAATAATTTCTAACGAAATCGTTTTCAACCTGCG
>WXFH01000036.1 GCA_009881125.1 Acidaminobacter sp. | reverse complement strand
CGGTAACCACTGGTTCTTTTTGTCATGCCATGAATTCTTAAAATCTAACTTCATAACTATAATACCCTCAAAACAACGAAGGAGCAGGGATTCGAAGAATCCCCACCCCAACTATTGACTTAGAGCCATATTCAAGTTCCGGCAGACCACCTTTTGGACATGCAAAAAGCAGGCTGAGATCAACCTGCTCTGAATACTGTTTGCGTATTCAATTGAATAGTACTGTCTTACTTAACGGATACCACTTCTATGCCTTTATAGTAACCACAAGAGCCACAGACACGATGCGGTACGTTAGGCTCATGGCACTGTGGGCACTCAATGATGTTCGGAGCGTCCATCTTAATGTTCGAGGCTCTTCTCTTATCACGTCTTGCTTTGGAAATCTTACGCTTAGGTACTGCCATTGATCACACCTCCTTAATTCTG
This sequence comes from Acidaminobacter sp., assembly GCA_009881125.1. The sequence goes on along the minus strand of WXFH01000036.1, from coordinate 78,252 downwards.
ACTAAAAAAGTTCTTGAGGCTCTCGAGTCTAGGGTCGACCCTGTCCTCGGAACATGTACATTCATCCTCATTCAGCGACTTTCCGCAATTCGGACAAATGCCCTTGCACGAAGGATCGCACAAGACTTGAATTGGCATTGAGAGGTGGATTTCGTCGACCACAAGCCGTTCTATGTCGACATTGTAGTCTTCAATGAAAAGAGACTGCTCATCCTCTTCAATGAATTCGCCGCCCTGCCGAATGATTTGCTTTGTCAGATCCCGTTCAAACTTCAATTCGACCGGATTCAAACAGCGGTTGCATGAAAAATTAAATGTGCCTGAATAGTGGACATCAATTTCCAACTCCACGCCTCTGCGCTCTACCATTCCTTTGACTTGAAAAGGTGAAACACCTTCCGCACCGAAAACCTCAAAGTCGGATAGATCCAGAGTAAGCGTCATTTCAAAAGGCATTTGGCTCAGCTTTCCGCTGATCACATTTGTGAGATTGAGAACCATATGACACCTCTAGTTTACAACATGATAATTATATAAGCGGCCAGTTCTTTTGTCAAGCATAATTACTTGCCACTTGCCGACCGGCCCACGGCTTAGTTATTATACACCTAACAGCTGTGCTTTGTACACCAAATTTCGGAAAAATCTTAAACGAAATTCAAATCATAAGAAGACGCGAACCTTTTCAGGTTCGCGTCCAAAACCTTGCCATGTATGATTTAAAGATCTGAAACCTACAGCCCTTTGACGATTTCAACTGTGTCGCGTGCGATCATCAGCTCTTCGTTGGTAGGGATGACGAGAACTTTGATTTTGGAATCGTCAGTATTGATGAAAGTTTCTTTGCCGCGAACGTTGTTGCGCTCGTCGCTGACTTTTAGGCCCATGAATTCGAGGTTTTTGCAGATGTCCGCGCGGTTTGTGATAGAGTTCTCACCAAGACCCGCAGTAAAGATCACTGCATCCACGCCGCCCATTTCGGCCGCATAAGCTGCGATATATTGTCTGACGCGATCGTCAAAAGTTTCGAGGGCCAGAGCTGCGCGCTCATTGCCGTCTTTGGCAGCATTTTCAATGTCTCTGAAGTCGCTGCTGACGCCGGAAATGCCGAGGACGCCTGATTTTTTATTGAGGACGTTGTTGATGCCTTCAATGTCGAGATTTTCTTTTTCCATGAGGAATGTGATGATTGCAGGGTCAATATCGCCGCAGCGCGTTCCCATGATCAAGCCTTCAAGCGGTGTGAAGCCCATGCTTGTCGCAACGGATTTGCCGTTCTTGATGGCTGTAACACTGGCGCCGTTGCCAAGGTGGCAGCTGATCAGTCTGAGTTCTGTAATTGGCTTGCCCATCATGTCAGCTGCTCTTTCTGCGACATAACGGTGGCTTGTGCCGTGGAAACCATAGCGGCGAACTTTATACTTTTCGTAATACTCATAAGGAATTGGGTAGATATAAGCTTGCGGCGGCATTGTCTGATGGAAAGCTGTATCGAAAACGCCAACGTTTGGAACCGTTGGGATCAGCTCCTGGATAGCTTCGACGCCCATGATGTTCGGTGGGTTATGGAGCGGCGCGAGGTCGATACATTCTTCGAGCGCAGCCATGACATCTTCTGTGATCAGGACTGAGCCGCTGTACTTTTCGCCTGCATGAACGACGCGGTGTCCTACGGCATCAATTTCGTCCAAAGACTTGACCGCGCCATAGTTCTCATCGACAAGTGCCTTAAGAACTTCGTTAAGTGCATCTTTGTGATTTTTCATTGGAACCATAATTACTTCTTTGTCTCTGCCCTCTTTTTCGTGCTTAAGAACAGAACCTTCAATGCCAATTCTCTCAACAAGACCTTTTGCAAGAAGAGTTTCATCCTGCATATTCATCAGCTGATACTTCAATGAAGATGAACCACAGTTAATAACCAAAACGTTCATGATAGACCTCCCAATTAAAATCGATTGAACTTCACTCGTTATTATTATAAATTAAATTAGAAATATTACAAGTCAGAAACACAATTTGTATACATAATGCATTATTTTTTTCACAAAGATATTTCAATATTGTCCAGGGAGGTTCTCATGGCACCCAAAGTTGCAGGCATGATCACTGAATACAATCCCTTTCATCTCGGACACCACTATCATATTGCTGAGACTAAGCGGCTTCTGAACGCAGAAGCGGTCGTCGCAGTCATGAGCGGATCTTTCGTTCAGCGCGGCGAGCCGGCGCTTCTGGACAAATGGTCCAGAGCCTCTGCCGCTGTTGAGGGTGGCGCAGACTTGATTATTGAGCTGCCTGCTCTGTTCGCAGTATCAAGTGCTGAGTACTTTGCCACTGCTGGTGTTCATCTCCTCAACCAACTGGGGTTGGTAGACATGCTGAGCTTCGGCAGCGAGTGCGGTTCACTTGAGACGCTGAGAGACTCAGTCAAAGATCTGTCTCATCTTGATGTACGCTGGAAAACTGCCAGAAAGTCACATCCCGAACTCAGTTACCCTGCTCTTAAAGCCAAATTGCTGACGGATTCCGGTCTCCAATCAGCATCCACACCCAATGATATTCTCGGGATCGAGTACATGAAAGCCATTGAGGCACTTGGCGCTTCACTCTCCCCGTTTACGCTCCAAAGGGCTGGACATGGCTATCACGACTTGTCACTGGAACAGGAGAACCCTCAAAAAATATACTCAAGTGCGTCTGCGATCCGCAGCGCTCTTTTAGCCGGCGCACCACTTTCAACAGTTGAAAAGACAGTGCCGGCTCAAACACTGACCGCTTTGGAGAAAGCATCCGGCAATTTCCCTGAACAAGGCACAAGATATGAGCTGCTGAAATACAGACTGCTTCTCCACACACCGGACACCCTGTCACAGATTCATGACATGGAGGACGGGCTGCCGGAAAGGATACTTTCAGCAGTTAAAAGCGCTGTGGACTACGAAACCCTGGTGACGGCCATAAAGAGCAAACGGCATACCAGAAGCCGTATTGAAAGAGTGCTTGCCAAGATATTGCTGGACATTCCCACGACTATGATTGGTCAAAACCGCGAAACTCTGCCTGCCTATCTTCGTATTTTGGCCTTTAATGAACGCGGCCGACACCTGTTGAATCAGGCTAAAAAAACAGCGGGGCTGCCGCTTTTGACCCGCATCCGCCCCCAAGATCTGAAAGATCCCGTCACTGGACCACAACTCCTGTTTGACATAAGAGCGACCGACCTTAGAGAAATACTGTGCGGTCGAAATGTTTATGCCCAGGATTTGACGCGGCCACCCGTCTATGTTAAATAGCTTTCAGCAGGCATCATGAAAGACTCAAACATTCATAAGATGTGCTGCACAAAAAAGGGAAAATGAAATCAAGCGAAAAACCGGTAAACCGTTTTTCACTTGACCATTTTCCCTTTTTTAATTCATAGATTTTGCCTGGGGTGCAGCAGTTCACAATTGACGCCACGCAGCAAAAATTTCAGAAGCGATCTTGCCAAAGCATATGTCTATTTATAATCTTCGAGTTCTCTTAAATTTTTGCGCAGAGTATCCAGGACATCATTGACTTCGCTGGTAGCCCTACTCATCATGTCGTGGACATACTCAAAAGCATCCTCTTTCATGTTAGACGAAAACTGTGTCGCTTCCTGAACAATTTTGTCCGCTTTCTCCCTGGCCTGGCGTACAATCTCATGCTCGTCGATCATCAGCTTGCGCTTCAGCTCTGCCTCATCCAGCAGCCGCTCTTCCTCTTCGCGAATACTGTCAATGGCTCTTCGCTCTTCACGCTGCGCATTAGCGAGCAACGCATCCGCGCTTCTCTGGGCTTCCTCGAGAATTTGATTTTTTTGAGATTTAATCCACTTGACATGCTGGTACTCCTCCGGAAGCAAAATGTGGATTTCCCTTAGAATTTCGAGTAATTCTTCCCGGTCTGCCATTATTTTTCCCGTCAGAGGTACATTGGTGGCATTTTCAATTTTGTTTTCAAATTCTTCAAGAAGATCCAAAACTTTTAATTCAAGATGATTGGACGACATGGGTGTACTCCTCCTTATCTCAATCTATGCTGCATATATGCCAAAACATGGTCAGGGACTAACCCCTTAATGTCACCGTTAAACCTGAAGACTTCCTTGACCAAACTGGAGCTCAAATAAGAATAGTGGACGTCCGTCATTAAAAAGACGGTTTCTGTGCCCTCTCCAAGATGTCTGTTCATTGCCGCCATCTGAAATTCCGCTTCGAAATCCGAAATGGCTCTCAACCCTTTAATAATCACATCTATTTGGTTGGACTTCACATAATCTACCAACAACCCTTGAAAATGCGCAACCCGAACATTGCCAAAGGGCTTAACTGCTTCCTCAATCAGAGAAACGCGCTCCTCTGCTGTAAACATGGGGCTTTTGCTGCTGTTGCTGAGTACGCCTACGACGACCTCATCAAAAAGCCTGGAAGCACGTTCGATGACATCCAAATGTCCGTTTGTAATGGGATCAAAGCTACCCGGGTAAATTGCTATTGTCATTCATGTGCCTCCTGTATAAGGATAGCGCTGTGATGCCATAATGTCTTGACTTTAAAAAGCTGTAGCCGCTGACAGTCTCCGGCAGCGCTCTGGAAGCAGGGTGCTCAATGACGACAATGGCATCCTCAGACAACAGATTAAATAGGTCAAGCTTTTCAAGCACCAGCGTTTCCAAAGCTGCGTTGTAAGGTGGATCCACAAAGACAAGGTCAAACTCAGAATTTTCAAGTTGAGACAAAGCGGCCATCCAATCCTGTGTCAGAATTTTGGCGGCATCCTGAAACTTTGCCCGTTCCAAATTTCGTGCTATGACGCGAGCGCTCGCTCGGCTCTGATCCACGAAAACGACATGTTCCGCACCACGACTCAGCGATTCTATGCCCAGCGCGCCTGACCCGCCAAACAGGTCCAGTACTTTTGAGCCCTGGATTTCAAATTGAATCAGGTTGAACAGCGCCTCTTTGACGCGATCTGTTGTAGGTCTGGTTTCAAGGCCTTCAAGCGCTTCCAGCTTCAATCCTCTTTTCGAACCGGCGATGACCCTCATATTTCCACCTTCTTATCGAATTCTATCATAAAAAAGGCGCTTTTCATACCAAATGTCATTTTTTTGAAATGTCAGCTCTCTTATTAGTATAATCTAAATCGAAAAGCTTTCAAAGACTTCATGACGTCGGCGCCTTAAAAGTTCAATTTCATCCTGTTCCAACTGCTTGGTGTTCTCTCTTTGCAGCAAGTCGACCACTTCCTTCTGACAAAGGGCCAATATGTCGAGATGACGGGACAGATCCGCGAGCTTTAGCGGTGGAAGTCCGTGCTGCCGCGTTCCGAAAAATTCCCCCGGTCCACGAAGTTTCAGATCCCAATCCGCGATTTCAAAGCCATCCTGAGTCTCCACCATTTTTTTGATCCGCTGTTTAGCCACTTCTCCAGGTCGATCTGCAACAAGATAGCAATAAGAGGCATGTTCGCCTCTGCCGACCCGTCCTCTGAGCTGGTGCAGCTGGCTTAGGCCAAATCTGTCGCAGTCCATAACGACCATGACGGAAGCATTGGGTACGTTTATACCGACCTCAATGACAGTGGTTGAGACGAGCAGGTCAAGGTGACCATCGGCAAAAGCAGTCATCACTTGGTTTTTTTCTGAAGACTTCATTTTACCATGTACCAGGCCTACACGACGATGCCTGAATGCCCCTGAACGGAGGTCTTCGAAAAGGGACTGGGCGGACTGCAGTCCAGCGCTGCCCTCACTGTCCTCCACAAGGGGACAGACCATATAAGCCTGGCGTCCGGTCTCGATCAGCTGGTCCACTTTCAGGCACAGTCTCTGAAACTGCTTTTTCTGGACGTAGATCGTCTCAATAGGCTTTCTGCCTGCCGGTAGCTCCCGCAGCAAGGAGACATCCACATCCCCGTAAAGCACCAGTGACAAGGTTCGCGGAATCGGGGTCGCGGTCATAATTAAAACATCAGGACTTAAGCCTTTTTCCTCAAGGCGGTTTCGCTGGCGAACGCCAAAGCGATGCTGCTCATCCGTAATCACCAGACCGAGGCGGTCAAACACCACCTCTTCCTCGAGCAGTGCATGGGTGCCAATGATCCAGTCAGTCGCCCCGCCGGACATCCCTTCCCGCAGTTTTTTCTTGTGCTTCGACGCGGAGGTTAGAAGCGCCATACGGTCAACAGATTCCGGAAAAAGCCTTTTCATGGCTTCAAAGTGCTGGGCGGCAAGCAGTTCCGTCGGTGCCATCAAAACGCTCTGATAGCCATTCCGGGCGGCAAGCGCCATAGCAGCAAAAGCCACTGCAGTTTTACCGGAGCCAACATCCCCCTGCAGAAGGCGATACATGACTTTGTCTTTTGACATGTCCGTGTAAATATCCATTATTGCACTGTGCTGCGCCTCAGTCAGCCTAAAAGGCAAGACCCGCATATAGTGATCCAGAACATGCTCTGTTCTGAATGCAATGCCCTTGCCACGCTTGGCGTCCACCCTCAGAAGTGCGAGATTCAGCTGGAGCGACCACAGTTCTTCGAAGACTAGCCTGTATTTTGCCGCTTTATATCTCGCTCTGTCCGTTGGAAAATGAAGTTCACGGAGTGACGCTTTCAGCCCCGGCATCCTGTGGCGCCTCAGTACAGATTCCGGCAGCGTTTCCTCGAGTTCAGGCAGCACGGTGTCCAGTGCCTCCCGTATCAGCGCGGCCATATCCCGCTGGGTAATGCCTTCTGTCAGCGGATACAGCGGCATGATCACCAGCTGCTGTTCAAGCTGGTCGCTCTCTCTGAAGATCTCAGGATGAATAAGCGTCACCTGCCTGCCGCTTTTATGGACCTGGCCAAAGGCAGTCAGCGTTTCGCCGGCTGAATATTGCTTCTCGAGATAAGCCGCATTGAAAAACAGTAATTCAAAGGGCGTCATGTCCTCCAGCATTTGAAACCGCGTCATGACCCTGCCGCCATTTGATCTCGTGGTCTGAATGGATTTTACGATACCGCTGAGCGTTGCAGCATCCCCTTCTGCAACCTCGTGTACGCGGCGTCTGTTGGATTTATCCGCATAGCCTCTGGGATAGTGAAAGAGCATATCTTTGAGGCTGTTGATCCCAAGGCGGGCAAGGGCAGTTTTCTTTTTGATGCCAATCCCTTTCACCCTGGTCAAGTCCGAATGGGTATGCATGTCTGCCATGTCACCTCGCCTGAGTTTACTGATTCCTCGAGGAATCACCCAATTTCTTGCAAATAATTACAAGAGACCGGCTTGAACCGGTCTCTTGACGGCATTACTCCACTGAAATGACATAATAGTACAAAGGCTGTCCGCCGTGATGAAGTTCCAGATCCAGGTCCCCGTGCTGTGCGCCAATTTTTTCAATCAGAACTTCCGCGTCCGCTTCAGCGACCTCGGCCCCATAGTAAACCGTCACTATGGACGCGTCCTCATCCAGTAGTTTCTCAAGGGCGTCCAGCGCTACCGCTTCAATATTCTGGCCCACGGAAACGATCTTCCCGTCACCCACACCCAGGATATCATCCTTTTTGATCTCGATGTCGCCATACTGAGTATCCCTGACTGAATAAGTCACTTGAAGGGTCTTGACATTGTCAATGGCTTTCGACATAGCCGATTCATTGTCTTCAGGCGCCTTCTCCGAATCGAATTCAATCAGCGTCGCGATGCCCTGAGGAATCGACTTTGAAGGAATGACCGTCATAGGCAGGCTGGAAACCTCTTTGGCCTGATTGGCCGCCAGGATGATATTGCTGTTGTTCGGAAGAATGATCAAGTGCTCGGCGTGACATTCCTGCGCCGCTTTGAGAAAATCCTCCGTGCTTGGGTTCATGGTCTGACCGCCTTCGACGATCACATCAACGCCAAGATCTCTGAAAATCTTGCTGAAGCCTTCGCCCATAGCGACCGCTATAATCCCGTAGGCTTTCTTATCCTGAGCTTCTTGAGCTTTTGCCGATGGCTGCGTCTCCACAGAACCCTGCGCTGCATTCGCCACTACGCCATCTGCACTGTCTGATCCCGTTCCCAGACCGGCACCATGAGTCAGATTGGAATGCTGCTCCCGCATATTTTCAATTTTAACCGTGATCAACGGTCCATATTTCAATGCTTTTTCAAGAGCCATACCGGGATTGTCCGTGTGAATGTGGACCTTTACCAGCGACTCATCCTGAACAAAGACCATGCTGTCGCCCAACTTCTGAATTTCAGAGCGCAGAACCGGCACATCATCCCGGAGTGTCTCGATAATAAACTCAGTACAATAGCTAAAGGTGATCATTTCCGGTTCCAGCGCAGCGCCGGCCGCCTTCAGCACGTTTTCGCTTCTTTCGACCTGAATTTCCACTTCCTTGCCAAGGATGGCATCCAAAAATCCAAGGAGAATAAAAACCAGGCCTTTGCCGCCGGCATCCACAACGCCTGCCGCTTTTAAGACAGGAAGGTAATCCGGCGTCCGCTCCAGAGTTTCCTCAGAGCGCTTGATCAGATTTTCCAGGAGCTCCTGGACAGGTACTGCCTGTTCCGTATAATCCATACCATGCTCCGCTGTCTTTCGAATCACGGTGAGGATCGTCCCCTCAACAGGTTTCATGACGGCCTTATAGGCAGTATCTGAGGCATCCTTGAGGGCATGGGCAAAGTCAATGGAGTTCAGAGTCTGTTTATCCTGACAGCCCTTTGCAAAGCCCCTGAAAATTTGGGACAGAATGACGCCCGAGTTTCCTCTGGCACCCATCAGAGAGCCCTTCGACATGGCTTTGGCGACGATCTCAACTGAGACCTCACCTTCGTGCTTCGCAATTTCGCTCAGCGCGGCATTCATGGTCAGCGACATATTGGTGCCTGTGTCTCCGTCAGGAACCGGAAAGACGTTCAGAGAATCGACCAGGTTCTTGTTTTTATTCAATGTTGCGGCAGCCTGCTTGAACATCTTGGACAGCAGCACACCGTCAATTTTCATAATATCCAAAGGTCATCCCTCCCAAAATCAGGCTTGAACCCTGACCCCTTCAATATTCAGATTCACTTTCAGGACTTTGAGGCCCGTTTGGTTCTCGACACTGTACTTCACGCGTTCGATTATGTTTTGGGCGACCACGGAAATTTTGGTTCCAAATTGAACGATGACAAACAGATCGATCACGATGCCGTCTTCCTCTGAATGAATCCGAACACCCTTAGAGAGATTTTCTTTTTTCAGCAGATTGGCAATCCCGCCTGTAGTGTTGCGCGATGCCATACCCACCAGGCCGTAGCATTCAATGGCTGCCGCGCCCGCAATCGTGGCAATGACGTCGTTATTAATGAAAACTGCACCATGTGCGTTTTCTACTTTTATGGTCATATTGGTTCCTCCCCTTTAACAATCCATATTGATTTTACTATGATTAGAGTAGTGTGACAACCTTATCTGTGCCATTATACCCTAATTTCCTTCAAGATTAACTTGCAAACACAGAAATGATCTGTTAGAATAAATTTGCTTATGTGTTATTTGTTTTAGGGAGGTGTAACAATGGCAAGAGTATGCGAAGTGTGCGGAAAAGGCAAGGTCAGCGGCAATAATGTCAGCCATGCCAACAACCATACAAGAAGAACTTGGGCGCCGAACCTCAGACGCGTGAAAGCGGTCGTTGACGGTTCACCAAAGAGACTGATGGTCTGTACAAGATGCCTGCGTTCAGGTAATGTTGTTCGCGCTATCTAATTGGATCTGCCTTAAAGTCTGCCCCAATTTGCTGTGGCGGACTTTTTTGCTTTATTAAAAGGCAAGGCCAAAAAGTGAAAAATGAGAAATGAGCCCGACTTCAGAGTATGAAGTTCGGGCTTTTCTTATGCCCTGTCCCTGCACTGCATCAAAAAAACTTTTCCGCTGTGAAGTGTCACAAAACCCTCATTTTCCTTCAGTCGGTTGCTGACACCCAAGGTCCCTGCGCGCCGGAGGATCAGTTTCTCACCGTCATACTCAAATCCGCGCAGTGTCACTTCTGCCGTTTCATCCAAGGACAGCACCGAAACATTGAATCCGTCTTTTCGCGCCACTCTATAGGTCCCAGGAAACAGCCGCTCGACTTCATTGTCAGGATCGAGCGCGCGAATCCGGGGACTTTTTTGTTCCAAACTGCCAAGCAGCATCAAATTGGCATAAGTGTGATCCATTCGGTTCCCAAAGGCCCCATAGAGGTCAATGATAGCTTCCTTTTCACTTGAACAGCTGAGCTCAACAGCTTTTTGAAGTGCCAGCTCAGTATCCGTCCAGTCCTTGACGGACGAAAAAGTCAGAATCTCAGCCTCCGGATAGCGGGTCTCAATGGCCTGATCCCCTCTATAGGAGTCAAAATCTCCAATGATCAGATCCGGAGTGAGCCCTAAGGCTTCAGTGGCTTCCAGTCCCCTGTCCACCGCCAGGAGGAGGTCATAGCGGCTCAGCTGAGCTTTCAGCCAGCTTAAATCCTCAATCAGCCCTCCGGTAACAATCGCGATTTTCATTGGACCGCATCCCGGAATTTCTGAACCTCCGCCTCAAAATCCGGAGCCCCAAACAGCGCGGAACCGGCCACAATAACGTCTGCGCCCGCTTTGACCACCTCGGCCACATTATCAGCCTTGATGCCCCCGTCTACCTCTATCTCCAGATTTAAGCCGCGCTCGACGACCATAGCCCTCAGCTTTGCGATCTTTTCCAGAGCTTGGGGAATAAACGCCTGTCCGCCAAATCCCGGGTTGACAGACATGATCAGCACCAAATCGAGCTCCGGCAGCAGATCCTCCAGAACAGACACCGGCGTTGCAGGGTTCAGCGACACCCCTGCCTTGACCCCCAGGGACTTTATCAGCTGGATCGTCCTGTGAAGGTGAACTGTTGCTTCCTGGTGCACCGTCAGGATATCCGCCCCGGCTTTGGCGAAGGCTTCGATATACCGTTCCGGATGCTCGATCATCAGGTGGACATCCTTGACCAGGTTTGTTCGCCCTTTCAAAGCCTCCAGAACCAGTGGGCCGATGGTCAAATTAGGCACAAAATGGCCATCCATGACATCGACATGAAGATAGTCGCAGCCGCTGCGTTCAATTTTCATAACTTCTTCCTGCAGATTTCCAAAATCCGCGGACAGAATGGACGGTGATATTTTCAAGTTTAGTACCTCCTAGATTGCCTGATTTCATTCATGATATGGGCGTATGAGTTGTATCGGGACTCAGAAAGTTTGCCGGTTCGAACGGCTTCCCGAACCCTGCAGTCCGGTTCTTCAAGGTGAAGGCAGTCATCAAAGCGGCAATTGCCCGGCAAATGTTCAAAATCCGGAAAACAGGATGAGAGAATATCATCTTCCAGATCCCTGAGCTCAAGAGAAGTAAAGCCAGGTGTGTCAACGACAAAACCCCCGGTTTCCAGTTCCAGAAGCTCACTATGACGCGTGGTGTGCTTTCCTCTCTGGATCTTTTCGCTGACAGCACCGGTCTTGAGTGCAAGTCCCGGCTCAATGGCGTTCAGCAACGAAGATTTGCCCACACCGGATGGCCCGGCGAACACTGAGACTTTGTCGCTGAGCATTGCCCTCAGCTCGTCAATATGATACCCGGTGAGCGAGCAGGTGGTCAGTATTTTGAAGCCGGTGGGCCCGTAGATCTCCTCCAGATTCATAGTCAGTTGGGACGCTTCGTCATCCAGATCCACTTTGTTGAAGACGAGAACCACATCGAGCCCTTCCTTGACAGCCAAAACTGTCATCTTGTCCAGCAGAACCATGTTTGGGTCCGGAAAACGAACCGCGAACACTATGACCGCCTGATCGACGTTTGACACCGGCGGCCGCAGAAGTTCGGAAGTTCTAGGCAGGATGTCCTCAATAGACCCATTCTGTTTGGAGAAGAGGACGCGGTCCCCCACCATAGGGACCAGTCCCATTTTTTTAAACTTTCCACGTGCCTTGCATTCGAGAATTCCAGTGTGATCCTGAACGTAGTAAAATCCGGCGATCCCTTTGACAATCCGACCTTCAGACAGTTTTTCCCCCATTAATTGAATACCTCTTCATTGGAGCTGACCAGAACATCGTCAAAATATATGTTGACGCCAACAGTACCTGTACCGCTGATGGTCACGGAAACCCGCTCTTCTGACTTGCTGTGCGTCTTCTGGTAAACTATTTCAGATGCGCCGTCTTTGACCAATACCACTTTGACCTCAAATTCATCTTTTTCGTAAACCAAAGGAATGGTCAGCGTTTTCTCGACAGGCTGCGGTGTTGAATTTGGATCTTTGCCTTTGCTGACTACGAGGTTGACCCGGTCGGTCGGCTGTACTTCACGTCCGCCTTCAATACTCTGGGACATAACCAGATTCGCGGCAAAAGTATCACTGAAGTCATAGGAGACGTCTCCTACCGTGATGCCGTATTGTTCCAGGGTCATCCTTGCGCTTTCCAGGGCACTGCCAACTATGGTAGGCATGATGCTCTTTCCAGGCACTTTGCCTTTGCTGACAAACAAATCGATTGACGTATTTTTTGGCTCTTTGAGGCCTGCAAATGGTGATTGACTGATGACGGTGCCTTCAGGCGCCTCATTCTCAATTTCCTCTACATCCCCTACCTTGAATCCGGCATTGACTATCAGGATTTCGACTTCTGCAAGGGGCTTTTGAACCAGATTAGGCACCTCATAAAGTTCAGTGCCGAGGCTTAGAGTAAGTGAAATAGTATAACCCGGCTTCAGAAGCGTCCCTTCTTCGTGGGACTGTGAAATGACTTCATTAGGGGCATAAGATCCGGAGTAAATTTTGTCTCCGACTTCACCTTTAAAGCCATGATCCTCCAGGAGCTGCAGCGCAACTTCCAGATCCAGTCCGGTCACATTTGGAACTGCAGTTGGCTGGCTCTCCTCAAGCAAATTTTTCATGATGAAGCCTGCGCCTATGAAGATGACGGCAGCGATTAAGGCAAGTGCTATGGTTATGAACAGCCTTTTTTTGTCTGCCTTCTCCGCGCCTGGCTGAACCGCCTCCACCTCTTCAGTGGCTCTGCGCTGAGCAAACCGCGTTGGATTCGTATTTTCAAGTGAACGGGTTTCATCAAACAGCAGATCCTCATCAATTTTGGGGATCATCATAGTTTTGGCATCTTCGTCAGCGCCTTCAATCATGACAATATGATCCGGTCTGAGGAGAACTTCATCCAAGTCGTTCAACATTTCCGTCACATTGGCATATCTGAATTCCGGATTTTTCTGAATGGCTTTTAGAATCACGCCTTCAAGACCAACACTGAGTCCCGGATTAAAGTCCGAAGGTGGCCGAACTTCTTCTTTCAGGTGTTTCAGCGCCACTGCAACAGCGGATTCGCCCTCAAACGGAAGTCTTTTGGCCGCCATTTCATACATCAGGATGCCAAGAGAATAGATGTCGGATTTCTCATCCACAAAGCCACCCCTGGACTGCTCCGGTGAAGCGTAATGCACTGACCCCATCATGTCTGTTGTGTTGATGATGGTCGATGAGGTGATGGCTCTGGCTATGCCAAAATCCGCGACTTTGACTGTCCTGTCCGTCCCGATCAGGATATTGTGAGGCTTGATGTCGCGGTGGACTATGTGGTTCGCATGGGCGTTTTCAAGGGCTCTTGCTATCTGCTTCCCAACGCGGATAATTTCTCTGTTTTCAAAGAAGCCTTCGTATTCCTTGATGTACCGTTTCAAAGTAACGCCTTTTACATATTCCATGACAATATAGCGAAGGTCGTCTTCATGGCCGACATCGTAGACACTAACTATGGACGGATGGCTTAAACTGGCAGCTGCTTTGCTTTCTTTGTCAAATTTCCGGATAAATTCCTCATCTGAGACGAATTCAGGCCGCAGAATTTTAATAGCGACATCACGATCAAGCAAGGTATCTTTAGCGCGATATACGAGTGCCATGCCGCCGTCGCCAATTTTATCCAGAATCTCATACCTATTCTTCAAAATACGTCCGATGATACGATCCACTAGCGATCACCTCCCAGTTTTTCAATCCTGATGGCTGCGGCGGTTATATTGTCAGCGCCGCCGCGTTCGAGTGCAAGCTCAGTCATAAGGTTTACAGATGCCTCCAGTGTTGCCTCCTTGGTGAGTAAATCTCCAATTTCATAATCTTTTAGATAATGAGTCAATCCATCTGAACATAGTAAAAGAATGTCACCCTCGTAAACTTCAATCTCATGGAGGTCCGGAGACACGCTGTCATCCGCACCCACCGCTTTCATGAGCACATTCTTTTGTGGATGGCTGAGGGCAGACTCGCGGTCAATGGAGCCATTTTTAATGAGCTCCTCCACTAAGGTATGGTCCCTCGTCACTTGACGAATCTTTCCCTCATGGATCAAATAAGCGCGGGAATCGCCTATGTGTGCGACATAGGCCAGGTCCTCCACGATCCATACCGCAGTCAGAGTTGTACCCATCCCTTTACAGTCCTCAGTTTCATGGGCCTTGTCCCAGATGCGCTGGTTGGCCTCAGAAAAAACTTTTCGGAACACTTCAGCCGGCATAATTGCATTTTGTTCTTTTATGGCTATAAGGGACGCTATGGCCTCTATTGCAATACCGCTTGCGATCTCTCCCGCTTTGTGACCGCCCATACCATCCGCAACAGCAATCAGGTTATGCTGTTCGTTGAGATAATAGGCATCTTCATTGTTCGTTCTTATATTTCCAATATGGGTTATTCCTGCTGCTTTCACTTGAACCACCTCTTTATATTAGACTCTAACCATTTTAGCGATAAAGAAACCATCTGTTTGATGGACGCTCGGGTAGAGTCTGATTAATCCATCTTCATCTGACCACGGTGTATCTGCCAGCTTATAATGCGGGTTGGATGCCAGGAAGGCTGTAACGACCCCTTCATTTTCATCCGGATCTACCGAACACGTGCTGTAAACCAGTATACCGCCCTGTTTAACATAACGCGAACCATTCTCAAGCAGCTTTGTCTGCAGTTTCACGAGTGCCGCCAGATCCTCAGGCTGCCGTCTGAAACGAATTTCCGGCTTTCTGCGAATAATGCCCAGACCTGAACATGGCGCGTCCAGTAATACACGATCAAAGGCCTCCACCGCGTCGGCATCCAGAATTAATCCGTCGGCCACTTCGGGACGAATTATGGAAATCCCCAGCCGGCTTGCGTTTTCTCTGATTTTTTCAAGCTTTTTATCTGAAACATCCCGGGCAATAATGGTGCCCAGATTGTTCATTTTCTCTGCCATATGTGTTGTTTTGCTTCCGGGGGCGGCGCACATATCCAAGATGCGTTCTCCAGGCTGAGGGTCCAACACTTCTGTGACCATCATGGAAGCTATGTCCTGAACATAAAGTTCCCCTTCAATAAAAACAGGCCATTCCTGAATAACCAGGTCCTGACCAGAATGCACTATCAGCGCATAATCCAGGAAACGGCTGATCTCTGAAGCTATGCCGTCCCTTTCAAGCTTTGTTCTGACATTATCAGGCGTTGACTTTAGCAGGTTTACGCGGGCAGTCAGAGGCGGTGTAAGATTGTTGGCCAGCATCAGCGCTTCGCTGAACTGCGTCCCGAATTTGGAGATCCAGCGCTTTACAAGCCACTCAGGGTGAGAGGTTGTGATGGATAAATAGTTTATTTCATCTTCAGCCCGTTCAGGCAGTCTAAGAGATTCCCTGGATCGCTGAAAGTTTCTGAGGACACCGTTGACAAAGCCGCTGAGGTGCTGACCCTTTTTTTTGGACATTTTGACAGCCTCGTTGACAACCGCAGACTCCGGGATTCGGTCCATAAATATAAGCTGATAGAGAGACACCCTCAAGATCATATGAATGGTTGGGTCGAGTTTTGAGAGCTTTGTCTTCGAGACTTGCTGAAGCCTATAATCCAAAAACAGTTTCTGTTCCAAAACACCATAAATCAACCTGACTGCAAGGCGTCGGTCTTCAGGTGACAAAACGCGCTGCTTTGACAGATTATACACCGCGTCGCTGGACAACAAGGCTTTATGCTCAATATCCATGAGCAGTTCTACGGCAGCTTGCCGGCTTGTGAGTTTTTGACTGGCACTCGGATATTTTGTTTTTTGGGGGGATGGCATGATGATCTACTCCGTTTCGAGGCTCCAAATTGTCGCGGCAGGCTGAACTGACGTAAAGCCTGCTCTGCGGCAATCCGAAAACTAAATTTCCTTTTAAATCAATATTGAAATCAGTCCCTGGACATGCGATCCCGTATCAGAAGCAGACGCACAAGTTCCATGACAGATACCGCAGCGCTGGCGACATAGGTTCTGGCCGCTGCGCCAAGAACTTTTTTGGAATTGGATATTTCTTCATCCAGGATATAATGGCCATCCACCAACTCAGCAATTGCTCTTGAACTGGCATTAAACTCAATAGGCAGTGTGACAATGTGAAAAAGGACGGCGAAAAGGTAAAACAGAATACCAAGATCCACCAGTGGCACGATTCTGAAGAAAAACCCAGCCATAATCAAAATGGGAAGAACACCACTGCCAAGATTTGCTACCGGCAAAAAGGCATTTCTGATCCGAATAGGTTTGTATCCCGTGGCGTACTGGATGGCGTGACCCACTTCGTGTGCCGCAACGCTGATTGCCGCAATGCTGTCACTGCCGTAGACCGTTTGAGACAGACGGATCCTGTTGTTTCTAGGATCGTAATGATCCGTCAGCGAGCCCGCAACTGGCTCTACAATGACGTCCTGCAGACCATTCCGATCCAGTATGGCTCTTGCGACCTCGACACCCTTCATGCGCCGGTAAGATCCAACGCGTGCAAATTTAGTAAAGGTGGTTTTAACCTGGACTTGTGCAATCATAGCAAAAATATAAACGGGAATCAGGAGCAAAAATCCAAGTGAACCGGCGGTTCCCATATAACCACTCATTTTGACAACCTCCTAAAGGATTGAAAAGTATTCTAAAGTAGTCCAACTAATTTAAAAGCAATATATGCGGTACTTCAGGGAGATGCGTCTGTTCAGGCACCTTAATTGCCCAAGTTCTGCCTTAGCCATTCAAACAGTCACCTATGCCCAGACGGTGTCCGAGCAAATAGTCTGACACCTTCATTCTCCTTGAACCAGGCGCTTGGATTTCATAGAATCTGACAGCATCTTGTCCTGCCTTCACAGTAAAGCAGTCCTTGCCAACGTCGAGTATAGTGCCGGGTTTGGCCACAGTTGAGTTATCATCCCGGCTGAGCCTGACCACGACAGGCTTAAATAATTTCAGGCGGATCTCGCCATAGGAAGTCACGGCCGCCGGCCAAGGATCAAAGCCCCGGACCTGAGCGCTAATTTCATCCGCAGTCCTCTCCCAGTCGATTTCAGCCATTTTCTTGTCGATCTTAGGTGCATAGGTTGCAATTTCATGAATTTGCGGTTCCGGACTCAAACCGTTGTCCCGTATGGCTTCCAGTGTTTTGGTAAGAACATCTGCACCTATGGACATCAATTGATCGTGAAGTTCTCCCCCGGTCACTGATGCAGTCAGTTCCACAGCTTCCTTAAGCAGCATATCGCCTTCATCCAATCCGGCACTCATTTTCATAGTCGTGACACCGGTCTCTGTCTCACCGCTGACAATAGACCACTGAATGGGAGAAGCACCTCTGAGTCTGGGCAGCAGCGAAGCATGAACATTGATGCAGCCATGAACGGGCAATTCCAGAATTTCCTGAGAAAGAATTTGTCCATAGGCAACGACGACGATCAAGTCAGGCTGCAGTATTTTTAGAGATTCCATGGCTTCACTGCTTTTAATTCTTTCAGGCTGATAGACAGGAATGCCGGAACGCTCCGCAGCCACTTTGATGGGTGGCGGCGTCAGCTTGTTCCCTCTGCCGCTTGGTCTGTCCGGCTGTGTAAACACTGCGGAGACTTCAGCGCCTTCAAAGCTGATACATGCCTCAAGACAGGGCACTGCAAACTCGGGCGTACCCATAAACACAATTTTCATGCTGATCGTTACGCCTCCTCAATGAGTTTGTCAATGAACAAAACACCGTCCAGGTGGTCTATCTCATGACAAAGTGCCCTGGCTAAAAGTTCTTCACCTTCAACGACATAGGTCTGGCCATTTTCATTGAGAGCCTCCACCCAGACTTTTGCTGGTCTGCGCACAGATCCGGCACGCTCAGGCACACTCAGACAGCCCTCCACTTCGAACTGCTCGCCTTCCTCCCGGATGATCTTAGGATTGATCAGTACTTTGACACCTGTTTCATCATAAACATCTATGACAGCGATCCTCTTTAGGATCCCCACCTGCGGCGCCGCCAAACCTACGCCTTCCGCATGATACATGGTATCGATCATATCTTCAACCAGATCCTTGATTTTTTGATCTATAACCGCAACTTCCTTTGACCGTTTTCTAAGGACCTCATCACCTTCAGTCCGAATATTTCTGATAGCCATTCTAATATAATCCTCCTTACTTTTGCGCCAATACAGTCTTAAATTGACTGCTTCCCCATAGTTACAAGACGCTGATCGCTTTGATGTCCACAGTGGTTCTCACATCCTGGCGGTCCGCCGGAAGACTTCGAAGAATTTTTTCCAGCAATTTAAGCATCTCTTCCCTATATTTTATTATAATTTGCCATCGATATCTATTTTTAATTTTGCCGTAGACTGCAGGATGGGGACCGAGTATTTCCAGGTCACCTTTTTTTAATAGTTCTGATGGTATTTTTGATATGAACCAGTCATTTAAAGACATTGCACTTTTTTCGACGGCCTCCGGCTTAAAGCCGGAAAGGATGATATTGGCCATTTGTAAATAGGGCGGATACCCAAAGGCTTTTCGCAGGCCCATCTCCTCTTCATAGAAGCCAATATAATCATGCTCTGCTGCCCTGACAATGGCAAAGTGTTCAGGAACATAGGTTTGAACCACAACTCTGCCCTGGGTTTCTGCCCTGCCTGATCTGCCGCTGACCTGTGTCATTAGCTGAAAAGTTCTTTCAGATGCCTGAAAATCCGGAAGATTAAGGGTCACATCTGCCAGAATGACACCCACAAGTCCCACATTCGCAAAATCCAGCCCCTTTGAAATCAACTGTGTACCAATCAAGACCCTGGTTTTTCCGGATTCAAAATCCGTCAGGATTTCTTCAAGAGCGCCCTTTTTTGACAGGGATTCACTGTCCATTCTGGCAGTCGCAACGTTGGGAAAGGTTTCTGCAAATGCCTCTTCAACCTTTTCTGTACCGCTCCCATAAAATTTAAAATAACGGCTGCCACACTCCGGACACACAGTCGGAATTGACGATCGATAATGGCAGTAACTGCACCG
Source organism: Acidaminobacter sp. (assembly GCA_009881125.1). The sequence goes on along the minus strand of WXFH01000036.1, from coordinate 58,881 downwards.
GGCGTGATTCTGCCCTTTGTGAAAGATCAGGCTGACATCACAATTCGGACATTTCAAGGCATAGCCGCAGCTTCGACAAGAAATGAAAGTATGATAGCCTTTCCGGTTCAGGAGCAGCATGATTTGCTGGCCTCGCTCGAGGGTTTCTGTTATGGCAGTCTCGAGCTGTCTGCTGAACATGGAACGGTTGCCTGACATCAGCTCAAGACGCATGTCGACAATCTCCACCTTAGGCAGCGGCACCTGACTAAAACGCTTATGCATTTCCACCAGCTGATGCTGGCCGCATCTCGCCTCATGGTACTGCTCGATGCCCGGCGTGGCAGAGCCCAGGATCAGCGGCGCACCGTGAAGTCCGCTGAGGGTCTTCGCCACCTCCACTGCGTGGTATTTAGGCGCCTGATCAGACTTATAGGAGCTGTCATGGGCCTCATCCACCACAATGAGGCCGATGGTCTTGCAAGGGGCAAACAGCGCCGACCTGGGCCCTATGACAATATCATAGTCACCTCTGCCTATGGCGCGCCATTGGTCAAATCGCTGAGATGCATTCATTCGGCTGTGTAAAATGGCGATGCGATCACCAAACCGCCTTCTGAAACGGTCTACCAGCTGCGGTGTGAGCGAAATTTCAGGCACCAAAATTATGACCTGGCGGCCCTGAGAAATGGATAAATCCGCAAGTTCCATATAAACCTCGGTCTTTCCGCTGCCAGTGACACCATGAAGCAGAAATGAGCTGGGTTCATTATTCATCACACTGCTGCTGATCACATCATATGCCGCTTTCTGCTCATTGGAAAAAGCAACGAAAGCATTTCTTTTCCCTGAATCATAATAAGCCGGAAAAGAAAAGGCTTCCTCAGTTTCGGACTGAATCCGTCCTTCTTCCTCAAGCTTTTTAAGTCCTGCCGCAGTGGCTTTAACTTCTTTTTTGAGCCGGGATTCTTCTACCCGACCATAATCTCTGAGCATTTCGAGGACAGCGCGCTTTACTGTCTGGTTTTTTGGAATTTGCTCCAGCCAGGCGCTGACTTCTCCAGGCTTGGTGAGACTGAAAAACCGGTTATAGCGTTCTCTTACTGCGGTAGTCAAATGCTCTTCCCGCTGAATCACGTTTTTTTTAAAACACCGCTTCATCAAAGCTGCCTGAGTGTCGCTCAACTCGCTCTGCATCAGCGGCTTGGCGCTGAGCGCATCCACGAATTGCCGCTCTGTATCACTGAGATTTTTCAGATCCTGCGGATCAGCGTTTTGTTCTGCAGTGAGTTTATAGTCCCGTTTGATCACAGTCCCGCTTGGGAGCAGCAAAGAGGCCGCCTGAGCGTAATTGGTCAAATAATGCTCACGGATCCAGAGTGCCAGTTTTACGCGGGGTTCATCCAGCGCAGCCGTCATGTCACAGACGCTTTGTACAGCTTTCAATTTATCCAGTTGATCTTTATCCTCTGGCGTTCGTTTTTGAACAACAACGGCTTCATGAGTCGCATCACCGGCGCCAAAGGGAACTACGACTTTGCTTCCTATGACCACCTCGCAGGCAAGAGCCTGAGGAATCCTGTAGGTAAACAGCTGATCCAGAGAACGCGTCATTTTCAGCACAATCACATCTGCCAGCAATTCGGGCTGCTTCTGGTTCAATTGTTGCTCACGCACTTGAAACACCTCCACAGCATCATAAAGAAACAGGAGTAGATGCCTCTACCCCCGGATGGTCTATTGGGTTGCCTTGCTTTAACTCGTCCCGACTGGATCTGCCTCAGACAATAGATCAGCCGCCTTTTTCAAGATGGCCTTTGCCACTTCGGATTTCTCCATTTGATCAAATGCAGTCTGGACGCCGTCAGATGTGATAAACGTCACGACGTTGGTGTCGCTTCCGAATCCCGCGCCTGCAACTGTCACATCATTCGCCACGATCATGTCCAGGTTCTTTTTTCGAAGCTTTGCAGCGGCGTGTTCTATGACATGCTCAGTTTCTGCCGCAAAACCAATGAGGACTTGGTGGGTCTTAACTTTTCCCACCTCAAAAAGGATGTCGGGATTTCGCGTCAGTTCCAGCGTTAAATCTCCCTCAACCTTCTTAATTTTCTGGGTTTGAGTGGTCTTTGGCCGGTAATCCGCAACTGCGGCTGTCATGATGATAATGTCATAGTTAAGGTCGCACATGACTGCCTCAAACATGTCCCGGGCAGATTCGACCTTCACACGCTGAACGCCTTCAGGCGCTGACAACTCGACCGGTCCGGAAACCAGTTTCGTTTCCGCGCCCATGGCCGCTGCAGCTTCCGCAATGGCATAACCCATTTTCCCGGTGGAGTGATTTGTCAGATAGCGCACCGGATCCAAAGCCTCACGGGTTGGACCTGCTGTGATCAGTACACGTTTGCCTTCCAGCAGCCGCGGCAGGTCACTTTCAGATTCAATAGCGAGCAGTTTGACAATTTCGTCCACAATCTGCTGCGGCTCAGCCATCTTTCCAATGCCTTCATCCCCGCAAGCCAACCTTCCGCTGCCGGGCGCAACAAAGCCAACGCCCAAATCTTGAAGCGTTTTCATGTTTCGCTGTGTCAGCGGACTCAGATACATTTGTGTGTTCATAGCAGGCGCAACGAGAATGGGCGCCTGAGTCGCCAGAATCGTCGTCGTCAAAAAATCATCTGCAATTCCGGCGGCCATTTTCGCGAGAACGTTCGCAGATGCTGGGGCGATCACATAGAGGTCTGCGAGCTTCGCGAGGGCAATATGCTCGACATCCCAGGTCCTGGGGGCTTCGAACATGTCCTCGACCACATAATTCTGGGACAGAGACTGAAAGGTGAGGGGCGATACAAAAGCCTTAGCATGCGCCGTCATCACCACATAAACATTGGCGTCCAGCTTCTTCAATCTGCTGACCAGATCCGCTGACTTATAGGCAGCAATCCCGCCTGTGACGCCCAAGACAATGTTCTTGCCCGTCAACACGCCACTCATTTGACTAATCCTCTTTGTCGAAATCGATGATTTCCAGCTTGTGCTCATATAGTTCCTGGGTAGCAATACTCATAGGCTTTTTAATGGACTTGTCATCAATTTTAACTTCTGCGCCGTCGATAATCTGGCGTGCGCGCCTAGAAGTCAGCACAACCAATGCGTAGCGGCTTCCTGCGATATCGATCAGTTCATTAATGGGTGGTTTTAACACTTCGATTCCTCCTTGATTTCACGAATCAGTTCTTTCACAGACTGAGGCCTGATTCTGAGGCGTTCAGCTTCAATGATCGAGATCAACCGCGCTGTGGCGAGATCTACACGGTCATTGAAAATAAAATAATTGTAGTTTTCCATTAAGTCTATCTCATTGTAGGCGGCGGTGAATCGCTTGTCAATGGCTTCGGCGCTTTCTGTCCCGCGCCCGACAATCCGGTTTTTCAATTCTTCCATAGTCGGCGGCAAAATAAAGACAAATACACCTTCCGGATATTGCTCTTTCACCTTCAGTGCGCCTTGAATGTCTATTTCCAGCAGTACGTCCACGCCTTGATCCAGCTGTTCCATGACGAAAGCTTTTGGCGTCCCATAATAATTGTCATAGACTTTGGCGTATTCGAGCAGCTCACCCTGCTGAATCAATCTGATAAAAGCGTCCCTATTTGTAAAAAAGTAATTGATGCCTTCTTCTTCACCCGGTCTAGGTGCCCTCGTGGTCATGGAAATGGACAGCTTTATGTCCTCACGAAGCTTCATTAATGCCTTGCAGATGGTTCCCTTTCCAACGCCGGACGGCCCGGAAACAACCAAGAGCAACCCTTTTCTTTTCATTCTTAATGCGACTCCCCTTCAGATCGATTCTAAATCAGCAAGTTACTCAATATTCTGGATCTGTTCTCTGATTTTCTCAAGCTCACTTTTCAACTCAATGACGTCGTTGCTGATCTCAAAATCAGGCGATTTTGAGCCGATGGTGTTGACCTCCCGATTCATTTCCTGTACGAGAAAATCGAGTTTCCTCCCGGCAGCGCCGCCTTGGTCAATGATATCAGCAATTTGATCAAAGTGAGATTTCAATCTGACGATTTCTTCAGTCACATTAGTTTTATCCGCAAAAATGGCGATTTCATGGGCGATTCTCGCCTCATCAATCTGAATCCCCATATCCCCAAGCAAATCAGTAAGTCGATCCCTCATCTTTTGACGATATGCTTCAACAATCTGAGGTGACTGACTTTCGATCTTTTCGAGTCTTGATTTCATTTGGCTGATTCTTTCAAGAATATCCACTACCAGCTTCGCGCCTTCGGTCTTCCTCATTTCAATCATTTGACCAATTGCAGCTGCAGCCGCTTTTTCCAGGACGGACCAGATGGCCTCCCCATCCACTTCCACATACTCGACTCTAAACGCTTCAGGGTGTCTGGACATCAAAGAAAGTGTCACATCATCTCTAAGCGCATAACGGTCTTTCAGGTGCTTAAGCGCCGCGTAATACTGATCCAGAACCGCATCATTCGGCAATATGGAATAATCTGCGCCGACCTGCTCTTCGTAATTGACATAAAGTTCAATTCTCCCGCGCTGGACCTGGTCTTTGATCATGGTTTTGATGCGCTCTTCAAAAGGATTCATTTTCTTTGGGATTTTCGCGACAATCTCAGAATATCTATGATTGACAGATTTTATTTCAACCACAATTTTAATTCTGTCGCTGCTTGCTTCACCGCGGCCGTATCCTGTCATTGAATAGGTCATAGTCCGTCTCCTGCCTTCTCTAATAATTTAAAACGCCGCCAGAGTTTCAACTTCTGCGACTGCAACGGCGGGACCCGTCATGAAAATCTCTTCCCGATCATCTGCATAGATATCCAGAGTGCCGCCGGGTACCTTCACACTGGCGCTGCGCGTCAATCTTCCGGCGTGATATAGAGCGAAAAACGAGGCGCAAGCGCCGGTTCCGCAAGCCATAGTCAGTCCGGCGCCGCGTTCCCAGGTCACAACTTCAATGGCTGAGTCACTAAGCTGTCTGACAAAATTGACGTTTATTTTTTGTGGAAAAGCCGGATGATTTTCAAGTGCGGGTCCAAAGCGTCGAATCCTCGTTTCGTCAAAGTCCTCCATTTCGACAACCAAATGAGGCACACCGACCTTAAGGGCTGTCACTTTAAAAGTTTTACCCAGCACTTCAAGATTCTCGTCCAACATAGAGCCTTGTACTGAAAGAACGGGAATTTGATCTGCAGCAAATATAGCCGCGCCCATGGAAATTTTGACTTGATAGCCTTCATCTGCAACACGCAGCGCCACTTCTTTAGGACCGTCATCCGTTAAAACAGTGAAAAGCCCTTCCCGAGCTCTGCCTGTTCTATGGAGATGTGCTGAAAAGCAGCGGATTCCATTGCCGCACATGGCAGCTCTGGAACCGTCAGAATTATAATAAATCATTCTGGCAGCGAAGTTTTTATCTTCAGCAGGTGCCACCAGCATGACCCCGTCTGCGCCTACGCCGAAATGACGGTGGGAAATTTTGGCGATCAGGGCTTGCCACTGAGCTTCTGTATAATTTTCAGACCAGTCGCCAATCAGAAAATCGTTGCCGGCGCCATGCCATTTAGTCCATTTCAAAATAATTGCCTCCTTCACAAAAGCAGTTCCTTATTTATTCTAACATAGACTGAACCCGATTTCTTTATAATTTGCGGCGTGCATGCTATACTTATTGTATTTCAGGAGGGATCTCCATGGCCTATGATGGCATTTTTATGGCGGCGCTGGCCGCAGAGCTGCAAGAAAAATTAATTGGCGGTCGGGTTGACAAGATTTATCAGCCCGAAAGCGACACCTTGATTCTGGGAATCCGGAGTGATCGAAGCAACCATCGGCTAAAGCTCACTGCTTCAGCTTCGATGCCTTATGTTTCGTTGACACACGCAAAGCCTGAAAACCCGCAGCAGCCCCCTATGTTCTGCATGCTGCTGCGAAAGCACTTGACCGGCGCAAGGCTTATTGACATTCGCCAGCGCGGGTTGGAACGGATTCTGGACTTCGTCTTTGACACTTATGATGAGCTCGGCAACCGGGTGGAGCGCATTCTTTGCGCGGAAATCATGGGGCGCCATTCCAATCTGATTTTTTATCAGGCAGATTCATTGGTCGTCGTGGATGCGGTAAAACGCATCTCAAGTGCGGTATCCAGGGTGCGGCAGATTTATCCCGGCATTGTTTATCAGCTTCCACCGGGTGGAAAAATGGACCTTCGAGACACAGAACCACCACTTTTGGACTTTAAATTCCCTCAGGACGCCTTTAACGGCGAACAAGCCGGGGTAGTCGCTGCAAAACCAGCTTCTACTCTTAAGCAATGGTTGTTAAGTACCTTTCAGGGCTTCTCACCGGCGCTGTGCCATCAGCTCTGTCTTGAAGCGGGTGTCGACGCGGAGCTTCCTGCAGACCGTTTGGACGCTGCTTCCCGTGACGCAGTAGAGGCAGTACTGAGACGGCTCAAACATCTGCTGACAACCAATACCCTTGAGACAAGGCTGATTCTGGATGAGACAGGCAAGCCGCTGGACCTGACAGCGGCGCCGCTTTTAAGACTTGAAGTTTCCGAGCTTTTATCTCCGGTCATGGAGCCATCTCTGTGCGTCAATCGTATGTTCGAAGAGCGTGATCTTCAGGACCGGCTGGATCAAAAGGCCGCAGCCATGAAAAAAATGGTGGAAAACCGTCTGGAGCGCGTCATCAACAAGAAGAGCCACTTGGAAAACGACCTTGAGCAAGCGGAGGACGCAGAGAGACAACGACAATTTGGCGAGCTGATCCTCGCGAACGTGTACCGGCTTTCAAAGGGTGATCATGAAGCCATTGTGGAAAACTTTTTTGAAGAAGGGGCGCCTGAACTTCATGTGCCTATGGATGTGCGGTTGACACCTGTTGAAAATGCCCAGCGCTGCTTCAGAAAATACACCAAACTGAAAAACGGCCAGACAGAAATCCTGACTCAGCTGGAGCAGACCGAGCGTGAAATGGAATACCTTGAAAGCGTTCTCCTTCAGATTGAGCAATCCACTGATGCAGCCAATCTTGATGCCATAAGGCTGGAGCTTTCAGAAGAAGGCTACATGAAAAGCAAAGGCCGCAAAAAGGATAAACGCCCAAAATCAGCGCCACTGCAGTACAAGAGTACTGAAGGCTTTGAGATCCTTGTCGGACGCAACAATGTTCAAAATGACGAATTGACTTTAAAGACAGCCTCCAATAAGGATTTATGGTTCCATACCAAGTCTGTTCCCGGATCACATGTCGTCATACGCACCCAGGGAAAGCCGGTTGGTGAGGAGACACTCTTCGAGGCGGCACTGCTGGCTGCATGGCATTCAAAGGCGCGTCTCAGCGGACAAGTCCCTGTGGATTACACCGAGATCCGCCACGTTTCAAAGCCGTCAGGCGCTAAACCAGGCATGGTTATCTACGTGCACAACAAGACTCTGTACGTCACACCGGACGAAACGGTCATCAAACGTCTGCAGGTATAATGCCCTATAAGATTTGAAAGAATACGAGGAGGTCGGTGCAAAGACACAGACCTCCTCGTATTCTTTTGTTAAAAAGTTCATTTAGGCATCAGCGTTCGTAAATGCTGACTTCATCTTTTTCATCCTGTTCCGTCAATCTCACCTTGACGATTTCACGGTTTGAGGTCGGTACGTTTTTTCCGACATAATCCGCTCGAATTGGCAGCTCTCTATGACCTCGGTCTACCAATACAGCGAGTTGTATGGTCTTGGGTCTGCCAAAGTCCATAAGTGCATCCAGCGCTGCGCGAACCGTGCGTCCTGTATAAATGACATCATCCACCAATACGACGTTGAGACCGGTAATCTCAAAATTGATATCACTGCCTGCACCACCCCGACCGGCAGCTTCAGCCGGCAGATCATCCCTGTACTTAGTGATATCCAGTGCGCCCGTACGAACGGTGGTGCCTTCAATGGCTTCGATCTTGGCGGCAATCCGCCTTGCCAGCGGCTCTCCTCTGGATCTGATGCCAATGATGACAACGTCTTCAATACCTTTATTGCGCTCTATGATTTCATGAGAAAGTCTCGTGACTGCCCGTGAGATGGCCTGTGCGTCCATAATGCTCGCTTTAAATTCCAGAATGATCCCGCCTTTCAATCTTCTCCAGGGCGGCCTTAAACCGTTCAGGCAGCTCCGAATCAAACGTCATCAGTTCATGTGTCACCGGGTGTGTCAGGCCAAGGGTCTTGGCGTGCAGATATTGGCCATCCAGTGGAAACAGTGTTGTCTTAGTGCCATAAAGAGGGTCCCCGGCTATTGGATGCCCTATGGATTTCATATGGACGCGGATCTGATGTGTCCTGCCGGTTTCAAGCCGGCATTCCACCAGCGTGTAATGCCGGAATCTCTGAATGACTTTGAAATGGGTCACAGCAGGCTTCCCACCGGTGACGACAGCCATTCTCAGGCGGTTCTTGGGGTCACGTCCTACAGGCGCCTCAATTCTGCCTTCATCCTGATGAAAATTGCCTATTACAAGAGCCAGATAGCGTCGAATGGACTTCTGATTCTTGAGCTCCTCCGCCAGTGCATGATGGGCCAGATCAGTCTTCGCAACCATCATGAGTCCAGAGGTATCTTTATCCAGACGGTGGACAATGCCCGGCCTGGCGACGCCATTGATGCCGGAAAGCCGCCCGCTGCAGTGGTATAAAAGCGCATGCACCAAGGTACCCGTAGTGCTGCCCGGCGCAGGATGAACCACCATCCCGCTGGCCTTATTGACGACCAAGAGCGCCTCGTCTTCATAGACTATGTCCAGGGGAATGTTTTCCGCTTCGATCTCAAGAGGTTCGGCCGGAGGCAGCTCAAGAGTGATGACATCACCCAACTTGAGCTTTTCCTTTTTAACTGTGACTGCTTTGCCATTGACGGTCACATGGCCTTCCTTGATCAATTTTTGCAGATAGGTCCTGGACGTGGCGCCGGTCATACGGCTCAGATAAAGGTCCAGCCGCTCGTCCTGAGCCTCGTCGAATTCAAAACTGAAAACTTCATTTTGCTGATCCCGCATGTGCCTGCCACCTCCTATTCGAGTTGAATGCTCACCTGATGGTGAAGAACCATTGATAAATAAGACAGAGACAGGGACGAGCGCCGAACGGCGCAAAGTACCCTGTAAACACTAAAACTCGACATTCAACAGGTTAAAATTCCGCATTGCTGCGTTGTCGTTATCCGCGATACTGCCTAGTATCGCTGCTTCCTCCGCCTTGCACTTCGAAATTTTACCGCAGTTGTATGTTATAGTTTTAGAATTTACAGGGTACTAGTCCCTGCCTTGACTTTTGTAGATCCTGCTATAACTGAGGTTGCCGGATCAAACCGACAGTGTGCGCTTTAGACCTTTTCGACATACAGCCTGACATCACAATCATTCAAGACATAATCCTCATAAGGTGCCTGCTGACCGCGGATCAGCTCGACTGCGAGAGTCTCTCCTTTGATGTACGCCTGATGTGCCATAATGCCGGCATCAAAGCGATCGTCACATTCATAGAAAATTTTAATTTCATCAAGAACGTTGAAATCATTTGCTTTACGCATCTGCTGAACTCTTGAAATCAACTCTCGGGCATAGCCTTCGAGAATCAGTTCGTCAGTCAGGGTGGTGTCGAGGATCATGAACAGGTTATTGTCCATACCCACAGTAAAGCCGTCTTTAGCTGAAATGTTGACGAGAACATTTTCCTGATCCAGCGTGAAGGATTCCCCTTCCAGATCAATGTCAAAAGTTCCGCCGCTGTTCAGGACTGGGGCTGCTGTTTGCGGGCTGACATTTTGAAGCGCTTTTGAGAAAGCCCCCATTTTGCTGCCCAAAATAGGACCCAGCACTTTAAAGTTTGGCTTCAGTGAGAAGTTCATGTAAAGACCCAGGTCTTCAGCAAAGACCACTTCCTTGACATTAAGCTCCTCTTCGATCAGATCAGAAAGATCTGAAATCAGAGCTTCATAACGTCCGTCCACATAAACGCGTTGAATTGGCTGACGCACTTTAATTTTGACGGATTCACGCGCGCCTCGGCCCAATGTCACCAAGTCGCGAATCAAGTCCATTCTCTGTTCAACTCGCTCATCGATCAGCGCTTCGTCAGCAGCCGGGAACATAGCCAGATGTACAGACATTTCACCTGTCAGGCTGCGGTAAATCTCTTCGGTTACGTATGGCGCGAAAGGCGCAGCCAGTTTGCAGACTGTGATGAGTGTCTCATAAGTCGTGTTGTAAACTGCAATTTTGTCTTCGGACATTTCCGTCTCCCAGAAACGACGTCTGGAGCGGCGGATATACCAGTTTGACAAGTCTTCATTGACAAACTCCTGAATCTTTCTGACTGCTTTCGTTGTGTCAAAAGCTTCGAGGGCTTCGGTGGTTTCATTTACCAAACGATTCAGTTTTGAAAGCACCCAGCGGTCGAGCTCAGGGCGGTCTGCAGGCGCGACAAATTGAGCTGTCGCATCGACCTTATCCGTGTTCGCATAGAGGCTGAAGAAATTGTAGACGTTTTTAATGGTTCGGAAGAACTTGCTTTCAACCTCACGAACACCCTCTTCGTCAAATTTGGTTGGCGTCCAGGCCGGGGATACAAAATAGAGATACCAGCGGACAACGTCAGCGCCGTATTGATCAAACAGCTTGAAGGAATCTACAATATTGCCCCTGGATTTGGACATTTTCTTGCCTTCCTTATCCAGAATCAGGTCGTTGACCAAGACGTTCTTGTATGGCGCCTTGTCCATGACAAAAGTAGAAATGGCAAGCAGCGAATAGAACCATCCACGGGTCTGATCAATACCTTCGCAGATGAAATCCGCAGGGAAAAGCTGATCGAAATTCTCCTTGTTCTCAAAAGGCCAGTGGTGTTGGGCAAACGGCATTGCACCGCTGTCAAACCAGCAGTCTATGACATCAGTAACCCGCGTCATATTGCTGCTGCACTTGTCGCAGGTCAGGTGAATACCATCGACATATGGACGGTGAAGCTCTATGTCGAGTCCAATTTCTTCCTTCGCTCGATCCACCAGCTCTTGTCTCGATGCTACTGAAGTCGTATGGCCACACTCATCACATCTCCAAATATTGAGCGGCGTCCCCCAATAACGGCTGCGGGAGATCGCCCAGTCATTGACATTCTCCAGCCAGTTTCCAAAACGCTTTTCACCCACATAGGAAGGGTGCCAGTTGACGGAATTGTTATTCTCGATCAGTTGATCTCGGAATTTCGTCATTTCAATATACCAGCTTGGCTTTGCATAATACAGGAGCGGCGTTTTGCAGCGCCAGCAGTGCGGATAGTTATGGGCCATGGTTTGGCGCTTGTAAAGCTTCCCGGTCTCCTTGAGCCACTCGATAATCTCCGGATCCGCGTCCATGACAAATTTGCCTTCCCAAGGTGTTTCGGTATATTTTCCGTCCTCGTTGACGGGCTGCAGAACCGGCAAGTTGTAACGGACGCCGGTATTATAGTCGTCCTCGCCAAATGCAGGTGCGGTATGAACTATGCCCGTACCATCATCGGTCGTGACATAATCTGCCAAAGTGACGTAAAACGCTTTCTTATCTGCTTTGACGAACGGCATGAGCTGCTCGTATTCGACATACTCAAGGGACTTGCCGTCAATTTCCTCCAGAACTTCATACTCTTTGCCAAGTACAGCGGGCGCCAGTGCCTTAGCGACGTAGTAGATCTCATCATTTTGTCTGACTTTGACATAAACTTCTTTGGCACTGACAGTTAAAGCCACATTGGAAGCCAGTGTCCAAGGTGTCGTCGTCCAAACGAGGAAGTACTCGTCCGCGTCTTTACGCTTAAATTTGACATAGACCGTGGCGGTCTTGATTTCCTGATAACCTTGCGCGACCTCGTGGGAAGCCAGGCCGGTACCGCAGCGAGCGCAGTAAGGAAGAATTTTGTGGCCTTCATAGATATAGCCTTGTTTAAAGAACTGGTCCAGGATCCACCACTCGGTTTCAATATAATCATTGTCGAGGGTAATATACGGATTTTCAAGATCGATCAAATATGCCATGCGCTCGGTCTGATCCCGCCACACACTTTCATATTCAAAAACAGATTCACGGCACTGATGGTTGAAGTTTTCAATGCCATAAGACTCGATTTCCAACTTGTTATTGAGGTTCAGACGTTTTTCAACCTCAATCTCCACCGGAAGACCATGCGTATCCCAGCCGGCTTTTCGCTTGACTTGATAGCCTTGCATGGTTTTATAGCGGCAAATAGAATCTTTCAACGCACGCGCGAGGACGTGGTGAATGCCGGGACGTCCATTTGCGGTTGGCGGTCCATCATAAAAGACAAAGCCTGGTCTGCCTTCACGACTGTTGACACTTTGATGCAGCAAATCAATCTGGTCCCAATGACCTCGTAATACTTGCTCCGTTTCGGAAACTGGTTTCTTCGACAATTCAGGATAACCCACGCATCTACACCCCTATTCAAGTAGTTCCGACAATCAGCCGGACTTAAGAAACAAAAAAAACCTGAGCAAACATGCCCAGGGACGATCATCAATCGCGGTACCACCCAGCTTGAGTCTCCGTAAATAAAGAGACACCACTCAAAAAACCTTAACGCGGTTTGTACGTCCGCCGCTAACCTGATCACAAGCTCACGCGGAAGCTCTGGGGCGATTTTCCTTCAGCATGGCCACCGGTTTCCACCCTTTACCGGCTCTCTTGAGACGCATGATCTGAAATACTCTTCCCTTCAACGCTGTATACACTGCAAAATTATATTACAATTTCTTTTGAGCGTCAACCACATTTGTTGAAACCGCATGCGAACCTTTGCGCTCATTGTATTTCAAGTGACAAAGGCTGACAAAAGCAGTCCTCAACAAAAACGCTTGAGCTGCATCTTGGTCCTGTCCTTTTTCGAGCTCCCAAGGTTCGCCGCCAGCACTAAACGTCCATACCCTCTCACAGAAATCACAGCGTCGTCCGGAACGGATTTGTCAGGCCTGTTCTCAGGTCTGTGGTTCACCTTCACACGCTCTGCCTCCACGAGCTTTTGCGCCTGACTCCTTGACAGGTCAAAACCCGCTGCAATAACAGCATCGAGCCGGGTTGACTTCACCGTCCTGAACAGCAGCTCACCGCCCGCATCCTCTGACGGAAATTCTGTCCAGGGTACTTCTCTGACGCTGACCGGATCTCTTGAGACGCGCGCCAGTGTGTTTATGACAAAAGGTGCCAGTTTTTCAAGCACGAACACAAAAGCGGCCTTCTCCCCGTTTCTAAGGTCGCCAAACTTCTCCCTGGCGAGTCCCAGCCCAAGAAGACTGCCAAGCAGATCTCTGTGGGACCAAGCCGCTGTCACTTCAAGCGCGCTGATCTCGAGCAGCACCATAGGCACCGGATGCAGTTCAAAAGAATCACCCTGTGGATAAAATCCTATCACACAGGATTCGAATCCGGGATGTCCGCCTTCAAAGCGCATCTCAGGCAAATCTTTGTCTTTTGTAGCGGCAAAGTGGGATCTGCACAAATCCTGGACCACCGGATTGACAAAATCCGTGAAAACAGGTCTGTTCTGCCGCTGACACTGAGACAGCTGGTCATAGACTTTTGCCATTTGCGCGCGCGTCGTATCCTCTCTCGCACCCTCCAGCCACTTCACCCGGTCCATCATAAGCCAATAATGAAATTAGACAGCAACTGAACCGTTATAATCAACAGAATAGGCGAAAAATCGATCATGCCGTTATAGCCAAGCCGCTGAACGATCTGTCTGAATGGCGAGAGCAGAGGCTCCGTCACCTGGTACACAAATGCAGCAATGGGATTTCTCAAATCTCTGATAAACCAGCTCAGCACTGCTCGAATCAGGATTAAAAATACCACCAGATTCAAAAAATAGATCATGGTTGTCTTAAACAAATACATTTAAATCCTCCTGCTTTTAGAAGCTGTCTTTTCGTGTCGACCAGGCGAAAACGCCTTTGTTTTCCAGTTCGCCGCGTACATCCCCAGAAATGTCCACATTGCTGGGCGCCAGGATAAAGATGCCCCTGGATACCTTCTGGATGTGCCCATCAATGGCATAAAGCGCGCCGCTGCAAAAATCAAAAATTTTCCTGGCAAGCTCAGGGTCGAGCTCTTCAATGTTCAATATGACCGGTTTTTTTGTCTTAAGGCTGTCAATGACAGCACGTGTATCTTCAAAATCTCTCGGCTGATACAACACGACTTTCATGCTCTGGTTTTTGTGAAGATTGACGACCTTATTCGGATTCGCATAAGTTCCTGGTGCTCCGGCGTAACTGCGATCGTACACGTCATCATCCTCCGCAAAGTCTTCCTCATACACTTCCTCATCCTGAGAAGTCTCAAATCCCATCATGCTTCTGACTTTGTCAATAAATTTTTCTGCCATGGGTTAGCGCCCCTTTCTCAAATTGCAGTGCTGTTCTTTGCCGATGGTCATTTTAAGTCACTTATTGCCACAAAAGGAATTTCAGCCCTCTTCTACTGTCTTTCACCAAATAAACCTGATCCAATACGCACCATTGTCGCACCTTCTTCAATGGCAATCTCAAAATCATGAGTCATCCCCATGGAAAGGTACTTCATCTCAACACCTTGTATAGACACTTCTTTCAAATGGTCAAAGATCTGTCGCATTTCGCTGAAAACCTGTCTGAGCAGCCCCTCATCTTCAACAAAAGGCGCAATGGTCATAAGTCCCTGAATTTTGATTCCGGGCAGCAAGGCCGCTTCCCTGACCAGCAACTCGACTTCACTGCTTGAAAGCCCAAATTTTGTCTCTTCCTCAGCCGGATTCACCTGGATCAATACTGGCATGACTTTGCCAATTTTGATGGCCTGCCTTGAAATTTCCTGAGCGAGCTTTAGACTGTCAACGGAGTGGATGAGGGCGACTTTATCAATAATGTATTTAACCTTATTCGATTGTAAATGACCAATAATATGCCACTCAAAGCGATCTTCGAAGCTCGGCCATTTGGCTAAAAGTTCCTGGACCCGGTTTTCGCCTACGGTTCTTACACCGGCCGCATAAGCCTTCTCCAAAGTCTCAACGCTTTGAGTCTTTGTGACGGCGACCAGCTGAATAGCATCTGGTGCCCTGCCGGATCGGATCGCTGCCTCGCGAATCCGGGACTCGACATGCTTCAAATGATTCTGCAGCTTCTCCGTTGTCATCATTACTTTCACCTCTGTTCAAATTTGTCACCGGACTTGACGCCGGTTGGATCTATCAACACCAAATTGCGAACTTCAAGTGTCTTGACACGTTCAGAGCCGCTCTCAGCGGTCGATGTCAGATACCCATCCTTGACAACGGCATAGTCCTCGTTATAGCCCAGGATTTTAACCGGCCTGAAGATCGCCCGGTGATCAATGTCGAGAACGAATACACCAGTTGTGCCTTCGAGCGTAACTATTGATGATTTCAATACTTTAAGACCTTGAAAATTCTCTCTTACAATCCGAACATCTACATAACGCTTCGTATAAAAAGCCGGATGAAGCTCGTTAATTTTGATCACCAGGATCCCTTTTCCGCCGCTCTCAAACGCATCCGCAACGGACCCAACGATCTTAGTCCCATCAAATTCAACATCCAGCACTTTGTCTTTTTCATAAAGGTCAATTTCTTCCTTCTCAATCAGCGCTGCAATAAACCAGGCGGAAGGATCAATCAGTCTGTAAACGATACTGCCGGGCACGACCAGCTCTGTGGTCAAATCCTTCATCACCGGCGGCGTCTCGCTCATCAATTTACCATAATCTAGAGTGTATAGATTTTCAATAGTCAGCGTCTGCTCCAGGCCGTCTGTCTCGTAGGATACAATGCCTGCATCCTGGCTGAAAAACTCAACCAGCTCACCCTCAACCGCTTCCAGAGATCCAACATAAGCCTGTTTAAAGGAGGAGGCGCCTTTTCGCAAAAGGCTCTTATCATCAAGTAATTTGACCTTCTTATCGAGCTTCAGCATCAAATCCTTGCGGAGTTCCGCGACGCGTTCAAAGTTTTGCAGGGCGGCTTCCTCATGGATCGTATCTTCAAGTTGTTCAATTTCTTTATTGAGATTGTCAATGTCACCGGTCAGCATTTCGTCAATTTTTATTGAGGTCAGTGGCGCTTCTTCGACTGATGCTGCGGCGGTCTGTCCATCACTCTGAATTTCCATGATTTTTTCACCGCGTTTTATCCTCGATCCGTCCTCAGCCGCATATGCTGCACTGCCACCAACGTTGCTTCTTACCAGGGTTTCCCTCCTGAAAATTACAGAAGCGTAGGTTTTGTCAATGTCAAGTGTGTCATAAGTCACTTCATACGCAGTTTCTTTAAGGAACCAGGTGCGGTAAATCATCATCCCAACCGCAGACAGGGCCAGCACCAGAATCAGCATGGACATAAAAAACCGCCCATAATGTTTGATTCTCATTTCACCCTCTCCTGTTCTTGAACATCTTATTTTGTTTTGTCTGTATCAAAACAAACGGCCATATTTGGTCACGATTTTCAGCTTTCTAATTTGCCTGATGTTCAGCTCGACGATTTCATCAAGCTCGGTGATCAACGCCAGCGAGTTCAGTTTTTTTCTTGCACCGAGAACACAGCCTTTTAATTGCTCTTCATTCTCAAGCACAATTTTGACTTCATCTCCAATATTGACGCGTCTGCCGCCAAGTTTAAAGATTTTCACATCGTACTGATCAATCAGGCTTTGAGTGACCTTGCGGCTTTTAAAGCGCACAACTGCCCTTTTAAAGTCCATTGTTTCCTTAAGGGCAGACATCAGGTAGCCCATCACGGACAGCATAAGCAATGAAATTAGCAGCGCAGTCAATTGATCAAGCATGCCATGTCCCTCCTTGATCCATACTATATCTCATTCCTATTGTAAAAGAAGTGAGCAGGTCTGTAAAGTTTTACAGTTCTATAAGCCTGGAACATCCCAAATTTTCAGGGCTTCAGCTGCCTCTTCCAGTTCGTGCTTTTTACCTCTCAGCATTAGGCGTTTCACGGAGTCTCTGGCATCTTCACCTTCATAAAGGATTCTGTACAGCTCTCTGGTGATAGGCATTTCCACCCCTTCAATCTGAGAGAGTTCATAGGCGGAATGGATGGTATAGTAGCCTTCGACGACCATGTTGATCTCCTTCAGTGCCAGGTCAACAGCAATGCCCTGTCCAATCAGCATGCCAAATCTTCTGTTTCTGCTGTGCAAGCTGGTACAAGTGACAATCAAGTCACCAATGCCGCTAAGTCCTTGAAAAGTAGCGCTGCTGGCGCCGAGCGAACGCCCGAGCCGGGCAATTTCAGCAATGCCCCGGGTCATCAGCGCTGCTTTGGAATTGTCTCCAAACCCAAGTCCATCACTGATCCCGGCGCCTAGCGCAATAATATTTTTAAGTGCGCCGCCGAGCTCTACACCGACGACATCAGGATTCGTGTAAACGCGAAGCAGTCCGCTCGAAAACACGTCCTGCACCTGCTCTGCAGCAGCTCTGCTGGTCGAAGAAGACACCAGGGTAGTGGGAATTCCGGCGGAGACCTCCTCTGCATGAGAAGGTCCTGAAAGCACCACGTACTTATTGTTTGGAAAGAAAGACAAAACAATTTCAGAGATCCGCTGATGTGTCCCGAGCTCAATACCCTTAGACACATTGACAAAAATGGTGTCCTTGGATACCAGTTTTGCGTCAATTTGTGTAAGCAAACTTCGGACTGCCTGAGAGGCGACGGCGATCACTATAATTTCAGCCCCCGCAATCGCCTGTTTCAAATCCGCTGTCACCGTCATATTGCCACTGAGCTCAACGCCCTTAAGGTACTTCGCGTTGTGCTTTGTTTTACCTATGGATTCGATCTGCTGAGGGTCGCGACCCCAAAACGCTACTTCCTGACCATTGTCAAGCAGCACTTTGACCAGCGCTGTGCCCCAGCTGCCGGTTCCTAAAACCGCAATCTTCAAGATTTCACTTCCTTCTTCTCCCTGACGATAAAACGTATTGGCGTTCCAATAAAGTCAAAATTCTTTCTCAGGAAGTTTTCAATATAGCGGACATAAGAAAAATGGGCCAGCTCCTGGTCGTTCACAAACAAGATGAAAGTCGGAGGCTTGACTGAGGCCTGAGTCATATAATAGATCTTCAGGCGCTTGCCTTTATCTGATGGCGGCTGAGTCAGCATAACAGCCTCGTTGAGGACGTCATTCAGCATGCCGGTCGAAATGCGCTTGGCGCACTCGGTTGAAACGTGCTTGATTGTGTCTAGCAACTTGAACAGCCTCTGTTTCGTGACCGCTGAAACGAAAAGGATCGGTGCGTACTGCATGTAAGCCAGCTCATTTCGCACCAATTTCTCGAACTGGTTAAACGTATAGTTGTCCTTCTCAATCAGATCCCACTTATTAACGACAATAACGACGCCTTTGCCGGCTTCATGAGCATACCCGGCAATTTTTTTGTCCTGTTCCGTTACACCTTCAGTTGCATCCAGAACTAAAAGACAGACATCCGCCCGCTCAATCGCAGTCAACGCTCTCAAAATACTGTATTTCTCAATGCTTTCATTGACGCGGCTTTTTCTGCGGATGCCGGCGGTGTCGATAAAGACATACTGATCTTTGCCGTATTCAAAAGGCGTATCAATGGCATCCCGGGTCGTACCGGCAATTTCACTGACAATGACGCGCTGTTCGCCCAAAATACTGTTGATCAGTGAAGATTTTCCAGCATTCGGCTTTCCAATGACCGCAACGTGGATCGTTTCATCTTCGCCTTCTTCTTCCGATGGTTTCGGAAAATGCTTGACGATCTCATCCAACAGATCTCCGAGTCCTAAAACGTTGATGGCTGAAATGAGGAACGGTTCGCCTAATCCCAAATTGTAATAATCATAGTAGAACTCATTTGGCAGCGCATTGTCCACTTTGTTGACTGTCAGAATGACAGGTTTTCCTGCCCGTTGAAGCATGAGGGCAATCTCTTCATCCCCCGTGGTATAGGAGGCTTTACCGTCGATCATAAAGAGTATGACGTCTGCAGTATCAATGGCGATCTGAGCCTGCTCGCGCATCTGCGATAAAATGATGTCTTTCGAATCCGGCTCAATGCCCCCAGTATCGATCATGGTGAATCGGTAGTTGAGCCACTCGGCGTCGACGTAAATTCTGTCTCTGGTGACGCCTGGTGTATCTTCGACAATGGAAATTCTCTTTCCAGCTACCTTATTAAAAAATGTTGACTTGCCTACGTTAGGTCGACCAACGACAGCAACAATTGGCTTTCTCATTCTGTTCACTCCTGAATTTTTGTTTCCACAAGGCTTAGGTGGATGCCTTCTGAATCAGATCGATCAGCTGATCGATCAATGCTTGCCCTTCCACTTTGACAGGTATCACTTCGGCTTCAAGCTTTTCACTCAAGTCTGCCACAGTCCAGTCGTCCAAAAATACCGTTTCTTCCGACTTCAGCATGGCTTCCGGCATCAGCACCCAATTGAGATTCTGCTTGGACTTCAGCGTTTCAAAGAGATCCGCTCCGGTCACCAGTCCCGCCACCGTAATGGTGTCGCCAAAAAAACGATTGACTATGGGGTGAACTCTGAGTTCTAAATTGGGCAGTCTCTTCATAATGGCTTCTGCCAAGCTGGCCATAAAATCACCGGCTAAAGTACCGGTTACCAGATCTACCGTGACCATCGGCAACAACGCATTTGCACTTTCTTTGTTGGGCATTGACGGCACCTGCTCAAGGGCACTTGAGACCTCGGTGCCAAACTTCCGGATTAAACCGACGCCATTTTCGAGTTGTCTGAAGCCCTCATAGGCTTCATAAGTCGGCACTTCTCGCTTTGCCGTCAGATAGAACTCGTCTGATAAATGAATAAATCTATTGCCTCTTTGCTCCAGAAATTTGACCTGCCACTGAGTCACCTGATCTATAAGGTCGGAAGCCGACTTCTGATCGTAGAGCGTTAACAGCGCCAAGCCTTCTCTGAACTTTGTCATGCCGACCGGCACCGCCGCGACGCTGACCAGGTTGGGACCAATTTTCGAAAGATCACTCAGTGTCCTGTCGAGCTCCGCACCATCGTTAACACCTGGAACCAGAACAATCTGTCCATTGACTTCTATTCTGTTGTCTGTCAGCTTTTTCAGTCTGCTTAAAATATCCCCCGCAAACCGGTTGTTCAGCATTTGTTTTCTAAGCTCCGGATTGGTAGTATGGATGGAAACGTTCACCGGACTCAGCTGATATTCTATCATTCTGTCGAGATCCTGGTCTTTGACATTCGTCAGCGTGACATAGTTCCCCTGCAAAAAAGAGAGCCTGGAATCGTCATCCTTGAAATACAGGGACTGGCGCATGCCTTTTGGCAGCTGATCGATAAAACAGAAGATACAGTTATTATGACAATGCTTGGCATCATCCAGAATTGGATTCCCAAATTCAATGCCAATCTCCTCATAAAAGTCCTTTTCTATTTCGAGCGCCCAGACCTCGCCATCAGGTTTCATGACTTCAATTTCAATCTCATCATCACCCGAGTAAAACAAAAAATCCAGGACATCTCTGATTTCTTTGCCATTAATGGTCAGCAGGCGGTCGCCTGCCTCAATTTCCAATTCCTCAGCAATGGAACCCGCTTCAACTTTGGAAATGATATGTCCACGATCTTTGCTCACACGATCACCTCATTGTGCTCTTTGAGGCATGCGAACGCGGCCATCCTGCCGGTATGGCCGCCGTCTCTTCTATTGGAAAAGAATCTGTCGTCACATAGTGTACATAGCGGAGATACTTCTATGGCCTCTGCAGGGATCCCGCAAGAAGTCAGAATTTCCGCATTGATCCCTTTTAAGTCAATCTTATGCTTGTTGGCAAAAGGCACTAAATGCTCCGGATAAGCTTCAAAAAGGCTGGAAACATCAAAGCCGACTTCATAGCAGCATACACCTGCAGCTGGCATGACAACGGCATTTAAGGCTTCCGGACGGCTTCCGTATTCCTTGATCATACCCTTGACCAGCGCCTCAGCGGCGCGCAAAGAAGTGCCTTTCCATCCGCTGTGGCAGAGACCGACAGCTTTATGCTGCGGATCGTAAACCAGGATTGGTACACAATCCCCGTAAAAGGTAATCAGCAGCACGCCTGGTTCATTGGTCATCAGAATGTCCGTTTCCGGAAAAACAGAAAAGTCCGGCTCAAAGGTCGATTCAGGCGGCTCCTTTCCCAATGCAGCATACCGGGTTCCGTGAACCTGTCTGGTTACCGCTACTTTCCACGGGCGAACCGGCAATGCGCGGATCATGGCTCTCATGTTCACGATAGCCTTGTCGTCGGGTTCGCTTGCTAAAATCCCCATATTGTTGCTTTCAAAAATTCCTTCGCTGACACCGCCAAGGCGCGTCGTCATACCAGCTATCAGCTCCGGAAATTTTTCCAATGATTTAAACGTTAGATTTGGCATTTTTATTCCTCACTGCCCGGGGCGCTTTTTTTCATTTAAGAGTTTGGTTAATTCGTCTACAAAGGTATTTATGTCTTTGAACTGTCTGTAGACCGAAGCAAACCGGACATAAGCCACTTCGTCCAACTCCTTCAGTTTGAGCATCACCAGCTCCCCGATAGCTTGTGATGACACTTCCCGATCCAGAGTATTCTGGAGTTTCTTTTCAATCCAATCCACCAAATGTTCAATCTGCTCCATGGACACAGGTCGTTTTTCACAGGCCCTGATAATGCCGCCAAGAAGTTTGTTTCGGTTGAAGGATTCCCTGGTCGTGTCTTTTTTGACGACGACAAGAGGAACTTCTTCGATTTTTTCATAGGTTGTAAAGCGGTTCCTGCATTGGGTGCACTCGCGTCTTCTCCGGATCGACGCGCCCTCATCCGCAGGGCGTGTATCAATGACCTTGGTTTCACTGTCACCACAATATGGACAATTCAAGTTCGCTCTCCCCCCTACTAACAAAAGACCACCTGAGAACAGGTGGTCCCAGACTGAAGGCTCAATGGTTTTCAGTCGACTCGTTACCTTCTTTTTCTTAAAAATGGTGGAATTTCAAATTCTCCGGATTCATTGCCGCCGGCGCTCTTCACTACGTTCTGAACCGGTGCTGCAGCTTCCTGGACCGCTGGAGCTTCTGATACCGCAGGTGCTTCTTCCTGGACGACAGCCGGTTCTGGCTTGACATCCTGAGCCGCTTTTTTTATGACATCTTCAAAGCCTGTAGCAATAACCGTTATTCTAATTTCATCCTTGATGGTTTCATCAATCACAGCGCCAAAGATAATGTTCGCATCTTCATCCGCTTCTCTGGCGACAATTTCAGCCGCTTCATTAATTTCCAAAAGTCCCAGGCTAGGACCGCCCGTAATGTTCAAAAGTACGCTCTTCGCGCCGTTGATCGTCGTTTCCAGGAGCGGGCTGTGAATCGCCTGTTTGGCTGCCTCAACAGCTCTGTTGTCGCCGCTGGCGCGACCAACGCCCATGTGCGCGAGACCGCGCTCAAACATGATCGTTTTAACGTCAGCGAAATCGAGATTGACAAGGCCGGGAATCGCTATCAAATCCGTGATACCTTGAACACCTTGTTTAAGTACGTCATCAGCAATTTTGAACGCTTCGACAATGGAAGTCCGCTTATCCACAACCTCGAGGAGTCTGTCATTCGGAATTGTGACCAAGGTATCCACACGTTTTCTGAGCTCATCAATGCCCCGCTCAGCGTGGGTCATGCGGCGCTTTCCTTCAAATGTAAACGGTTTGGTGACAACGCCAACCGTTAAAATCCCCATTTCTTTTGCGATTTCAGCTATGATTGGTGCCGCCCCTGTACCGGTGCCGCCACCCATGCCGGCAGTGATAAAAACCATATCCGCCCCTTGGAGCGCTTGATACACATCATCACGGCTCTCTTCAGCCGCTTTGCTGCCAATTTCAGGATTTGCGCCAGCACCAAGGCCTCTGGTCAGCTTTTCACCAATCTGAATTTTATATTCTGCTCTTGAATTATAAAGAGCTTGCTTATCCGTATTGATGGCGATAAACTGAACACCCTTCAGACTAGCCTCAATCATACGGTTGACAGCATTGCTGCCGCCGCCGCCGACGCCGACGACCTTAATCTGGGCAAATTGTTCCATATCGATATCAAATTCCAACACTATTTAGCCCCCTCGTCTATTCTATGTCATTCATCTTGTGTTTTCGCTAAATATTAGTTTAATAATACCACAACATATTGTACATAAGAATATCTTTAATCAAATTTGATACCTTTTTCACGTATTTTTTGTCATTTTCTGCCGATAACTTGTAATAATATCCCTGCGTATGATCGCCAGGTTATTAAACAAACGCACACCGAAGGCAAATACGGCAGCATAATAAATTGGCACGCCCAAATTATCGCCTATATAGGCAAGAAAAGCCGCGAGTATGGCATTCGTGAAAAAACCGCTGACAAAGATTACCATGTCGAAGGTTCCATCCCTTGATGTTCGAATGGCACCAAACACGGAGTCGATCGCTGCCAGAATGGCGACTGAAAAATAAATTGCAAAGCTGGTCGTAACTGACAGTGGTATCAAATAACCTATACCGAGTCCAACAATAATGCCAATAACAGCTATGATCATGGTTTGATTTCCTCCAACAGGTTTAAATACAAGGGATTTTTATATGCGGCATAAGCCGGAATTTTGACATTGATGCTGGAATTGACTTCTACATAAAGTCCAATCTGTCGAAGCAGCCCGGCATATCCATTTGGCCCTTCCGCCACTTCAATCAACCTGTCCCTGTTGCCTATGGCAGTAATAATATACGGCTGTGCGAAAACCTGGTTGTTGATGAGAATGGTAGGACCTGTGCAATAAAGTTCCGTCTTCCCAAGCAGGATTCTCTGGTTGTTAATGGCTATGGCTTCAGCACCGGCGTTTCTTAAATCATCAATCAGCGCTCTGATGTCATAGTCATGAACTATGAGTGTATTGGGATCCTCACCTTCCTGCAAGTCTCTTTCACCATCCGAGACAATAATCACAACACCGGGGCCAGCCAGTTCCGCATACCCTGAAAAGGCTTTATAAAGCCGGATTTCTTCCATCAGCACCGATTCAAAGGAGACATTCGGATCTTGAGCGGCTTCATATTGTTCAGATTTTTCAAGCAGCTGATTTTTGAGCGCTGCCAACCGAACTATCTCAGCTTTTTCCTTTTCGATGGTCCTTTGAAGACCGTCCAGATCAGAGATCTGAACATATTTAACTCCGAGGTTTGTGACCTTCAGCTGAAGTGCGACCAGAATTCCAAGCGTGATCATCAGCATCATAATTATTGCTTTACTGCGATTCACTTTCACCGGACTTCCCCCATCCGCTCTACTGCTGAACAATGTTGGCGTAGCGAAATTCAACTGCGCCGGCGTATTTCGAAATAGTGACTTTCTCCATCCGCTTCACTTCAACCACATATTTGCGGTCTCTAAGCTCAGAAACGATACCCATTCTGTTGGTGATGGCATTCTCAAGCGTCACGCTGTTCCCGATCGCTCGAATGACGAGCGGAAGATTCTGCGGTATTTTGTTGACGTTGATATTCTCTCCTGCAGCTCTGATTTCAGTCGTGCTTAGAACCCTTTGGTCATTGATGCTTAAAGCTTCAGCGCCTGCTGCATTCAATTCATTGACCATGGATAAGATCAATTCATAATCATAAACCAGATTTGACTCGTAAGCAGAATCAATGGATCTCTGAGGATTGTCAATCAAAATCTCAATCCCTTGGCCTGCAACGTCCACAAGGCCTGATAATGCCTTATACTTGTTTAAATCTTCATTTAGATTTTTAATGAGGACACTGCCCTTGGATTCCGTTTCTTCGATCTCCCTCAACCGGGCTTCTAATGTATCAACCTCGCTCTGAAGCAAATCCCGCTCATTTTTTAACTTTGTCAGCTCCGTCACAAGCTGTGTTGACTTTTGGATTGGACTTAAGCCCTGGAGCACATTTTTTTGTACTGTTTTAAACTGTATAGCCACAAAAATGCCTAGAACAATACAGATCAAACCAATCATCAACTGATCTTTTCCGATTTTCACGCGGGTTGACCTCCTATTGATCAAACGGTTTAAATGTTGGAAGGCCTTCCGTACTGACATCGATCAGCCCAGTCGTCGTGCCGTTCTCTTTTAGATTTTCGTAAATCACCACAAAATTATTAAACCTGCGTTCTACATTTTCAACTTCGCCAAAGCTTCCTTTTATACCATCTTCTGTTTGGATCAGGACACTTCCATCTTCATACTCTATCATATTTGTAAAGGTCAGGTGAGATTTTTTCATCAAAAATACCAAATCCACAGTGCGCTCCAAAATCGACTGATTTTCCACTTTGATTTTCTCGCCAATCTTAAACTCTTTGAAACGAAATCCCGAGACACCGACCGCTTCAGGCGGGGCCTCATCAACACCCAGCACCCGCAGGGACTCATCCAGAAGGATATAAAATCCGCTGTTGTAGATACTCAGGAAAGGGGTTCTGTAGGTCAGAGTCAGTTCAATACCAGACGGAAAAATTTTACTGACTTCAGCTTTCTCAATAAACGGATGCGTCACCAGCTGTTGCTCTAAGCTGTGCTCAGACATTAAAAACACTAAATTTTTACCCTTGGTAAGGCCCATTTGCTCAACGAGGATCTCCTCGGTCATGTAAACATTTGGAGTATAAATCAGTGTCTTCAAGCGAAAAAAATCAGTCATGAACAGGCTGACTGTAAATAGAGCCATGCATGCCGCTAAGATCACAACGACAACTGTAATGGATTTAGATGGAGAATTCATTGACGCTTCCATGTTCATGCCTTACATCACCTCGCTGACAACACCTGAACGATGTCCTTTACAATAGCCGCGGCAGCGTCCTCGTGCTGGATCGCCGCGAATTTCGACTTCATTTTCTCCAATTTTTCCGGATGATTGATCCAGTCGTTGATCATACTGACAATTCTCGTATCACTCAAATGCCGTTCCGGGAGTAAAACGCTGACCCCGGCGCGTTCCAGGGATCTTGCGTTATATTCCTGATGGTTTTCACTGACATTTGGTGATGGAATTAAAATCGAAGGCGTCGAAACCGCGCACAGCTCTGCAATTGTCGTTGCTCCCGCCCGGCTAATGACAAGGTCTGCCGCCGCCAAATACTGCGGCAGATCATATAGATATGGCACGACCTTCAGATGATTGACCAATTTGAACTCATTCTGCTCAAGCAGCTTCATATATCGTTCATAGTGGGCTTTTCCGGTGATATGAATAAACCTGACTCTGGGCTGCTGTCTATATTGATTCATCACCAGCATCATGGTCTCGTTCAGTTTTTTTGCGCCGCCGCTGCCGCCAAATGAAAGTACCACAAATTCGTCATCTATTCCAATCTTTGACCGGCACTCAGCCTTATCCAGATGCTTAAACTGTTCCCGTACCGGATTTCCGGTCAGGAGTGCTTTCTCGGGATGTTTAAGTGATGAGAGTGTCTCAGAAAAACTTATATAAGTCCTTTTTACTCTTTTTTCAAGCATTCGGATTGTCTTTCCCGGATGAACATTTTGCTCATGAATCGCTGTAAAGCTCCCTGAAAGCGCGCCGGCCAAAACAACTGGTCCGCTCACATAGCCTCCGGTTCCGAATACGAGATCCGGATTGAATTTTTTGATCAGCCCATAAGCCTTAAGAAGAGCACCGGCTGCCTTATACGTCGTTTCGAAGACATCTCCGGGCGTTTTTTTCTGAAAGCCTTTGACATCCAATCCCACAAAGTGGAATCCAGCCTTTTCTACAATGTCCTTTTCAAGACCGCGCTTTGATCCAATATAAAGCACCTGAAGGTCGGGATCCGCCTTCTGAAAAGCTTCAATAACCGCCAGTGCCGGATAAATATGGCCACCGGTACCACCGCCGGTAACTACAATTCGCATATTCAGGACTCCCTTTGCTTCGTTTGAATGGATTTTGACTGTTTTGAAATATTCAGCATGATCCCCATGGCAATCATGAGCATCAGCAGAAAGTTGCCGCCATAACTTATGAAAGGCAGCTGAAGTCCTGTTACAGGCATGGATGACGTCACAACCGCCACATTGATAATGGTGTGGATTGCAAGCATAGCCGTAATGCCAGTCGCGAGAAACATACCATACTGATCCGGCGCATTCATGGCAATTCGGATGCATCTATAGATCAGAAATAAAAAAAGCAAAATCAGAAGGGACGAACCGACAAATCCCAGCTCCTCGCCAACCGTTGCGAAGATAAAGTCGTTTTGCGGCTCCGGGATATATAGTTTGTTTAAAGTACTCTGTCCGAGCCCGACACCAAACAGACCGCCGGAGCCCAGCGCATAAAGAGATTGAATGACCTGCCAGCCGTCTCCAAAAGTATCTTTAAACGGATCGAGAAAGGTCAGGAAGCGTCTGGCGCGCCATTCGCTGGATAATATAGCTGCATAGATTCCAACCCCACCGGCTGCGCCAAGAGTCATAAGCTGAAATATATTGACGCCTGCAACAAAGGCCATGGCCATGAGGATCCCGCTGATCGTTATGGCATTGCTGAGATTAGGCTGCTTATAAATCAAAACGAAATAGGCACCCACTATAATTAGAACCGGTAACAACCCCGATGAAAACTTATGGATCTTTCGCTGTCGGTTCTCAAGAAATCCAGCCATGTAGAGGATCGCGGCCATTTTTGCGAATTCACTCGGCATAAATGTCAGCGGGCCTATGTCCACCCACCTGACTGCGCCGTTAACTTCTTTCCCGAGCGGCGTAAACAAAAGTCCCAAAAAGATAAAACTGAGGACAAAGAGTATAAACGCAATTTTCCTATAAAGTTTGTAATCAATCAGGGAGAAGAAAATCATTGCGACAACACCAGCGCCCGCCCAGACCAAATGCTTTTCTAAAAAGAGGTACTTGTTTTCCCATTTAGCCATGGCGTAATAAAAGCTTGAGCTGAAGACCATCATGACACCCGTAAATACTAAAAGCATCACCACTACCAGCAAAGCATAATCTATGCCTTGAGTTTCATTTTTCACGATCTTCACCTCAATTCATTGACACAGCGCTTAAAGTGCTCTCCTCGTCTTTCAAAGTTCTCATACATATCCCAACTCGCACAAGCAGGCGACAGCAGTACCGCACCACCCTCAGGCACACAGGCTGCCGCAAGGACCACAGCCTCATCCATAGTCGCGGCCCTGGCCACGTTATCAAAGCCAAGCCTTTGCGCGGTTTCTTCAATAAACGCAGCCGTTTCACCAAGCACGATAAGTTTTATAATTCGACCGCCAAAGGCTTCAATCAACTCATCAAACGTACTGCCTTTATCCATTCCGCCCGCAATGAGAACTGTAGGACGTGTCATTGCTTCAACCGCTTTAATGGACGCATCAGGATTAGTCCCTTTGGAATCGTTGTAGTAATAAACGCTGTTAATCTCACGAACAAATTCTATCCGGTGCTCTACACCTTGAAAAGACTTGAGCACAGAAGCGATCACTTCAGGCTTGATCCCAGCGAAATAAGCAATTCCAGCAGCTGCTAAAGCATTTTCGAGATTGTGGCTGCCTGGGATAAAGATCTCCCTATGATCCATAAGCCTTTCTTTTAAACCCTGTTTTGCATCCGCCAGAATTATTTCACCGGAAGCCGGATCACAGTATACCCCGTCTTCCACCTCCGCCTTTCTGCTGAACAAAGTGACCCTGGCGCCGGTTTTCGCCGCGCGTTCCATCAGCGCAAAGGTTTCAGGATTGTCTGCATTTAGAAGAACCACATCATCCGCACCAGCATTTTCAAAAATTCTGCATTTGGCATCTGTATAATTTTCCATTGTCTTGTGTCTATTTAAATGATCCGGTGTCACATTTAAGATGGCTGAGATAGACGGATGAAAGGCTTGAACCGTTTCAAGCTGAAAACTGCTGACCTCGGTAATCCAGTTGGTTTCATCTGTTGAAATTGATGCAAGTTCAACCACAGATTGACCAATATTGCCGGCCACAATGGCATGCCTGCCTGCTGCTTTGAAAATTTCTCCAGTCAATGCCGTCGTAGTAGTTTTTCCGTTCGTACCTGTGATGGCGAAAAACTTTCCCTTTGCA
Source organism: Acidaminobacter sp. (assembly GCA_009881125.1). The sequence goes on along the minus strand of WXFH01000036.1, from coordinate 29,652 downwards.
AGTCTGAAACCTAGTTCGAGTTCACCAATGATTTCAATCCCAGCTGATTTTGCTGCTGCAATAAAGGGCAAATCCATAGGCACGCCGGGACTGACGAGGATCAGATCATAGCAGGAGATTTTTTCTATCTCCGGGTGTCTGCCAAATAGAGTGTCTCTATAACATCCAGCCAAAGTAGGCAATATATTTTCGAAGGATTCTGACGTCTTCAAGTCATTTAAATCTACAGCATAGCCCGACTGATTCAGCGCCTTTACAGCCGGAATCCCTGACTTGGCAAGTCCAACGACTAAGGCTCTCTTTTCTTCTGTCACTCCAGTTCCCCCCTTTTTATAAACGCAGCAGCCACAGACTGAGTATACAGCCTAATACGGTCACCACATTAAACACAACCACTACTTTTGTTTCGTGCCAGCCCGACAATTCAAAATGGTGATGTATTGGGGCCATTTTAAACAAGCGCTTATGTCTGAGTTTGTATGACCCTACCTGCAACACGACACTGAATGTCTCAATGACATAAATCACGCCAAAAATCAGGATCCATAGTACAGTCCCAGTTGAAAGAGACAATGCGGTTATAGCGCCGCCGAGAGCCAGCGAACCCACATCACCCATAAAAACCTTGGCAGGATATCGATTGAAAAAGAGAAATGCCAGCAAACCGCCAGCCAAAATAGAAGCCAGCATGCCATTTTCGAAAGCGCCCATGCGGTAGGACATCACCGCGATTGTCAAAGCTGTCAGCATTGTCACAGATCCGGCTAATCCGTCCAATCCATCCGTAAGATTGATCCCATTTGAAAGTGCCAGGATTACAAATACTATAAAAGGAAAGTAGATGACTCCAAGATCCAGCACCTGACCAGTTCCCGGAATTATAATTCCGGTTCCAAAAGCAGTGCCGGCATACCAAGCACCAGCCACTGCAACTGCGAATTGTCCGACGAGTTTTTGCCATGCACGGAGTCCCAAATTCTTTTTACGAATAATTTTAAGATAATCATCCGCAAAACCAACGACACCAAGGCCCCCAAACAGAAGTAAAAACAACATAGCCTCCTGTCCAAACCTGCCTCGCATCAGTATAACCCCTACGACTGCTGTCATGAAAATCAATCCACCCATGGTGGGTGTCCCGGATTTAGCCAAATGCGCCTTTGGCCCTTCCTCTCGGATACTCTGCCCAAATTTCATCTTTCTCAAAAGAGGGATCAGCGCAAACCCGAGCCCTATTCCAACTGCCAGTGTTATGATACTCACCAGCAAAAATGACTGAATCATAAAACGCCTCCACAAATTCTAGTATGCAGCTATTGTTGTTCCACTTATATCTAAATCACTTTGGACGCCATTACTGCTTTAAGTGCCTCAAGTGCTTCTTCTCTGTCGTCAAAATGGTGTTTGGTCGTTCCGATTATTTGATAGGGTTCATGCCCCTTTCCTGCCAGAATCAGAACATCACCTTCTTCCAAACGGCGAACCGCAGTCTGAATCGCTAAATGGCGGTCGACCTCAACCAGCACCTTGCCCATTACAGTTTCCGGAATTCCCGCCAAAACCTCCGCCAATATTGACTCAGCGCTTTCTGTCCTGGGATTGTCGCTGGTCAGAAAAACTTCATCCGCCAGAGTCGCTGCAAGCTGCCCCATAACTGGACGCTTAATCCGGTCTCTGTCGCCGCCGCAGCCGAACAGAACGCGAAGTTTGCCCTTAGTCATTTCCCTGGCGATCTCAAGAACATTCCTGAGTGCGTCGGGGGTGTGGGCAAAATCGACAAAAACATCAAAAGGCCAAATTCCATCAATGCGCTCCATTCTGCCCGGTACCGCTTTCAAACTTCCGGATGAGCGAATGACGGCATCCGTTTGAAAGCCAAGCACCGACAATGTCGCAAAAACTGCTAAAGCATTAAAAACCTGGATTCGTCCGAGTCCGGGAACGCATACCTTAGATTCATCCTCTGGCATGTTCAGAATAAATTCAGTGCCAAGCGGCGTCCAGGCGATCTCATCCGCCCGAAAATCACAAACCCGAGACAGACCATAAGTGACTACCTGTTTCCCGGATGCACGCAGACGCTCAACCAGACGCTTTCCATAGGCGTCCTCCCAATTGACGACCGCGATGCCTTGATTCATCTCAAAGAGTCTCAGTTTCGCTTGAAAATAAGACTCCATATCACCATGAAAGTCCAAATGATCTTCCGTCAAATTCGTGAATACAGCGCATTTAAAATGTGTGTGGTCTACACGCCCCAGTTCGAGCCCATGGGAGGACACTTCCATTATCAGATGCGATGCGCCGGCATTCACAGCATTACGAAACAGCCGCTGGAGCGCTACCGGCTCGGGAGTGGTGTTCTGTGTTTCAAAAGTCTGATCCCCAATACGGTTGCCGATGGTTCCAAAAACTCCCACCCGCTTCCCTAGACTCTCCAGGGCATCCGCAAGCATCTGAGCAACCGAGGTTTTGCCATTCGTTCCAGTAATGCCAATCACAGTCATAGCTTCCGAGGGATTCTCATAGAAGCGCGAACCCAAGAGCGCAAGATTACGGCTCAAGCTTTCAACCCGAACGACACAATGAAATCCGGACGATTCGAGGTCAAGGTTCAGCGCCTCTTTGGATTTTTCTACGAGCGCCGCGATAGCCCCCTGACTTGCTGCCTGGCTCAAAAAACGATGGCCATCTGTGGTAATTCCTTCCATCGCAATAAACAGGTTTCCAGGGCCTATACTTCTGGAGTCTGTTTGTATACCGTTTATTTCAACATTCAGTTGTCCTTTAAGACACTCACAGGAGAGTCCCTCCAACAAACATTCCAAATTCAACTGTATCCACATCCTGTCCTGAAAATCGATAAAACAAAAAGGCAATTTAGTATACAACAAATTGCCTTCTTATTATAGCATTTTTAATACTATTTTTTAATGCGTCGTATCAAAAGACAAGATTACAATCGAGTGTTGACGAATTTTTTCTCCCGCAGCAGGATACTGCATTTGAACAATCGCTTCAGGATCATCCAGATCAATTGGCACAGTATTGAGCAACAATTCAGATGCGTCGAGAATTGCTTGCGCCTGCTTGAATGTCTTTCCGGTCAAATCAGGGACTGTGACCATTTTAGCAGCATCCAGGATTTCAGGCTCCACCTTCATATATCTCAAAGTATCCAGCAATATGTTGTGTGCGATCGGTGCCGCAACAACACTGCCAAAGTTGATATCTTTAGGCTCATCAACGATCACCAAAACCACAACTTTGGGGTCATCAACAGGTGCGAATCCAACAAAAGAAGCATAAGCAAGGTCCTTGGAATAACGGCCGTCAACCAGTTTCTCTGTTGTACCTGTTTTGCCGCCCACGCCAATACCCGGAATGTAAGCCTTCTTTCCTGAACCTTTGAGGACGACAGATTCCATCATTTTTCGCATTTCATCCGAAGTTTCTTTTGAAATCACTTGACGTCTGACTTTAGGCTCAAATGACTCCACGACATTTCCCTCATCATCAGATAAGGATTTGACTATCAACGGCTGCATCAAATTGCCGCCATTGACGATCGCGGAAACTGCCGTTGCCACTTGAATAGGTGTCGTAGAGACGCCGTGGCCAAAGGACATGGTGGCAAGCTCAACGGGGCCAATCCTCTCTTCTGCCTGAACGAGCGCATTGCCTTCAGCCGGAAGCAGGATCCCCGTTTTTTCTGTGAATCCAAAATCCTCAACGTAATTGAAAAAGGTCTCGGTGCCAAGTCTTTGACCAATTTCAATAAACACAGGGTTGCAAGAGTTTTCAAGACCCTGAGTCAGCGTCTGTAGCCCGTGAGGGTTATTGCTTCTCCAGCAGTTGATTCTGACACCGTTGACAATAATATAGCCTTTGTCATTGAAAGTTGAATTCACACTTACTTTATCTTCTTCCAGTCCAGCCGCAGCTGTCAGTAATTTAAAGGTAGATCCCGGCTCGTAAGTATCGCTGACAATTGGGTTTCGCCAGATCTGATTCCACGCCTGAAACATAGCGTCATTATCCATTGCGGCAATTTCCTCCGCTGTGAAAAAGGAAGTCAGCTCCCGGGGTGTATTGGGATCGTAATCCGGCTTCGTTGTCATAGCCAGAACCTCTCCGGTCATTGGATCCATGACAACCGCCATAATGCGCTTGGCACCAAAGTCCTTAAGACCACCATCCACCGCTTTCTCAGTAAAGTGTTGAATTACTTCGTCGAGCGTCAGAACTACATTATAGCCATCTTCTGGCTCGTATACTTTTTCATCCCCTACCGGGAGTGTTCTGCCGGCGGCATCTGTATGAGAGACAATCTTACCGTCAAGACCTGACAGCGCTTCGTCCAACATTTGCTCTATACCGGACAAGCCATCGCCATCCTCAGTCGAATGACCAATAATATGAGCGGCGAAGTTGCCATAAGGATAAACCCGCTTGCTCGACTCAGTCACCCAAACACCTTTTAGGCCTTTGTTTCGGACCAAGTCGGCTTTTGACTTGGTCAATCCCTTCGCGACGCGTACCAAAGTACTTTCGGGATTGCTGATTCTTGCAGAAATACCAGCCGCCGATTCGTCCAGGATAGTCGATAAAGCCTCTCCGTGTGCTTCAGGGTCATCAACATCTGCCGGCCTCGCCCATACCGTAAAGGTGCTCATGGAGAAAGCCAGTTTCATGCCATTGCGGTCCAAGATGTCACCGCGAAGTGCCGGAAGAGGAATATCCCGGATTTGATGGCTGAGTGCTTTTGAAAGATAGAATTCATTATTTATGACTTGTATGTATGCCAGTCTTCCAATCAGCCCGAATAAAATAAGGCTGACTATAAGATAGGCAGCCCATAAACGAAGTCGATGCATCTTATTTGGTTTCGTCATAGAAGCCTTCCTTCCACAGGTCTACAAGGTGCCATAACTCTCTGGATGTACTGACTGCAATATCATTCGCAGTCAAGTGGAGGTCAGTTCATGGAACCTGTTGTATTTCCATCCTCTACAACATAATCACTTTTGGCGGCGCTGTCAAGGGAGTATTTCCAGTTAGATGTCAAATAAACGATTTGTTCCGGTTGTGGATATTGCATTTTAAGTTCTTGTACCGCAACCCTCTCAACATTTTCCAGCGAGACTGTACTGTCCATGGAGGCTCTGATTTCTTCAATCTCTTGGTTGATCTGCTTGATCTCAGACTGCATAGCATGTATGTCATATTTCGCTTCATAGACATCCGCATAACGGATGACGACCACTGAGAGCATGATAAAGAGCAGCGCTGAAAAAGCAATAATTCTCAAAGACATGGAGAGTCTTCTGCGCTGCTTTTTTCTCGATGCTTTCTCTTCGTGTCGGTCAGCAGCATCTTCTACATTTTTTCTTAATATGTAAGCGCGATAATCATCATAATTTTGAAAGTCTGTCATAGTTCTTGCTGCTGACATGGTCATGACCCCCTGCACCTTACAATTTTTCTGCTATTCTAAGTTTTGCGCTTCTCGCTCTAGGATTATATTCAAGCTCTTCTTCAGAAGGCAGAATTGGTTTTCGAGTGATGGTTTTGACTATGGCTTTTCGATTGCAGACACAGACAGGAAATTCAGGCGGGCATATGCACGCTGTTGATAAATCCTTAAATGTCTGCTTGACAATGCGATCCTCAAGTGAATGAAAGGTGAGGATCGCCATCCTGCCACCCGGTTTCAAAGTTTCTACTCCGTCTCTGATGGTCTTTTCAATAATTCCAAGCTCATCATTGACTTCAATGCGAATCGCCTGAAAAGTTCTTTTTGCGGGATGCGGACCATCCTGTCTGGCTTTGGAGGGTATGGCCGCTTTTATGATGGAAACCAGTTCGGAGGTTTTTTTGATTGGCGCTTGTCTCCTGGCTTCAACAATGAATTTTGCAATTCTTGAAGCCCATTTCTCTTCACCGTAATCTCTAATAACTTCGTAAAGAGACTTCTCAGAATATGTATTGATGACCTCTTCCGCTGTCAGCGACTGTGTTTGATCCATTCTCATATCGAGGAGACCTTCGTTCATATAAGAAAACCCACGCTCTGCTTCATCCAGCTGGTAGGAGGAAACGCCCAGGTCAATCAATATACCGTCTACACCAGGCCATCCAAGATCTTCTATCACATTCTTAATGTGAACAAAATTGCTGTGAACCGGATAAAAATGATCTCCAAAACGCTTTAACCTTGACGTTGCAGCAGCTAATGCATCACGATCCTGATCGATGCCCGCCAGCCTGCCTTCCGGCAATTTCTCCAAAATGGCTTCGGAGTGACCGCCGCCGCCGAGTGTACAGTCCACGTAGTCTCCGTTCTCCCGGATCTCAAGTGCGTCAATGCAAGCTTCCAATAGTACGCTGACATGTTCAAACGCCACGGTCATACCTCCTTCTCCTGTTATATTCCAAGTTCAGCCATATGTTCTGCGATCTCATCATAATCGATATTTTCAGGATCAATGTAGCCGTTCCAGCCGTCCTGGCTCCAGATCTCAATGCGAGTCCCAGTGCCAATGATAACGGCTTCACGTTCTATAGCTGCATGTTCTCTCAATGTCTGCGGAATCAGTATGCGGCCCTGCTTGTCCAGCTCGCATTCGGAAGCACCCGAGAAAAACAGTCTGACGAACGCCCTTGCGTTCTTATTCGTCATTGGAAGTGCTTTCAATTTTTCTTCAAAAAGTTTCCATTCTTCTTCAGGAAATACAAAGAGGCAATTGTCCAGGCCTTTTGTGATATAGAACAGATCACCCAAAGATTCTCTGAATTTTGAAGGGATGCTGACGCGGCCTTTGGCATCCAAAGCATGTGTGAATTCACCGATAAACATGGCCCCGCCCCCTTTTCTATAACACTTCAGGATCAACTATTACACTTTATACCACTTTGACCCACTTTTACCCACTTATTGATTCCATTTTACATTATTTACATCAACATTTCTACTGCTTTCACACAAAATTTTGAAAATAACGCATAATTATTTCCAGCAAAAAAGTCAGTAGCAGATGGAAGCCGCAGACGTTGTCAATTGTGAAGAAGGCGGTGTCTGACACCCACTTCCAATATCCGCTGCCAACACATCCTTCCATCAATTATGGCAATAAAAAAAGCGCCCATAGGAGCGCCTTTAAGTTTTTCAAAACTCGTTTACACACAATCTGAAATTGACTAGAAATTATTTGTTTCTTACTTGAGACTGTAAAAAAAACCATTTCGTTAAGACTTGCTGCGATTCGATCTCCAGCGCCAGGCAGCTGCGCCAACAGCAATCATGATCAAGCTCGTCACTTGAGCTGTTCTGAACGGACCGACCATCAAACTGTCTGTTCGAAGCCCCTCAATCCAAAAGCGTCCAACCGAATAAACAATCAGGTACAGGAACATCAGTGCGCCGTCAAAAGGCTTTCTTTTTTTGTAAGTCATCAGAAATGCAAAGAGCGCCAGGTTCCACAAAGACTCATATAAAAAAGTAGGATGAACCTTTACACCATCAATCATAATTCCCCACGGCAAAGCTGTCGGACCGCCGTGGGCTTCCTGGTTGGCGAAGTTTCCCCACCTGCCAATTGCCTGACCAAGGGCTAAAACCGGTGCTATGACATCAGCCATCTTAAAAAAGTCGAGGCGTCTCCAGCGGGTGACAAAATATCCGGCAATAATGCCAAATACCACACCGCCGTGTATAGCAAGACCGCCGCCTCTCAAGTTGATAATTTCTGATGGATCTGAAAGATAATAAGATAAGTTGAAAGCCACATACCAAAGTCTTGCCCCTACTATGGCACTCACCAAAACCACCAAAATCAAATCCAAAAGATGATCCTCTGAATACCCGAGTTTCTTGCCCTCGCGAATGGTGTAGACGGAACCTATCAACATGGCAGCGGCTATCAAAATGCCATACCAGCGTATGCCTATGCCAAAAACTTCAAATGCAACTGGATTCACTATGATTTCTCTCCTCTTGGTTTGATAATCGAGATGACTTCATCCGGATTTGAAAATATGCTTTGAAAGGTTTTAAAAGCCTCATTCACTTGGATCTCATGAATGGTTTTAAGATAATCGAACAGATGATGTCCCTTCATGTAATAATGCATGAAAGCACTGGACAAATACTGAAGCGAGTTCGAAGCACTGATGAACTTCCCGGTCATTTTTCTGCGGATGCGCTCAAACGCGTCACGGTCAGGCCCTTCCTCCAGAATTCTCGCAATTTCAGCGCGAAACGCTTCAATAGCTTCTTCGAATCGCTGGGATTCGCCACCGAAAATAGTGTAAGTATAACCCTGACCCTGCGTAAAATCTATGGACAAAGTCGGATTGAATATACCACTTTCATACATCTTGTTGTAAAAAATGGAGCCGCGACCAAATTGCGCATCCAGCAATACTTTGATCTCCATGGTATGTTTGAGTGTTTCCTGAGCGCCATAAGGAAACGGAGGATGCTTATAAGCCATTTCAAAAAGTGGCGCCGGGACAGACATTTCAAGTTCAACTCGTTCCTTTTGACAACCGGCAGGCTCGTGTGGCATCACCAGCTCAAATTGGCTCTTTCGTTGTTTGAAGGCATCATCTAAATTTTGCTCTACAATTTCCAATACACGATCCGGATCAAGATCGCCCGCAACGAAAAGAACCATGTTTTCCGGCACATAAAAAGTGCTGTACGCCAGTTCAAGCTCTTCTTTCGTTGTCGCAGAGACTGATTCAGGCGTTCCGGCAATATCTTCCCTGACAGGGTGCTCCAAATATAAATTCTTCAATAAATTAACCAAGGTTCTGAAGCCCGGATCATCTTCATAAGAGGCAATCTCTTGGAGAATGATCCCTTTTTCCTTCTCGACATTTTCGTCTGTCAGATGAGTTCTTTGAACAAATTCAAGAAGTTTTTCGAGACTGGGCTCGAAATTTTCGCTGGTGGAAAAATGATAGACCGTAGAAGTATAGTTGGTGTAAGCGTTGACGGAAGCACCAAGCTCCGAGAAAGCGTCGAATACGTTCTTTTCCTTATCTTCAAAGATCTTGTGCTCGAGAAAGTGGGCCGCGCCAAGCGGAAATGTGACGCGTTTCCCCTCGAGGATAATTTCATTAAAGAAAGCGCCATATCGTGTGCCGAAGTAAGCAAACTTTTTTGCGAATCCGGGCTTGACTAGCAAATAGACCTCCAGTCCGCAATCCATTTTGTGTTTTAGAATAGTTTCATTTAATAGAGGGTCTGAATAACTTGTCCATTTGTTCATTGGTCTTCCTCCCCTGTCAACATATACCATGTGTCTTTGACAAAGGTCCTGCCTGCTTCGGTCATCTGATCAACGCTAACCTGATTGACCTTGTCGATAATTCTTTCAATATCCAATTCCTCATGTGACAGAAGTTGGGAAAACAGAAAATTGCTATAACTGTTCGGGAAGTCCGTAATGGACCTAAGGCCTGAAACTATTGATTTTTTAGCAATCTCCAGTTCCTCCTGAGTGACACGGCCTTCAATTAAATCCCGGAGGATTTCATCTGTCAGTTCTGTGACTTTTGTACCGGACGTCTTGTCTATCCCGGCCATAACCATGAGCATGCCCTTGAACCTGTCAAATTTGGACTGAATGTAATAACAAAGGCTTTCTTTTTCCCTGACCCGGTTAAACAAACGGCTGCTCGGAGTCCCGCCCAATACGGTGCTGAACAACATGGCCGGATAATAGAGAGGATGGTCGCCGCTAATGACCGAGCGGTATCCAATAACTAACTTTGCTTGATTGACATCAGTTCGTTCAATAATTTCTTTCACTTTGCCGAGTTCTGAACGCCAAGGAGAGGTTACTTCCAAAGACGTCCTTGCGCCTGAAAACGCAAACGCTTCTTTGCATTCCGTCAAAGCCTTGTCAAATTCAAAATCGCCGAACACAACTATGTCAATTTCCGCTTCCTTGAGAACTTTTAAATAATGATGGTAGAGTTTAACAGCGTCCATATCTTCAAGAAAAGAAACATCTCCGTAAGTATACGCACTGTAAGGCTCGTCGGGACACATATGCTCCACCATTCGATCCATGGCGTAAGTGGCTTTGTCGTTAGTCCGGCTTTCAATTTCCTGTTTCAGATTCTCGATTTCCTGGTCGACATAGGCCTTAATAAAAGCACCTTCTTCCAAGGCGGGTTCGAAGATCACTTCTTTTAAAATGCCAATGGCTTCTTTTAATGAATTCATGTCCAGAATCCAGGAACTCCTGGGCAATTGAGTCTTAAACTGGAGTATATGCAGCTCTCCAATTTTGGTGACATCAGAATAAAGCATTGCGCCGTATAAGTTATCAAGATGCGCATTAAAGGACTGTGTGGTTGGATATTGTTCAGTCCCGCGTTCCATAACCCTTGCAAGCAATGTATTGTAAGTCGCCTCTGCCTTGTCCAGCGGACGTTTCAAATAAACACTCACCAAGTCAGTCTTGAATTTGCCTGACCTGATCAGCACAAGCCTGACTCCTTGGGCCAATTGGATGTATTTAACCTCTTCTATCATGTAATCACCTGTGTTATGACATTGTAGTTGTTTCTATTATACCTTTTTTTAAAAAAAACAGCAGGTTTCCCTGCTATTTTTATAATAAATTGAATTGTTGGACACGTTACCATCGGCAAACATCACCAATCAGTGCTGTTTGGAGTAGAATTCAACTATCAGCGCATCGTTGATCACAACAGGGACTTCGAAGCGCTCCGGCATTCTAACCAGGACAACGGAACGCTGTGCCTCTAGCCGTCCAATGTAGGGCACAGTACCCAAAGCTGAATCGTAATTATTCTGGAAAACTTGCGACTCAGACCGCAGTGCTATGACATCCCCCACATTTACAGGAAAACTCGGAATATCCAGTTTTCTTCCATTGACAGAAATATGGCCATGTACGACCATTTGTCGTGCCTGTCTCAGTGTTGTGGCAAATCCGGCACGATAAACCAGATTGTCCAGACGAGTTTCAAGGGCTCGTACTAAATAATTGCCAGGTATGTCGCGACTCTTAAATGCGCGCCGGACATAGTGTGTCATTTGTTTTTCCATAACGCCGTAGTAAGCTTTGAGACGTTGCTTTTCGAGGAGCTGCTCCCCGTATTTTGACAGTTTGCGATCGTCCCGCGCCATGCCCTGCTTATAGCGGTCCATTGCTTTGGGGTGGCCGTGGACGTTTAGTCCAAGCCGTCTGCATTCTTTGAATTTTGGTCCCATGGGTTTAGCCATGCTTTACCTCCAGATTTTGGATTGCCGCGGTAAAATCAAGCCAAAGTCAGTATATCAAAAACCTTTCTTTGTTGCAAATGATTTTTATTATCATTTGCTCGGCTCATTTGTCCTTAGTCTTTTCCTTCTTTAGAATTGCATGTTGTCTGGTTTTCTATTATAATCTTCAGGTGGGTCAATATGAGTGACGCTGACCGTTGGTGCGGCACCTGAAAAATAAGCGAGGTAGGATTAGATGAAATTAGGCATTGTTGGGCTTCCCAACGTTGGAAAAAGCACATTGTTCAACGCGATCACAAAGGCAGGCGCGGAGTCTGCGAACTATCCTTTCTGTACTATCGAACCAAACGTCGGCGTCGTTGCCGTTCCGGACAAGAGACTTGGTGTCCTTCAAGGGCTATATAACTCTCAAAGAGTGGTTCCGACCGCTATAGAGTTCTACGACATCGCAGGACTTGTTAGAGGCGCCAGCAAAGGTGAAGGTCTCGGCAACAAATTCCTGGGCCACATTCGTGAGGTTGCTGCAATTGTTCACGTCGTCCGCTGTTTTATAGATGACAATGTCGTACACGTGGAAGGCAAAATTGCGCCCCTCAGCGATATAGAAACTATCAATTTGGAATTGATTTATTCAGATCTTGAAATGATCGAGCGCCGCATCGACAAGACAAGAAAGGGTTTGAAGGCGGACAAGTCACTTCAGGCAGAACTCGACCTTCTCGAACGAATCAATGGGGTGCTTGAATCCGGCCAAAGTGCGAGAACTCTGGATCTGGATGATGAAGAGGATCGCCTTGCAAAGAGCTTCAACCTTCTGACTTATAAGCCTATTATTTATGTTGCCAACGTCTCGGAAGATGATTTGATGAGCGGTGTAGACAACCCATATGTCGCTGCTGTCAGAGAGCACGCTGAAACGGAGAAAGCAGAGGTTGTCGTTATTTGCGCCAAAATCGAGCAGGAAATTGCTGAACTCGACGAGGAGGACCGCATTGCATTTCTAAATGACCTCGGACTTGACGAAGCCGGGCTCGACAAGCTTGTCCACGCTTGCTATCACCTGCTCGATTTGATCAGCTTTCTGACTGCCGGACCGCAGGAAGTTAGAGCTTGGACGATCCGTCGCGGAACAAAAGCCCCACAGGCAGCCGGGAAAATCCACTCTGATATTGAACGTGGCTTCATTCGCGCAGAAACTATTGCTTATGATGATTTAATACATGTCGGTACTATGGCACATGCTAAGGAAAAAGGCTTGGTCCGCCTTGAAGGCAAAGAGTATGAAGTTAAGGACGGCGACGTGATCCTGTTCCGCTTCAATGTCTAGGCCTTTACGTTGACTTAAGTCTCACCTTTTTAATACAGTGCTGATTAACATACAAATTCATATAGAATTTTCTGAAGATCCCCTGGCAGCCTAAGGGGGTCTTTTTTTGCTCAACGGCTTTATTAAATTCTGCTCCAAAAGCATCTTAAGATATATGAAGTTTTCTTAACAAATGAAAGTGATTTGAAATGAGATTTCAATTAAATTGATTGAAACCGTTGAAATTTCTGAATTCTTAAACGTATAAACAATTCCGGTCTGTTATTTTATACATTAAAAATGAATATATTCATTTTGATTTTTTTTGCATCATTGAAGGATTTGGTAAATTCATGTAGAATTTTTATTAGGTCAGAGCGCTGCTGACCAAGATTGTAAAAGGGGGATACATATGTCAAAGAGAATATTGGCACTGCTGATGCTTGCGGTTATGATTTTCAGTCTCGCCGCTTGCGGACCTACAGAAGAACCTGCTCCAGCTGCACCTGCTGGTGGCGAAACACCAGCCACTCCTGAAGCACCAGCTTATAAGATCGGCATCATGACAGGCACAGTTTCCCAAGGTGAAGAAGAATATCGCGCCGCTGAGAAAATGAAAGAAAAATATGGCGATATGATTATTCTTCAAACTTACCCGGACAACTTCATGAAAGAAACAGAAACGACTATCGCGAACGTTCTTTCTATGGCTTCTGATCCTGAAGTCAAGGCCATCGTCATCGTTCAGGCTGTCCCTGGCACTTCTGCTGCCATTGACAAAGTTCGCGAAATCCGGGATGACATTCTTTTCGTCGCTGGCGTACCTGGTGAAGACCCAGACATGATCGCCAGCAAAGCTGACGTCGTCTTCCAGGCTGACGAGCTCGGCATGGGCTATACGATCATTGAGCAAGCTCAAAATATGGGCGCGAAGACATTCGTGCACTATTCCTTCCCACGTCACATGTCTTATCAGCTTCTCGCTATGCGCAGAGACATATTTAAATCTGAGTGCGAGCGACTTGGCATCACTTTTGTAGACGCGACTGCTCCGGACCCTACCGGTGACGCTGGCGTTCCAGGCGCTCAACAGTTTATTCTCGAAGACGTTCCAAGAAAGATTCAGGAATACGGCACTGATACCGCATTCTTCAGCACAAACTGCTCTATGCAGGAGCCTTTGATCAAAGCTGTCCTCGAGGGCGGCGCCCTTTATCCGCAGCAATGCTGTCCATCACCTTACCACGGCTATCCAGGTGCTCTTGGCATCGAGATTCCTGAAGACAAAAAAGGCGACATAGACTTCCTCGTTGGCGAAATCACAGCTAAAATCGCTGAAGGCGGCGGTACAGGCAAATTCTCAACATGGCCGATCCCAGTCAACATGATGTTTGTTGAAGGCGGCGTTGAATATGCTATTGCATACCTCAATGGCGAAACAACTGACAAAGTTGACAAAGCAAAGGTAGAAGAAGTCTTTACTAAGATTGCTGGTTCTCCAATTCAACTCGATACTTTCACAAATGAAAGTACAGGCAATACCTTTGAAAACTTCTTCATGGTTCTTTCCGACTACATTACCTTCTAATAGAACCCTGTTAAGTTCTTAATGAAGCAAAAGTTCTACAGCGCACCGGAGGCTGCCACTAAAAGGCGCCTCCGGTTTTAAATGAAAAGTGTCTGTATACGCGAATCAGAATCATAAAACTACAGGGTACTAAATGCAAATGACACAATCAGGGGAGGTACAGCTTGAGCGAACCATATGTCCTTTCGATGCAAGATATTCAAAAAGACTACTTCGGCAACAAAGTGCTAAAAGGTGTCACGATCAATGCCCGCGCAGGTGAGGTTCACGCCCTGCTCGGTGAAAATGGCGCCGGCAAATCAACTCTTATGAACATCCTTTTCGGTATGCCAGTCATACATAGTACAGGTGGGTATGGCGGCAAGATTATGATCGATGGCAAAGAAGTTCAGATCAAGTCACCAAAAGATGCCATGGAACACGGTATAGGCATGGTCCACCAGGAATTCATGCTCATTCCCGGATTTACTGTCACTGAGAATATCAAACTCAACAGAGAAATTCTAAAAAGCAATGTCGTCAGCGCTTTGTTTGGAAAATCCATGAAAACCTTAGACAGAAAAGCCATGAACGCGGATGCCCGTCAAGCTATCGATACTCTCGGCGTCGACATTAACGAACGTCAGGGTGTTTCCGGCATGCCGGTAGGCTACATGCAGTTCATTGAAATTGCCCGTGAAATTGACAAGAAAAATGTTAGACTCCTGGTTTTCGATGAGCCAACTGCAGTCTTGACTGAAAGTGAAGCGGATACGCTTCTGGCAGCAATGAGGCGAATTTGCGAGGCAGGTATTGCCATCCTGTTCATTACCCACCGCCTGGAGGAAGTTATGGCCATAGCCAGAGACATCACCATTCTCCGAGACGGCGAACAGGTTGCAGCACTAGAAGCAGCGCACACCAACGTTATGGAAATTGCTGCCATGATGGTAGGTCGCGAAATCGAGGCTATGCACTCTGAGAATCGAGACGTTACCAAAACGCCTGAGATTTTGATGGAAATTAAAGACTTCAAAGTTCAAATGCCAGGCGAACAAGTCAAAGGCGTCAGCTTGGAAGTCCACAAAGGTGAAATTCTTGGTCTTGGGGGACTGGCCGGACAAGGAAAAATTGGCATAGCCAATGGTATTATGGGCCTATATCCTTCAACCGGAACAGTTCTTTTTAAAGGTGAAGCTCTCCCCTCCAGTCAGCCTGAAGTAATTTTAAAGAAGGGGATCGCATTCGTTTCAGAGGACCGTCGCGGCGTAGGATTGCTGCTTGACAGCTCAATCGAAGACAATATTGTCATCTCTTCCATGCATATTCACAAACGGTACATAAAAAAATACGGGCCGGTCACACAAAAAAATACCGGCGAAATCCGAGACCACGCCAACCGAATGATTAAGGATCTTGATATTCGTTGTACCGGACCGGAACAACCATCCAGAAGACTGAGCGGCGGCAACCAGCAAAAAGTTTGCATTGCTCGGGCCCTGACCTTAAATCCCGAAATTCTTTTTGTTTCCGAACCGACCAGAGGGATCGATATAGGCGCCAAAAAATTGGTGCTGGATACTTTGATCAAGTTGAACCGCGACCACGGAATGACTATTGTTATGACTTCCAGCGAGCTGGCTGAGCTTAGATCGATCTGCGATCGAATTGCTATTGTAACGGAAGGAAAAATTGAAGGTGTCCTCGCGCCAAATGACAGCGATGCGAATTTTGGCCTGATGATGTCCGGTGATTATGGCAAAGTCATTGAAAAGGGGGAAGCTATAAGATGAAAGAGCGGTTTCAAAGATTTATCCATCAGTTTGGACTTCCCCGTTTGATCATTTTATCATTCTTTCTGGCCCTATTGGTATCAGCCTACTTCCTCAAGCTTCCGCTTAATTCGCTGGTATCGGATACTTTAGTCAGAACCGGAATGAACGGCGTACTCGTACTCGCCATGGTCCCAGGAATACATAGCGGCATAGGCCTCAATTTCGGGCTGCCTCTCGGCATAGTCTGCGGACTGCTGGGCGGATTGGTCAGCATTGAGATGAACCTCATTGGGATCAATGGTTTTATAATAGCAATTCTGGTCTCCCTTCCCATTGCTGCCGTCATAGGATACTTATACGGTCTGATGCTCAATCGCGTTAAAGGATCAGAAATGTTAGTCGCTACCTATGTAGGATTCTCTGCAGTATCGCTTATGAACATTGCCTGGCTTCTGCTGCCGTTCCATAGCCCTGAAATCAAATGGCCTATCGGTGACGGACTCAGAACGACCATCACACTGACTGGAAAATACGACAAGTTGTTGAATAACTTTCTGGATTTCAAAATTTTTGGTGTTATGGTTCCAACAGGGCTGCTCCTGTTTTTCCTGGCTATGTGCCTATTGATGTTTTTATTCCTGAGAACCCGGACGGGTGTTATGATGAGTGCTGCAGGCATTAATCCAAAATTCGCGGCTGCGACCGGCATTCAAGTCGATCGCGCAAGAATTATTGGCACCATGCTTTCAACCATTCTCGGGGCCGTGGGCATAATAGTCTATTCCCAGAGTTATGGTTTCTTCCAGCTTTATCAAGCGCCTATGATGATGGGCTTTGCAGCAGTCGCTGCGATTCTGATAGGAGGAGCATCTTCACACAAGGCCACTTTAATGCATGTCATCATCGGTACCTTTCTCTTCCAAGGGCTGCTGACCGTTTCCCTCCCTGTTGCGAATAAAATTGTCACAGAGGGCAACTTGTCAGAGATTGCCAGAATTATAGTTCAGAATGGCATCATTCTCTATTCCTTGACAAAAGTCTCAAACGGAGGTGATTAGCATGACGGATCAGAATAAGCCACTTTTAGAAGATGTGAAAACCTCGGTTATCAGGAAGCCAACCTTGAACCTCAAGCAGATCGCCTTTGACAATATTGTCACCATCATATTTGTGGTTATTTGCTTTTTTGGACTGATTCTGGCTAAGCAACCGGCTGCGTTTGTCATGAACGAGTTGGTGCTCCGGATTGCAAGAAACTCATTCCTTGTATTATCTCTGATTATTCCGGTACTGGCAGGGATGGGCCTCAATTTTGGTATCGTCATAGGTGCTATGGCGGGCCAGATTGCGCTGATCGCAGTCACACACTGGCAGATTACCGGGATGAAAGGGTTTCTATTGGCCGCGCTGATCAGCGTACCCTTCGCACTGCTCTTCGGCTGGTTAACAGGCAAAATCCTTAACAAGACAAAGGGCCAGGAAATGATCACGTCAATGATCTTGGGATTTTTCGCTATGGGTCTCTATCAATTTCTCTTCCTGTTCCTGATCGGTACCCTCATCCCAATGGACAATCCGGTTTTAGTGCTTTCCGGCGGCGTCGGCATAAAGAATACAATCGACCTCAAAGACGGTATTCTCTACGCCCTTGACGGCATTTACAAGACACGATTCTTCCCTGCCCTTGCAGGCTTCTCAGTAATCACTGCTGTTTTCAGCCTATTTAAGGTCTTCCGCGTCAGGAAAGATGAGATCGAGCGTGTCAGGCTGCCTAAGTATCTGATGTACACTGTCCTTTCATTGACAGGCATTGTTTTCTCGGTCGTCGTTTTAAATTCAAAAAGCCTTGTGGCTATGATCAAGTTTCCGGTGGCGACCATCTTCTCCATTCTTATGCTCTGTGCCTTTAACCTGTTTATTGTTCGAACCAAACTAGGTCAGGATTTTCGAACCGTTGGTCAAGACATGCACGTTGCCAAGGTTTCGGGCATCAACGTCGACAGAGTTAGGATTATTTCTATTATGATCTCCACGGTACTTGCAGCCTGGGGACAGCTGATTTTCCTTCAAAATATCGGTACCCTCAATACCTATGGCTCCCACGAACAGGTTGGCATGTTTGCCGTTGCATCGATTCTGATTGGCGGCGCATCGGTCAATAAAGCAACCATCGGCCAAGCAATTTTAGGAACGACGCTGTTTCACCTGATGTTTATCATCTCCCCTTTTGCGGGCAAGAATCTCTTTGGAAACGCTCAAATCGGGGAATATTTCAGGGTTTTCGTCGCATACGGTGTCATAGGCCTGTCACTGGGACTTCACGCGTGGAAGACGCAGATTCAAGCCAAGCGTAAGCAGCTGGGTGAGGAATAGCAAATCTCCCCTGCTAACGTTATCATTTCAAACATTGTTGGATACAAAAATAAGGGTTTGATGTCCGCAGCATTTATTTCTTTCGCTGCAGTCATCAAACCTTTTTTTGATTTCATGCCACGTCACGCACACCCACCCTGGAATCGTAACGATCTAGTACGATCATACACGCAACAGCCATTGTCAACACCCCTGAAATCATCAGCCAGCCTGTCTGGGGCGCGAAAACCAACAATCCGCGGCTCATGACGACCGGTCCCGCAGTGTATCCAACACCCATAAGCAGCGGCAGTACAGCGTTCATTCTGCCCCTGTGACTCACTGGCGTTCGGTTTGCCACGTATGGCATATAGCTGATGGTAATCGTGATTTCCCCCAGTGTGAAGATGATACAGCCCAGTGCAAACAGGAACCGGCTGTCAGCAAAGGCAAAGGTGCCAAAGCCGACCAGATAGAACATGCCGCCAAGCGCGACCCGCCGCAGCGCCGGGTACCGACTAAGGCCTGACGTCAAAAGTGGTGTGCAAATCAGAACTACAAGTCCGTTCAGACTTGCCAAAAGTCCAAAAGTTGATGCTCCTTTCATTGGAAAAAGGTCCTCCAGTTGAATGGGCAGCAGATAATGCCACTGAGCGTAGGAAAAATTGTAAAATAATAAAATCAATGAAAACACCAGCAAAATTGGACGCTCTGTCAGTACTTTTAGAACAGAGCCGCTCACCGCCGCTTCCATGGTATCCGGACCAGGTTCTTCCATCTTTTCGTCCGCCTGCGGCAGGCTTCTGTGACCTGAAACAATCTTATTCTTTTGATAAGTCTCCCTGATAAAAAACTGCACCAGCGCCACTGAAACAAATAACGTCAGTGCATCACCCCAAAAAATCCATGCGTAGAAGCGATTAAAAAGAAGGCCTCCAATTGTCGGTCCAATTGCAAATCCAAGATTAAATCCCATATAAGACAACGCATAGGCCGCTTCACGCTGATCTTTGGTCGTCAAATCAGCAATTATGGATAAGTTTGCCGGATCGGAAAGTCCAAAGAAAAAGCAGGCGCTCAAAATCATATAAATCTGTGTCATTCCCGGTTCCAAAAAACCACAGATCATAAAAAGAATCCCGCCAATTGACTGCCCGAGAAGGATCATAGGCTTTCTTCCCACCCAGTCAGTCAGTTTGCCGCCTAGCAAATTGGCCGGTACAATGACAACGCCCATAAGTGTCAGCCAAATTCCTGCATCAGAGGCTGAAAGACCAATCTTGCTGGTCAGGATCAGCGTAAACAGCGGAAAAATAAATAGCCCCGCCGCGTTGATCATCCGCGAGAAAAAAATAACGTAAATTTCCCGTGGCAAGCCACGGTATGGAATTAAAAAGCGTCGCAGCATTTTTAAAATTCACTTCCCCAACCTAATTCAGTCTTGAAACAGTTCACTTTAGAGGGACTGGTTATGATCTTCCTCAACATGATGTCTGCGTCTGGCATAATTTCCCCTGACCATAAATATGACAATATTGAAGATCAACATGACAGGAATGATCCATAAAATGGCGCGTACGCCATAGGCCACAGAGATCCAGGCGCCAAACATGGGCGACAGAACCATGCCAATGCTCCCAAGCAGCCCCTGGAATCCAAATAAGGTTCCCCGGCGATCTGCCGGCGTCAGCTCAGCTGTCATGGACATAGCTATGGGTTCTATTCCCCCAAGGGTAAAAAACATTACCCCATATAACAGAGTGAACGACATAATCGAACTCGTCCTCAGCACTAAAAAGGATAGTCCTAAAGTGATGGCCGCCAAAACAAACATCAGACGTCGCTTGTCATAGCGGTCGGCTATTCTGCTGATGATAATCGCAGCCATTGCAGTGGAAAATCCGGCTAATCCGTTAATATAACCTGTCCATTGCGCAGGGCTTTTCCCGGCTGGTATAACCTCTGAAACATAGATTGGTATATAAGGTGTAAAGACCGTTCGCGTAACGCGATTGATCAAAAGAACAACCAGCAGCACCATGATCACTGGCGTAAAAATCTTGTACCAAGGCAAGTCCGCCTTTTGCTTTTCTCTGACCCGCCCATAACTGTTTGGATCTTCATTGATAATAAACAAGACCATCAAAAAGGCGACCAGCATGAGACCGGCACCCACAAAAAAACTGACTCTGTATCCAAACCACTCCGCTACCACCCCACCAATAATTGGACCTATGGCATAGCCCAGAAATGTTGAGGACGACAAAAAACCTATTGCGTAAGAAAGATTTTTCGTTGGTGTATTGCTCGCCACAAATGCCAGCGCTGCAGTGACGGTCCCTGTGAAAATCCCTTGAAGCCCTCTTAACACAACAATTTGCCACATTGCTGTGACCATGCCGATCAAACCTATGATCATGACGCCTCCGCCCATAGCTCTCAGAAGCATCATCTTTCTGCCATATCGATCAGAAACCATGCCCCAAATGGGCGACATCACGGCCATTGTCAAGGCTGGGAGCGCATTGAGAAGCCCTGTGTACCACTTCACTGTCTCCGGACTCATAGGTGTAATCTCCTGGATGTAAAATGGGAGAAACGGCATACCAAGGCCAAAACTTGTCAATGACAGCACTTGCGTCAGCCATAATGCGTAGAGATTTATTTTCCAGCGTTCCATTTAACCACCACTTTGCCCATCATTAATGTCAAGTTCACTTTGTCTATAAAAGCGCAGCTTGAGTCTGCCTCTAAGAATAATAGGCATAGGTCACTGCAATGCCCATTGAAAGAACCATCCCAGCCGCGATCAGTACAAAGCTTTTTACCGCGTTTATAAACGTCTCCTTTTTATCAGGACGCTCACAAAAGTCACGAGTTAGTTTGTATACCGGCAGGCCAGTAGCCACGGCAATCACAGAAAAAACCGGCAGCCAGCCCACGGCAATTGAAATCACCATTACACCATACGCGGCCACCGCTAAGTGCTGATAAAGCGCGATCGCATGCGTCCGCCCAATATAAGCCACCATTGTATACCTGCGGTTCTCCAAGTCATCCTCCAAATCACAAATGTTGTTGGCAAGCATGATATTGGCAATACCTACCGCGAAGGGCAAACTTACAACGATCAGCCTCAGTAAAAGGCGGTAATCTATGCCGATGGTCATCCAATCCGCCAACCAGCCCACCTCAATTAAAGTTCCAATAGGAAATTGAATATAAAACGCCAAAAATGGAATCAAGATCCCCATAAACCCACCTGAAAACACTTCACCCAGCGGCGTTCTCGAAATGGGAACAGGACCATAGGAATATAAAACACCAATTCCAGCCGAAATGACACCGACAGCAAGTACGATCCAATCGGTCATCCACACAAGAATCAAGCCCAAAATTAAACCCAATCCCAGCAATGTGATAATAACCATTTTAACTCGGTCAATTTCGACCTGATCTTTTACAATGGCATTATGTTCCTCGTAACCATAACCTTCTCTTCGGATCGCGCGTTTGAAATCCATGTAATTGTTGACAGCGGTGGTTGCCATATCTATGCATAGCAAAGACAGGAACATTATAGCTGCCGGCTGCCAGCGAAATGACCCGCGGAGCCAGATGCCATATAGTGTTCCAAACAAAAACGGAAATACACTGGCCACTTTTGTCTGTATTTCTACCAGTTTCAAAAAACTGCTTATTTTCAATTTGCTGTCACTCCTTAAAGCTGCGTCCGCAGCATAAACCAATGAACTCCAGGCCGTTCATGCTGCATTTAATTTTTCGTGAATATTCTAAGCAAATAGGCATTTTCAAGTAACGTCATAGGCTCAATATGAGGAAACATCAGGAACATCCGCACTATATATACCACTAAAAAAATAGCGATCAGCAGCTGCCAGAAGACCTTGTTTCCTATAAGCCTCCTCAGAGAACGGTTGAAGGGGCTGAGAGCCAACAACCCTCCAAAAGGCAGCATCATCAGACTAAGGGGGTGGAGTCCGACTGCCTTCGTGAATTCCAATTTTGACAGTGCAATCAGCGCCCTCGTCATACCACATCCCGGGCATGGCAACCCAGTGATATTTCTGATCACGCAGATACTGCCTCCTGAATAGATTGAAAAGCAGATGCCGGCCAAGACAACCACCATTAAAAGCAGAATGTCTAACTTCCTAAGGTTCACTATATTCCCTCTTCCGCTTGTACCAATGGGATTTCAATAATTACAGTCGTTCCTGCACCTAATACACTTTCAAATCTGAGTTGCCCTCCAAGTTCCGAGAGAATCTGATTTGATACGGGGATCCCCATACCAGATCCATTTTCTTTTGTCGTATAATATGGCTCGAGCAGATGTTCCAACTGATCCTGAGTCATTCCGCTGCCATTGTCTTGAACCAGCAGCATAATAAAGCCGCTCTCCTGCTTTGAGCTTATATCTATGATGCCTCCAGCCGGCATGGCTTCAACCGCATTGAACAAAACATTGACCAGCACTTGACGAATGCCATTGATACTGGAGAACACCAGCGTATCTGTGAGTTCAGTCTTTAACTGAATGCGGTGAGATGACATTTCTATCTTAAAAAACCGACTGACATCCTCTACCAATTTTTTTAAATTAAAGATTTCTTTTTTCAAGGCGTTTGGCTTGGCATAATTCAGCATGGTTTCAACCATAGTAATAAGACGATCAATTTCAGCAGGCAAAACCGACATGGCTAGCTTGACAAAACTCGGATCGTCCAGACGTTGATCCAGCATCTGGATGTAGCCTTTGATGGAAATGAGCGGATTCTTCAACTCATGAACGACACCCGCCGACAACTGATTCATCTTCTCAATCTTGTCTTGTTGCTGCAGCAATGCGCCCATCGACTTTTCCCGTGTTTGATCCTGTATTAAAACATAGGCGGCAGGCAGATCCGGATCGCGCTCAGAAGGTACATTCACACTGATCAGCAGTATTTTGATACCCGTTGTAGTCTTGATCTGCACCTGCATCTCCCTATTGGGCCCCGGCTGTTGAATCTGGTGGATCAGCCATTCTATTTGTGCCTCAGTAAAACAGTTCATGTCTTTTACTTCTCTCAAACCTTGAGTTTCAATACCTGTCAGCAGTTTAACCGAATAATTTCTGAGTAAAATTTCACCGGTTTGACTGAGGCCAAGTATTCCAACTGGAAACAAATCAAGAAATTGATAGAAGTGGTTCCTGAAGTTCTCCCGCTTAGATTCAATTTTTCTGAGTTTTGACGTTACAATAATATATTGGCGAACCATCAATATAACCGCAATAATAATGATCCCGATCAGTATACCTAGAACAAAAGACTGCGAGGGTTTGAAAGTCAAAGTCGCGCTTAAATAATAAGGCGTTTTCAGGCTGAAATAACGCATAGTGTCCCCTCCTAATATGGATCTCTACTTCATTATAAGTCATTGGAAGCCTTATGACAGCAAAGAATCGAGAATTTTTTCTGAACACAGAAAATTTATTATCCATTATCTCGAAAGATCTTCATTCATTTAACCCTTCCGTCTCTATTCCAATCTATCCTGACGGACTGAATGATGGGGCATCTAATTAGCCTTTTTTGTCAGATAATTAAGGCGCGAATTGTTCTTACAAAAAAAATAAAAAAACCTCTTTTCAAAAGGTCGTTTTTCGAATATACTGTAATAGTGCCGCGCGAGGGTGGCGGAATTGGCAGACGCGTAAGATTCAGGCTCTTATGGGCGCTTAGCCTGTGTGGGTTCGACTCCCATCTCTCGCACCACTGAAAGACGATCTTCTCTAAGAAGGTCGTCTTTTCTCATTAAATGCAAAGGGGGACTTTTTCAGATGGCGACAATACTGAAAAACGACTGGCAGGAAGTACTATCGGAGGAATTTGAAAAGCCTTACTATAAGGCCTTGAGGCAATTTCTTATTCAGGAATATACGACCCAGCAGATTTTCCCTCCCATGCACGATATTTTCAACGCGCTTCATTTCACTCCATTAAAGGATGTCAAAGTGCTTCTGCTGGGACAGGATCCCTACCATGATCTCCATCAAGCCCACGGCCTCAGCTTTTCAGTCCTTCCCGGGCAAAAAATTCCACCATCACTTCAGAACATATATAAAGAACTCAATGAGGATCTTGGATGCGACATTCCGAATCATGGCTACCTTAAAAAATGGGCTGACCAAGGCGTGCTGCTTCTTAATACGGTACTGACTGTTCGGGCACACCAGGCAAATTCTCACCAAAGTAAAGGCTGGGAGCAGTTTACGGATGCTATTATCCGGATCATAAACGCTCAAGAACGGCCAATTGTCATATTTCTTTGGGGCAGACCGGCACAGTTAAAAAAAGGAATGTTGACCAATCCAAAGCACATGATATTGGAATCGCCTCACCCAAGTCCCCTTTCTGCCTATCGGGGTTTCTTTGGGAGCAGACCTTTCAGCAAAGCAAATTCCTTCCTGACGGCACACGGCGTCTCACCGATTGACTGGCAAATCGATACACTTTAAACTCCAAAACACCATAAAAAAATATTTATTTAGAATGCTTAGTCAGTCTGCTAATCCCAATTGTTCTGTTCCATGAAATATGCTAGACTTATGACATCGGGGGCATGAATGATGACGACTAAAAAGACTGCCATAAAAAGCATATTGTCATTATCTTTGCCGGCTATTATCGATATGAGCTTCGATACGCTGCTGGGGATAGCTGATACGCTTATGATCAGTTGGATGATAGGAAATGCGGCTTTATCGGCCTCTGGTTTTGTCAATCAAATCATCTTCACGCTCATTTTTGTTTTTACTGCTTTCAATACCGGAGGTACCGCCTTAATCGCGCGAAGTTACGGAGAGGCGAATTACACCAAACTCAACAAAACCGCCAGTGAATTAGTATTTCTAAACCTGGCTCTTGGGCTGCTGGTAACACTTTTGTGCTATGTGTTCAAAGACCAAATATTCTCCATCTTTCAAACCTCCGAAGCAGTTAATGTTTACATAGCAAAGTACTTTAAATGGGTTGGTCTCAGCATCCTGCCCATGTTCCTGTCTTTTTCCTTCGCCGCGATACTCCGTGGCTCAGGCAATACAAGTACTCCAATGAAAATAACATTGATAGCCAATCTCTTCAATATTGCCGGTAATTTTGTGCTCATTAAAGGACTCTTTTTCTTTTCGCCTCTCGGAATTGAAGGCGCAGCCATTGCAACCCTTTCAGCACGCTGGCTGTCCGTAACTTTGTATACCATCATTTTGTTTGATTTTAAAAAGAAAGTGCATCTTCGACTCTGTGACATGCTGCCTACCAAAGCCTTATTTGAACCGCTGCTCAAAATCAGTCTGCCTAGCGCTGCTGAGCAAGCCTTGATTCAAGCCAGCTTTTTAGCGGTCAATGTGATAATTTCAACCTTAGACACTACTTCCGAAGCTGCATACAGAATTTTGATCAACCTTGAGTCCATTTCTTACATGCCAGCGGTTGGGATCTCAATAGCGGCAGCAACTTTAACAGGAAAAGCCCTTGGTGAAAAAAATCCCGACTTGGCCTACACTACCGGAAGGCAATCGACATTTTTGGGTCTTGCCTGGGGTGTATTCATGGGGACTATGTTCCTCACATTTTTGAATTTCTGGCCAAGGTTATTTACGAGTGATCCCGGTGTTATCGAGACTATTATCCCGGTTCTCATTCTCAGCGCGTTGCTTCAGCCTTTTCTTAATGCTTTGCTGGTCATGTCAGGGGTTCTGAGGGGCTCAGGCAACACCAGAACAGTCATGCAGCTCTCGTTTTTCAGAGTATGGCTCATTAATGTTCCAATTGCCTTTATGCTGGTCAGAGTCTTGGGCTTCGATCTCAAAGGCGCTTGGTATGCTGAACTTATCTCTTACACCCTCTTCTGTGCAGTTATGTATTTGAAAATTAAACAAAAAAAATGGACTGAGATTAAAATTTGATTCTATCGGCCTATTAAAAAAGGCAGCAGTGACGTTTTCTTAAACCGAAAACTCAACCGCTGCCTTTTTTTTAACTTAAAAATTCATAGGAGTCCTTATACCAAAGCTTTAATAGCTTCAATGGCCTTTTCATAATCCGGATGCTGACTTGCAGCCGGAACATATTCCACATAGCGGATTACCCGGTCCTTGTCAATGACCGCGACACCTCTGGCCAGCAGGCGCACGTCCTCAATTGTGAAGCCATACGCGTTACCAAAAGATAGAGTTCTATGGTCTGAGACCACCTCTATGCGGTCGATGCCATGTGTACCGCAGAAGCGCTTTTGAGCAAATGGCAAATCACAGCTAATTGTTACAATGGCCACATCTTCTGACAGTTCACTGGCTTCCTCATTAAATTTGGTTGTCTGAAACTCACAGACACCTGTGTCAAGGGATGGTACAGAACTGATCACGACGACCTTCCCTTCAGTCTCCTTAAAAAACTCATAATTGGTAAGGTCTCTTTTGATTGCTGTGAAATCCATTGCTGCCTGACCAACCTTAACAGGTGCACCCGCCAATTTTTGACTCTTGCCTGCAAATACAAATTCCATTACGAAATCCTCCTATGCTGTTCGATTATACTTGATTAATTTCCCATTTTGTTTGTTTTTAAACAGTATTGGGTAAAAGAATATCGTTGACGCGATTTAAAGTGATTTGACATTACACAACGAGGTGATTAAATGCGAATCAACATTTTAATTGGCGGTTCCGCAGGACACGGGATCAATACCATTGACCAATTTTTGACCCGGCTGTTGACTAAAAAGGGCTTCCATTTCCATTCATACAAGGACTATATGTCCAGAATTCGGGGCGGCACTAACTTTACCCACGTGACACTCTCAGATCAGCCAGTACACTGTCATGATGATGCGCTCGACGTCATAGTAGCATTGACTTCAGAAATCATTAAAGAGCATTATGACAGATTAACAGAAAACGGATTGATCATTTGCGACGCTGATGTGGTACTGCCTGAGCCATGTCGTCATCAGGTAACACGTCTTAATTTCAAGGAAATTTTAAAAGAAACCGGAAATACCAAAGGGTATTCCATGGTGGCTTTGGGGGCGATTGTCAAAGCCATTGGCCTGGAAGAAAGTACTCTGAACCATCTTGTGGACAAGCGCTGGACAGAAGCAATCATTGACGCGAACACCAAAACTGCAAGAATGGCATATGAGGCGACACACTGTGTTTTGATCTCCATACCTAAGACCAATGAGGATCACCTTGTCATGTCTGGCAATCAAGCGGTTGCACTGGGTGCTCTGGCCGCGGGCGTCGGATTTTATTCCGCCTATCCTATGGCACCCTCCACAGGTGTCATGAGCTATCTGACTCAGTATGAAACCCGCTATCCTTTAGTTGTTGAACAAGCTGAAGACGAAATTGCTGCTATCAACAGCATCATAGGCGCAGCGTCAAATGGCCTCAGAAGCATGACATCCACCAGTGGCGGCGGATTCTCGCTCATGGTGGAAGGCCTGGGTTTCGCAGCAGTTGCTGAAGTACCAGTGGTCATGCTGGATGTCCAGCGGCCTGGTCCTGCTACAGGCATGGCGACTAGAACTGAGCAAAGCGACCTCAATTTTGTGCTGGATGCCTCACAAGGTGAATTCCCTAGAATTATCTTAAGCTTCAACTCTATTGAGGATGCCTTCTATAAAACGTTTAGAGCTTTCAACCTCTCTGATAAATACAGAGTCCCCGTCATTCTTCTTTCTGATCAATATCTGGCGGACTCTACATCTACGGTCAGAGAACCGGATCTTAAGGCATTGAAGATTGATCTTCATCTCGTTAAAGAAGTCAGAGAAGACTATCGTCATCACGACCTTAGAACCTTGGTACAAGACCGGGTCGTACCGGGAATGACCTCACAAATAGTCATGAATGACAGCCATGAACACGACGAAAATGGCAGTGTTACGGAAAGTGCCAGCAACAGAGCTGCTATGAATGACAGACGAATGTCTAAGCTCAATGAAATTATCAAAGAAATTGAGGAGCCACGACTGATTGGTGATCCTGAAGCCAAAGACATTCTGATTTGCTGGGGCTCCACAGCCGGAGTTGTTGCAGCCGCCGTCGACAATCTCACAGGGCAAGGCAGATCTGTTGGCGCTTTGATATTTGGAGATCTATACCCGTTGCCAACTAAGACACTTACAAAACTTATTGAGAGGGGTGCCCGCCTCATAAACGTTGAGGGAAATTACCAGGGCCAACTCAGGCAATTGATATCCAGAGAACTTGCCTATCCTATTCACCATTCCATCTTGAAATATGACGGAAGACAATTCAGCCCCGGGTATATCCTGAAGGCTTATGAGGAGATGATACAAAAGTGAAGACTTCCCCATTTGACAATCATAAAGAAAACACCTGGTGCCCGGGTTGTGGGAACTTTGGGATCCTCAGCAGCATGAAGGCCGCTTTTGAAGAGCTGGGCCTCGCTCCGGAAGATCTTCTGATCGTCTCAGGTATTGGACAAGCCGCAAAACTTCCTCATTATATCCACGCGAACGGATTTAACGGGCTTCACGGCAGAGCATTGCCTGCAGCATTTGGGGCGCATGTGGCCAATTCTAAGCTGAAACTGGTCGTCAATACAGGTGATGGTGATGCGCTGGCAGAAGGTGGCAATCACTTTATTCATGCAATACGGAAAAACATGGACATCACCCATTTAATCCATGATAATCAAGTTTATGGTTTGACAAAGGGTCAAGCTGCGCCAACGACGCCGCTCGGACAGAAGACTACCCTGCAGATTGAAGGCGTGAGAGTTGATCCACTTAATCCGGTCACTCTCGCAATTTCGCTGGGCTGTTCCTTTGTTGCCAGAGCAAATGCAGGCGACCAACCATTTATGAAGGAAATTTTGATGGCTGCGTTAAACCATCGGGGCTATGCACTTATAGACATTCTTCAGCCTTGCGTCACGTTCAATAAAGTCAACACTTATCAGTGGTTCAAAGACCGTGTTTATGCTGTTCCTGAGTCTTATGATCCCTACGATAAAGTCGCCGCATTCTCAGAATCTCTGAAGTGGGGAGATGACGGCATCCCTATCGGCATACTTTACAAAGAGGACAAGCCAGCCTATTATGACAGGCTAGACCATATTAAAACAGACCATCTTGCTGCAGTGGAACGAAAACCTACAGATATCCAGCCACTGCTTAATCAACTGAAATTCTAGAAGTGAAATAAATCAGCTTCAGAAATAAGGCTCTAAGTCAATAGTTGGGGTGGGGATTCTTCGAATCCCTGCTCCTTCGTTGTTTTGAGGGTATTATAGTTATGAAGTTAGATTTTAAGAATTCATGGCATGACAAAAAGAACCAGTGG
>WXFH01000035.1 GCA_009881125.1 Acidaminobacter sp. | reverse complement strand
ATTTGCTGGGGAATCACAAATTGGCGAAGGCCATCGCTGATGTGTCTTGGTCACAATTCAGAAGTCTGCTTGAATATAAGGCAAAGTGGTATGGGAGGCAGGTTGTTACTGTGGGAAGGAGCTTTCCTTCAAGCCAATTGTGCTCAAATTGCGGATACAAGAATAAAGACGTTAAGAATCTGGCTGTTAGAAAATGGATTTGTCCGGAATGTGGTGCAATCCATGACAGAGATCTTAACGCAAGCATGAATATTAAGTATGAAGCCCTAAGGCTTCTAACCGCTGGTGCGGCGGGGATAGCCTAATAAAAAACTGTTCGTTAGAACGGTGTTCTTAGGAATCCCGTGACTTGAGTCATGGGAGGTTCAATATGACAACAGCGGTATATAGTGAATGTATCGACACTTTATTGTATCATGATTATAATTGTTATATAGAGGCGTTACGAAGAGAGTTAACAAGACCATCGGCAGAGCTCTAAGGCTTTTGCCGATGGTTATTTAAGCGTCACGGCGCTTTTGAGGAGAGGTTATTTTGAAAATATCAAAAAAAGACGCGCTGCACTGGTTCGAGTTCTTTTCGATTTTGCCTGAAGATGAGGAAATTATGACCAAACAGCAAGAAATTATTTACGCGACCTTTGCGCAAATTGAGGCTGCGGTCGATCACAAAATGGATGCGTTGATGGCGGACATCAAGAACTTGAAGACTTTGGAGAATAGAACCTTTTACGTGGGGAGTGACAGCAAATTTCCGGATGGCTGCCGCTCGTGCCTCCTGGGAACCGGGCTCAGCGCCATCAGAAAAACGAACAAATGCAATATCGTGTGCAAGTTTTGTTACAACTACGGCGAGCTCGATGACATCCCGCCGGTCGGCGAAGGCCTGTGGGAGATTGGCGGCACCAAGTTCTACGAGAAGGATCTGGACCTGCTCTTGTCCATCCAGCAAAAGCCAACGGGGATTTCCTACGTCTATTTGGAGCCGTTCATGGAAATTGAGAAATATTATCCGGTGGTTGAGAAATTTAGGGCGGCTGGGGTTCATCAGCATTTGTATACCAATGGGACCCTGTGTACGGAGGAAAATTTGAAAGCACTGGGGGAAGCCGGTCTGGATGAGATCCGTTTCAACCTGGGTGCGACCCACTGCTCGGATAAAGTCATTGAAGCTATTGGGCTGGCGAAAAAATACATTAAAAACGTAGGCGTTGAAACCCCTATGACACCGGAGTTTTTTGATGCCTTTTTCAAGAAGAAGCAGGCGATCTTAGGGACTGGCCTGGATTTCATCAACTGCGCGGAGCTGCATTTGAATGAGAACAATATTGACAATTATAACGGGGAAAACATGTATATCTCCCGACACGGCTATATATCGCCGGTTTGGAGCAGGGAACTCACGCTGAAGTTCATGAAAATTGCCAGTGAAGAAAATTGGGACCTGGCTGTTCACGATTGCTCGAACTTCACGAAATTTGCCAGAGGCTTGAATTTGAGCGCTAAAGAGGGCAAGTGGTTTGGCGCCAGCAATTATGCCTGTGAATTCGCGCGGATTCCGTATGAAGTGTTTTTACCGATCCTGCGGGATGAAAGCTTTGAGTTCCTAACCGAAGAGCCGCTGCCTGCCGGATATGGACCGGGGGAGATCGTTTTTTAGGCGTCAGCACATCCGGTTCAATGGGCTGAAACATTTCCTGAAAAAACTTAAGTTCAAAAGAAAAAACCTGAATCGCTCAAATTCTCTCGAGCGGTTCAGGTTTTTATATTTGGATTTATGAAGCGTTTAGTCTAGGAAATTTTTTTTTCCCAATTGATGTAGCTGTCGTACATTTGAAGGGCTTGCTTCATCTTCTTGTCGCTGACCTTGGAGCGGTCTTTGAGAATGCCGGACATTTGGATCAGTTGAGCTTCAAGGATTCTTGGGTCGTTGAAACGGCCTTGGTTGACCGTGGTTTTCGATTTGGCTGCTCTGACACTTTCCTTAAACATGAACAGAATGAAGCTTTGCTTTTTCTGCTTTGGCACCTGTTTGACGGTTTCCTGGACGTGTCTGAACATTTCATGCATTTCCTTGGTCTTTTTGCGGTAGTACACTACAGCGCCAATAACTGCACCAATAACAATACTACCTACAATAATCCAAATTGTCGTTGAATCCATTTGTGACCTCCTAGTTGTTATGTTACTCATATTGTAATCGAAAACAGCATAAAAGGCATGTGTTTTTTTCGTTACGAACATTAACATTATATGATGGTTCGAGGTATAAAAGCAAGGACCACAAAACATTAAATTTTGCTTATGGTCACAAGCTGACAACCACCCTGATTTTTATTTGGCTGTCCGTCAGCCGGAGTGAATCGGAAAATTTCGAGCGATGCGGTTGCAATCGAAGTGCGATATGATATAATAATCGTACGATTAACTTTATAAATCGTACGAGGTGATGTTATGAGTGAAAATAATGTCTACAGCAAAACCATAACTGCAACGGAATTTAAAAAGAATTTGGGAAAATACCTGGATTATGTCAATGAGAACAACGAGGTCGTTATAACTAAGAACGGGGAAAAAGCGGTTCGAATGACACCCTACCTGTCTGACTATGACCGGTATAACTTGATGCAGTTGAAAGAACAGGTGCTGGACTACCAATATGGGGGTAAAAAGGTTTCCTATGAGGAATTCATGGAGATCTATGAAAAGAGCGAGCTGAGGATGGAGTTCATTGACGGGGAAATTGTGTTGATGGGGTCACCGAATTTTGAGCATCAGGAGATTTCAGGACGTTTGCATATTCTATTTAGTCAATTTTTGCGAGGAAATAAGTGCAGAGTCGTCTATGCACCCTTTGATGTTCATTTTTTCAAGCCTGAAATCAAAGATCCGGATGTGTGCCAGCCGGACCTCCTCATAGCTTGTGATATTGAGGAAAAGCTTAACGAAAAAGGCCGCTATATGGGGACACCTGCATTGGTGGTTGAAATTCTTTCTCCAAGCACCCGGTCCAAGGACATGGTCAAAAAACTGAATACCTATATGCTTTCAGGTGTTAAGGAATACTGGCTGGTAGATCCTGTTCGAAAGACTATTATGATCTATGGCTTTAATAACCTGGATGTCGAAGAATTTATCAGTTATAAAGCGGATGAAGTCGCGGCGTCTCAGGTGTTCGAGGGGCTTGAAGCGCCTTTGGCGGAGGTTTTTTAACAACGATTAATGGGTAAAATAATGTAGTGATCAGCAGAACTGAATCGCGGGTCCACGTTGGGAGGGCTGTGATGAATACGATCAAGAAAATGCTTTGGAAGATGTTGGGACGTGTGATTTTGGATGAAGCAGTCCTGCGGGCAAAAGGTCCAACGATCCTTCATATTTCTGATACACCGACCTCCTTTTACCCTGAATTAAACCGCCTCCTGGGCATTTTGAAACCGAATTGCATCATCCATACCGGGGATCTCGCAGATGATTTGAAGCTTCAGCTTCGCCCGAGTTTGCTGAGAAATTATGAGAGCGCGCTGGTTAAACTCATGCAGATCGTGAATCAGAGTGCTGCTGAAAAAGTAATTTTTACCCTTGGTAATCATGATAATCTCGAACTTGTCAGAAGATACGCCGGACGCGCTGAATTTTATGAAGACGCAATCACAGAAAATTTTCAGGGCATAAGAATTTCGTGTGCTCATTATCATGAAGCGGCACTTGGATCGTCAAAATCAAAAAGGTCTGACTTCTATCTTTACGGTCATGACTTATCACTCAAGAGTCAAAGGACGAACGAAGTTTATTTCTTAAATGGTATCGAAGCAATGCATCTAATCGATCTATCCAACGGTGAAGTTTTTGAGATCATGTATCCTGGTGGCACTGACAGCGCGAGATTGAATCGAAAGAGAATGCGTCTATAACTGAGTTGGAGGTGAAAAAATGGTATCCCTGCTGAGAAATGGACCGCGTATGCTGTATATAGGAACTACAAAGCGGTTTGAATTCATAAATTTTTTAATCGAAAAATTTCAGGCTGAAATTTTGGATGTGGACGTCGTCTTTGACAGGTCGGATGAGTTTAATACAATAATTTATTTGTTTTCTGATCTGAAACCAAGTGTAAACAAAAGCGACGTGAAAGATACATTGCTGATTAGAAAGGATGTCGCGCATGTTCTGTGTCAATTAATTCAGAACGAGAACGCCACTTTGATTCAGGCGATCAGGCCAGCGCCTCAGACCATCTTAATGAGAGCCATAGGCGATATGGAAAAAATGCTGCTTAATATTCAAAAGGATTTTGGCGGTAAGATTGGGTCCTTCAATTATTGTGTCGAAAGTGGCTGTGCGGCCTCCACCATTATTGGATTAACGGACAAACCGCTCAGCAGAAGTGCAAAGTTCAGCGATATGTATCACAATTTTTTGAGGCTGGACCAAGATTACGCGACACTTCACCGAGATCTGACAATGGACGCTTATAGATATTTGAACAGCAGTATGGACAATAAAGAATGGCATGAATTTGAAATCCGGATTTACGACGTGTATGGTGCCTTTCAGCTTCACTATCAGCGGTTAATAGAAGTGTTGGATTCTCTTGAATTGGGAATCGTGATCGGCGAGAGCTGGTCAAAGGACTACCCCAAATTTCTCTTTCCCGTGGAAGTCTATAGTGTACACTTTTTGACCTTCGTTGAACCGAAGGTCTTTAAACAAATCCTTCTGGGTCTGGAGCATCTTTCAGATGGTGAGCGAATCGTCGATTATGACCTATACATAAAAAACAAAAAGGTCTATTGGAGAGAGGCGCTGCAAAATAAAACAAACATAAACAGAGAAACGGAATCGCTTAAAGCCCGTTCTGAAGTATACGGGCGTTTGGATCAAAAAACCAAAGCTGAGCTGGCGGTTTTGGAGCAAAAAATTCTTGGTACGAGAAAATAGGTACATTCGCAGAAGGGGGCATGCGAAATGTGGGGAACAGAGGCAGAAAGAATGGCGTTTGCCGCCGTGTATCCTTTGTTTTACGGAAGTTCGGAGGAGCGAAATTATGCCAAGGGCATCAAAACTATTAAGAAACTAGCTGAAAATAGTTATGCGCCAGCCCTCTGCGCACTCGGAATTGCCTATTTTGACCACATGGGCGTACGCAGAGATTATGTTGAATCCTTCAACTGCTATATGAGTGCTGCGGAACAAGGTTACCCGAGTGCAGAATGTGGTATTGGCAACTTTTATGCAATCGTGCATCCAAAACACAATGCTTGCGAAAATAATCCTGAAAAAGCAGTCAAGTGGTGGCTTAAAGCCTCGGAACACGGCAATCCGGGGGCTCAGTGCAATTTGGCCGGTTATTACTTAAACGGGACTGGTGTAAATGTGAATCCTGTCGAGGCTTTTATCTGGGGGACCATGGCTGTGCACTGTTCAACCATTCGTTTTCGTTCTGCTGAAGTGTTCCGGGATCAAGCGCTGGAATTGTTGAATGAGGCACAAGTTAATGAGGCTAATAGCCGCATTGGGGTACTGAAAGGAAATTTGCCGAAAGCGTGGTCAGATCATATTACCTATTGGAGATTTTTATACCAGGCGTGGGGGCAGTCATTTGAGGAAAAATAACCATCGGCAAAAACATCTCTTTATTTAGGTTTTGATAAAAGAAGTGTGATAAAATTGAATTGGAAATTCGAAAACAACGGAGGTGCGACAGTATGCATGAAGTAAAACAAGGTGCCCACAGCTTCTATATTGGTGAATCCGAAGATCAATGGTCAGCGACTATGACCTATGTGCCTTCCGGAGAGAAACGGATTACAATTGATCACACCTATGTTTCTGAAGCGCTCAACGGCCAAGGCGTTGGAAAGCTGCTGCTGAAAGCGCTGACGGACTGGGCAAGGGATGAAAATTTGAAAATTACGCCAGTTTGTTCCTATGCCAAAGCGCAGATGGAAAAGAACAGTGAGTATCATGATCTGATTTTTAGAGAATAATTCGGCTGCATTAGCGTTTTTTGTAAAATTGAAAGGTGAGTGAGGGCACTTGGAAAATAAACGAATGTTGACTATTTTACTCGCAGCTTTAATTGTCATGGGGGGCATTGTGGCAAGTACTTATAAAGTCGCGGACAGTTTGGTGGAGATCAAAGGAACGAATTTTATCACTGTTTCCGGATCTGCCAGACAGCAGATTACTTCAGACCTCATGGTTTGGACCGGCAGCTTCAGCGCTCAGTCAGCGAGTCTTAAAGAAGCTTACGCAAAGTTGAATGCGGACCAGGAAAAGGTAAAAGCATTTTTGTCATCCAAAGGCATTCCGGAAGAACAGATGATTTTCTCCTCCATCTCCACGAACCCAATTTACGAAGTGACACCGAGCGGTATGTATACCATGAATGTGATGGCCTATCGACTGGAAATGCGGGTGGAAATCAGCTCCACAGAGCTCGATAAGTTGACCAGAGTTTCCAGAGAAGTTACAGAGCTCATTAATGAAGGCATTGAATTTCAATCCTGGCAGCCCCAATATTTCTATACCAAGATCGCGGATTTAAAGGTGAGCATGCTGGCAGAAGCGACGAAAGACGCCAAAGCCAGGGCGGAGCAGATTGCGTTGAATACAGGCGGCAACATTGGAAAGCTGCGCTCTGCAAAGATGGGCGTCATGCAGATCACACCGGCTAACTCAACTGAAGTGTCGGACTATGGGATCAATGACACATCGTCTATAGAAAAAGCCATCACAGCTATTGTGACAGCGAGTTTTGAAATTGAGGATTAGAAGAGTATGAAATAAGGTCAATTGGTGTATAAGGTGCCAATTGACCTTATTTTTTATTTTAGTCGTGGAAATATTTTCGGTACCATAGGTGTCATACCTTGCCAATCCGGACTTAGTCTTTGTCGTCCTAATTATTCGCATTATTATTGAAAAAAAGAGGCAAAAGGTGTAAAATTACACTATAACCAAAATATGAATTGTGGGGTAATGTTTATGGATAAAACCACATTTATAAAGCTCATGGACGAAAAAATGAAACTGATTAGAACGGAATATGGGCTGACACAAGATAAAATGGCGGTCATTCTTGGGATCTCAAAGAAGACGCTGATCGAGATTGAGAAAGGCAGAAAGAGTCTGGGCTGGACAGGGTCAGTGACATTGGCCAGCATTTTCTCAGACAGTACACTTCTGCGTGACGCTCTTGGAGGT
The DNA here is from genome assembly GCA_009881125.1 of Acidaminobacter sp. The sequence goes on along the minus strand of WXFH01000035.1, from coordinate 43,884 downwards.
GATATTTCTGGCATGATTATTTCAGTGGCATTCAAAGACTTGGAAGTCGACTACCCGAGAACCTGGGGCGGAAGAGTGTGGTGGAAGACCGTTCAAGAGACTGATGGCTATAGGATCCAGCAGAATTTAATATCTCATCACTACAGGATTTTAGATCAGGAAAATCGAAGACTATTTGCGTCATTTAGTTTGGAAGATACACGCGCGGTTATGGATGAAATTCAAAAGTCGTGATTTTAACCAAACTTCAAATAAGAAGGTGAAATGACAGGCACCCATTAACTAAACCTTTTATTGACCTTTGGAGGCGATGACCCCTTGAGTAACACTAATCGTACCATGCTCGCTACATATTTGACCTTGACACTTATGATTCTCCTTTTCACAACCCTGTTTTCTCTCGAAAGCCCTGCGCTTTATTTGAAATTTGGCGTACGGATTGCCATGTTTTTGACTGTCATTGTGTTAAGTAAAAAATACTGGGAACAAAGAATCCTCATCCTGGCCTTTCTGTGCACCATTCTGTCGGATTACTTCTTTGTATTCTTAAGAGCGACAGATCCGGACTTTCCAAATCGAGAGCTCTACGGCATGCTGGGCTTTATAGCGGCTTATCTGTTTCTGATTGCCGCTTTTCAAAGAAATTTCAGAATCGGGAAAAAAGAAATTGTCACAGTGGTTCCTTTTGTCATCACCTTCGGGATCGTCTTGTTTTTGCTCGTAGAATACGCTGTGGGATTCATGTTTTGGGCAGCAGTTGTTTTGGGGATTGTGTTATGCTATACAGGGATGACCATGGTATCGACGCTCTACCGAGGCTATTTTCAAAAAAATGCTGCCTGGATGATTACCGCTGCCGGCACAGTTTTGTTTTTAAGCGACATGGTCGTTGCCTTCTCCATTTTCCACCCTTATTTTAAGCAGTTCCTGCTGTGGAAGGAAAATCTAATCTGGGGCACTTACATGCTCGGTTGGACCCTATTACTCATGATCACTGCCGAGACATCTCTGACAGTCAAAGATAAGTACACAACCAGGTAAGCAGGTGAAAAACAATGCCCCTTGATCAAGATGACGATTTTGAGGACGATATTCTGATAACGAAAAAACAAATCGATGATTACAGAAAGAAATTTGGCTTGAAGCGAATCCTATCAGGGATTCACTTGTGGGGGATTGGCGTAGGTACGGTCATTGCAGGCACATTTTTTGGATGGAACTATGGCTTGGAACTGTCCGGTTCACTGGGATTTTTTATTACAACACTTGTGGTAACCGGCTTTTATTTTGTCCTCGCCATTATCTTTTCTGAACTTTCGGGATTATATCCTTATGCCGGCGGACCTTATGCCTATGTCAGAAAGGGGCTGGGGAAGCTTGGGGGATATCTGACTGGGGTTCTGACGATTGCAGAGTTCATTTGCGCCTCTGCCGCCGTAACTATCTCCATTGCCTCCTACGTCTCCTGGGTCTACCCCTCCATTCCAAAGATGTACGTCGCGCTGGGTGTCTATGTGTTATTTCTCATGATTGACGTCATTGGCATCAAACAATCGGCGAATTTTCAACTGATCATCACCAGTGTGGCGATTGGGGCGCTCATCATGTTCTTCATTGGAACAGCGGACGCGGTGAACCTCTCCAGGACGTTTGACATTGAGCCTTTTGTCAGCGGGGCGAAAGGGATCGTCATCGCGATCCCGTACGCGCTTTGGTTCTATCTTTGCTTCGAGGGGATTGCACTGGCGGCCGAGGAAACCGTCAATCCCAAGACGGACATGCGCATAGGCTTTGGAACAAGCATAATAACGGTGGCGGTGCTTAATTTTGGTGTCCTGATTTTCTGCCTGGCAACCGTGGATTGGCGGGATCTCCTGATGAACGACTATCCACTGTCCAGTGCAATGCATCTGGTCAATCCAAATGGCGGCAAATGGCTGGTCATTTTTACGACCCTTGCCCTCAGCAGCCTTCTGGCGAGCTTGCACGGCATGATCAACGGGTTTTCCAGACAGAGCTTCGCCCTTTCGCGGGCGGGGTATCTGCCTAAAATCATGAGCCGAATTCATCCGGTCACAAAGACGCCTTATCTTGCCATTGTCCTGCCCGGGACCATCGGCATATTACTGGCTCAGTTTGGCACGGCCAGAATCCTGGTGTTTGCCGCTGGTTTTTCCGCGCTTCTGATGTACCTGCTGGTCATTTTGTCTTATCTGAAAATCAAGTTGTCAGCGCGCAAGGCATCACCTGGCTGGACGACCAAGGTCAAGGCTGCTGCCCTGGTTGTTTTTTCTGCGCTCATTTTCAGTGCTCTGATGTTTATTAGCCTGCGTACGCCGGATAGTGTTAAATTTGTGGGCATTTTTTTGGGCGGCGCTGTGTTGTACTATTTTTTAGTTGGCAGGAAATACATTGCCCTTGACGCTCCAGAGGAGAGGGAAGCCCAAAGCAGTATGATTAAAATTCATTGACACAGAAAAGCAGGGGTGACGTTCATGAGACCCACTACATATGAAGTATCCAGACAGCTGTGTGAGGACGCAGCCCGCCTGATCAGGGACGGGTGGCACCCTCTTTTAAGCTGCTATAAATCAATGCGCTTAGTGATTGAGGGCGCTTTGCCGATGGTTCTCTCCTCCACCTCTCTCGAGGCATCTTCCGCTCCGGATCATCCTACTGATTCTCAGCTGGAAGCAGACTGCCTGGATGAAAAAAACGGTTATGACTTAACCGTTGTGATGAATGGGGCATCCATCGGGACCTTCTCCGTGGTGGAAAGAGAAGGTCTATTCAACAGGTCGGATTTTTTGGCTCACCTGGATCAGGCCGCACGGCTGAGGCTGAATGAAAACCCGGATGCGTTGATCCCAAGCGCCCAGTGTTTGCTGGATACTCATGGCGAAGTCGTCTGGATGAATGGCACAATGACGGAAGTGGCGCGCATTTCGCCTGAACTTTTTCGGGATTTAATGGATCAGACCTTCGACAATCCGGTGTCGTCAAGTGAAGGGACCCTTCAGGTTACGGAACTCGAAATTCATCAGTGTCATATGCTCGCCGTGAAAATTCCCATTCGAAGTGTCGAAGAGGGGCTCATGCATTTCGTGATCCTTTCCGATAACGCGCAGGATCCAAAGTCTGCCGTGATTAAGGAAATCCATCACCGGGTTAAAAATAATCTTCAGACCATAGCGAGTCTGCTGCGGCTTCAGATGCGGCGGGTCAATTCCAAGAAAGTGGAAAATGCCTTCAATGAGAGCATCAACCGCATCTCCAGCATCGCTTTGATCCACGAGGAGCTTTCCAGGGGCGGCATTGATAAGATCAATATCAAGTCGGCGACCGCGAACATTATGGAAATGGTGCTTTCAAGCATGGTGCCTCCCGGAAAAAATATTACAGGTGAGCTGAGCGGCTCAGAGATTTATCAGGATGCTGACAAGGCGAGCAGTCTGTCCCTTTGCATTACGGAGCTGATTCAAAATTCTGTTGAGCATGCTTTTCAAATGCGAAAGAAGGGTGTTATCAAGGTCGATATTAGTGAGGTGGAAGGTGAAGCGGTGATCACCATCTCGGATAACGGGATTGGTTTTGGTGGAAAGAAAAACAGAAACAGCCTTGGTCTTGAAATCATTGAAATGATTACAGTAGAAAAGCTGAAAGGCACTTTTGTGATTAATGGGCAAATCAACGGAACGACTTCGGTCATCCGGTTTCCGCTCAAGTCTTAATTGAAAAGCTTTGCAACATATGGTTTGAAAGTGTGTTATCTTGAAAGTATGATCTATGGGCGGGGTGTTTCGAGTGAAGTCATTAAGAGTCATAATTGCTGAAGATGAGCCGGTGACGCGAAAGGATCTGCGTGAGATGCTCGCGGAGGCTAAGATAAAAACCATCGGCGAATGCGGAGATGGTCAAACCGCAGTGGAGCTTGCCAGGAAGCTGAAACCGGATCTGATCCTGATGGATATAAAAATGCCAGGTATGAATGGAATAGAAGCCGCCAAACTGCTCAATCAGGAGAAAATTGCGCCGGTCATGCTTTTAACCGCCTACAGCCAGAAACAGCTGGTGGAAGAGGCTAGAGAGGCGGGTGTGCTTGCCTATCTCGTCAAGCCAATCAATAAACAAAATCTCATTCCTGCCTGCTATATTGCGGTTTCCCGTTACGAGGAGTTCAGCCTTTTGGCTCAGGAAGTGGACACTTTGAATGAGGCGCTTCATTCGAGGAAGCAGATTGAGAAAGCAAAGGGCATTCTGCAGCAGCACTATAACCTGGATGAAGAGGCGGCGTTTAAGAAGATCAGGACTATGAGCATGGACCAGAGAAAAACCATGAAGGAAATCGCAGAGGCCATTATTATTGCCATGGGGTAAGACAATGTGGACTTTGTGGTTCTTGACGTTCACGAAATAGTCTGATAATATAATGACAACTGAAAACGACGAATGCAACGGCGCATTCGGATTTCGAAAGCAATGAGGCTTTCAAACCATCATTTTTATGATGGCTTGATGCCTCATTTTTTGTTTTTGGAATTTTGTTGAATTATTCTCGTTTGGCGTGCCGTCGCTTCAAGTAACCAACCCGGCAGTTTAAATCTAAGGAGGTGTAAGCTTTGGAAAAAAAGATACAAAAGCTCTATTCGACGGACTGCATTACCATGATTGTTTTTCTGGCATTATTTTGTCTGCTTCTCATCTACATTACTTTCAACGTCTTGACCTTGGCGTCTGATCACGCTGTAAGAGGTGTAATTATTGCAGCCGCGGGATTGATCATTGCTTTTGGGACAGCGTCGTCAGTAGCCGTTTTGATTCATCTGAGAAAAAATCAGCGGCAGATTTATGTTCAGGAACTTTTGTCTTATGAAGATGAGAAGACTGGTACTATGAAAAACTAAAACCAGACATCTTACAGGGCAAATTTTGAAATGCCGCGTTGTCGTCAATTGCAACATTCATCAGTTGAGGATTCGGGAAAGGGTGAAACTATGGTGCACAGTGAAAAGAAAAAAGGGAAGAAGAATTTATGGATTGAACTCGCGGACTCAATGTTTATTATGATCCTTTGCTTCGCTACATTATTGACGGCTATGCTGATGTCTGGAAATACAAGTGGTGAGCTCAGTTATGCCATTAACTTCAAGACCCTTGGCATAGTCATCACGAGTTTATTTGTTTATCTGATTTATATCCTGTACCAGTCTGACAAAGAGTTAAAATCCATGATTCACAGTTTGTATAGTGACGCGGAAACGATCAGCATAGAAGTCAAGGAGGCGTAGATAATGAGTTTTTGGAGCGTGATGAACTATGTGGCCTGGGGACTATCGGCAGTACTTGCTTACCTGATCTTTTCAGATTTTATTCGTGTAGAGCTTGGCCGCATCAAGAAAGAAGACTAATTAGCTGAAAGGTGGAACTGAAATGGATCATTTACCTGATCTGAACGCGTCGAAGGAAGCTTCCTCGAGCTCTCACCTGTCCAAGGTGTTGGGCCCGATGCATATTTGGGCACTCGGGGTAGGCATTGTTCTTGTGGGTCAATTCATGGGCTGGAACTTTACAATTGCCAAAGGTGGATCATTGGGCTCGATTATAGCTTGCTGGGTGATTGGCATACTCTATATTTCTCTGATCATGTTCAACACGGAAATGGGATCCGTTATGCCGGAAGCCGGCGGTCAGTATTCCATGGCCAAATACCTGCTGGGGCCGCTGGCTGCATTTAATATTGGAATGATGCTCGTCTTCGAGTACGTCATGCTCGCCGCTGCGGATTCCCTGGTGGTTGGCGAGATTCTCAAGACGATCAGCCCGGACATACAGGCGCTGCCTTATATTATCCTCAGCATTCTGTTTTTAACCTGGCTCAATTACCGTGGTGTCCATGCCACACTCAATCTCAATATCGTTCTGACAGGCGTCGCATTTATTACGATTATAATTTTGCTCTTCAGCACCAAATTTTACTCGCCTTCAGAAAGCATGATTAAGCTTAGTGAAATGACCAATGGGCTGCCGTATGGCTGGATTGGGATTCTGGGGGCCTTTCAGTTTGGCTGCTGGTTTTATCTTGGCATTGAAGGCACTGCCCTGGCTGCGGAAGAATGCCGTTCAACGGGCCGTTCGCTTCCAGTAGGCGCTGTGGTTGGTCTCCTGACGCTGATCATTGGCGCTACCATCACTTGGTTTGTCAGCTCGGGCCTGGTTCCTGCGGATCTGCTGGGCGTTTCGACCTACCCGCTTTTCGATGCCGCAGTGGCGACCGGAAAGCCTATTGTCATTCAGCTTCTCTTTGTTGGTACCATTCTCGCGTGCCTGGCCAGCGCCAATGGATGTATCGCAGACTCAAGCCGGGCATGGTATTCCATGTCGCGGGACACCCTCATTCCGGAAGCCTTCTCGGCGATTCATCCCAAATACAAAACGCCTTACCGCGCCATTGTTTTTCTGATGCCAATTTCCATAGCCTTCGGATTCACGGGACTGCTGGATCAAGTTATCACGTTTTCAATCCTTTCAGCACTCCTCGTTTACCTGCTGACCGCCTACATGATGTTCAAATTCAGACGCATGTATCCTATTGGCTCTATTGACCGCGGCTACATAGCCCCTTGGCATCCGTTCCCAGCGCTGATTGTCATTGTCCTGTCAGCAGCAACTCTCTTTGGCATGTATTTTGGATATTGGACCAATCTCCTGGCGGGCTTTGCGTTTTATCTTCTGGCCTCACTGTGGTTTGTGCTGCACAGGTCGAGATCCCTGGATATGTCGAGGTTTATAGCTCATGGGGCGTCTTACTGGCCGCGTCCGAAGGGGTATTGATGAAATTCGGTTGTGTTATAGAGGTGAAGTGAGTTGAGGAGACCATCGGCAGAGACTTTAAATCTTTGCTCATGGTCTTCTGTCGTTATGCTAATATTACAGAAATGTTACCGTGTCTGACACCAAGATCAACTGAGTGTCAGACACCGAGTTCAACTGAGTGTCAGACACCAAGATCAAGTGAGTGTCTGACACTAAGTTCAAGTGAGTGTCTGACACTAAGTTCAAGTGAGTGTCTGACACTCAGTTCAAGTGAGTGTCTGACACTCATTAAAAAGTTGCTCGCATCATCAAATCATTCTCTTCATTCGTTGACATGGAATCAATGTTTGTTACAATACAAATAACTTGGTTTATCTAAGTAAGTTGTACTAATTTCGAAATCGTGAAGCAATTATTAGAATATGTCCCTCAAACTCAAAGGAGTGTAAACCATGAAACTGACTAACAAAAAACCATCCCCATCCATGGAGCTGTGGCTAAAAGAAGCTAAGATGGATCCAAACGCTTCCCGTGTCGGGATGTTTTTAGTACACAACGGGGTCGTCAGAGAAACGCCCAAGGCTTTGGTCCGGCAAGGCATAGATGATGGAACTGAAGTCAAGGGAATGACTTTTTCCTATGATGCGGACAAAGTGGAGGCAGCCATCGAAGAAGCGCGTCAACTTGATGGGATCTATTATATCAAGGTGTGGCTGAATGAAGGGCAGCTTGAGGTAGGGGATGACATCATGTTTGTCTTGATTGGCGGCGATATTCGACCGAATGTCATTGATGGTCTTCAGTTCCTGGTGGAGAAAATCAAAACGGAATGTGTCACCGAGATTGAGCAAAGGGCATAGGGAAACATTACAATTTGAGCTCAACCTAAGGTTCGCAGTAGGCTTCAATTAAATATTATGTTATACTCTTACTGATGCTTAATCTTCGAAATTGAAGAGCGGGGGACGAACTACCTTGGGGTGAAACCGTGCAAACGGTGGGGTGAACTCTTTTACCTAACCCGTCAACTAACCTCGTCAGCTTAAAAGAGGAGGAACACGAGTGATATCAAAAATGAAAATTGCTGTGCTAGTCGCAGCACTGGCTTTCACGACTTCAGCTTTCCAGCCTGCCGGGTTTGCTTACACAGGCGCACTGTTGAAGCAGGGAATTCAAAGCACTGATGTGGCTGAATTGCAGCGGGATTTGAAACAACTTGGGTATTTTTCTGTGGATATTACCGGTTACTTTGGCAGTGTGACAAAGTCTTCGGTTGCAAATTTTCAGAAAGCCAACGGTTTGACGGCGGATGGGGTTGCGGGTGCGCAGACCATCGGCAAAATTACCGGGCTTTTGGGTGTGGATAAGCCAATTTCAAGGGGCGGGGTCTCAAGGGCGAATGCAGCTGCGACGAAAAGCGCGCAGAAATTGCCGTGGTTTGACGACGTTAAGAGCATTTACGCCAGAGGGGACGTCGCGACTGTGATCGACGTTCAAACGGGATTGAAGATGCAGATCAAGCGTACATACGGCGGAAACCACGCGGATGTGGAGACGCTGACCAAAGAGGACACGGCCATTTTGAAAGAAATCGCGGGCGGCAGCTGGAACTGGACCCGGCGTCCGGTCATCGTGGAAATTGACGGGTATAGAATTGCTGCGTCCATGACCGCAATGCCGCATGCCGGAAGGGATGACAAGCCAGAGGTTGTGGTGGTCAGCAATCGAAGCGGCGGCTTTGGCACAGGGCAAAACCTGGATGCGGTCAAAGGCAATGGCATGGATGGACACTTTGATATTCACTTCCTGAACAGTCGGACGCATTCCACCAATAAAGTGGACAGCAAGCACCAGGATGCGATTCAAAAGGCATTTGAGTCTGGGATGTAGTTGAAATAAAAGGTATAATCCAGGGGAGAGGGTACGAACAGGGCGTCGCTGAGCAGCGGGGCACTGAACGGGTCTTCTCCCTTTATTGTTTTTCGGGGGATATGAGAGCAGCGAAGGTTCGCTTACTTCTAGGAGGTCGTGACATCATGACAATGGAATTGTCGCATTATATTGGAGCAGCCATAGTACTGGTTATTATGACTTTGGGTGGGCTCTATTCGGGACGTCAGATTAATTCGAGCAGCGATTTTACCAGCGGCGGGAGACGTGCGGGCTCCGGGATTGTGGCGGGGACGATCATCGGGACGCTGGTGGGTGGGGCATCGACTATTGGAACAGCGCAGCTTGCTTTTACAGAGGGGTTTTCAGCTTGGTGGTTCACACTGGGGAATGGCTTTGGATGCCTGATTTTAGGTCTGTTTTTCGCAAAACCCTTGTATCAAAGCGGACATGTGACGCTGCCTCAGATGATCTCCGCGGAATATGGCAGAACTGCAGCTATGTTGTCTGCGGTGTTGACGAGTCTGGGCAGTTTTTTAAGCATCATCTCACAATTTCTGTCCGGAATTGCCTTGATCACAGCGTTGAGCAGTCTTGGGCCGGTCAGCGCCACTATTCTGGTGCTGCTCCTCATGATGGCCTACGTCATTTTTGGCGGCGTTTGGGGGACGGGCATAGTTGGGGTGCTTAAAGCCCTGCTGATGTATCTTGGGGTTGGACTTTGCGGCGTGCTTGCAGTGAAGCTGCAGGGCGGCGTGTCGGCGTTTCGTCTGGCACTTCCGGAAGCCGTTTACTTCGATCTGTTTTCCCGTGGACTCATTGTCAATATGGGGTCTGTGGTGTCCGTTGTGGTCGGGGTTGTCACCGGTCAGGTGTATATTCAGGCGATCATTGCTGCGAAGACTTTAAAGACTTCCAGACAAGGGGCGTGGATCAGCATGTTGCTGATTCCGCTGATTGGGCTTGCGGGGATTTATGTAGGGATGTTTATGAGAATCCAGGCGCCCGGTATGGATCCGGTCTATGCGCTGCCTGTCTTCGTTATGAGCTATCTGCCGCCGGTGTTGGCCGGTGCTGTTTTGGCGACGCTGCTGGTGACGCTGGTGGGCAGCGGCGCCGGGATGGCGCTTGGGATCAGCGCTATGGTGGGCCAGGATCTGTTTAAGGTTTATGTCGCGCCGAACGCCAGCGACAGGAAAATGTTGTTTGTGACGCGGCTGGTGATTTTTGTAGTGCTGGTGTTGTCGGGTGTGATGACCATCGGCAATCTGGGCTCTGGGATTCTTGGGTGGAGTTTTATCTCCATGGGGCTCAGAGGGGCTGTGGCGTTCGCGCCTCTGGCCATGGCGCTGTTTTTGCCCGGGAAAGTGGCAAAAGGCTATGCTTATGTGGCCATGGCGGCTGGACCGATTCTGGTCTTTGGGGGTCAGTGGCTGCTCCCTTCTTGGTTCAATCCCATTCTGATTGGGGTTGGCGGACCGGTCGCTATAATGCTCACAGGCTGGGCGAGAGGGAGGCAAAATCATAATGAGATATCCTAATATGAAGGACGGCGTTTTTCTCAAGCGGCCGAACCGCTTCATTGCGCACGTTGAAGTCGACGGGAACGAGGAGATCTGTCATGTGAAGAATACTGGCCGGTGCAGGGAACTGCTGACGGAAGGGGCCAGGGTGCTGGTTCAAGAATGCGACCATCCCGGGAGAAAAACCAAGTTTGATTTGATCTCGGTTTGGAAAGGGGAGCGGCTCGTCAACATGGACAGCCAGGCGCCCAATAAGGTTTTCAAGGAGTGGGCGGAGACGAGCGGCTTTTTTCAAGGGCTTCGTCTGATCAAACCGGAACAGAAATATGGGAACTCCCGCTTTGACTTTTACCTTGAGACGGAGACGCGAAAAGTATTTGTCGAGGTCAAAGGTGTGACCCTTGAGGAAGATGGCGTGGTTCGCTTCCCGGATGCCCCAACGCAGCGGGGGGTCAAGCACCTCAATGAGCTGATGGCATGTCTTGAAGACGGGTATGAGGCGCTGGTGGTTTTCATAGTGCAGATGAAAGGGGTTCGGTATTTCGAACCGAATGATACCATGCATCCCGAGTTTGGGGAGGCGCTCAGAAGACTTTCGCAGCGGGGCGGAGAGGTGATCGCGGTGGACTGCACGGTCACGGAGTCGACGCTGGAGGCTGAAGAGCGGGTTGAAGTTATACTGGGGCCTGGGCTATAAACAGCGTTGGTGAAGCTTGGTGGATGAAATTTGGTGTGAGATGAAACTCGGTGTCTGAGATGAAACTCGGTGTCTGACACCGAGTTTCATCTTGAAAGGTGACCATCGGCATAAAAAACGGGAAATGGAGCCGTAAGAAGGCGTCCATTTCCCGTTATGTTTTTTTGACTCTCACTTTAATAACAGCACTAATAAACTGTGCCTCGCTTAAGATTTTCGTAAAACTCGACTTTTGAGGCATTGTAGTACGGAATGACGTAGAGGAAGCCCAACCCAAAGGTCGCTATGCCGAGGAGAAACCAGCCAATGAAGCTGAGGGCAAAGCTGAAAAACTCCATCTTGTGTCCTTCCATCATCATCTTGGAAGCGGTAATGGACTCGAGAGTGGTCATGTCAGGGTTCTCTGTCATGATCAGATAAGCCATGGTGTAGCGGATGGCGGCTATAATGCCGGGGACGATCAGGAGTAGTGACCAAAGGGCAATAAAAAGGGTAGTCAGCAGATTCAGCAGAAAAGTGTCGCCAAAGCGCTTAAAGCCCACAAAGAGGTCCTTGATGTCTGCGGTTTGCTCTCTGAGTCGTCTGAAAAACACCATGAGTCCGTAGGTCAGAGGGCCGGTCAGAATAAAGCTGAGCAGATTGAAGAAAGCAGATGAGGGACTGAGCATACTTTCGCCGTTTGACAGGGTGACGACGCGGTCCTGGTTTGTGAAGAGCTGTGTCAGTGCCAGGAAAATGAGGACTGTAATGATGACGACAGGCCAATTTCCGCTGAGGTGTTCCTTGGCTTTGAGCTTCATTTCATCGTATGACATGTGAAGGGCCTCCTCCTATGGGATGGATTACGGCATAATTATAGCGCAAATTTTTGGTGCTGAGTGGAATTTAAGGGAAAGTTAACAATTGTCGTTTGCAGGGGCGCGTTACTCCACGTAGACTTCAACAATATCCCCGTTGTCAGACTCCACTTCAACGATCTTGCCTTCAGCGCCATTCTTGATCAGCTCGAGAATTTCTGACAGGTCAATGTCCTTGATAGAATCTTCAATGTTCTTGTCAAAGTGTTTTCCAATCTTAAGCCCTGTTTCGACCAGCGCAATTGGGACGTTGACATTAACTTTGGTCTTGATGCCGTTTTCTGTGCTCAGAACCTTGACTCTGAGCCATTTGGCGTTGCTTGTGCCGATGGTTTTTGCAGCCGTCTGCATCTGCGGCTGGGCAATGTCATCCACTGCCTTCAGAAGCTGAGCGCCTTCATTCGCCGTAATTATGCCGTCTTCAATCATCTTCAGGATTTTGAGTTTTTCTTCGTTCATGGTCAGTTCCTCCTTCATTATACGATTACAGGATTATACAGTTTCACCGTTCAGAAGTTTAAGCGCTTCTTCAGAGGTGATTTCGCCTTTGCTGAGCTGTTCCAGGATATCACCTTGGTTGACGGCATTTTTCTTGGCTTCTTCCTTATACCCAAGGGCTTCGATCACTTCATCCAGAAGCCGCCTGACGGTAGGATAGGAGATGCCCATTTCTTTTTCGATCTCTTTGATATTGCCCCGATTTTTAATGAAGATCTCTGCGAAATACTTCTGGTTTTTTTCGAGCTGACAGAACTTACAGAGCTCAAATTCTCCTGAAATTTGCGTGCCGCAGGTTTTGCAGGATAACTGAGTGACGCGCAGTTTGTCCTGGCAGATTGGACATTGGCCTATGACTTCTTTTGCCATGGGATCACCTCTTTTTTATTGGTCGAAAAGTTGAATTGGCGCTTCAAAGAACTGAGACGTTTACTTGGTAAAAATTTCGATCTGCATGCCCTGATCATCCGCAACAGAAACCAAGTGAACGGGCGGCAGCTCTTTGAGTGTGTCAAGCATCAGACGGATATCTTCATAGTCGATGGAATCCAAATCAGAGTCCTCGGTGTACCGCATACTCACTTTGAGTATAAATGATGCAAGCTTGCCTGTGAGTCGGAGGGGAAGTGGCGGCAGACTCATTTTGAAATTGGACTCGGGGTCAATAATTTTGATTTTCAGCCATTTTGCAGGCGTTTCAGATTGAGATACAACAGTCAAAGTCGAGTCGGAGGAATTCAGCGAGGCCTTTATTTTCGAGGCAGCATCAGGAACAGATATTTCTTTCCGTTCTACTTGGTCAAGTAATGCCATCACATTCAAGTCGCATCCCCTACCTTTAATTAATAAATTCAATCTCATGATTAATATTATCTATCTGATTATAAAATATATCAATTTCACCTAAAAGTCAATTAACAAATCAATAAAATTAATTAAGAAATTAATAAAATTAACAAACGGTTTAAAATGTCAAGAAATCTTTAATCCAAAAGTTGAATGACTGAGTTGAAGATCATAAAAATGGAAACGTTCAGTTCAGAGCAGGTTTCAAAGGCTTAAAGAAAATGCGAAGCATAATGTGCTGAGTGTTGAGAGAAAAAGGTGTCTGACACCTATTTCCGTTTAGCACATGAAAAAGTTATTTCCTAAAACCTACAAATACAATATTATGGTAGTAAGAAAGCAACTCGGGGAGGCATTACAATGATCAAGGCAGAACTGACCCCTCGGCATGCCGGCATTGCCATTGCCGGTGACTATGAGGATCTGGAACATTTATATGACGCGCTGATCCGAATCCTGGGTGACGAGGACGAGTACCCAGCCTATGCTGCAGCGAGAATCAGGGTTCTGGGACTTTGTTACGACATCAGGCATGCTTATATGGGTGATCGAGATATAAAGGTCATTGACAACAATATGACCCGTGAAAAAATGAAACTCACAGGAAAAGTGGTCCATACCACCAATGTCTATTACGAATTCCAGGTGCTGATGCCTGAAATCCTGTTTATAGTCATGGCGCTCAACGACTTCTGCCTCTTGCGCGCCAGAAAAGAATCCAAGCAGATGCTGGATCCCATGCGCCATAAAAAAATCATTTGGGACCGAGACATAGCGCAGATCAGAATGCTCCAGTCCGCCATTTTTGACTGCCTGGCCAGGGCGCTTGAGCCAAGGGCCGTCACGCGGCTGCTCAATCTCATGATCCAGGATTATCCTTGGATGGACGGCTATTTCACGCAGTATTTAGATGAATTAAATGTTGAAATACTTGAAATGGCTCAGGATAAAAGGCTCAAGTTTGTGACGGTTCTGGCTAAGCGTTTAACTGAACTCGACGCGCCGGATTACCTGGGGCTCAGGCATGAAGTGAAAGATTATGCTAAAGCTATGGGGATCGCACCGGATGAGGTCAGACTCAATTTGGATTATCCTGATGTGGAATGGTAAGTTTTAAAAGAGAGCACCACTCCAAACCAAATGCAGCTGAGAGTGTTGCTGAATAGACCGAGGATGGTGGATGCTGACTATCGGCAAAGGGGGAATGGAGATGGGCATGGGAACGGGGATGGATACCGAACAGGCTGAAGTGACTGCAGAAAAGGAAAAAGGCTTTCTGACAAAGCTGATCGCCGTTTCCGTAGGACATTTTTTCAATGACTTTTACATGAATCTGGTACCACCTATACTCTTTATATTTGTCTCGGCCATGGGTCTAAGTTTGTCACAGCAGGCTTTTATAGCCTTTGTAATTACGAGCAGCGGCTCCTTCGCGCAGCCGTTCATTGGTTATATCGTCGACAAAAGGGGCAAGCCATGGCTGCTGACGCTGTCTTTGGTTTGGATTGCAGCTTGGATGTCGATTTCCGGCATTATCACGAACTATTATCTGCTCGTTCTCGTCGTGGGCGTTGGCGCGCTGGCTTCTGCGCTATATCATCCGCTGGGCTCCGCCATGGCGGTGAAGCTAGCGAAAAATTCGCGCGGGCGCAGCCTTTCGGTATTTATGACTATTGGGGGCTTTGCCGCTTCAGTCGCACCTGTCGTCACGATCCCAATTGTGGAGCGCTTTGGCTTGACCGCCTTGGTCTTTTTCGTTATTCCGGGACTGGTGACCGCCCTGTTTATGCACGCCGCACAGATTCACAAAGTGGCGCTGCTCCCTGAGCGTACAGAAAAAGGAAAGCAAAATGAAAAGCTCAACCGAAAATCTGTCCTCTGGCTTTCGTTCCTGGTCTTTATTTCCTCCAGCAGGGTACTGGTCCGGGGCTTTCTGATTACCTTTGGCGTTCAGATCATGATGCTTGGCAAGTGGGACGTCAAGATTGCCGGAGCGGTTCTGTCCGGCTACCTGTTCGCGAACTCTTTTGGGACGATCGTCGGCGGAATCGCGAATGATGCCATAGGCAGCAAGCGCGCCCTGATCCTGTTCAACGGACTCACTGTGTTGTGCATGCTGGCTATTGTTATGACGACCGGTTATACAATGCTCGCAGGCTTTGTCCTGATGGGCATTGCCCTGGGCGGCTCGAACACGGCGAATATTGTCATGGCCCACGAGCTGCTGCCGCGCAACATCAACATGGCGACAGGGCTGATCATGGGTATGTCCGGCGGGCTGGGCGGCCTGCTGATGCTGTTGTTCGGCAAGCTCTCCGACCTGCATGGGCTGATGGCAGGCAGTATGTACCTCATGATCCCCATTTTACTCACGGTTTTGTCCACGCTGTTGCTTCCTGAGAAGAAAAATGTGGTGTCCGGTTAATACTAAACCAGTTGAAAGTTTGAAAATTTAAAGGACCCAGCCGATGGTTGCTGATTGCCGCTGCCATCGGCTAGGTCTTTAGTCTTTTAACTTCAGGAAGGCCCTGGCGACCTTCGCGGAAAACACGATCCAGGGAATCAGGGATAGAATGGAGAATACGAGGCCCAGGGTGCCGGCGGTGGATGGGATCACCATCAGGAGTCCGGCGGCCAGCCCCCAGGAGGCTGTTGCGCGGCTGTAGACACCGGTTTTCAGCATGACCCAGCTGACGATCAGCAGGGTGAGGGCGTTCAGGACATAGTACGCGTTGAAAGCGGTGCCGGTGTAGATGGCCAGCAACGTTTCTGCAGCTGAGATGAGGCCTTGCTGCTGAAGAGGCGTGGACGCCGCGGCATAGCGCTGGCTCAGAGTCAGCATCTCAAAGGCGGTATTCGATGGGAAATACACCGCCAATCCAACCAGTCCAAAGGCGGTCGCCAGTGTCATCAGCGCCGGCCGGTGGGTTTTCAGGGACTGGTAAAACGCCAGGTAGATGGGAATCATCAGAACGTTGTTGAGAACATAGAGGAGGTCCAGGCTGAGCAGGCCTTTCAAGGGACTTGCGGCGTAGAGTGCCAGGAAGCCCTCAGCGGTTGTGGGTGGTGGTGAGAGGAAGTAAATGAGAATTTGCACCGGGATGATGAGGATCAGCAGAATCGCAGAAACAAACGAGATGAGGTAGAGCGGGCGCCAGTCGTTTAAGGGCGTCATGGGCGGGCGGCCTCCTTTTTTATGCTTTATATATTAACAATGTTAATAATATGATCAATGTTAATTTACTATATATTTTCGACTTCGTCAAGAAGATTATTGTGAGTGAGGCTGATGCTTTCAACTTTTTTGTGTAAAATAGAAGCATCTAATAAATGAGGTGATTTCAACATGTTGATTTTGAATAAAACAAATCCATCCCCAAAGACGGCACTTCAGCTTCAGACACTGATTCAGACTGCTATGGACACAGCCAAATGCAGGAAGTGCGGCTGCATGAAGGAAACGCTGCTGACAATTCAAGGACAGCTGACGGCGGCCTCAGCATCCGGGAAATCCGAGAGCGCCCATGAAACGACAATGATCCTGCGCGACGTTGACCAGGCCCTTGGTCTCATGGAACCCATAGAGTACACCTGACCGGGCTGCGCTCACTGCTGGTCAGCAGATATAACCAATGCCTTTGATGACGTTTTTTCGGACCTGAGCAGCATCCACGCTATTGAAACTGTGGCCGAGCTGCCGTTAAGCGCCCTAGACGCCGCACTCCCGGCAATTGGAGAATACCACGTGATTTCTCTGAAGCCGCAGTCCAGCGTGGCCCTCGTAACTCTGGCCTCGCCGGCGCTTGCAGAGCGCATGTCTCAGCTAAAACCGGAGGGCCTCAGCATTGCAGGCAAAGCTGAGACGGAGAATATTGGCATTGAAAAGATCATCCAAAATACACTGGCAATGCCCGCCCTCAGGACGCTGATCCTCTGCGGCAATGACTCAGAGGGGCACTTCGCCGGACAGACACTTGAAGCGCTGGTGAAAAACGGTGTGGACCAAAATGGCCGCGTCATAGGCTCCAAAGGCCGAAAGCCGGTACTGACCAATGTGTCCGGGGATGAGGTCGAAGCCTTCAGGTCTCAGGTCCAAATCGTCAATCTGATTGGCTGTCTGGATGAAGCGGTGATCCTGAACGAGATTGCGTCGCGAAAGGGTCAGCGCGAGGAAGTCCTCATGAACACCTCTGCCGGCACCTTTAAAGACATTTTGCCGATGGTCACCAAGCCCCAACCCGCCTCAACTCCAAACATCCTCGTCGCAGCTTATAAAGACCCCAATCAGGTCAAACTCGACAAAGAGGGCTACTTCGTCATTGTGCCCAAAGCTGAAACCGGGCACATCCTCGTGGAACACTACAGCAATCAAAATGAGCTGCTGCACATCATTCAGGGGGAAAACGCCCGAGACTTATACTGGACCATCCTGGAAGGCGGCTGGGTCAGCGAGCTCAGCCACGCGGCCTACCTGGGCAAAGAACTGATGGCGGCGGAATTGTCGCTGAAATATGGGTTTAAGTATTTTCAGGATAAGGCGTAAATCCGTAGAAACAATGAAAACTGATAAATTCTGCCATTAGTGGGTATTTACACTGTTACCGGCGGAAAAACCTGCCCGCCGTCGACTTAATTGGAATACGGACAGATGGGAGGAAGACTTAATGAAGACTAGGAGATTATCTTTGGCATTGATTTTGGCCATGCTGCTGGGGCTGATGGTCCTGGGGACAACCACTTTTGCAGTGGCTAATGACATTGCAGTGCTCACGACGTCAACTGCTGTCAACGGAGATGCTGAAACCTTGGTAATTCCAAATCTCGGCGCAGCTGCCGGCAGGCTGCTGATCGCCCAGATCACCTATGAGAAAGGCCAAGACGCCCTGCCAATTGTCGCGCCAACCGGCTGGAAAGAAATCATCACCACAAACGCCTATGTGGACGGCGGCTATAAGGACATTGGCCAGGCGCTCTATTATAAAGTGGCGGGCGCGAATGAGCCTTCCGGTTATATCTGGACCTTTTCGCAAATGGTAAAAGCACTGGGTGGTATCGCGCAATATGAAGGCGTGGATGGGGATGCCCCAATTTTTGCTTCAGGCGGACAGGGCGGCTATGGGGACTCAACAGGAAAGAATCAGTTGCTCGCACCAACCGTAAGCGGGGTTGAAGGTGGAAAGCTCATAGCCTTCTTTGGCTTTAAGGAAATGGCGTTTCTCGAGTCGCCGGACTATATGCACCAGGTCTATCAGGCCTGGGATCCAGACAATGATTACGCGATCCTGGCCTCGGAGCAGCAGCTGTCTATGGATGCCCTGACGGGGGACCGAATCGCGCGATCCTGGGAAAATGACAGACTCAGCGAGTCTGTGGAGTCCCAGTGGGTGGCGCAGCAGATCGTGCTGAAGCCGGCTGGAGCTTCAGGCGGAACGACTCCGGGGACGATTGGGACGCCAAATTTGAACGCGGGGGAACAGCTCAAGCTTTGGAAGCTCATAGAAGGGGATCCGTATGGAAACCTTAACGAGGGCACATTTTTGAAGCGCTCTGAGATGATGGTCATCTTTGCCCGAATGATGGGCAGGTTTGATGAAGCTTATGCGTACAAGTTTCCTTCTACCTTTTCGGACGGGGTTGGGCACTGGGCCGCTTCCTATGTGGCTTATGCCCAGAATCAAGGCTGGACCTCCGGTATGGGGAACAATCAGTTTGGCTTCGAAGTGCCGCACAGGGCCAGGGAAGCAGCGGTGTTCATGCTGAAAGCCCTGGGCTATAAGGCGGATGTCGACTTTACCTGGAATGATGCTTTTGATAAAGCAAAGGCTCTCGGTCTATTTGATGACGTCAGTACGCCATCCGGTGAGAATATTTTAAGAGGTGATTTGTTTAAAGTCATGGTGCACACCCTCATGACCAACAGCAAAGGTGAAAGTAAGCCGCTGGGTGAGAAACTGAATATCTTTTAATTTAAACTACAGATCACGACCTTCGGAGGACTCTATGGTGACACTTCAAGAACTACAGTGGGCTAAAGAAAAGCTGAGCCCTCATATTATTGAAACACCCGTTGTACGGATGGAAATTTTGGACGCGCTGATGGGCTGCAGGGTTTATCTAAAGCTCGAAAATATCCAGCGCACGAATTCTTTCAAAATCAGGGGCGCTCTGAACAAGATGCTCAGCATGAGGCCGGAGGAACTGAAAAATGGCGTCGTCGCGGCATCCTCCGGGAATCACGGCAAAGGCGTGGCCTTTGTTGCGGAGCTGCTCGGCGTCAAAGCGACCATTGTCGTCCCGGAATCGACACCGAATATCAAAGTGGAGGGCATTCAGTCCTATGGCGCAGAAATTGTCAAATGTCCCTACGAAAAGCGCCATGAGGTGGCCGGGAAGCTGAGCCTCGACCATGGCTATGCTTTGATCCATCCCTATGATGATGAGGCGATTATTGCGGGTCAGGGGACTATAGGTCTGGAACTGATTGAGCAGCTGCCGGAGGTGGACCAGGTGGTCGTGCCAATTGGCGGCGGCGGTCTCATTGGGGGCATTGCAACGGCCGTTAAATTAACGGCGCCTCATGTAAAAGTGATTGGCGTCGAACCTGCCTGCATGCCGCGCTATACCAAGAGCCTCGAGGCGGGCGAACGCGTCTTGCTGGAGCCGGCCCATTCCATTGCCGACGCCATCCTGACCCTGCAGCCCGGAGCGGTCAATTTTCCAATAGTGCAAAAGTATGTCGATCATGTTGTGACCGTCCCAGAAGAAGAGATTCCAGACGGCAGCACTACACTTCTGACAGCCGGTAAAATTTCTGCTGAGTTCTCCTCCGCCATTGTGCTCGCGGCGGCGCTGCATGGGCGCTTGCCCGTCAAGCCTGAGGACCGGGTCTGCTTTGTCATTTCAGGCGGCAACATTGACCCGGCGGACATTGTCAGGCAGATGGCCGGCAGTGACGCTGTTTCCGATCAAACGTAAGCCAGGAGAGGAGTTTTCAGATGAGTCTGCAGGAACGCCTTAAAGAACTCGGCATCGAGCTGCCCAGCTTCAATCCGCCGGCGGCCAATTACGCGCCGGCTGTCAAAAACGGCGGCCTTCTCTATACGGCCGGTCAGACCCCCAAGAAAGATGGCAAGCTCGTCTTCAAGGGCAAACTGGGGGCCGGGATCAGCGAGCAGGAGGGTTACGCCGCTGTGCGGCTGTGTACGTTAAACACGCTGACCATTATCAATCATTATGCCGATGGTCTCGACAACCTCAGCCAAATCCTCAAAATCACCGTGTTTTTGAACTGCACCCCGGACTTCGAGCAGCACGCGAAAATTGCCGATGGCGCCACCGACCTCCTCGTCGCCATTTTCGGTGACGCCGGACGTCCAGCCCGATCGACGGTGGGGGTCAGCGCCCTACCCGGCGGCGCGGCCTGTGAGGTTGAGATGGTAGTGGCACTGAGGGATTAGGTGACAATTGGGTGGAAGCTGTTGCCGCGGCTGCGGCAAAGGCTTATTGACTTCGATACCGTGGAAGACGGAGTTTGATGATGGAAGAAGGTGTCAGCGGCATGGAGCCTATTGACCCCATCTTCCACGTTTCAGACACCATTTTCCACGTCCCAATCTTTAAGAATTATTTAATAACGTGGAGGCTGTAAAAGGGATATAATGAGTTCAGAATGTTAAGTTAATTTTCAACACTTTGGAATGAGTTAATCCTATTCAAGCGCGAGGAGCGTTTTTGGAGCTCAAAGTCTGAGATGGAGGTCTGGAAATTGGGCAGAAGCGGTGGTTTTGGAGGAGGAGGACGAAGCGGAGGGGGATCCTTTGGCGGAAGCCGCAGCAGCGGCGGGCGCATAGGAGGCTTCTCCGGAGGCAGCAGCCGCGGCGGAGGCGGCGGGATCTTTGGCGGTGGAAGCAGCCGCAGCGGCGGAGGCATGGGCCCTTTTGGCGGGAGCGGCAGCAGTCCTGGCGGGTCTTTTGGCCCGGTCTTTTTTCCAAACGCCATGGGACGTAGAACCAGAAATGACGACTGGCCATCCGGCGGTGGATCTCCAGGCGGCGGTGGTCGCGGTTCCGGAGGCAGTGGCTGCAGCGGGTGTGCCATAGCAATTTTAGTTTTGGTGATTCTATTAATCATTGGTGCCATTGTGTTTTCGGCGCTGTTCAGCGCCCGTGTTGGAGATTCCGGAGATGGCGGCGTTACGACGTCGACGATCGTGCGCGAAGCCTTGCCAAAGGGATCAGTGAACGAGACGGACTATTACAGGGACGAGCTCGACTGGATCGGAAATGAGACGCGGCTGTTGTCGGGGATGAGACACTTCTATCAGGAGACGGGTGTTCAGCCGTTCCTCTACATTACGGACAACGTCAACGGTGAAAATCAACCGACCATGGATGAGCTGGACAGTTTTGCCCGAGATCTTTATGATCAGCTTTTTACGGATGAAGCCCATTTGCTGCTGGTTTTCTTAGAGTATGACAGCAACTATATGACGCGGTATGTGGCGGGGACGCAGGCAAAGACGGTCATTGATATGGAGGCGGGTGACATCCTGCTGGACTATCTCGATCGGAACTACTTTGACAGCAGCATGACTGATGAGGAGTTCTTCAGCGAGTCCTTCGGCGACGCGGCGGACCGCATCATGACAGTGACAAAGTCCCCGTGGATTCCGGTGTTGTCCATCTTTGGCGTCTTGATGCTGGCAGGCGTTCTCTTCGTCTGGTGGAGATATTCCGTCAACCAGAAGAATCTTGAAGCCAAGCGCATGGAGGAGGTTTTGAAAACGCCTCTGGATCAATTTGGCAACAAGGAGGCTGAAGATTTGGCTAAGAAATACGAAGAACGGGAACCGGGTCGGGATAACGACAATGACAGTGGCCCTGAGGTTTAGGGGCGACGACCATCGGCAGAAAGCACTCTGTCCTTTGCGGGCAGTGCTATAGGCTATAAGCTCTTAGCGATCTATACGAGGAGGAGTTTAAATGGCAATTTTGGAAAGATTCAGTGACATCATCAAAGCGAACATCAATGTGCTGCTCGATAAGATGGAAGACCCATCAAAAATGATCGATCAATATTTGAACGACATGATGGAGGATCTGGCTGAGGTCAAACGCAGCACTGCAGGTGTTATGGCAGAGGAAGCGCGCACCAAGCGGCTGGTGGATGATAATCAGGCCGAGGTCGCGAAATACGCTGATTTTGCAAAGAAAGCGCTGGTTGCCGGCAATGAAGGTGACGCGCGTACCTTTATCGCCAAAAAGCAGGAACTGGAGAATGTTGGCGCAGGGTTTATGACGGCTTATGCCGCTGCCCACGAGAATGCCGTTAAAATGCGTCAGATGCATGACAAGCTGGTGTCCGACATTGAAGCATTGAAGGCACGCCGTGAAATGATCAAGGCAAAAGTCACGGTTGCCAAGACTCAGGAGACCCTCAATAAGGTCAACACGGCTACCGAAAAAACCCAGGGTGCCATGGACGCGTTCAACCGCATGGAAGAGAAGGCCAGCAGAATGCTGGACGAAGCTAATGCCATGGCTGAGCTGAATACCGAAGCCGTAGACGAAGCCAAGGCGCTGGAAGAAAAGTATGCTGCCAAAGGCACTGCTTCAGTGGAAGATGAGCTGGAGAAGTTAAAAGGTGAATTAGGCTTATAAGATTAGAACTTGACCGCTCAGGGTGCCTGGGCGGTCTTTTGTTTAATGTTACAATTATATTACCGCACCCCCCCATCTCAGATTGGGGACGCGGACGGTAATATTTAAGGACAAAACGCAAGGGAACCTTCAGGACTTGGCATGCGTCTAACAAGCATTCCAAAGGAGGTCACACAAATGAAAAAATCATTAAATTTGAAGCTTATAACCATGACGGCACTGGTCGCGGTATTGATAGGGGCACTCGGCGGATGTGCCAAGCCTGATGGGCCTGCAGTATCAGGGCCTGCCCCTGAAGTGTCAACGCCGGCACCTGAGGTGTCGACACCGGCACCGGAAGTTACCTTGCCGGCACCATCCGCTAAAATTGCGGATCAGGCTGCGGATGCTGAAGGCGTTTACAATGGCCAGATTGACAACAATTCCATTGAGATCCAGATGAGCCCAACAGATATTGTCGCGTTCAGAACTACAGAGGTGCAGGATCAGCTTGAGGGACTGGAGGATGGCGACCGCGTCAAATTTGGCTATAAGCCAAATGCGGATGGCCAGCTGGTGCTCACGTTCATTGAAAAGCAGGAGTAGATTTTAAGCACGGAAGGTTTGAGAGACAGGCGCTTCATCGGGAATCCCCATGGAGCGCCTGATTTTTCGTGTTATACTTTATGAAAGTGAAACGTGGGTGTACTTGAGGTTGGATTCTAAGTTCAACCTCGCTTAAAGAAACGGAGGGTTCTGAGATGGCAGGAAAGATTATCATTGCCGAGGAAGCGAAAAAGGAAATGATACAGGCAATCAAGACTTATTTCTTGAAAGAACGGGATGAGGACTTGGGCGATCTGGCGGCCTATTTGATTTTTGAGTTTTTTTTGGAGTCGTTGGCGCCCCATGCCTATAACCAGGGAGTCTACGACGCCTATAAATATATCAATGACAAGAGTGAGGATCTGCTCGGGTATTTGAAGTGAGACCAGGAAGAAGGTGTCAGTGGCTGGCGCCTATCGACCCCTTCTTCCTCCCAGAAACCTTTTAACTTGGGTTGTATGAACCTAAGGTATTGGAAGAAATCCGTCTCGAATTACGGTCATATTGTATGTTTGACTATGACATCTGTATGTGATAAAAATAAAGTATGAGAATGATAATCAAAATCAAATAAAAATCACCAGAAGATAAATCACGCTCTCAAAGTCCTGACTGCATTGGTCACTTGAACCTGACAAGTACCATCCCCCCAATCACCTTTACATAGATTTACAGTCTGATTTGGGGAGGAAACCTTAATGCTAGTGGCTTTGTTTATATTTTTTGTCGTATTATTCTGGTTTATAGGACGCGCAAGTCTTGTCACTGAAAAATGGATCAGAGAAGAGGAAGTTGACCTTTACTGTTCATTGGAATGCAGTGAATGTGACAAACCAGCTCATAAAATTTCCGGGGCAATGACGGCCCCATCACTTCGCAATCCGGCACAGCTGAATGCCATGCTGACCTTTGGGGAGCTGCATCGACAGGACAGATAGACGATCGGAAAATCGGCAGACAGAAAGTCAGACAGAAGTCATACTGCAAGCCAGTTATACAGGACTGATCCACAGGAAGAAAAAACCTGAGGATCAGTCTTTTGTTCATTTAATTCAAAAATAGATTAAGTATGTATTTAATTATATTAAACATTTTAATGTTTATTGACTTTAATAATGTTAAAAAATACAATTAATATTATTAAAGAGTAGAGCATGAAAGCTTTGCCCTGGAGGTGACGTTATGTCTGTCAATGTGATGCCGGACTGGATGAGTAATTTTGATGATGAGGAGATGGTCTTCATAAAGAAATTCCTGCTAGCCTCCGGTTCGCTGAAAGAAGTCGCTGCCCTTTACGGGGTGACTTATCCAACCGTCAGGTTAAGACTGGACCGGTTAATCCAAAAGATTCAGATCAGCGAAAGTACATCGAACGAACCCTATATCGCGCTGATCAAACGTCTGGCGGTCAATGAAAAACTGGATTTTGACACAGCGAAAATTTTGATTTCCGAATACAAGAAGTCCCGAAAGGAGTCGCAGTAAAATGAATATAGACACAGTGAGAAGCTTGATCGTTTTGCCGGTATTGATTTTAATCATCGTTCTATTGACCGCGCTTCAGATCTTTTTATCCCTTCAGAAAAACAAATGGCTGGGACTGATCCTGCCGGTCATTTATGTCGGTCTGGCACTCTTCCTTTCTTTAGGTGCCATGATCTATACCGGCGACATTGTTCCCATTATCCTGGCGCTGCTGCTCTATCTGATCCCAGCCGTCATTAACTTCGCCATCTATCTTGCCTGTCGCGCAAAAGTCAAAGACAAGCAAAGACAGGAACTTGAAAAAATGAACATTCACGATTTGGATTGACGACAACAACCTATATTAGAAAAGCGGTGACCTCATGACAAAAACCAACTTTGGCTGGAATTTCGACAACTCATACGCACGCCTGCCCAAACTGTTGTACACCCACCTGGAGCCCACACCGGTCAGACTGCCCAAGCTTATTCGATTCAACAGCGCTTTGGCGGAGGAGATGGGGCTTGATCCGGATGCCCTGAACAGCCAGGCCGGGACTGAATACTTGGCAGGCAACCGGACACCGGAGGGTGCGGAGCCCCTCGCTCAAGCCTATGCTGGCCACCAATTCGGCCACTTCACCATGCTGGGGGATGGCCGCGCGATCCTCCTTGGAGAGCAAGTGACAACAAAAAACGATCGCCTCGACCTGCAGCTGAAAGGTTCAGGCAGAACCCCCTATTCCCGAGGCGGAGACGGCCGCGCCGCCCTTGGCCCTATGCTCAGGGAATACCTGATCAGCGAAGCCATGCATGCCCTTGGAATCCCCACAACCCGCAGCCTTGCCGTGGTTTCCACCGGTGAGCCCGTCTACCGGGAGACGTCGCTGCCGGGGGCAGTCCTCACGCGCGTCGCTTCAAGCCATCTCAGGGTAGGCACCTTCCAGTTCGCCTATAGCAGGGGTTCTGACCAGGACCTAAGGCTGTTGACAGACTACGCCATTGCCAGGCATGATCCAGGATTATCCGGCTCGGACCGCCCTTACTACGATTTCCTGAACGCGGTGATGAACCGACAAGCCCGGCTGATCGCGAAGTGGCAAAGCGTTGGCTTTATTCACGGTGTCATGAACACGGACAATATGGCGATCAGCGGCGAAACCATAGATTACGGTCCTTGCGCTTTCATGGATGCCTATGATCCAGCAACGGTCTTCAGCTCCATTGATGCCCACGGACGCTATGCTTTTGGCAATCAGCCCTACATTGCCGCCTGGAACCTGGCTCGCTTCGCTGAAACCATAATGCCGCTGCTTGATCCTGATGAGGAGAAGGCCTTCACCCTGGCGCAGGAAGCCATTTCCGGGTTTTCGGGCCTTTACCGCAGTTGCTGGCTGGACGCTATGGGCGCAAAACTGGGCCTATTCAATAATGAGCCAGAGGACGAGGGGCTCATTGAAGCGCTGCTCGAGATCATGCACCGGCATCACGCGGATTACACCAATACTTTTTTGGCGTTAACCTTCGATCGCCCTGAGGTGAGAGGCCTGTTCGAGCAACCCGACTTTCAGCAGTGGAAGCTTCAGTGGCAGGAGCGGCTTCAGCGGCAGTCGCAGTCAGCGGGTGACGTTCAGGAGAGGATGAAGGGCGCGAATCCGGCGGTGATTCCACGGAACCATCGGGTGGAAGAGGCACTTGAAGCAGCGGTGAGTATGGGGGATTTCAGCGTTCTGGACCGCTTGTCTGAAGCGCTGGCTAAGCCTTATGCCCATACGCCCAACCAAGCCGCCTACGCAGCACCCGCGCCTGAGAGCGCCCGGCCGTACCGGACCTTTTGCGGGACTTGAAGCAGCGCCGGAGGAATATCAAACGCAATTCAAAAGGGGAAGCTGAGGTCATAGGTCAATAAAGACTTATGCCGCAACTTCCCCTTTTCATTTTTTGTTTTTGCCGATGGTCACAATTCAACCTCTAAGCATTTGCCACAGCCAGTTCGGATGCATCCTCGATGTCCCTGTAGTAAACCTCCCGGTCCAAGTCCTTCAGGAGGGTGCCGGTCACGAGGCCCGAGGTCACGGAACCGCTGACATTGACGGCAGTTCGGCCCATATCGATCAAAGGCTCAACGGATATAAGCAGGCCGGCCAGTCCGACAGGCAGCCCCATGGAGGAAAGGACGATCAGGGCGGCAAAGGTCGCGCCGCCGCCAACGCCTGCTATGCCAAAGGAGCTGATGGCGACAATGCCGATCAGAGTCAGAATGAAGCCGGGTGCGGTTGGATCGAGTCCCACCGTAGGCGCAATCATGACAGCCAGCATGGCGGGATAGACACCTGCGCAGCCGTTTTGGCCAATTGCGGTTCCCAGCGTCGAAGAGAAGTTGGCGATGCCTTCCTCGACACCCAATTTGTTCTTTTGGGCATCAATGGTCAGTGGCAAGGTCGAGGCGCTGGAGCGGGAGGTAAAGGCAAAGCTGAGAACCGGTAGAATTTTTCGAAGGTAAATGGCAGGACTCAATTTCAAGAGGGAAAGGATCGTCAAATGGAGCACAAAGACGACGATCAGGGCGACATAGCTCGCCAGAACGAACTTGCCCATTTGAAGGATCGCGTCAAAACTCGTGTCGGCGACGGTCCGGGTCATAATGGCCAGAATGCCGTATGGGGTGAGCCTCAGAATCATTTTGACTAACTGGGTGATGACACCGTGGAGGGCGTCCACGCCATCAATGAAAATTTTTGCCTGTTCAGGGCTGCGCTTTTTTAGCGCCATCACGGACAGTCCAATCAAGGTGGAGAAGATGACGACGGCTATGGTGGAAGAACTTCTGGCACCGGTCATGTCCGCGAAGGGATTTGCCGGGAGCATTTCGAGCATCCGCTGTGGCGCGGACTGCTTGGATACTTCGTCGAGCTTTGTGGTCAGATATTCCGCTCTGGCAGCTTCGGCGTCGCCTTGAATGATCTGGTCCGCATTGAGATTGAAACCAAGGGCTGAGGCTATGCCAATACCGGCGGACAAAGCCGTGGTCAGCAGCAAAACGGCTATGATGAGTCCGCTCAATTTGCCCAGGTTCTTCGATTGCTTCAGGTGAACAATTGCAGAGATGATCGACACCATAATCAGTGGCATAACGATCATTTGCAGCAGCTTGACGTAGCCGGACCCGATCAGGCTGAACCACTGATTGGTGGTCTTGATAATGCCGGTGTTGTCTGCGTAGACATTTTGAAGGGCGAGACCGAAGAGGATTCCAAGTCCCAGACCGGCAAAAACCCGTTTGGAGAAGGACACCTTTTTCTTCTTCAAGTAGACTAAAAAGCCTACAAGGGACAGCATGATGAGCAGATTGATCAGGACGGGAAGGATTGGCATGATGGACCTCCTAAATATAATTTAAAACATATATGAATACTATGTTTATAATATAGGGCTTAGCTAAGTGCTTGTCAAAAAAACATATAAAACATATAAAAATAATATGTTATTATGTGTTTGAGATAGGATTAAGCGTACTGGAACGTGAATTGACAATTGAAATACTGCGCTATAGAATTTAAATAAAGTGATCGGTTTACTAGGTTTTTAGAAGGAGGTGTGTGATGAAGCTTTCGACAAAAGGAAGATACGGGCTTCGCTGTATGGTGGATCTTGCCTTGAATGCCATGGAGCAGCATGTGCCGCTGGGGACCATTGCGGAACGGCAGGGGCTTTCCATTCTTTACCTTGAGCAGGTTTTTTCAGCCTTGAGAAAAGCAGGCCTTGTGAAGAGCATCAAAGGCGCCGGTGGCGGGTATATCCTTGCCAGACCCGCTTCGGAAATTTCTGCGGGGGATGTTTTGAGGTCTCTGGAGGGAGAGCTCACCCTTATCAGCGGAGGGGCCGGAGCGACCAGTGAGGAAGAAAACGTTATAGAACGGTGTCTGAAGGAACAGCTTTGGATGAAGATTGACGAGGCGGTTTTGAGTCTCTTGGATTCTGCAACTATTGAGGGGCTCGCAGAGGAGGCCAGAAAAGCAGAGGCCGCAAATGTCCTTGTCTATTACATATGAATCCAAGTGGGGGTTTTATAAATGAATGTAACCATCAGGCCAATTGAGGCAAGAGATGCAAGGGAGATCAACGCCATCAGGCGGATGCCGGGGGTGTTTGAAAATATTCTCGGGCTGCCATCCGAGCGCGTAGACCGCAGTGAAGGGTTTATTGCCGGCTTGGATTCTAATTCTCACCAACTGGTTGCGACTCGACTCGATGAAGAAGGAAGAGAGCTTGTCGTTGGCACTGCAGGCATTGTGATTGGTGTAAATCCAAGGCTCCGCCACACGGCTATGCTTGGCATTATGATCCACAGAGACTATCAAAACCAGGGGATTGGCAAAAAAATGATGGAGGCGCTTCTGGATTTGTCTGACAACTGGCTGATGCTGATTCGTGTGGAGCTTGCCGTCTATACGGACAATGAGCGCGCTATTGGGCTATATAAGAAAATGGGGTTTGAAATTGAGGGCACTCGAAAGAAAGCGGCCATTCGCGGCGGCGACTATGTGGACGAATTTATAATGGCTCGCCTGAGGGCTTAGTTGAACTTTTTTTGGGGTATGAATGCCAAAGGTACAGACTGGTCATTATAACTTAAGGAGGCGCTCCAATGCATGATATGGTCGAAAAAATGCTGAAGGAAAATCAGCTTTGCGTTCTATGCACCGAGAGTCAGGGTATGCCCCATTGCTCACTTATGACCTATATTCTCGATGAAGAGAGGAAAATACTCTATCTGATCACTTCAATGAACTCGAGAAAGTATAAAAATCTGAAGGAAAACGCAAATGTCAGCGTGATCATCGATTCACGCCAGCAGCTTGAGGTGGGTTCAAAACATCCCATCACTTCAGTGACTTTTGATGGTGAATTTTTCGAAATTGAAAACCCACTGCTTGAAGAAATGCGCGCTAAGTTCGGAGCGCGTCATCCTGAACTTGGAGAAATACTCGTACAGGACAGCTGCGTCATTTTTAGCGTTCGACTGAAGAATTATTTGTTGCTGAATGGCCCTGTTCAAACTCTGCAGGGCGAACTTTAAACATTTTCATCTGAGGAGTGACCTATATGAAACGATGGACCTTTATGTCAGTCATTGCCCTGAGTTTGGCGCTGTCAGCCTGTGCCGGTGATCCGGCGCCAGTGCCTGATCAAGCGCCGCCAACAAGCGGGGAACAGGTTGAACAGCCGGCAAAAGCCACGGTGCAGGACATCACGCCAGAAGAAGCTAAGGAACGGTTGGATTCAGACGAAGCTATCATTCTAGTGGACGTCAGAACCAAAGAAGAGTTTGACAGCGGCCACATTGAGGGCGCAGTGCTTCTGCCGGTGGACCAGATTCAAAAGAACGCAGTGGATATGTTTCCCGACAAGGACGCCGTCTATTTTGTCTATTGCCGCAGTGGCAGCCGCAGCGGTGCTGCGACGTCTATGATGGTGGAGTTGGGCTATCAGAATGTCTTTGATCTGGGCGGCATTATGGATTGGCCGTATGAGGTAGTGCAGTGAAACTCGGTGTTGAAACTCGGTGTCAGACACCGAGTTTCATCTCAGCGGCTGTCGCCTATCGACCCCGAGTTTCATCGCACCGAGTTTCATCAGGTCCCAACCGTCATCCAACATTCCCTCGCCCCTATTTCGCCCCTCTGGAGGACTGAAAATGGATATATTCTTAAGCGGCCTCATGGCCGTGACCCCTCAGCAAATTGTAATGTGGATTATCGCCGGCACGCTGATTTATCTGGCGGTCGCAAAGGACTTTGAGCCCGCGCTCCTGCTGCCCATGGGCTTTGGCGCCATTATGGTCAATCTGCCTATGTCGGGCGCCATCACTCAAGTGATTCAGGGCACCGCCGTAGAGGGTGTGCTTAATGTCCTGTTTGATATGGGCATTGCAACTGAGCTTTTTCCCCTTCTGATCTTTATTGGGATTGGCGCCATGATCGATTTTGGGCCGATCCTCCACAATCCCTTTATGCTGCTCTTTGGCGCTGCTGCGCAGTTTGGCATCTTTTTCACCGTTGCTGTGGCGACTTTGGCCGGTTTCAGCATTAAAGAGGCTGCGGCGATTGGAATTATAGGCGCGGCGGATGGCCCTACCTCCATTTACGTCGCGAATCAGTTTGCCAAGGAGCTGCTGGGCCCAATATCGGTGGCGGCTTATAGCTATATGGCCCTGGTACCGGTGATCCAGCCTCCTGCGATCAGGTTGGTCACGACCAAGGAAGAACGTCAGATTCGCATGCATTATAAGGCGGAAAATGTCTCGCAAACGACGCGCATTGTCTTTCCAATTGTCATCACCATTTTGACGGGGCTGGTAGCACCGAACGCAGTGCCGCTTATTGGCTTTCTCATGTTCGGCAACCTCTTGAGAGAGTGCGGCGTGCTCGACAGGCTGGCGAAGTCCGCTCAGAACGAGCTCGTCAACATTGTGACTATACTGCTGGGACTGACCATTTCCACGACCATGCAGGCCGAGCGGTTCCTGACGCCTCAGACCGGTCTCATCATAGGTATGGGACTGATTGCGTTTGTGTTTGATACCATCGGCGGGGTACTCTTTGCGAAGCTGATCAACCTCTTCCGTAAGGAAAAAATCAACCCGATGATTGGCGCTGCCGGCATCTCTGCGTTTCCAATGTCTGCGCGGGTGATCCAGAAAATGGCGCAGAAAGAGGACAGCCAGAATTTCATTTTGATGTATGCGGTGGGGGCCAACGTGGGCGGGCAGATCGCGTCGGTGCTGGCCGGCGGTTTGATTCTGATGCTGGTGCAGAGCCTGTAGCCCGGGCGAATCCGAAAAGGGGATGATTCCATGAATGAAACGTTTCTCATGTCCCTCGAGCTCATGTGGCGCGGGATGTCGGGCATTTTTTCGATCGTGTTCCTGATTTACCTGATGATTAAGCTGCTGAACAAGGTGTTTCCGGTGAAGTGATCTGGAGGGATTGCCATGAAGAACCTGTCGAGCGGTACCGCGGAAGGTGTTGCCTACATGCGGTTTTATGAGTCCCAGCGGCCGGCGGCGACGCGCATATGCTCTGACGAGCTGGCCTATCCGCTCATGGCCTGGTGGGCGCGTCTCACGGCGAGGCTCTGCCAGCCGCTCCCGACGCGCTTTATGGACTGGGCGTTTGAAAAGAAGGGCACGGGCGTTTCCGGCTATATGGCCGTCCGGACCCGGTTGTTCGACGACTTCGTGTTAAAAGGCGCTGCCGATGGTTGTCTCCAATACATCATCCTCGGAGCGGGGCTGGATTCCAGGGCGTACCGGTTTAGGGACCAGCTTGCCGGGGTGCGGACTTTTGAGGTGGACCATCCGGCGTCACAGGGTGTGAAAAAAGAGCGGGTCGAAATGCATTTTGGCGCGCTGCCGGATTATGTATCCTATGTGCCCGTGGATTTTACGGTGGATGATTTATTGTCTTGTCTGGTTGAGGCTGGGTACGACCCAGGTCTGCCCACCATGTTTACCCTCGAGGGGGTCGTTATGTACCTGCCGGAGGCGGCGGTGCGGGAGACTTTGGGATTTGTGGTACAGCACGCTGGCGCGGGGTCCATGGTGCTGTTCGATTATGTTTATGCTGCGGCACTGGACGGGCGGATCAAGAGTAAGGTGATTCAGCATATGAATTCACTGAAGTTCGTGTTCCATGAGCCTATTTTGTCTGGGATTGAGCAGGGCGCGGCTGAGGGATTTTTGCTGGATCGGGGTTTCACGCGGGCGGAGGATTATCCGCCGTCTAGGCTGTATGACCTTTATTTGAAGCCAGTCGTACCGGAACGAAGGATTTCGAATGTCTACGCCATAGCGGCAGGATACAAATAGGCGTTGTGGTATTCTTGGGCGCTGGGTGTGAGTCCGGTGCTTTGGCATGCTATAGGCTTGCTCTGGTTACATATATGAATGTGAAAGGATTTGAAGGTGAACTATGACTGAAGTTAAAGATGCTGGTATCACCCCTGTTCCACTGGAAGCAGGGAATATTAGTGCACTTAAAGAATGGCGGCTGAGGGTTCTGAAGTCGGATTGTCCGGAGTGTTATGGTCTGTGCTGCGTCGCACTGCACTTCTCGGCTTCAGAGGGCTTCCCGCTGGACAAGGCGCCTGGAAAGCCCTGCCCGTATTTAATGGCGAACTTTAAATGTGAGGTCCATCATTCCCTTGCCGTCCGGGGTTACAAAGGCTGCATAGGCTTTGACTGCCTGGGTGCCGGGCAAAGGGTATCCAGAGTGACCTTTCCTTTGCAGAGCTGGAGGACCGCGCCTAAGATTGCCAAGCCTATGTTTGAGGCTTTCGTGGTGATGCGCCATCTCTACGAGCTGCTCTGGTATCTCAGTGAGGCTCTGGAGCGATGCGACGGCAAGCGGCTTCGAAGAGCCCTCCACGAGGAATTGCAGGAAGTTGACCGTTTGACCTGCTTGGATGCTGAGGCATTGAAGAAGATTGATATGAATGCGCTGAGGGGTAAGTCAAACGCGCTGCTCATTGAAGTCGGCGAGCAGGTTAGAGGTGTCTATGGGAACGGAAAAGCTGCGCCGCAGGCTGTAAGGCAGCGGCTGGGTCGTTATGCGGATCTAGCAGGGGCGAAGCTCAGTGATATGAATCTCAAAGGCGCGAATTTAAGAGGTGCAATTTTGATTGCTTCAGATCTACGTCATTCGGATCTCAGCGGTGCGGAGCTGATTGGCGCGGATCTCAGGGATTCCAATCTGAGTGGCGCAAATTTGTCAGGAGCGCTTTACCTAACCCAGGCCCAAGTCAACTCGGCCAAAGGGGATAGAGAAACTCGCTTACCGGAGATTTTGGACAGGCCGGTGCATTGGGTGTAGGCAGTGATTTGTAATAGTTGAAATAAAATTTATGAGCAGTAAATTGGGGAACGGGCACAACTAAAAGTTGCACCCGTTCCCCAATTTTTTGCTAATGTTACAGATATATTACAGTCACTGACACCAAGTTCAACTGAGTGTCAGACACCAAGTTCAACTGAGTGTCAGACACCGAGTTCAACTGAGTGTCAGACACCGAGTTCAACTGAGTGTCAGACACCGAGTTCAACTGAGTGTCAGACACCGAGTTCAACTGAGTGTCAGACACCGAGTTCAACTGAGTGTCAGACACCGAGTTTAACTGAGTGTCTGACACCAAACTCAACTGAGTGACTGACCCCCATTTTACTTTTGTACCAGAGCTTCGAGAGTTTGAGAGGTCAGCTCTGAAGGTAAATCCACTCAAGGTAGCCCTCGCTGAGCTCAGTCATTTCGAGGTTTAAAATGTCTTGGAGGACTGCGCGCAGGCGTTCATCAGAATGTTGTCCCCAGGCGGGATCGGAAGCAATATCATTGAATGGATAGTTGCCCAGGGCTTGATAAAGCCCGAAAACTTGATCATCGCCATAAGTTTCGGCGAGATAGCGGACCACCATGCCGGCAGTTGCATAATAGGTGAGGATATCGGTCTGATCGGTGAGTAGTTCAAGGTGCGTTTCTGACAATTCTCTTACTGAAATTTTTATGTCATCCATAGAAACCGTGCCATCATCCATATAAGTAGAACCGTTGACTCTAAAGGTGCCATAATGGATTGCCAATCCCTCTGCAAACCAGATGGGCATATTTCCTTTGGACACCGAAATGGTCAATTTGTGAATCAGCTCATGCGTAAACAGTGCTTCATAGTTGTATTCAGGCTCGCGTCCGGTAAACGCTTTAATGGCATGTCCTTCTTCCGCCCAGCCGGTGAAGAGCCAGGCGATTCCAAGGTCTGTTTTCTGACGCAGCAGCTCCCTGTCGCTGAAGAGCTTGATTTCAACATTTTCGGCCAGTGGATCAGGGAAGGTTTCATCGACGTTATCAAGACTTTTTTCAATGAGCTCAATAAAGTCCTGAGGATTACCAACCTCAGGCATATAGAATACTTTGATGACCCCAACTTCTTTTTCTTCAAATGCGACATCATGATCCAGCCACGACGCACCTGACTTTAGAAAGCGTTCACGGTAGGTGACGGTGTTTAGCTGGTTGTTCATTCTATAGCTCTGCTGGATCTCTGCGACAGCGCTGTTATCCCCCTCGATAGAGATCCCAAGAAGGTTCATGTTAAAGTCAGAGATATCAGCACTAGCCAGCCTATGAGCAAAATAGGTCGCTTCATTCATATAAGTCTCATTGCTGCCATCAATGGTGGACAAGTATAAGCCACTGTCCTTTGCCCGAACGCTGTCTTGCTGTACTGCTATGACCTCTTTTATTGCCTCATACACCGCTAGCTCTTCAGTAGTCAATCCATCAGGCAATGCAGAATCAGTCTCAGGCTCGGGCACGCCTTCACCTTCGCCATCTCGCTGGCTGCAGCCTATAACGCCAGATATTGTGGAAATCAACAGAACAATAGTAAGTCCGATGATAATGAAACGTCGAACGGACATGTCCATAAAAATCCTCCTAACCAGGTTAACACTATAACAAATGGGTAAAGACAAAAGGCGAGCCTTAATAAAGATCATTCCCGTGTTGTAGTATGAAAAAATTCGCTGGAGGTTATGCAGACCATGAAGACGAAACATCTAACCCTGCTGCTCATCCTATCCCTGATTCTGAACGCTTACACAGTATTAAGAATGGGCAGTCTGAGCCAGAGTCTTAGCCAGCAGAGTAATCAGCTTCAGTCCCAATTACAGGGTATGGATTCGCGGATTAACGGCATATCCAGTACTATCGAGCAAAAACTCAATGAGCAGGCCAGTCTGCTGTCTTCACATACTCTTGATTTTGGCGACATGGATCTCGAAACCTTCAAAGTGCCTGTCCAGGTTACAGTAATGCCAAAGCGCCTCGAACAGGGAACCATGGCCAAGCTCATCATCAACGGCCAGGAAGCAATTATGACACCCGGTTCCAGCTACGCCCTTGTAGGGACTGTTGAGGTTTCCGTATTTGAGGAACTTCATCCTACAATAGTCTTTGAAAACGGCGATGTGAAAGAACTCGAAAACCTGATAACATACGGCCCGCTGCGCTACGACTATCTCCCCAACATGGGCGCCAATTACAACGGGCAAATTTCAAATCCACCGAACACCAATAAATGGCGTTTTCAGGGCGAAGTCCACATTGCCCTCGATCCAAACAAATATCAGACAGACGTGAAAAGTGTCAAACTCGTGGAGCTGCTGGACGGCGTGCCGGTTAAAAGCCATGAGACGGCGCTGAACATGGACATAATCATCCCGCTGAATGAGGAGATTACCATCGAAAAAGGTCAGAGTTACGAGTTGATGGCCGTGATGGAAGACGTCAATGGACTGATCTACAATCATTATGTTGAAGGTTTTTATCTGGATCCTTCAAGCGGTTTTAACGGGGATTATGGTCAGGGCGAACGGATTACCATCCTCGATTCAAATGGCAAAGTGCTTTTTACCTCAGAGAAATAGACTGTTTCCCCTGAAGTCAGATCCTATCGAGTATTAATATTTATACCCCAACTCTAAGAACATTAGCCGATGGTGGTGCACGTAACCATCGGCCAAACGGGTATTTATTCTTTAGGATGGGTATATATAATATGCAGCCCACTTCGATCCTTCTCTATCTCAAACCTAACTCGAGGAATAACCTGACATGGAGGTGAACAACATGCGTAAATTATTAAGTCTATTTCTGGTCCTATCACTGGTACTCACAATCATGGCAGTCCAACTGCCTGGCTTTGCCGCAGAAACAACGGGCGCGAGCGGCGCAGTGCAGGACCGTGACCGAATGCAGGATATGATGAACAGTGGTATCCAACCTATGATTCAAATGCGCGATCAGGATCGCGTTCAACTTATGACTGAGGAGCAGCTTCTCCTTAGAAGTCAGCTCAGAGAACAGCTCCAGCTCAGCAATGAAGCTCAGCTGCAGTTGCAGGAGCGGCTGGAAACAGCACTCAGGACAATGGCGGAAACTCAGTCCGCCAACACCAACCAGTATCGCCTATGCTTCTCGGACATCGAGACCCACTGGGCGAAGGACCACATCCGCTGGGCCTATCTTTGGGGTCTCGCGAGCGGCTATCCGGATGGGACATTTCATCCTCAGGGGCTCATCACCGGCCTCGAAGGCGTACTTATGACCGGCCACCTGGTTCGGGACCTCAAGGGCATTGAGCCCTACACCGCGCTGGATATGGACATAGACTGGTCACTCATTCCGTTGTGGGCGAGGGATGCCCTTCGCGACCAGACGGCGCTCCGCATAATGAATCAGAGCCAGACCTACAGCCAGATGCCGCTGAACCGTTACCAGCTGGCGGTCATGCTGGCCAAAGCACTGGAACTTCAGAAATCAGAGGGTCCGGGGCCTGGCATGGCACCGCCTTTCAGTGATTTCGAAAAGATTCCTGCCGATGGTCGCGGCTACATCCTCTCTCTTCAGAACTTAGGCCTGATCTCCGGCGACAATGGCAAGTTTGAGCCGGATCGCCTCGTTACCAGAGCAGAGGCAGCCGCCATGCTGATGAATGTCATCCAAGCCCTTGACGTCATGCCGCCTGAATGGGTTGTGGCGGATGCAATGACGTCCCTGACACTGACGCTGGATGAGAATCCAACCACTGGCTACAGTTGGGCCTACACTTTGGCACCGGAGGGCATCCTGGCCCTGGATCACGATGCCTTTGTCAGCGGCCAGACTTCAGCCAATGTTGTCGGTGCAGGCGGGCAACACACCTGGACCTTCAAGGTCCTTACGATGGGCTGCGTCCGCTTGACTTTCCGGTATTACAGACCGTGGGAAGCACCGGAAACCGCAGCAGAAACTAGAGTTTACGCTGTGAATGTCGGTGAGGACGGGCTTTTGGAAAGTGTCAGAAGGATTAAGTGACAACAGGCGCAGAGCTGTAAGTTGGAAAAGGAAGTCGGAAGTTGGCCATGGCCCGCTTCCGACTTTTTAATTTAAGGAAAATGGAAGGGGGTGTCTGCGGCTCGTGCCTATCGCCCCCTCTTCCATTTTCCTTCCTCGTCCTCTCATAAACGTGGTAAAATATAATGATGAATTATCAACAAAGGAGCGCCTAACCATATATGAATATTCTAATTGCAGATAAAATTACAAAGAGCTACAGTGAAAAACGACTGCTGCAGGACGTTTCCGTCGCCATTAATGAAGGGGAGCGCATCGCGCTGATTGGCATCAACGGGACGGGAAAGTCCACGTTTTTGAAGGTGATAGCGGGTGTGGAGGGGCCGGATGGTGGGAAGGTGACCATCGGCAGCGGCATGAAGGTGGAATACCTGCCTCAGAGCCCAGAATTCGAGCCGGGGACGACGGTGCTGGAGCAGGTCTTTAAGGGCCATTCGCCGGTGATGCGCCTGATCCGGGACTACGAGCAGGCACTGGAGGACGTTCAGACGCATCCGGGTGATGCCCAAAAGGAAAAGCACCTGATCGCCCTGAGCCAGAAGATGGATCACATGGAGGCCTGGACCACGGAGGCCGAGGCGAAGAACATTCTGACGCAGCTGGGCATCACCTCGTTCCAGGCGGACGTGGCGACCTTGTCCGGCGGCCAGCGTAAGCGCGTGGCCATGGCCAGCGTGCTGATCAGCCCCGCGGACCTGCTGATCCTGGACGAACCGACCAACCACATTGACAACGACACGGTGGACTGGCTGGAGAAATATCTTCTGAAGCGCAGGGGTGCGCTCCTGATGGTCACCCACGACCGGTACCTGCTGGACCGCATTTCCAACCGCATTCTGGAGCTGGCGGATGGGAACCTCTATAGCTACCAGGCCAACTACGCCGGCTATCTGGAGCTCAAGGCCCAGCGGGAGGACATGGCCCAGGCCTCGGAGCGCAAGCGCCAGAGCCTGATCCGGACAGAACTGGAATGGATCCAGCGCGGCGCACGGGCCAGATCCACCAAGCAAAAGGCCCGCATCGAGCGGTTCGAACAGCTGACAGCCCAGCGCGGCCCGGATGGCGGCGGCAACGTGGAGATGCAGGTCAGCTTTTCGAGGCTTGGCAAGAAGATCATTGAGATGGACCACGTCAGTAAGGCCTATGGCGACCTGCCGGTGGTTCAGGACTTCACCTACACGCTGCTGAGGGATGACCGCATAGGCATCATTGGTCCAAACGGCATTGGCAAGTCCACCCTGATGAAGATCGCCGCCGGACGGCTGCTGCCGGACCACGGCAAGGTCTCCATAGGGGATACGGTGAAAATTGGCTATTTCTCTCAGGAAAACGAAGACATGGACACCCAGCTGCGGGTCATTGAATACATCCGTGAGCAGGCGGAATTCATCACCACCAACGATGGCGTCAAGAGCGCCTCTCAGATGCTGGAACGCTTCCTGTTCCCGCCCGGTGCCCAGTGGACGCCCATCTCCAAGCTGTCCGGCGGTGAGAAGCGCCGCCTGTACCTCCTCAGAATCCTCATGAGCGCCCCCAACGTCCTGATGCTGGACGAGCCCACCAACGACTTGGACATCCAGACCCTAGGCATCCTGGAGGACTACCTGGACGAATTCCCGGGCGCCGTCTTGGTGGTCTCCCACGACCGCTATTTCCTCGACCGCATTGTGACCAGCATCTTCTCCTTTGAAGGTGGCGGCCGCGTCAGACAGCTGGCAGGCGACTACACGGATTACAGGCAGTTCATGGATCGCCAGGCCCAGGAGGAAGAAGCCCTTCAAAACGAAAAGAGCTTAAAAAAATCCAGTGGGCCGATGGTCACCAAATCCAACACCCCTACCACCAGCAATGAAACGAAATCCAAACTACTTAAGTTTTCGTACCAGGAACAGCGGGAGTTTGATCTGATCGATTCGGTCATCGCAGGGCTGGAGGCGGAGCTGCAAAGGCTGGAGGAACGGATGCTGGAAGCCTCGTCAGATTTTGAAGCCCTTGGACGGCTGACAGAGGAAAAGTCAGCCCTAGAGCAGCGGATGGATGAGGCCATCGAGCGATGGACCTATCTAAACGAGCGATATGAAGAGATCGAGCGGAACAAGCGGGAGAATTAAGGAGGATAAACTCGGGGTTGATAGGCGCAAGCTGCAGACACCGAGTTTATCTTGAAGGTGGAACTTGGTGTCTGATGAAACTCGGGGTCAATAGGCGTCAGCCGCAGACACCGAGTTTCGAAGTCTGGAGGTTGTCGAATGAAGCATTTCAGAAAAGAACTGTGGTTTAACCTGCCCACCCGCAGGGGCTTCGTGAATATCACCGGAGACCTGCAGAAATGTATAAGAGAAAGTGGGATCCAAGAAGGCCTGCTTCTTTGCAACGCCATGCACATTACAGCCAGCATCTTCATCAATGATGACGAAAGCGGCCTCCACAGGGATTTCGAACGCTGGCTGGAAAAACTGGCGCCTGAGAAGCCCTACAATCAGTATGACCACAACGGATACGAAGATAATGCCGATGCTCACCTCAAGCGCACCATCATGGGACGTGAGGTTGTGGTCGCGGTGACGGCAGGCAAGCTGGATCTTGGACCCTGGGAGCAAGTTTTTTACGGGGAATTTGACGGTAAGAGAAATAAGCGGGTATTGGTGAAGATTATTGGGGAGTAATTGGTGGAAGTCGGGGATGAAACTGGGTGTCTGACACCGAGTTTCATCCGATTCGGGTGACTATAGAGGCGTTTTAGGCCTGATGGGCACTGCACGTTTGAAAATGAATTTGAAGATAATCAAAAGACACAACATTTCAGAGAGCTGGCTCTTTGAAATGTCGTGTCTTTTTGGATAAGGGGCTGCACTGCTAAACACATTTTACACAAGTTTTACAATCTCGCTATTGAACGAATCACTTTCTCATGCTAATATATGATTGAATTCAAATATAATCATATGAACTTATAATTAGAAACTAAATATTAATGGAATGAAAGGCAGGTGACATTAAACAATGCTTGATATATTTAAAAGCTTGTGTGACGAGAACCGACTAAGACTATTAAATCTCCTAATGCACTACGAGCTGTGTGTCTGCGAAATAGAAGTCATCCTTGGCCTCAGTCAGTCGAACGTGTCCAGGCACCTGGGCGTACTAAGAAAAGAAAAGATCATTACAGGGTCCAAAGATGGCCAATGGGTCCATTACAAAGTCGATGACAGATTTCTCAACGACCATGGACAGTTGTCAACTTATTTGAAAGAAGGATTTCAAAAGGAACAACCCTTTGTTCTAGATCTTGAGAAATGCGATGTGTACAAAAAAAGCGCTTACAACTGCTCGGATATAACCAGCGATAAAAGCAAAGTCGAAAATTACATTATGAATCACGTGAATCGCAGCTAAAATCAAGGCAGCAAATTTCAGGGAGGATCCAAAAGTGAAAAAGAAACAAATCCAAGGCATGAGTTTTTTCGAGAGATATTTGACAGTGTGGGTCGCGGCCTGCATGATCATTGGTATTTTGATAGGCGTCTATTTGCCTCAGGTTCCAGCTTGGCTGAGCAAGTTTGAGTATGCCAGCGTGTCCATTCCAGTCGCGATCTTGATCTGGCTCATGATTTACCCAATGATGCTCAAGGTTGACTTCCACAGCATCAAAAAAGTGGGCGAAAATCCGAAAGGTCTCATTATCACCTGGGTGACCAACTGGCTGATCAAACCCTTTACCATGTTTGGCATTGCCTCACTGTTCTTTTATGTGTTTTACAAAGGTCTGATATCAAACGAGCTTGCCAAGGAATATTTGGCTGGGGCCGTTCTCCTTGGCGCGGCGCCTTGTACGGCTATGGTCTTTGTATGGAGCCACCTGACAAAAGGAAATCCTGCCTACACGCTCGTACAGGTTGCAACCAACGATCTCATCATCCTTGTTGCTTTTGTGCCGATTGTCGCCTTCCTGCTTGGGATCAGTAATGTCGTAGTTCCATGGGACACACTGTTTCTTTCAGTCGTTCTTTTCGTCGTCATTCCGCTGGGTGCTGGATGGTTTTCAAGGGTAATCATTTCAAAAAACAAAGGGCTTGAGTATTTTGAAAAGGTCTATATTCCAAAATTCGGTAATGTTACAATCGCCGGATTACTCTTGACCCTGATCATCATCTTTTCTTTCCAGGGACAAATCATTGTCGATAATCCAATCAATATTGTCTTGATCGCAATCCCATTGATTCTTCAAACCTTCTTAATTTTCTTTATAGCCTATTTCTGGGCGAAGTTTTGGAAACTGCCTCACAATGTCGCGGCGCCTGCTGGCATGATTGGCGCGTCAAACTTCTTTGAGCTTGCGGTTGCAGTTGCGATCTCTCTCTTTGGACTTCAATCCGGCGCGACTATAGTTACAGTGGTCGGTGTACTCGTAGAGGTACCGGTCATGTTGACACTCGTCAAAATCGCCAACAATACAAGAAACTGGTTTGTGCCAGAGAAAAAAGCATTATAATTGGAGGCGGAAAATAATGAGAAGAAAACCGAAAGTCGCTTTTATATGTGTTCACAATTCCTGCAGAAGCCAGATGGCAGAAGCGTTGGGGAAGCATTTTGCAGGAGATGTCTTTGAAAGCTACTCCGCAGGCACTGAAATGAGACCTCAAATCAATCAGGACGCAGTAAGATTGATCAAAGAGATTTACTCCATTGACATGGAAGAAACCCAGAAGCCTAAATTGCTCCCGGATATTCCGGAAGTTGACATTGTCATCAAGATGGGATGCAACGTGATCTGTCCATTTCTTCCGAGCCAGCATGAAGAGGATTGGGGACTTGATGATCCATCGGGTAAAAGCGATGATGAATTTAAGATCATTATTCAGAAGATCGAAGAAAACGTTAAAATGCTTTCTGATAAAATCAAAAATGGTGACATCGCGCTTCAATAATCGAGAGGCTTGTCATTGAACTTAAAACAATAAAGCGGCATCAAACAGCAGAGATCACTCCTCGCTGTTTGATGCCGCTTTTGTCTATTTCGTGTGTTTTGCTTTTTACTCATTACTTTTCAGAAATCTCCACCGCATGCACAATAGTTCTCCCGTTGTTGACGCCGTAACTGCAAGTCACCAGGGTTAGAAGCTTTTGGTCGGCTTCCGGATCGAAATCCTGACGATGCAGGGAAAGGTCTTCAAGGCCATTCAAGTACGCCAGGTACTCGGTGTCATTTTCGAATTGGAGTGTGAAGACGTAATCATCGGCTGAAATCTCATAAACGGAAAAGATTTTGTAGGTTCTTGTCTCATACAGTCCGGATAGCTGAATAAGCTGGTTTTGAGAAAAGAATTCAGCATTCTGATAATAGGTTAAATTTTGAAACATGGATTTGTTTTTCATATTATGACCGTAGATCAGCGTGTGGGGATCATTGAAATTGCCAAGGTTTCTATAGTCCATGAACAAGGTGCCCGCCTCGCTGTAGTTCCCTTTGAAATCACGTTTGAGATAGTCTTGGTTGTCCTTGCTTCGTACGAAAGGATAGTCAATGTTGGTACCAGGGATTTGAAGCCAGCCCATGAAATCCGGATTGATGGCAAGCCACTTTTTATTGATGTTTTCTTTATAGGAATATGACGTTTCATTGATGGAAGCGCCCTCGGCGGAACCGGTTTGGTCAGTCTCGCTTAAACCCGGTGCAGGGAGTGCAGTTGAAGCTTCTTGCGCCAGTTGATCATTTCTTTGCTCTGACAAGCGCTCATAGTTGTTTTGAGCCTGAGCACGCTCCCAAGCGACGTAGGCTGTACCTACCAGAAGGAGCATGGCTGCTGCTATAATCCCATTTAGTATTTTCTTCTTATTAGAGGAAGTCATGTGGATCACCTCAAGCTTAAAATATCACAAAACGAGATAAAAATCAAGTGATTGAGAATTAATTTCAAATAACAGTTGACAAGCAACACGATATGTGATATTTTATAGACATCAAAGGAACACCAGAAAAAAAATATCACACCCAAATATAAATTAGGAGGCATTTCAAATGAAAAGACTAATGAGTTTACTAATGAGTTTAGTATTGTTGATTGGCATAGGCGTACCGGCATTCTCAGCGGATCAGGACATTGT
>WXFH01000034.1 GCA_009881125.1 Acidaminobacter sp. | reverse complement strand
CGGTCAAACCTTGACGACCCTCTCCGGCGGCGAGGCACAGAGGTTGAAACTGGCAAAAG
Organism: Acidaminobacter sp.; assembly: GCA_009881125.1. The sequence continues at coordinate 26,640 of WXFH01000034.1, read as the reverse complement.
AACTGATTTCCAGCGAGGGGAAGAACAACCTTTATCTGATCGATGAGCCCACAACGGGACTGCACCCCCTGGATGTGGAGAATTTTCTGGTCCTCCTGAACCGAATGGTGGAGGTTGGGAATACCGTCATTCTCGTCGAGCACAATCTTCAGGTGGTCGGCGCCTCGGACTGGGTCATTGATCTTGGGCCATTGGGTGGCGCACAAGGCGGTCAGGTTGTAGCGGTGGGAACACCGCTGGAGGTTGCGGGGAATCCGGGGTCCATAACCGGCGGCTATATGGGTAAAGCGTTTGCTATAGAGTAAGGAGTTTGACGACTTATGACTAATAAGACAGCACCACTTGATAAACTGGAAAGCAATATAAAAGACACCGCGTTGATTTTTGAAGGCGGCGGCATGCGGGCAAGCTACACGGCTGGTTTTCTTGTCAACTTGCTGGAAAATCAAATCTATTTTGATTATGTTGCCGGGATTTCGGCCGGCGCCAGCCACAGCGTCAATTACCTGTCCAGGGACATTGAGCGCGCGAAGCGTTCCTTTGTGGATCTGGTACGGGATCCGGAGTTTGGCGGTTGGAAGTCTTTTTTCAAGGGCGAGGGCTACTTCAGGTCGGATTATATCTATGAGCAGACACCGGTTCAGGGCGGCGCGCTGCCTTTTGACTTTGAGACATTTCAGAGAAACAGCGCGCGACTTCGAATTGGGGCGTTTGACAGAGACAGCGGTGAATTTGTGGTGTTTAAAAAAGAGGATATACATGAGATTCAGGATCTGATGAAAATTGTCAGAGCCTCCTCTTCATTGCCAATCTTTATGCCTCCGACCCGCCTTGGAGGTCAGGTTTTAGTGGATGGCGGGATAGGCCCAGGCGGGGGAATCGCTCTGGATATTGCGAAGCAGGACGGCTTTAAGAAGTTCTTCGTCATTCTGACCCGTGAAAAAGGGTACAGTAAAAAACCGCCAAAGTTTGGCGGTCTGATTAAATCCTATTATCGCCGGTATCCGCTGGTGGTCGAGGCCATGTTTGAGCGCTACGCCACTTACAATAGGACCCTTGAAGAACTGAAAGAGCTCGAGTCAGAGGGCAAGGCCTTTTTGGTCTACCCGGATCAGATGCCCATTTCCAACCGTGAAACGGACTATGACAAACTTGCCGCCAGCTATCAGCTGGGCTATGCCCAGGGCAAGCGGGATGTGGCGAAGTGGACGAACTGGCTGCGTGGCTGACCACGAGATGCATCGGTTAAGTGATCAAAACACCACCTGCTGCCCAAGTCCCTTCCGAACGGCCTCTGCGTAGATCAGCTGTGCGACCTTCAGGTCCAGCAGCCCCATGCCCACGGACTTGAAAAAAGTGGTCTCACCCTTTTCCGGAGGCTTTGGCCTATGGTTTTCCGTCAGCAAATCCCCCAGGAACTTCACCTGATCCAGGGTGAGCAGCCCTTTCGAAAGGGGCTGGGACAAATCTCCGCTTTCCTCACAGGCAAACGGCATCTCAGTGTAAACGTGATCCACCAACTGCCAGATTGCGTCAGGAAGCTCCCGCATCTCAGGCTTGTAGGAGCCAATGCCAATGAAATGCTTCCCGCGCAGCAGGTCGGGATCATTCGGCACCACAGGTTGAGCAGAGGTCGTCGTTGTGATGACGATCTCGCTGTGGCGAACCAGATCTTCTGCCGAGTCGCAGACGTGAAAGTTCGGATGTTCGCGGTCGCTGCCCAAAGCCGCTTTAAGGTCCGCAATGTAAGTATCAAAATCCTTTGGTGAGTGATTAAAGAGATAGACGTCTTTAAGTTCCCTTGCCTCGACCCCATAAAGAATCTGATAGAAGGCCTGGGTCCCAATGCCAATGGCACCAAGGCTCTGACTGGCTTCAGCGGTAAAGCAGCGTATGCCGACCCCGCCCACAGCCCCGGTTCTCAGGGAGGTCAGGTACGACCCGTCCATAATGGACAAGGTTTTGCCGGTTTCACCATCATTAAGCAGCATCAGGCCGTCAATATACTTGAGTCCTTTTTTTGGATTGTTTGGGAACAATGTTAGAAACTTCGTCCCAAAGCCATCCTTTAGAAAACAGGGCATAAAAAGGAGCGTGTTGTCACCGTGGGTGACAGAAGGGCGATCCGGCATATAGAAATCGCCGCTGGCAAATATTCTGTATGCCTCTTCGACCTGATCCATGACCTGAGTCAAAGAGACTGCGCTGCGCATGTCCTTTTCGTTTAAAATCAACATGGGTTAGTCCGCCTTTCTGTTAGTAAAAGCTGTGTTAGACGCCTATTATCCCTCAAAGTATTAGAAACAGAGACACCAAAGACTGAGTTTGCCGATGGTGGGTAGATTTACCAAAAGGATAACATCACAGCCCGTTCTTAGTCAAATGGCGATTGAAGACCCGGAAATTTGGTATATATAATACGAGACCTACGCTTTCTGTGAAGCGCCAGTTACATAAGGTGGCTGTGAACCAAAGACTTATTTGGACGCTTGGTCTTTGGGGAGCCGGCAGCGTAACCGACCTTTGTGGGTCGGTTTTCTGTTGGATTGGCAGGAACTAAAATGCGCAATTATTAGTCTAATAATTAAGTGATAACGATTTTCATAGAACGTTGTCATATGGATCGGTCTTATCCAATTTTTCAAATGGATTTCAAAATTATGGAGGTGACTATAATGAGTGCTTTTACCCGTTCGATCTCTAAAGTTTTCGAAAGTGCAATCGGTACTTTCAAGACTTTTCCTGCTTCCATTGCCAGCGCAGTGGGCTTTGCCGTGGTCACCATGATCCGGATTCAGCTGGACTGGCCTGAGCAGGAAGCGTATAATTTCCTGTTCAACTGTCTGCATCTAGCCTTTGCGGTGGGCGCCATTTTCAGCCTTGCGGCCATAACAGCTGCCAAGGTCAAATTTAACTCCGCCAAGGCATTCCTGATCGCAAACCTCCTGGGTGTGGCCTCTGTCGTTGTAACGTTCCTGCTGCTGTATTTCTTTGGCGGAAGTGAGCCGGACCGCTGGGCAAACATGATTGTCAGAGTTTCCGGATTGGCGGCTGCCCGTGTATCCGTGGTCATAGCGGTCAGCCTGCTCAGCTTCATTATCCTCGCAGCACAACCCAAGGAACAGTCAGACTTCTCCCGTGCGTTTCTGATGACGCACAAAGCGTTCTTTATTGCCATGATCTACGGCGCGGTCATCATGGCCGGCACCTCCGGTGTGGCCGGAGCCGTCCAGGCGCTGCTATACAGGCAGATGAGCAGCAAGGTCTATCAATATATTGGGACGATCGTAGGGTTCCTGACCTATACCATTTTCGTGGGCTACTTTCCGGACTTCAGGAAGGGTGTTGTCGACGACAGGCGCGAAAATCTCCAGAAGCAGCCGCGGTTTATTGAAGTCTTATTTGAGTTTATTATGATCCCAATAGCCTTGGCACTGACAGTCGTCCTGTTGATTTGGACTGGCAAGACCCTCGTAGCCGGTCAGGGGGCATCCTTTATGCGCCTTGCCGGGATTGCCACCAGTTATGCAGTGGGGGGCATCTGGCTCCATATTATGGTGACCCACAACACGTCGAATTTGGCGAAATTCTATCGCAAAATCTATCCGTTTGCAGCGCTCCTGATCCTCGCGTTTGAGGCCTGGGCACTGATTGTACAGTTGAATCGTTTCGGGATGAAAAGTGTGGAGTATTCTTTCCTCCTCATGTGGATCGTAGCCGTATCAGCTGTGGTGCTTTTAATTCTCAGGAAGGATAAAGCACATGTGCTGATTGCGCTATTGGTCTCATCGGCCGCTTTGGTCTCTGTTTTGCCACTGGTGGGCTATCATTCCCTTCCTGTCAGATCTCAAATCAGCCGTTTGGAAAATTTGCTGGTTTCAGAGAACATTCTTAAAGACGGGACACTGGTGCCGGCGACGCAAGAGCCTGAACGTTCCGTACGGGAAGCTATCACAGATTCGGTCACCTTCCTTGCCTACGCTGAGAATGCGAACCTGCCGGCGTGGTTCAGCGACGAACTTGGCCAACCTAATAATTTTAAAACACAGCTGGGATTCGAACAGATATGGCCGGATCCTGAAGACTACTTTGGAGAAGCACCTCAGGAGGTTATGGGGGTCTCTCTCATGCTCGCGAATGGCGCTTTTGAGATTGAGGATTACCGCTGGGCGGTCAAACTGCAAAACTATGAGGGCAAGGAGCCCGGCAGCGCAGAAACTGTAGTGGAAGGCGACAGGGGAACCTACAAAATCAACTGGATTGTCGACACTGTGAGCGGCATGCCAACCCTTGAGATTAGGCTCAATGATCAGGTTATTTTGGAAGAAAGCATGCACGCTTATTTTGACCGGATCTCCGGAAGTTACGAACTTGGTCCTCGACCTTATAATGAAGGGACCCTGGAAGAAATGAGTCATAAGTTAGAAAGTCCGGAAATTGAAGTGCTGTTGGTCTTCAATAATATTGATTTCAATGTCAATGTCAAAGAAGATCAGATGCATTATTGGATCAACCTGGACATGATGTATATGCGTGAGAAATAGACCCATCATTCTTGACATGGAGCGGGGTCTGAGGGTGATGCCTTCGGACCCCTTCATGATTCAGGGACAGGCTCAGGAAGAGGCTCAGGAAATGGTGCCAGTGAAAGTCAGCTGTCGACTTCACATTGACACCATTTTTCCTTTAGTGTGAAAATGGTTTGAGAAATGCAGAAGAGAAGGATTGTGAGCGAAATATGGTAAACTATAATAAAAGCGAGCTGAAAATTGGTTCAAAGGTGCGGATTGTCCAAAAACAGGATCAGCGCAGCGGCACTTTAACCGAGGGCGTTGTCCAGCGGATTCTGACGAAATCACCAGCGCATCCCCACGGTATTAAAGTTATGCTTGAGAATGGTCTGGTCGGAAGGGTCAAAGAAATATTATAAGGGTGAAGGAGCGGGAAAATTATGGGCGGCAAGCGTAAAATGAAAATAGAAATTTGGTCTGATTATGTATGTCCTTTTTGCTATATGGGTAAGAGAAGGTTTGAAGAGGCCTTGAGGCAATTTGAGCACCGGGATTCCATTGAAGTCGTTTATAGAAGCTTTGAACTGGATCCCAATTCAAGGCGGGATGTGACCATTAATCTCGTGGATCACCTTGCTGAAAAGTACAACATTACCAAGGCGGCAGCGAAGGCGAACATTGAAAATATCACCATGAATGCCAAGATGATGGGTCTCGAATACCATCTGGAAGAGGCGATCCAAGCCAATACGTTTGATGCCCACAGAGTGTCCCATTACGCGCAAACGCTCAATCTGACGGATGAAATCACAGAGAGACTGATGCAGGCGCATTTCACTGAAGGCCTTAATATTGGCGACCAGGACGTGCTGGTGACGCTTTCAGAGGAAGTTGGTCTGAATGGGGAAGAGGTTCAGAAGGTGCTCAGCCAAGGTCAATTTGGAGAAGAGGTACGGCGTGATCAGCAGAGAGCTCGTGAGCTCGGGATCAGAAGTGTGCCGAACTTCTTAATTGATGGCCGCATATCCGTTTCAGGCGCTCAGCCTATCCGGGTGTTTCTGCAGGCTTTGGAAGAGGCCTGGGGGAAATAATCGTCTGAGAATAAACGACAAGTTGGAAGAAGGTGTCAGCAGCCTTTGGCCTATTGAGCCCTCTTCCAACTTATTCAAAGTTTCACCACCAATAATGTCAACCGGAGGCTTTCTATGATTAACCAGCAACTCTACCAAAACATTTACAAGCGAAAATCTGTACGCAGATATGATATGACCCCGTTGCACGAGTCGGTGCTGATGGATGTCAAGGCCTTCGCCGAGTCGGCGGTGCCATTGATAGATGACATTAAGTACGAATTCACTTACCTCAGTGCCGGTGATGTTAAAAATCTCTTGCCTATCAAGGCCCCACATTATATCTGCCTCTATTCGGAAGCGAAACCTAATTATCTAATGAATGCGGGCTATCTGCTCCAGCAGATTGATCTATACCTGTCCCATAAAGCCCTGGGCAGCTGCTGGCTGGGGGTGGCGAAACCAAGTAAGCAGGTCGCGCTTCAGCAGAATGGACTTGATTTTGTCATCATGCTGGCGTTTGGCGCGCCAAACGAGCCCGTTCACAGAGAAAAGCCTGACGACTTTAGGAGAAAAATGACCCATGAAATATCGAACGTGTCTGGCCATGATGCGCTGGTGGAGGCGGTGAGACTGGCGCCCTCCGCTTCAAATTCCCAGCCTTGGTTTGTCAGCGAAACCCCGGAGGGTCTGATCCTCAGCCGGGAAAAGCTAAATATCCTTCGTGGGGCTCTTTACGGCAAGATGAATCAGATCGATATTGGCATTGCGCTGCTTCACCTGGATATGGCGGTCAGACATCACGGCAGACAGGCGATTTACAGCTTTTCACCTCAGAATGCGCCGGGCGGGATCCCACTGGGCTATGAATTCATGGTCAGAGTTGAGACGAAGGCGATTGACGAGTGAACTGAAGGCGTGGTAAGATGCTAAAAAACAGAAAAGGTGCGGTTCTGTATGAAAAACTTCTTAAGCCAGCTGGCACTTGGTCTAGAGCCCTACATTCCCGGCGAGCAGCCGAAAGATAAAAAGTACGTCAAACTGAATACCAATGAGAATCCCTATCCGCCTTCCGAAAAGGTAGAAGCGGCAATTCATAGCGTCCCAATGGATCAGCTGCGGCTTTATCCGGATCCGGAATCGACAGATCTGCGCGTCACTATTGCAGACTACCTCAATGGGCTGATGGACTGCGAGTCGGCAATCCTCACCGCAACCAATGTCTTTATGGGCAACGGTTCTGACGAGGTCCTGGCCTTTGTATTTCCTGCGTTTTTCACCGGCCGGTATATTGTGTTCCCTAATATTACCTACAGTTTTTATCCCGTTTACGCGAATCTGTTCCAGACAGAGTACCGGGAAATTCCGCTTCTCGAAGATTTTTCGGTTAGGGTGGAAGATTACCTGGAACTGGCTTCCAAAGGCGATCTGGGTGCTGATGGTATCCTCATCCCCAACCCGAACGCCCCGACCGGCCGCGCATTAACTAAGGCTGAAATCGAACAGATCGTCGCTTCCAATCCGGACATTGTGGTCGTCGTAGATGAAGCCTACATTGATTTTGGCGGCGAATCCGCAGTAGATCTCGTTCCAAAATATGATAATCTGCTGGTGGTTCACACCTTATCAAAATCCAGATCCCTGGCGGGCTTGCGTGTCGGTTTCGCCATAGGCAGCGATCAACTGATCGACGGCCTCAACAGGGTCAAAAACTCCTTCAACTCCTACACCATGGACCGGATTGCTATGGCAGGCGCCAAAGCCGCGATCCTGGATCACGATTATTTCAATGAGACTCGAAACCGGATTATCAACACCCGTGAGCGCGTTGTCACCAGACTGGAGACAATGGGTTTTGAGGTGGTGCCATCCAAGGCCAATTTCATCTTTATCAGCCACGAGACAAAGGCGGCAGCAGAATTATTTTCCGGACTTAGGGAACTGGGAATCCTGGTGCGGTACTTTAAAAAGCCGCTCATTGACGATCATCTCCGGGTTTCCATAGGCACAGATGAGGAGATGGATCAGTTCCTGAAGGCTTTGGAGTCCTTGATTTAACTATTAAAAATAACATTTGACATTGTGGTCTCTACGTGTTAGTATAAGTTGTTGCTTAAATGAAGAGCAAATGATTTGACAAATGGTTTTAGAATTGGTGTCCGTTCAGTTGGGCCCTCTGATTTTAAAAGTCTATGTTATTTTCATTGCCAAGGTTTAAGACTAAAAAATTAGGAGGTACCTATTATGAATGGTACAGTAAAATGGTTTAACGCAGACAAAGGCTTCGGCTTTATCACAGATGAGAATGGCAAAGACGTCTTTGCTCACTACTCACAAATCAATGCTACTGGTTTCAGAGCATTGGAAGAAGGCCAAAAAGTAACGTTTGACGTTGCTCAAGGTCAAAAAGGTCCACAAGCTGAGAATATCGAAATCGTAAGATAGTCCCTTGAGACTTAAGCCCCTGCGCCGTATGGCGCAGGGGCTTTTTTAAGGTTTTTGGCTGTAAGTGAAAAGGAAACCGGGTGTCAGACACCCAGTTTCTCTTAAGGTTTTTGGATCCTTTTCAGACGAGGAAACCGGGTGTCTATAGGCGAAAGGCCGTTGACACCCGGTTCTCTTTTGAAGAGGGAAACTCGGTGTCAGCGGCCTGTTGCCTATTGACCCCCAGTTTCTCATTTAAGAGGGAAACTCGGTGTCAGACACCCGGTTTCTCATTTAAGATGTTCACCCGACGATTCCCGCAGAAGCAGCTCGGTGGGCATAACAATGCTCTGAATGGGCATACCCGGATTTGACATCCGGCTTTGCAGCAGCTCGACCGCTTTGGCGCCCTGAAGCCTTGGGTGGGCGGTCACTGTGGAGAGGGAAGGACTGAAGGAAAGTCCTTCCGGAATCTCGTCGAAACCTATGACCGCCACATCCTTCCCTGGCACAATACCTCTGGATTTAAGCGCCATCATAGCACCTATGGCTATGGTGTCGTTATACGAGAAAATGGCTGTCGGCGGATTCGGAAGTTTAAAAAGGTGTTCAATCAAGTTTGACGCTTCTTCCCGGTTGCAAAGGCTTTCGGGTGTAAGTTCAGGATCGAAGTCGATCTCCAATTCATTCAGTGCCTGTTGATACCCCTGAAGGCGGCCATGCCAGGTATAGAGCTGCCGGTTGCCTCCAATGAAGGCAATGCGTCTGTGTCCTAGGGCCAGTAAATGCCTGGTGGCTTCGTAACCGCCATGGACGTTGTCGACCCCAATATAATCACAAGGCAGATCCGGAAACAGACGATTGATCAAAACAACCGGAATCCCAAAACGCTGAATACGTTTGATCACCTCACTGCTGGTACCTGGCGCAGCGAAGAGCAATAAGCCGCTGATCCGGTACTCAAGCATCATAGAAATCATTCTGTCTTGGACCTCACAAGAGTCAAAGGTGGTTCCGAGCAGTGAAGTCTGCTCGGTTTCGTTCAGCTTTTGCTGAATGCCTATCAATAGTTCCGTATAAAAAGGATTCACCAGATCCGTCACTATGATGCCAATTGCGCCCGAACCGGCAGTGCTTGAGCGAAGGCTGGCAGCGCCCCGGTCATAGACGTAGCCCAGTTCCTCAATAGCTTTGAAGACCTTCTGGCAGGTCGCTTCGGGGATGCCTGGGTTTCCATTCAGGGCCATAGAAGCCGTCGTCAGGGAGACCCCTGCATGGGCCGCGACTTGCTTTAGGGTCACGCGTTTTTGTGTGGATTTTTTCAAGGGGGGGATCACCTGCTTCATTTGAAATCTAAAAGACCTTTCTCCAACGGCGTCGAAACACAGCCAATCGTCTGACTTCCTTTGCGCTTATTCAGCGCGCTGGAATTCAAAAGCCTGGAGTTTTACATCATTATACTCGGTTTTGAGAGACTGTGTCAAAGAATTTACTGAAACGATTCAACAGTTCATAATTGACAATTTAATAACGTGCTAATTCAGAGCTGAACCCAATTGACAAACTGAACCAGCCCGCTTAAAATACTATTGAAACGATTTACTGAAACGATTTAGTAATCGGTAGAGACTTAATCAACCAGTATAAAGCATAGACATTTTATCGGGATGTATGATAATGATGAAAGCTCAGGAGGGTTTCAAATGGCGAAAAAGGAAGTTGTTATCGCACTGGTGGGCGGAGGATACGGCGCGGTTCTTCACCTCAACGGTTATGAGAAAATTCATGGTGTGGATGTCCGAATCAAGACGCTGGTCGACGTGGATGTTGAAAAGGCTATGACGCTCAAGGAAAAGTACAATATTGAGCAAGTCATCACAGACTACAAAGACGCCCTCAACGACCCTGAAATTGACATCATTGATATTGTCACCCCGCCATCGCTGCATCCTATGATGGTCTATGACGCCATGCGCGCTGGCAAGCACGTCATCTGCGAAAAGCCTTTTACAGGGTATTTTGGTGAAGCAGGCGATCCGGAGCTGATTGGCAAAAACGTCTCTAAACGTCAAATGTTTGAAGCTGTTTGCATGGAGCTGGACAAGGCGAGAGACATAGTCCAGGCCAGCGGCAAGCTTTTCATGTATGCTGAGAATTTTGTCTATGCGCCAAACCTCAGAAAGGCCGCTGAGTTCATCACCGCCAAGGGCAGCCGCATCTTGTTCATGAAGGGCGAGGCCAGTCTCAAAGGCTCCAGCTCGGCAGTTGCGGGGCTTTGGAACAAAACCGGCGGCGGGCCGCTCATGCGCAACGCGATCCATCCGCTGACCGGCATGCTTTGGCTGAAGAAGACTGAGGCTGCTTCTAAAGGCGAGGACATGAAGGTGGTCAGTGTCACGGCGGATGCCGGGTATGTGGTTCCTAGGCTCACCGAGGAAGAACGCAGGCACCTCAGCGCCAACCCTGTTGATGTGGAAGACACGATCACCGTCACCCTGACCTTTTCGGACGGGACTAAAGCCCTGGTCATAGGCTCGGATACCTATCTGGGCGGGACCAAAACCTATATTGATGTCTACGCGAACGACGCGACCTTCAATTGCAACGTCGCGCCTACGGATTACTTTCAGACCTATTTCCTGGATGAGGAAAAGATTGAGGACATCTATCTGGCGGAAATGATTCCGAACAAGCTGGGGTGGAACCGCTCCTTTGTGTCGGATGAAGTCCTCAGAGGCTATACCGGCGAGCTTCAGGATTTTGTTGAATGCGTCGCGTTTGACCGCCATCCGGTCAGCGACTTTGACCTGGCAGCGGAAAGCGTGAAGCTGGTGTACGCCGCCTACCTCTCGGCGGAGGAAGGCAGACGGGTTGACCTTTAGGCGCATTGTGGGATTACGGGACCATCGGCAGAGCTTTTGTTATTGCCGATGGTCTTTTGTCGTCCTCCATTACGCGGTTTACTCGGGCATAAAATTGGTAAATATGTAAAAGGTGATTCGTATAGACAAGGACAGAATAGAGATGGAAAAACGCGTTGTGAATAAAATGATCGAGATCTACTGTAAGGGGCACCACAACAAGGCATCCGTCTGTTCTGAATGCGACGCGTTGGCTTCTTACGCGCTGACTCGGTTAGAGCGCTGCAAATTTGGCTCTGAGAAACCGTTTTGCTCTAAGTGCTCAGTGCATTGCTACAGTCCTGAGATGCGGGACCGGATCCGGGAGGTCATGCGGTATTCAGGGCCTAGGATGCTGTTTTATGAACCCGTCGCGGCACTGCGCCATTTGGTGGGGAAGTAATAAGACGACAGACTGATTCAACTTAAGGATAATGGTGGGATTAAGGGACCATCGGCAGAGCTTTTGTTTTTGCCGATGGTTTTTTGTTAGCGTAGTGAAACCTTTTAATCTCCTCGATGGTCTAATGGGTGAATCTTGAAAGGAGGGATCGCAGCGGTGTTTGGAAAAAAGAGAAATCAGCTGCAGGATCGGGAAGCAGCGCTCATTGAGTTAATACAAGAGCATAAACTCCAGCTTTACCGGATTGCTTACAGTTATGTCAAGAACGAGCAGGACGCATTGGATGTGGTTCAGGAGGCCACGTACAAGGCTATTGTCAATCAGGAGAAATTGAAAGAGGAAGCTTATATGAAAAGCTGGCTGATCCGGATCCTGATCAATTGTGCGGTGGATGTGCTCAGAAAAAGGGAAAATGGCGCCCAAGCCCCTGAAGTCTGGGTTGGAGCCTCAGCAAATCAGGGAATGGATACCGAGGCTGTCATGGACTTAAGGGAGGCCATTCAGGGACTGGATGAGACTCAGAAAAGACTGATTCATCTGAAATACTTTGAGGATCTGAAACTCGAAGAAATTGCCGGGATTATGGAAATGCCGCTGGGCACGGTGAAGAGTCAGCTGCACAGAATTGTGAAGCGGCTGAGAATTGAGTTAAAGGAGGTCGAAGTGTTTGAATAAGCGGGTTCAAGCATTAAATCATATGAAAATGAATTATCGTGAGTTGAAGGCACCTGAGAAATTGGATGAGGTCATAAATAATGCGATTCTTGAGGGGCAACGTGACAAGCAGACTATGACACGAAAAATTAATTCTGGAGAACGGAAGTATTCGCAGGCACTTAGGCGTGTTCTTTATGCTTCAGCTGCGGCGCTGGTAATTTTTGTAGGCAGTCTAAATGCTTCGCCCATGTTCGCAAGTAAACTGGCAGAGATCCCTGTTTTGGGTCAGTTGGTCAAAATACTGACCTTCACGGACGGCAAAGCAAGCGGCGGAATGGTCACTGATGGCACTGATATAAGTGGAATCAGCACACAAACTGAGAACGGAAAGGCGCAGTTCATCATCCATTTCGACCAGGACGGCGCGTCGCAAGACCTTGCCAGTGCCTATAAGGTCGTCTATGCGCAAAAGCCTGAAACGCTGTTGTTTGAAATCAGCGGCGTCAGAATGCTCTCGGCGCTAGAGGATTTTGAAAAAATCAAGGAGAGTCCGCTTGTAACAGCGGTCTATCCTGTCGTCACGCTGGATGACTCCATGGTCCGCTTTATGATTGTGTTTTCGGAGTCTATTTCGTACGAAATACGCGAGATGGCGTCACCTGCGAGCTTGGTAGTGGAGGTAGAGACCTCTTCCGAGGCGGCCGCAGCTTTGGAGAGCTATCGAGTTCGAACTGTGGACATGCCGCGTGGCGAAGGTCTGGCGATCTTGGAAGAAACCATCATGAATCAGTATCCAAAGCGCAGGATTTTGCCTTCCGCAACGGAAAGCGATCTCTTTTTCCTGGAGATTGGACAGCTGGATTCTGAAGCCCTTGCTGTGGAAATGCTGGATGAGCTCAGGGCAATGTATCCAGGGATGGAGATTTTCATTGAGAAGACTGAGGCACAATAGTTATCGCTTATAAAAAATTGGGATACCTCTTGGCAGCATAAAAGTGGTAAGATGGGAAAAAGAAGGATAAACTCGGGGTGATAAACTCGGTGTCAGACTCCGAGTTTCACCTAAGACCGGGTGTCAGCGGCTAGCGCCTATCAACCCCGAGTTTCAACCCCGAGTTTCACCACCTTTTATACACTGTGACCAGGAGGCTGAGCCCATGCCGTTAAAGTTTGTTCGAAATGACATTACCAAAATGAATGTGGATGCCATTGTCAATGCGGCCAATGCCGGGCTGCAGATGGGCGGCGGTGTGTGCGGCGCTATCTTTGAGGCAGCGGGACCAAGAGAGCTCCAGGCCGATTGTAACCGCATAGGCAGCTGTGCCGTGGGCGGCGCAGTGATCACCCAAGGCTACCGGCTTCCGGCGAAATTCGTCATTCACGCGGTAGGGCCCATCTGGCAGGGTGGCGGGAACAAGGAGGAAGAACTCCTGAGAAGCTGCTACACTCGCTCCATGACTCTGGCCGTTCAGCATAATTTAAATTCGATCGCCTTTCCCCTGATTTCCTCTGGCATTTACGGCTACCCTAAGGATGAAGCCCTGCGTGTGGCTATAACGGCCATCAGTGAGTTTTTAATGAAGCATGAGCTCGAGGTTTACCTGGTGCTGTTCGACAAGAAGGCGTTTGTCCTGAGCCAGAAGCTGGTTGAATCAATTGATCAGTATATAGACGATCATTATGTGGATGAGCGTGCAGTTAGCGAACGTGGGCGTGTCCTGCAACATTATGATGTCAGTGTAATGGAGTCTGTGAATCGTCCATCGGCGTCCATAAGCAAAGAGATGACGCTGGAGGACCGGCTGGACCGGCTGGACGAATCGTTTTCAGGCATGCTCCTGAGGCTGATCGACGAGAAGGGCATGACGGACGTGGAAGCCTACAAGAAGGCCAACATTGACCGGCGGCTGTTTTCGAAGATCAGAAGCCAGCCGGAGTACAGCCCCAGCAAAGCGACAGCCATAGCTTTCGCCATATCCCTCAGACTGGACCTGGGAGAGACCCGGGAACTGCTGAGCAAAGCCGGCTTTACCCTGTCCCGCAGCAGCCGCTTTGACCTGATCATCTCCTATTTCATTGAAATGGAAATCTACGATATCTTCAAAATCAACGAGGTCTTGTTTGCCTACGATCAGGCGCTCCTCGGTGCGTGAGGATCAAATCTGATTTAGATATATTGCCTTGTCTTGACCGGTTTAAATTGTCGCTTCCGAGGCGACCATCCGACCTCCCGAAATTGGTATGCTTATGGCATCCAATACCAGGGAGGTTTTAAATTATGAAAGCTATGACTGAGAAAATGGACAACAAACCGCAAGCCGCAAACCTCACCGAACTGATTTTTATTCTGGACCGCAGCGGATCCATGTCGGGGCTGGAAAGTGACACCATAGGCGGGTACAACGCCATGATTGAGAAGCAAAAACAGGAACCCGGCGACGCCGTCATCACCACGGCGCTCTTTGACGACCGCTATGAGCTGCTGCACGACAGGATTCCGCTGAAAGGCATTCGTCCTATCACAGAACGCGAATACTATGTGCGTGGGACGACCGCGCTGCTGGACGCTATTGGACAGTCGATCCAGAAGCTCATCAATGTTCACCGTCACACCGCACCAGAAGCCCGGGCGGACAAGGTACTGTTCGTCATCACCACGGACGGCATGGAAAATGCCAGCCAGGAATATACCTACAAAAAAATTTACGACATGATTCGCCATCAAAAGGAACGCTATGGCTGGGAGTTTATTTTCCTCGGTGCCAACATTGACGCCATCAAGACCGCGGCCAAGTTTGGCATAAATGCCGACCGCGCAGCCAATTACCATGCAGATGAAGCCGGGACCCAGCTGAACTTCAGGTCTGTCAGTGAAGCTGTCAGCGCAGTAAGGGCGAATAGGGAACTGACCGAGGACTGGAAGGCAGACATTGAGCAGGATTTTGTGAAGCGCGGGGGCAAGCGGAAGTAGTGAGCCGCTCAATTTAAAAGTCATCCGGAAGATGGCATCTCAAAGCTTATGGCGGAGGATGACGTCTTCTTTTTTTCGATTAATGTCGAAATTTCGCGTTTCAGTGCTCACTATAAAGGGGATGAATGAGGTGATAGGTTTGCCGATGGTCTCCTGAGGTATACGCAATCCCACTTAATTATAGGAGGGTTACATGACGCTCATATTGCAAAATCCTCAGAAAAAAATCTGATTTGGGTGGTGAGCCACGTGAATGCGATCTGGACTGTGTTTCCCGTCTTGTTAATCCGTTACGCGCTGCCAAACTTATTTGACAAAGACGCTCTCAAAAGGCTCGCGCATTTTCCACCGCTCATTGGAAAAGAGAAATGGGCTTTTTGGGTCTATCAGCTCACTAACGCCGCTATGGTTTTGCAGTTATACTTTTTTGAAATTAAGTTCAACACGACTTGTTCAGTTGTTGGCGCTGTCATTTACCTTTTGGGTTTGATAGGCTACGTCATTTCGGTCGGCCAATTTTCAAGACCTTCGAGGCGCGGCATAATCACCGGTGGTCTTTATAAGTGGTCTCGAAATCCCATGTATATAACTTATTTCATTATTTTTGTTGGATGCGTCATCTTGACGGGCTCATTTTCGCTTTTAATGCTGCTCGTCGCTTTTCAGATTTCAGTCCACTGGCTGATTCTGGCTGAGGAGCGCTGGTGTCTCGAAACTTTTGGATCCAGATATCAGGACTACATGGATCAAGTTGGGCGGTATTATTAAGTTTATTTGCGGCGTCATGAAGAGGAGGCTAAAAATGTCAGGGCAATCCAGTATAATAGACGACTATATCTCTCAATGTGAACCGGCGCTTCAGGACCGGCTTCGCGAGATTCGCAGGGTTATTCAGGAGGCGGCGCCTGATGCTGCGGAGGCCTTCAGCTACCAGATGCCAACCTTTGTATTTCATGGCAATCTGGTGCATTTTGCCGCCTTTAAAAATCATATTGGTTTTTATCCCGCGCCAAGCGGTATCGAGGCTTTTAAGGATGAAATCTCTGTCTATAAATGGGCGAAAGGCTCAGTTCAGTTTCCCCTGGATCAGCCCATTCCTTACGATTTAATTCGCAGGATTGTGCTGTTTCGGGTTGAGGAGAATCAAAGGCTTGCTGAAGAGAAAAAGGCCAGGAAGAAATCAGCCGCAAAATAACCATAGGGTCAACACCTTGACTAAAATCCGCACTTAGGAGCTGCTGAACCATGACACCATTTACGGAACGCACCATTGAAATCATAAAAAACATCCCGGCGGGCAAAGTGGCGACTTATGGCCAAATTGCGCTTAGGGCAGGAAATCCCCGGGCTGCCCGTCAAGTAGCCCGCATTCTCCATTCCATGAGCAGCAGTCACGGATTGCCTTGGCACAGGGTCGTCAATGCTCAGGGGAAGATTGCATTCAGTGCCCCTGAGGCGTTTATAACGCAAAAACGATTGCTCGAAGCAGAAGGTGTGGAAGTGAACGCTGCAGGTCAAGTGGATTTGGATGTGTTCTTCTGGAATGAGCAGACCTATTAAATTAAGTGAATGTACGAGAGATGCTGGTGGTTGAAGTGACCATCGGCATATTTTTTTGAATTGAAAGGCGGGGGTGATAGTCATAGGCCAAAGCAGGCCCAAGCCTATTGAGGCCTGATTCCAACTTCCTCAAAATTACTTGTTTTGCCGGATTGACGCCAGCTTTTTTAAATGTTACATTTTATAATAGTTACTAAACATAACTATTAAACAGAATAATAACGGAATGGAGGCTGAGGATGGATCGGAGAATTCTGATTGAATCTATAATGACTTTGGTGCCGGTGCTTCACAAGAAATTTTCGAAGGATCTGGGCAGCTGCGAGATTACGAGGCAACAGATGGAACTTCTGTTTTTTGTCAGCACGGAGGGCGAGAAGCCCATGTCTTATTATGGCTCGAAGCTGATGATTTCAAAACCCAACCTGACGGTTATGGCGGACAAGCTGATCGAAGAAGGCTATATTGAGCGGATTTTGTCACCAACCGACCGCCGTGTGGTGCTGCTGAAGATGACCGAAAAGGGTGAAGCGTTTTTTGATGACCAGCGAAAAAAGGTGACGGAGTTGATGCTCGAAAGACTGGAAGACTATAATGATCTGGAAATTGAAAGACTGAATGAATTATTTAGTGAAATCAAGTCGATCTTCATGAAAAATGAAGTATCTGACGTTTAATGGAGGGTGCCCTTTGAAAAAAATTTTTAGCGCACTTATGATAGTGACCCTGGGCCTGACTTTGCTGACAGGGTGCAGCGACAATACCAACACCGCTGAAACCCCGGAGGTCCAAGCTGTGGCAGTCAGCGTCACTGAGATTCAGAAGACCAGCATTGAAAACTTGCGGACGGTTGTGGGCAAGACCCAGCCGGTTCAGGAGGTCAGCGTCTTTGCCAAAATGCCGGGCACTGTGACTCAGGTCAATGCCGAGGTCGGACAAGTGGTCAGCAAAGGTGACCTGCTTTTCTCTGTCGAAGATGAGGATATCCGCCTTCAGGTTCAGCAGGCCCAGGCGGGGCTCAACTCTGCCCGCGCGAATCTGGCCCGCTCCAGCGGCGGATCTGTGGAACTGCAGCTCGTCCAGCTGAAGTCCAGCCTGCTTCAGGCTGAGCTCATGTTCAAGGATGCTCAGACCGCTCTGGACAGCGCCAAGATTTTGTATGACGCAGGCGCCGTTTCAAAATTTGAGCTGGACTCAGCACAGACCCGCTTCACGACTGCCCAGGCGCAGTATGAAACCGCGAAGAAGGCCGTCGAGCTGACGGAGTCGACGATCAACAAAGAAAATGCTGCCATCGCCAGCGCTCAGGTTCAGCAGGCCCAGGCGTCTTATGATCTGGCTAAAAACCAGCTTGAGAACGCCCGCGTCACAGCGCCTATCAGCGGCATTGTTTCAGTGAGAAATGCCACCAAAGGCGAACTTATTTCCGGCGCAGTGCCCGCGTTTACCCTGGTTGACCTTTCGACGGTGGTCGTGGAAATCAGCGTCATGCAGGAACTGGTAAATACGGTGACTATGGGTGAAACCGTTGAACTGGAGATTGAATCCGCCGGTTCGGGATCTTATAATGGTAAGGTGACGGCCATCAGCCCAAGCGCCGACCCGCGTACCCAGGCCTACCTGATTAAAATCGAAGTCGCGAATGCCGATGGCATGATCAAAGGCGGTATGCTCGCCACGGTCGACCTGACTACTGACGCCCGCGCCGAAGCCTTGGTTGTACCAATGGACGCGGTACTGGACGACAACGGCAAGAGCATTGTGTTTGTGGTCGAAGGCGACATGGCAGTGCGCAGGGAAGTGACCACAGGCCTTTCCAACGGTGAATTCGTGGAAGTTTCCGGTGAGATCGCTGAAGGCGATAAAGTTATCATCAAAGGTCAGAACTACCTTCAGGACAAATCTAAAATCACCGTGGTGGACTAAGCGGAGGGGGAAGACTTATGAATATTTCTGAACTTTCCATTAAGCGTCCGGTCACGGTGATCATGATGATGCTGATTATTGTGGTACTGGGCGTCGTGTCGTTTATGCGTGTGCCTATTGACCTTATGCCAAGTCTTGAAGTGCCAGTTGCCATTGTTGTGACGAGTTACGAGGGCGCCGGTCCTCAGGAAGTGGAGAACTTCGTTACGCGCAATATTGAAAATGCTCTGGGCTCGGTCAACAACATGAAGAGCATCCAGTCCCAGACCTCAGAGGGCAGCTCCGTGGTTATTGTGGAGTTTAATGATGGCACCGACATGGACTTCGCCACGCTGCAGATGAGGGAAAAAATAGACCTGATCAGAGGTTTCCTGCCGGAGGGCACCAATAATCCTATGGTCCTCAAGATGGATCCCAACATGCTGCCGGTTGTTCAGATAGGCGTATTTTCATCCACTCAGGACGACATTGAACTCAAGCAATATGTAGAAGACGTGGTGAAAATGCGCCTGGAGCGCCTGGACGGCGTGGGTTCGGTCAACGTCACCGGCGGCGTCGAGCGGGAAATTCAGGTGGTGCTGGATCCGGACAAACTCACGGGCTATGGGATCAGCTTCAATCAAATCGTCTCCGTACTGCAGTCGGAGAACATCAATCTTCCTGGCGGCAGTGTGGAATATGGCAGCAAGAATCTCATTGTGAAGAGCATGGGCGAGTTTTCGTCCGTTTCAGAGATCAAGGATATGCCGATAGCGCTGCCATCGGGCGGAGTCGTTTATCTTTATGACCTGGCGGAAGTCAACGATGGGCTGAAGAACCAGGCCACCCTCACCCGGATGAACGAAGAGAATAGTGTTGGCGTCTCGATCCAGAAGCAAACGACGGCAAATACGGTCGCGGTGGTCAATCTGGTCAAGGAAGAGATCGAGCAGATCAAGAAGGACAATCCGGAGGTCGACATCCAGCTGGTCTTTGACCAGGGGCAGTTTGTCGAACTGGCCATCAGCAACGTGTCGACGAACGCAGTCATGGGCGCGAGCCTCGCGGTTTTGATCCTGTTTATCTTTCTGAGAAACCTCAGGACGACTCTGATCATAGGCATCGCTATTCCGGTGTCGATCATTACGACATTTATTTTGATGTACTTGGCGGACACGACCCTCAACCTGATTTCCATGGGTGGTCTGGCGCTGGGGGTCGGCATGATGGTCGACAACTCTATAGTCGTTCTGGAGAATATTTTCAGGCACCGGCAGCAGGGAGAGGGGCGGTTCCACGCGGCTATCAAGGGCGCCAAAGAGGTGGGCGGCGCCATTACGGCCTCGACGCTGACCACAGTGGTGGTCTTTCTCCCCATTATTTTTACGGAGGGTATAGCAGCCCAGATCTTTAAGGAAATGGCGCTGACAGTGACGTTTTCACTGCTGGCCTCACTGGCGGTGGCTTTGACGGTCGTGCCTATGCTCAGCTCAAAAATGCTGGCCATGGCCAAAACGGACAAGCCAAAGAAGACCTTCCTGGATGCCGTCTTTGATGGTTGGGGCAGATTCTTCGACAGAGTAGATGCCTATTATCAGCGCGTCCTGGTGGGGGCGCTGAAGCGTCGAAAGCTGACGGTGATGATTGCCCTTGTCATATTGGTGACTTCTGTATTTGCTGTTCCAGTGATTGGCGTTGAATTTATTCCGGCAACGGATCAGGGTCAGTTCACGGTCAGTATTGAGCTGCCTCAGGGTACCCAGCTTGAGGAGACAAATCTGGTCGCTTCTCAGGTGGAAAGTCTGCTGGCGGCAACGCCGGAGGTTGAGAAGGTGTTTACGACTATTGGCGGGGGCGACAGCATGATGATGTCTGCCTCGACCGATTCCCACGTCGCTTCTATCAGCGCGACGCTGGTGTCAAAGGGGGACAGGCGGCTGAGCACTGCTGAGGTCGTCGAAGCGATCCGAAATCAGGTTAAGCTGATCCCGGGCGCCAAAATTGACGTCACCGAGGTCACTATGATGATGGGTGGCGGCGCATCCGGTATGGGCGGCGATGCAATTTCCGTCGAGATCTCGGGTTTTGATTTTGAGCAGCTGGGGCAGATTGCCGCAGAGGTTGAGGAAAAGATACAGCGCGTGGAAGGAACCAGACAAATCAGTTCGAGTATTGCCGATGGTCGCCCCGAAGCCCAAATCTTCGTTAACAAGGAAAAGGCGTCACAGTACGGCATCACCAACATCCAGGTGGCCTCTGCCATACGGAGCGCGCTCCAGGGACAAGTGGCGACGCGCTATAGAGTGGAGGGCGACGAGATCGACGTCCGCGTCCAGCTGCCCGAGGACAAGTCTTCAACCTTTGAACATCTACAGGATTTGAAATTCACGGCACCGACCGGTTCGGTCATGAGACTGGGTGATTTGATTGACATTCAGATTGATGAAGGCCCGGTCAGTATTGCCCGGAAAAATCAGGTGCGCTATGTGACGGTGAGCTCAGAACTCTTTGACCGAGATGTCGGCAGCGCGACAGATGAGCTCCAGATTTATCTGGACGAGCTCGTTTTGCCGGAAGGGTATGATTTGACTATTGGCGGACAGTATCAGCAGATCGTGGATGCGTTTTCATCTCTGGTGCTGGCGCTGATTCTGTCGCTGCTATTGATTTACATGGTCATGGCGGCGCAGTTTGAATCCCTGATTCAGCCGTTCATCATCATGTTCTCAGTGCCGCTGGCATTTTCGGGGGCAGCAATTGGACTCGCGCTTACAGGGAGGACCTTTAATGTCCCTGCGTTTATTGGGATTATTATGTTGTCGGGTATAGTCGTCAACAATGCGATCATCTTGATCGACTATATCAATATGCTGAGGCACAACGGCCACGAGCGCAATGAGGCAATTATCAAAGCCGGTCCAACCCGTCTCAGACCAATCCTGATGACGACACTGACCACGGTCCTGGCCATGATTCCTATGTCCCTTGGATTAGGCGAAGGCGGCGAGATGCAGGCGCCTCTGGCGACGGTTATAATCTTCGGTCTGTCGCTGTCAACCATGCTGACTTTGCTGGTCGTGCCGGTGACCTATACGTTGTTTGATGATTTGGCTGTGAAGCTCAAGGATAAGTTTAAGAAGAAAGAATTGAGCCACTAAAAAAAGATCAAGCAGATGCCTTTTGGCGCCTGCTTGATCTTTTTTTGTGGAAGAAGGTGGGCAATAGGCCAAAGGCCGCTGACCCCGCTTTCAAATTGTTTTCAACAGTTTACTGCGTTAAATTCACTTTTTTATTGCGCCAATCAGACGATGCAGATCGACGAGCAGGTTGCCGGTGGATTCCAGATCTGATGGCAAGGCGCAGATCATCTGCTTGGGTACCTCCAGCGCCGGGTTTTTAAGCTGCTTGCCTTTTGCGGTCAGCCAGATGTAGACCTGGCGTTCGTCCAGTGGGCTGCGGCGTCGGGAAAGGAGACCATCGGCCTCCATTTTTTTAAGAAGCGGGGTTAAGGTGCCGGTGTCCAGGGAAAGGCGCTCACCCAGTTCTTTGATGGTGATTTGGTCTTTCTCCCAGAGGACAAGCATGACAATGTAGCCCGTATAGGTCAGACCAAGGGGATCCAGCAGGGGCTTGTATAGGCGGATGATTTCCTTGGAAGCAACATAGAGCGCGAAACAAAGCTGATTGTCGAGCTTTAACAGATCGTCATTGGTTGTCATGGTAGTATGACCTCCTGTCGATTTATCTATTGTACAATTAAATTGTATGAAATATTTATTAGAAAGTCAATAAAAGGGTTGACGACGTCATATATATTGTGTACAATACAATTGTATCAAATATAAATAAGCTGCTCCTCAAAACAACCAGAGTCAACACACAATATAAGGAATGGATGGTGCTCACTATGTCAGTACATGAATTTATCGTCAAAGATGCAGAGAATAAGGATGTTTTACTTAATGACTATAAAGGCAAGGTGCTTCTGATCGTTAATACTGCCACGGCTTGCGGGCTTACACCGCAGTATGACGGCCTTCAGTCCCTTTATGAGAAATATGCGGACAGTGGCTTTGAAATTCTGGACTTCCCGTCCAATCAGTTCCTGAATCAAGCGCCTGGAACGAATGAAGAGATCGTCAGCTTCTGCCAGCTCAATTTTGGCACAACTTTTAAAACTTTTGGAAAAATCGATGTCAATGGCGAGAACGCGGATCCGCTTTATAAGTACTTGAAGGCTCAGAAACCATCGGACGCAGAGAATAAAGAGAGCGAAGGCTTCCTGGGCAAGCTGAAATCAATAAACCAGGCAGTGCTTGGCAGCAGCATCAAGTGGAACTTCACGAAATTCCTGGTGAATCAGGACGGACTCGTGGTCAAGCGTTATTCACCGACAGTGAAGCCGGAGGAGATTGAAGGCGACATTGAGGCTTTGCTTCAATACAGTGAAGAAGCGGCGGTGTAAGTGGTCGCAGTTAGAAAGCGGAAGGAAACTGGGGGTTGATAGGCTTAAGCCGCTGACACCGAGTTTCTTTTGGAAAGAAACTGGGTGTCTGACACCAAGTTTCTTTTGGAAAGAAACTGGGTGTCAGACACCCAGTTTCATTTGAAATGAAAGAAGTGAGGTCATCGGGAGCGATGATCTCACTTCTTTTCGTCTTACAAATCGATTTCGTCCAGCTTGTAGAGCTGATGGGTTTCAATTAAATCCATCAATTTGATGGGATATTTCGAGTCGGTGGCATAACCGGCACGCTTCAACGCCCATGCCCCGAGGCTGCTGTCGAACATCACGGTGCGGAAGGTTTCGTAGCGGGCACCGGTCAGCAAGAATTTCTTGTGGTCCGCCCAGCTTTCGTTGGCGCTGTAGTAAGCTCTGAATTTCGCATCCACTCTAAAGGCAACGCCGTTGTATTCTTCCCAGGTGTTGGAGGTGACGGAGCCGGCAGGACCGCTGCCCTTGATGCCAAAGAGGTTGGAGGAAAGGCGGCCGGTGTATTTGTCGACGGGGACGCTCTGGCCCCATCCGGTCTCGAGGATCGCCTGAGCGGCTTGCAGGGCGGCGGACATGCCGGACTGGCGGAAATCGTACACCGCCAGATTGGAGGCCATACTGAGGAATTTGCTTTTTTCAATAATGGGCTGCGGTCCATAGATCTTGCCCGTGTAGACCATGACAGCAACTTCCTCGGTTTCAACAATTTGGCCGTTAGTTGTCGTGGCCACGGCTTTGAGCTTGTACTGGCCATCATCGCCAGGGACCGGGGTATAGGTGAATTCAGTCGCGCTGCCTTGGAGGGACGCGACAATTTTTTGTTTGCCCGTCGATGTCCGGGTTAGGATGTAGCGAATCCCGGAGAGTTCAAAATTGCTCAGGGCGCTGAGCTTGGCAGGGACAGCGGTGGTGATGACCTGATCCGGTCCTGCGCCTCGAAGGAGCAGCCGGTTGGAGCCGCTGAGCACAACTGCCACGGGATCGCTGGTATACCACTCACCAGTCATGTCCTTGACACGGACCAGAAGCTCCTTGCTGCCTGAGTAAGCCGGTCCAGGGAACCAGACGTGAGCGCCGTAAGGGATTTGAGCCAGGTACTCTTCTTTCTGAGTGACGGGATCACGAAGGATATATTCGGTCGCCTGAGCATCAAAATTTCGAACGGCTATGAGGGAGACCGGTTTGCTGATGGTCTGCCCGGCCTTGACGCCGCCCAGGGCGAGGCGCCGTGGCACATTCACCGCGAGGGTCACGGTTTGTCCCGGATAGGCTTGATGTTTCTGATCATAGGCGGTGACCTTCAGAGCCACGTCGCCGTTATATTCTACAGTTGGGGTCCACGCGTAAGTGCCCAGCGGATCTTGGACGTCTGTGGCGAGGGTTTTCCCTGTAGCGAGATGAACGATCTCATACTTCACGTAAGCTGCGCCAAAGTTGAGGCGTGCGCTCAGGTTGACCGTGCCCGTCGCGGGTTGGCCGGCCTCAACGCCGGTGACCATCAAGGCCACAGCAGGACTGATACTTATGGTTACGGGAACTGCATCGCCGCCGAGGAACTGGCCACTTTCAGAATAAAGGGCTGCGGTGAGGACTTTTGCGCCCTGGTCTCTCATTTTAGGATTCCAGGTGTAGGAACCGGACAAATCGCTGCCTTGGGCAATCACCAAACCCTTACCGGTTGAAGGATCCACCAGGAGGTATTTGATCTTGGCGGCATTCGCTGGGGGCGCGGCCGTAAAGGCCGACTGAAGGGTGGTGGTGCCGGGGATGAGGGCGTTAGGCTTGATCGAGGTGAGTTTGATGTCGAAGAAAGGCTCGATCACTGCGCTCGTCGAAGAATCCACACGTACGGTTCGGGTCTCGCCCTCCCAGGAAATGCCCACGCCCAAAGCGTTGCTGATCAGGCGCAGGGGCACAAAGGTCCGGTCCTGATGGATGAAGGGCTGTACGTCGCTGAACTGGTACTGCTTAAGGCCGTCGATGGTGTAGTCCACGAGGCTGCGGTCGATTCTGAGGAGGATGGTTCTGGTGCCTTTTTCAATCAAAACGGAGCGGTCGGCCGCGTTCCAGGTGACCTCGGCGCCCAGGGTTTCGGAAACGACGCGAAGAGGAACGACAGTGCGGTCGTTTTTGATCATAGGCGCTGGTTCTGCGGTGATGGTCTGGCCGTCGATGATGAGGTTGACTGGTGGGGTGGTGGCTGGGGCGGCAAAGGTTGAAGTCAGGAGGCCGAAGGACGCGGCCAAAAAGGTGGTGAGCAGGGCGGCTTTGATTTTTTTGTTTTTTGCTGCGAAGAGGAGCAGTTTTGGTGATGAATCAAGTTTAAAGATCATGGTGTGAATTCCCCCAATATTGGTTGATGGGTGATGCGGCGATTAATGAGACCATCGGCAGAAAATGCTTTAATTTTAGACGTGTGAATAGGGTGAAAAGTTTCATCATACTTAAGGATAGCATATTTGGGAGAGAGTTGGGAGATTGAAGGGCAAGTGGGGACTATGAGTCGGATCAGGCATCAAGAAATTGATCGAAGGACTGGGGAATTGAAATGGCTTGCAAATAAGTTTTTAAAAAATGGGTATAAATGTAGCGGAAGTGATGAATGTGAGGACCATATGGACGCGTTTCCCCACAGGAGCCAAAAGCGTAACCGACCAAGAAATTAGGTCGGTTTTTTTATTGGGGAAAATACTGCTAAAAAAGGGGGTGGCCATGTAAGTGTGCTTGATGTTGAGGTTTATTCTAGATTATGTAAGGTTAAGAGATGTTGGCAATGCAACCTGTATACAATTTGGAGGTCTTGAAAATGTGTTTGAAAAAAGTTGGGCTATTGTTGCTGATGGCCATCCTCGTTTGGGGGATGATGCCTGCAGGCTATGCTGTGAACGATCGGGACGGTAATGTTGAGGAGGGTGTCGAAGAAGCACCCAAAATGGACAATAAGCCAGATCCACTCACCACTGAGCAATTGGAGTTGAAGGGTAAGGCTTTAGAAGCAAAATTAAGTGGCAAGGATGCTGGCAATACAGTCGAAGTCGCCAAAGGGCAATTTGTTGAACTGGCCCGCGAAGGAGAAGGGGCTATTTGGACTGTGCTTGGGGAGTTTGCGGATTTAGCGCATAACTCAATGCCTGAACCGGACAGAGCGGTTGACAACACAACGATTTGGGTTCCTGACTTTAGCCGGGACTATTACATGGACCTATTATTCGATGATGCCAAAGGCGCGAATTCCATGCGCAACTATTACATTGAGCAGTCTTCCAACCGTTACACGGTGCATGGGGATGTGACGGATTGGGTGGAAGTGCCTGGTAATCTTGTGGATTATGATGATAATCCTGATTCCAATGTTTGGTACTTCCTTGAAGACAGCGTCAACAGCTGGTATGCATCTCAGATTGCAGCAGGGAAGACACCTGCTGAGATCAATGCCTATTTAAGTCAGTTTGATGTTTGGGACCGCTATGACTACAATGGGAATGGCAATTTTGATGAACCTGATGGTTATATTGATACCTTCCAGTCTGTCCATGCTGGTTATGGCGAAGAAGGCGGCGGGGCACCTACAACTATTTGGAGCCATAGCTGGTACGCTCGATATAACTTAATAGGTTTTGATTAAAAAACCGCGCACACCCGTGACTTCAGTCGTGGGTTAGCGGTGCCTTATGTATAGTTATGAATTAAATTGTAAGCCTTCAAATTACTTTGTTACAACATAACCATATGTTATAATAGTAC
>WXFH01000033.1 GCA_009881125.1 Acidaminobacter sp. | reverse complement strand
TCTACGGGGCAGACGGTGTGGAGTTTACATCGAAAGCGCTTAAGGATATTAAGAAGTTTGAAGAAGACGGCGTAGGCCACCTCCCAATCTGTATGGCTAAAACCCAGTACTCTCTGACAGATGACCCTACGAAGCTTGGAAGACCAAGCGGATTCAAAATCACGGTGCGTGAAGTCAAGGCGTCTGTTGGCGCAGGCTTCCTGGTAGCCCTTGCCGGGGAGATCATGAGAATGCCTGGTCTGCCTAAGGTACCATCCGCGAACCACATCGACATCCTCGAAAGCGGAGAAATTGTAGGTCTGTTCTAATAACACTGTCCAACCATTTAAAAGGAGGCGTCAAATTAACATGAAGTATGATTTGATTGTAAAAAACGCGCTTGTTCCAGCAATGAATGGAAACGACACTCTGATGACCAATATTTTGGTCAAAAATGAAAAAATTGCAGGATTCCTTGAGTCTGTGGAAGGTCTTGAAGCTGAGCGCTACGTGGATGCCGGCGGCAAGCTGGTACTTCCGGGCTGTATCGACTCCCATACCCACTACATGGACCCGGGCTTCACACACCGTGAAACCTTCCTGACCGGCACCAGCCAGGCAGCAGCAGGCGGTCTTACAACGATCATCGATATGCCATGCTGCTCGTTCCCAAGATCCGTTCTCGACGTGGACTCCATGAACGAAAAGCTCGATGCTATCAAACCTCAGGCTGTAGTTGACTTTGGCCTCTGGGGCGGCGCAACAGGCGACATGGTTCGCGACGGCAAGCTGGCAGACGTCCAGGCTCAGGCAGATGCAGGCGTTCTGGCGTTTAAAGTCTACATGACGCCATCTGTACCGACCTTCAACCGCGTTACGGACCCGGAAATGCATGAAGTCTTCAAAGCAGTTGAAAAAACCGGTGTCGCAGTTGGCGTTCACGCAGAAAACTTTGCTATGTGCGACTACTACGTTAGAAAATATCAAGCTGAAGGCCGTCTCGACGGACCGGCTTGGTCAGAAGCAAGACTTGAGCTCGCTGAAAAAGCGGCGATCCAGCTCGGCATTGCATTCTCAGAAGAAACAGGCGCGCGCTACCACGTCGTCCACATGTCCACAGGCATTGGCGCAAGACTGATTGGCGAAGCCAAGAAACGCGGCCTCAAAGTCACTTCAGAGGTTTGCCCGCACTATCTCGTACTCAATGCGCCTGAAGCTATGTCCGAATACGGCGCTTACGCGAAGATCGCGCCGCCGCTCAGAACAACTCAAGACAACATTGAGCTTTGGGAAGGCCTTGCAAACGGCAGCGTCGACTTCGTCGCTACAGACCATGCCCCATACAAGATTCTGGCGAACAAAGACAATGATGATGCTGCAGTTGAAAAAGACGCACCTGGCATGAACATCTGGACTGCGTTCCCAGGGATCTCAGGCTCTGAGACCATGGTCAACATCATCGTCAGCGAAGGCTACAACAAAGGCAGACTTACCCTCGAGAGAATGGTTGAAGTTCTGAGCAAGAGCGCTGCGATCCACTACGGCCTCTTCCCTAAGAAGGGCTCCATGAACATTGGCTCTGATGCTGACCTGACTATTATTGACCTTGAAAAAGAGTGGACTATTGACAAAGATGTTTCCTTCATGAAGAACAAGTACACACCGCTTCACGGCTTGAAACTCAAAGGCAAAGTCGCTCATACCATTCTTCGCGGCACTTCCATCTACCATGAAGAGCCAAATGAAGTTCAGGGCAAGATTCTCGTTGAGCCAGGCTTCGGTCAATTCGTCAAGCGCCAGAGCATTCAAGTGCTTCCTAACAAGATTCAGTTTGATAATTACAAAGCTATTGGCGCGGACTTCTTCAACAACTATCACAGACGCAACCTCAACAACGTGATCGACTAATTTCACAAAGCACACAATGGTCTGATAAGTTATCTGGAAAGGCGGCACCAATTTTGGTTCGCCTCTCCAGACAACTCACATAATCTAAACCACAGAAGAAAAGGAGATTGACAAAATGCCTAGACATGGTATCGTCGTTATCGACATGCTCAACGATTTCATTGGTGAAACTGCTGCACTTCGCTGCCCGGGTGGGGACGACATTATTGCGCCGCTTCAGAAACTGTTTGCTTGGGTACGTGAGCGCAATGCCCGCGGACTTGACGACATCCAGCTCATCCACATCCAGGAAGCACACAGAAAAAATGACGCTGACTTCCGTGTCAGACCTGTCCACGCTATTGCCGGCACATGGGGTTCAGACTTCATTCCTGAGCTTTATCCGGAAGGCGAAGAGTACAGGATTCCGAAGCGCAGACACTCCGCGTTCCAGCACACTGACCTCGACCTTTATCTGAAGGAAGAGAGCCTTGATACAGTTGTTGTCACTGGCGTTTGGACGAACGTCTGTGTCCGTTCCACGGCTGCTGACGCTCTGGCGAACGCATACAAAGTCATCACCCTCAGCGACTGCGTTGCTTCAAAAACTGAAGAAATGCACCAGCATGGTCTGGTCGACCTTTCCATCTTTACAAAAGTTATGTCTCTTGATGAGTACATTGCAGCTTGGGAAAAAGGCGAAGATCCATGGCTCGGCGGCGGCGACGCTGAGAACAAAGTCGAGTAACCTATTTTGACTAAAAAGCTCGTCATTGGCATTACAGGAGGCAGCTGCATGATTTATGCAGTTGCCCTCCTTAAAGCTTTGGAGCAAATGGGCGTTGAAACCCATGTCGTCGTCTCTAAAATGGGTGCCTATAACCTGAAGCACGAATGTGACTTCAGTCTGGAGGAAGTGAAATCCCTCGCGACCTATTATTATCAGAATGACGATTTGGCGGCCGCCATCGCCAGCGGTTCGTTCAAAACTGACGGGATGATCATTGTGCCTTGCTCCATGAACACTTTGGCTGCTGTGGCAAACGGCATCAGCAGCAACTTGATTCACAGAGCTGCAGACGTTACTATTAAAGAAGGGCGAAAACTGGTGCTCGTCGCACGGGAGACGCCGCTCAGCGCTGTTCATCTCGAAAATATGCTTAAGCTTGCCAGACTTGGCGTGACCATTATGCCGGCAGCCCCGGGCTTCTACCATTTGCCCGAGACATTGGCCGACATTGTGGACATCATGGTCGGAAGGATCCTGGATCAGCTTGGGATCGATTCGAAGCTGTATGAGCGCTGGCATTAAACCTATCCCCTCACAAGGAGGTGCTGCATTTGGAAAAACAAATGCTCAGAGCGTGCCTCGGCAACCTTCGGGATCGTTACGGACTCCTGGAGTGCAATGTTGAGGCGGACCCGAAATTTGAAATTGGCGGGATTCTCGAAAAACTGGGCAATACGACGCCGGTACTTTTCAATCGTGTTAAAGGCCACAAAATGCCAATAATTGGCGGCATGTTTGGCGACCGGGAAATGTTTTATGATTTCACGGGGACAACACGAGAGGAGCGACTTTTCAAATACATGAACGCAGTCAACCGGACTATACCTCCAAGACTGCTTTCCGACGGTCCGGTCAAAGAAAATATAATAACGAGAAATATTGACCTTGGCAAGATCTTCCCGCTTCCGACGTTTCACGAGCTAGACTCATCCAGTTTTATAACCGCTGGTGTTATGGTTGTTCGTGACCCGGATGATGGCAAGATCTATACGTCTATCAGGCGTTTTCAGTTTAACGGCGGCAATAATATAAGTGCTTTGGTGACGTCGCCCTTTTTAAGTGATAAAATAAAGCAAGCGCGTGCGCAGAAGAAGAACCTGGAAGTTGCGGTCGTCCTTGGCTATGACTACTATTTCTGCCTGGCGTCACAGCTCGGCAGTGATCTTTACGGCGTTGACAAGTATGACTATGACGGCGGACTCAGAGGGGAACCCCTGGAAGTCGTTAAATGCCAGACTGTGGATCTCGAAGTGCCGGCTTATGCTGAAATCGTCATTGAAGGGGTTATTCCTTACAATGAGGAAGTCACGGAGGGGCCGTTCGGTGAACTTATGGGTTACTACGGCGCTGTCGCCAAGCACCCGGTCATCCGCGTCAGCGCGGTCATGCACCGAAATCAGCCAATTTTCCAGATTTCCGCGCCGTGTAAAGAGGAGCACCTAAGCAACGGTCTGATCCGCGACATGGAGGTTTATGCCCACGTCTCAAGGATTGTCAAGGTCAAGGATGTCAACGTGACTATTGGCGCAGGCTGCAGATTTCACGCCGTGGTGTCCATCAGCAAAAAAAGTCCGGGTGACGGGAAAGCGGCAGCGATCGCGGCACTGGGCAGCAGTAAGGATATCAAGCACGTGGTCATCGTGGATGATGACATTGACGTCTTTGATCCGGGAGATGTGGAAGGCGCTTTAGCTGCAAGGGTTCAGGCGTCCAAGGACGTTTTCATAATCCCGGGCGCAAATGGAACAGGCCTCGATCCTTCCCACCTGCTTGAGATGACGTCTGACAAAGTCGGTATCGATGCGACGAAACCACTGGGCGAGGCGGGCAAAGGCTTTGAGAAAGCCCGCATCCCTGGATACGACGCTATCGATCTGAAGAAATTTTTCCCCAATCTATAAGCGTTGGAGGAGGCATAACATATGAAGAAAGCACTCGGATTTTTTGAAGTCCGGAGCCTGGTCGCCGCCATCTACGCTGCGGATGTCATGGTCAAAGCAGCCAACGTCGTAGTCAAAGACTTTAATATTGTCGGCTCGGGCGTCGTCGCGGTGATCATCGAAGGTGATGTCGCAGCTGTCAAAGCAGCTGTCGAAGCCGCCCGAGAAGAAGCAGGCAGCAAAGGGCAAGTGATTGGCATCAACGTAATACCGCGGCCTGAAGAAGGCATGGACATGCTCTTCAACTGATGTGAGGTGTTGAAATGGCAAATATTTTGACGAAACAAATCATGGACCATATAGTTCAAAAGTGTGCCAAAGACCTTGCGGAATCTTCTCCTGGCGTTAAGTCGCCCGTGAAGGCCTCAAGCGGCTCACATCTGACAGAACGCCATGCGGCTATGCTGTCTGAGCTTTTGAACAAAAAAGGACAGGCGGCCGATGGTGGCGGTGACAAAAACGGCAGACGCACGGACCTCGAGAGCCTAACGTCTCAATCCCGGGTCTCTGCGCCATCGAAAACAGTCGAACCGGCAAGCGCAAAGAACGCAAACGTCGTCCATGGTCGGGCAGTGTCGCTTGACGAGCTGCTTGGTCGTCTCAAGTAACCGAATACGTCCCATGGAGGTGTTAATGTGAGATCCGGAGGAGCACTTGGCTTAATTGAATCTGTAGGTCTGACGCCTGCGGCGGCGGCACTTGACGCGGCGCTTAAGGCAGCGGATGTTCAGTGCGTCGGTGTAGAGAAAGTCATTGGCGTCGACAAGATCATCAGCGTGACAGTCAGTATCGCAGGCGAAGTCGCTGCGGTGCAGGCGGCGGTGGACGCAGGGGTCATGGCTGCCAGCGCAGTTGGCAAAGTCATATCATCCCACGTCATTCCACGTCCGCATTCTGATGTGGATAAACTTATTGAAATGTTCAGAAAAAACAAAACGGAAACGTCTCAAGAGGGAGCTCAGCCGGAACCATCGGCAGAAACTGAAGTGTCTGAGGACGAAAATGCCCAGGACGCTTCAGCTGAAGCATCAACCCCGGAATTGAGCGCCCGTCGCGCTTAGGCAATTTAAAAACACACATTTGAGGAGGAAAAAAACATGAGTCAGGCATTGGGATTAATCGAAACTAAAGGTCTCGTAGGCGCAATTGAAGCAGCAGACGCCATGGTTAAAGCAGCAAATGTCACGATCGTTGGTTATGAAAAGATCGGTTTTGGTCTCGTTACAGTTATGGTCAGAGGTGACGTCGGCGCTGTTAAGGCTGCTACGGACGCCGGTGCTGACGCTGCTGCCCGCGTTGGCGAACTGTTCTCCGTCCACGTTATTCCTAGACCGCACTCTGAAGTTGAGCGCGTCATTCTCGGAAACGCATAGAACAGGGACAGCGGCTGACAGATCAGCCCTGATAGGGAGGTATCACATTGTCCAATAAAGAGCTTATGAAAAAAGTCTTTCAGGACATGGCGCTCCCGGTGTTTGAAGGTTCGACCGTTAAACCGATCGATCTCGAAGCTTCGGATCTGAAGGACAGAAAAATTACTGTCCTGCTCTTAGGCAGCGATATTTCAATGGACAGCGCCTTTAACAGCCTGGTCAAATTGAGAGAAAGCGGTTACCTGCTCACGGTGGTCATGTCAAAAGCGGCAGAGCACCTTGTAGGCAGGGCGCGCGTTGAAGAAACGCTGCAGCCGTATCGTCTGATCACCGGAGATAGTTACGAAGGTGTGCAGGGCCTGGTGCGAGGGACAGATGTGGTCATAGTCCCGAACCTGACGCAGAATACCTTGGCAAAAGTTGCAGTAGGCATTCAGGACGATTTTCCTTCCATGCTGCTGTGGCAGTTCTTGCTGCAAAACGTTCGGGTTATAGCCAACACAGATTCGATTCGGCATGCCTGGTTCTCCATAGATGGCAATCCAAAGATGAAGAAGGTCATGGAAAGCCATATCAAAACCCTTGCTGACTATGGCGCTGCCATGATTGAACACCACGATTACGACACTGTTCTGATGCGGGATCCGCTGGGATCCATGAGAAACAGCAGAGCTGGCGCGGAGAGGACCAGAACGGGGACACAGCGCGAAAATGCTGTACGGACCGCAGCTGCCCAAACAGCGCCATCTTCGACGGCCAGACCCGCTGCGTCAGGGCAACCAGCTTTGAACGGTCAGACGCGCGTGGTCACAGAATCCTGGCTCAGAGCGCTTCCTGCCTCAAGCCGGCAAATCGTGCTTGAAAAGGGTATGATTATCACACCTCTCGCGAAGGATCTGGCAAAGTCAATGGGTGTTGAGATCGTAGACAAAAGGTAGTACGCCAAGCGTTAGGGGAGATTACAGGTGAGAACAGCCATTGTCATAGGTACCATAGTCGCAACGCGAAAAGAGGAAGGCCTTGTCGGGAGCAAGCTTCTTCTGACTCAGCCTGTCAACATTGACAAAGAACCGGTCGGTGAGCCGTTTATTGCTGTGGATACAGTAGGCGCAGGTATCGGGGAGTTTGTCATGTATTCCACAGGCACAGCTTCAAGAAATGCCGCCAACAAACCAAAATCCTCCATAGATGCCGCTATCGTTGGAATTATAGACGGTGTGGACATCCGGACGGATTTGTTCGACCATAAAAAATAAGGTGGTGACACAGCCGACATGATGGATCCAAAGCTGATCAAACAAGCAATGGAGTACCGCCAGATGATCGATGCCCTGATGGGTGATTTCGAATTCGCTGACGTCGTCCTTCTGAACGGTAATATTGTCAACGTCATCACGAGAGAAATTTATAAATCCGACCTTGCCATCAAGGGAAAATACATTCTCGGCGTCTGTGACTCAGACAAGCTGATCGGACCCAAGACACTCGTGATAGACGTATCCGGCCGTTATCTCGCGCCGGGATTTATTGATTCACATATGCACTTTGAGAGCTCCATGCTGACCATTTCGGAGTTTTCAAGGCTTTCAATTCCTTCCGGAACAACGACTCTGGTCGCTGACCCCCACGAGATTGGAAACGCCCTTGGCGGCGTCGGCATGAAAGCCATGGCGGACGAAGCCGGCGTTGTTCCGAACCACGTCAGCCTGGTCGTGCCATCATTGGTACCGGATTGTCCGTCGCTGGAAACAGCGGGCGTGGATATCACATCCAAGGACATGGCGGACCTGCTGAACTATCCAAACATCATTGGCATAGGCGAGCTGCAGGGCTTCAGCAACGCGAAGCACGTCTACAACAACACGCCTGAGATCATTACAGATCTCGTCGCCTCTACAACTTACGCGAGAAGCATTGGCAAAGTGGTAGACGGCAACGCGCCTGATCTGTTTGGCCGTGAGCTGGCAGCGCATATTATCGCCGCCGGCGGTACGTGCTCCTGCCACGAAACGACGACTAAGGCTGAATCTGTTGAAAAGCTTCGCCAGGGCGTCTACGTCTTCATGCGTGAAGGTTCTACCCAAAAGAACATGGCAGAATGTATCCGTGCCATCACAGAAGAAAAAATGGATTCGAGAAGAGCCGTGCTCGCGACGGATGATATGGTCGCAGAGGATCTTGAAAAGCTCGGCCATATGAATGAAATCGTCAAGCGAACTATTGCTCAGGGCGTGAATCCGGTGGAAGCCATCCAGATGGTCACCATCAATCCGGCGACATACTTCAAGCTTGAAGACCGGGGCGCGCTGCTTCCCGGCAAGCTGGCGGATATCGCGGTCATCAGCGACCTTCAGAACATGGTTGTCGACGCGGTGTTTATCGATGGCAAATTGGTTGCGGCCAATGGTCAAATGCTGATCGACATTCCAAAATACACTTATCCGGAGAGCGTAAAGAACTCCGTCAAGTTCAAGACTCTGTCGGCTGCAGACCTTGAAATCAAGGCGGAAGGCTCAAAGGCAACCGTTAACGTTATAGGGCTCATTCCTGACCAGAACTTGTCAGATGCCCTGGAAGCAGAGCTTCCAGTGAAAAATGGCGTCGTTCAGGCGGATATGAAGCAGGACGTCGTGCCGCTCATCTGTGTTGAGCGCTACGGGCGCAACGGAAACATTGGCAAAGGCTTCGTGAAGGGCTTCGGCATCGAAAACGGCGCCATGGCGGAATCCATTGCCCACGATACGCACAACCTCCTCGTCATGGGGACCAACTACAACGACATGGCAATCGCAGCGAACAGAGTCAAGGAAATTGGCGGCGGCATCGCGCTGGTCAGTAATGGCCGCGTGATCGATGAGCTCAGACTCCCGGTTGGCGGTCTGATCACAGACGAGCTGACAGGGCATGAGGTCAGTGTCAAAATCCGCGAACTCGAAGACAACGCGAGAACGAAACTGGGCTG
The DNA here is from genome assembly GCA_009881125.1 of Acidaminobacter sp. Next base: position 19,406 of record WXFH01000033.1, on the reverse strand, counting down.
CAAAGTTCACGCGCCGTTCATGCACCTTTCCTTCCTTGGACTGTCTACCAGCCCGAAATGGAAGATCACAGACATGGGCATCGTCGACGTTGAGAATTTTGAAATCCTAAGTGCAGTGAAATAAATTATTAGCCAGGCGGTGAATTCTGAAGGAATTCACCGCGGGCTTTCCTTTATCAACAGTGAAGCACACGATACAAATTCATACAGCAAGGCCGCAATTCTGCTTTTTATGGTTCTTCATTTTTCACATCATACAATTCCGGAGGTAAGGAGGGTAGGCAAAGAGGACTCTTTTTTACAAATCATGGGGGGTAACGAAAAATGACCAATAATACAGGATTTTTCGAGAAGTTTTTTAAACTCTCGGAGCACGGCACCAACGCAAGAACTGAAGTTTTAGCTGGCTTCACCACATTCATGACCATGGCTTACATCCTGATCGTCAACCCGTTGATTCTGGCTGACGCAGGCATGGACTTCGGCGCTGTCTTCACGGCGACCGCGCTTTCTTCCATGGTCGCGACGCTGATCATGGCGTTCTACGCAAATCTGCCGTTCGTACTCGCGCCGGGCATGGGCCTCAACGCCTTCTTCGCCTACACCGTTGTTTTGACGATGGGCTACTCCTGGCAGTTCGCACTCACCGCAGTATTCATCGAAGGTATCATCTTCCTGATTCTAACATTCTTCAACGTACGTGAAGCCATCATTGACAGTATTCCACAGAACATCAAGAAAGCCGTATCGGTCGGTATTGGTCTCTTCATTGCCTTTATTGGACTTTACAACTCTGGCATTGTCGTTCAAGGTCAGGGCGTTCCTCTGATGCTGGGTGATTTTGTCGGCAATGCCAATGCTCAGGTTGCTCTGGCTGGTCTGGTCATCACTGGCGTCCTGCTGGCGCTCAGAGTCAAAGGCGCTATTCTCTTAGGTATTATTATTTCTACCGTACTCGCAATTCCTCTTGGAGTCGCGCAGCTTCCTGAATCCGTTTTCAGCACGCCGCCTCCAATGGCCCTCTTCGCGTTCGAGTTCGACAAGATCTTGACTGCGGATATGTGGATCGTTCTCGGTACGTTCCTGTTTGTTGACATGTTCGACACCATCGGCACACTGATTGGCGTCTCAACTAAAGCCAACATGCTGGATGAAAACGGCAGACTTCCTGGCGTAAAAAGAGCGCTCTTCGCGGATGCTGTCGGTACTACATTTGGCGCTATGGTAGGTACTTCTACTGTCACGACTTATGTTGAATCTGCTTCCGGCGTTGCTGAAGGCGGAAGAACCGGTATGACGGCACTCGTCTCTGCAGGTCTCTTCTTTGTCGCTTTATTTGTATCGCCGCTCTTCATCATGATTCCGGGCGCTGCAACTGCACCAGCCCTGATCATTGTTGGTCTCTTCATGATGTCGCCTATCAAGGAAATCGATCTTGAGGACTTCACTGAAGCGATTCCTGCGTTCCTGACCATCATCATGATGCCGCTCGCTTACTCTATCGCAGAAGGTATTGTCTTCGGTATCGTTTCCTATGCGCTCATCAAAACGCTCACAGGCAAAACCAAAGATGTTCCTATTGTGACCTATATACTCGCTGTGCTGTTTATCCTAAAGGAAATCTTCGCATAGAGCGTGTATCCGGAAAATGCCCCCGCGCGCTGCTAGGGGGCATTTTCTTTTCTAAAAGAAAGAGGTGTCATAGCGAATGAAAGTGGAAAAAGTCATCAAGGCCTATTCTCTGAAGGAAGCGCTGGAAGCGCTGAGGGCTAATGAGGGCAGGGCAGAGCTGATTGCCGGCGGCACAGATCTGCTGGTCAAGATCAGGGAGAAGCACAACAAGAAGCCGGTCATCATCGATATTTCGGACGTGCCGGAGTGCCGTGGCATCCGCTTTGAAGCGGACTACATTGCTATTGGAGCCTGCGCCAAGTACAGTGAATTAGTGGCCTCTGACCAAGTCAGAACGCAGATGCCGGGCCTTTGGGAAGCGTCGAGATCTGTGGGTGCGCCTCAGATTCGAAATCTGGGAACCGTAGGCGGCAATATTGCCAACGCTTCGCCGGCTGCTGACGCGGTACCGCCGCTGCTGGCCATGGAAGCAGTTCTGGAAATTGTATCACCTGAGGGCTGCAGAACGGTGGCACTTAAGGACTTCTTCAAAGGAAAAGGTCAGGCGGACCTCAGCGCGTCGGAAATCATCACCCAGATCGTCATACCGCGCCCGGGGGCAACGCAGATCAATGTGCAATTTGAAAAACTGGGACTGCGCAATGCGCTGGCGATTTCGAGACTCAGTGCTGCCGCAGCGCTTGAACTGGGTGAAGGCTGTGTCATTGATAAAGCGTGTGTCGCGTCCGGATCCATAGGTCTGACGGGCATGCGGGAACCTGAACTGGAAGCCTTCCTGGAAGGCAGGACGCTGGATGAAGCCACTATTGAGGCTGCCTGCGACCTGTTCTCCGAAGTCGTGGCCAAACGACTTAACGGAAGGGGCACTATGCCGTTTAAACGTGAGGCAGTGCGTGGCGTCTTTGGCGCCGCGCTGAGAAAAGCGCTTCGCGCGTCTGTATAAGCAACAGGGGGGTAGCATCATGATTACGCTGAATTTGAATGTGAACGGAAAAGACCACAGGCTTGAAATTGAGGATCACATGAGGCTTTTAGACGTCATCCGAGGTCCGCTGGGGCTGACGGGGACGAAGGAAGGCTGCGGGGAAGGCGAATGCGGCGCTTGCACTGTCATTTTGGACGGCAATGCGGTGGATTCTTGTCTGGTGCTCGCGGCACAATGCGAAGGGAAAAAGATCGTCACGATTGAAGGGCTTGAGACTGCCGATGGTCTTGATCCTGTTCAACAGGCGTTTCTCGATAACGGCGCGGTTCAATGCGGCTACTGCATTCCGGGTATGGTGCTTTCGGCTAAAGCCCTGCTGGACAAGAACGTTGCGCCGGATGACAACGAAATCAAAGAGGCCATCAGCGGGAATCTCTGCCGCTGCACGGGTTATGATAAGATGGTGAAAGCCATCAAAACCGCTTCCGAGGTCATGCAGGAGCGAGGTGAGCAGAAATGAGCACACTGAAATCTGTAGGCCAGAGAATTCAGCGCAAAGACGCCCGGGCGAAGCTGACGGGAACGGCGCTGTATCCTCAGGATATTGAAATGGAAAACTGCGTCTATGGAGCGACAGTCCGGTCTGAGATTCCTCACGGGTATTTTACGCTGGATCTGACGGAAGCTGAAAAAGCGCCGGGTGTCATCCGGATCTTTACCGCTGCGGATGTCACTGGGCATAATGTCCATGGCGTTCTGTTCAAGGATCATGAGGTACTTTGCGCCCGTAAGGTTCGCCGTGTCGGTGATCCCATTGCGTTTGTGGTGGCGGAGACTCAGGCTCAGGCGGATGACGCCTGCGCTTTGGTGAAAGTGTCGTATGAAGCACTTCCAGCGGTCTTCGACCCAAAAGAGGCTATGAAAGAGGGCGCGCCACAGGTTCATGACGGCAAAGACAACCTGATTTATCACTATAAATGCAGGCGCGGGGATGTGACAAAGGGTTTTGCGGACTCAGCCGTGGTCATTGAGCGGGAGTACGTTTCGCCTTTTGTCGATCATGTCTTTTTACAGCCTGAGAGCGGACTGGCCTATATGGAAGAGGACAAAGTCATTGTGGTGGCGTCCACCCAGTATCCGCACTTTGACCAGATCGAAGTGGCGGAGGCTATAGGCTGGGAGCTGGAGCAGGTGGTCATTCTGAATCCTGTGGTCGGCGGCGCCTTTGGCGGCCGGGAGGATATCAGCATGCAGATTCACCTGGCGCTGGCGACGATTGCCCTTGGCCGTCCGGTCAAGACGACTATGGCTCGGGAGGAGTCCTTCTACGCGCACTCCAAGCGGCACCCGGTCTTCATGCGCCTTAAAGTTGGCGCGGCTGAGGACGGGAAGCTGCTGGCCCTGGAAGCTGAGCTTCACGGGGATACCGGAGCATACGCGTCCTGGGCGATCAACGTCATGCGAAAAGCAGGCGTTCACATTACCGGACCTTATGAAATTGAAAACGTCTTTGTTGACAGCTACTCAGTTTATACCAACAATCCTTATGCCGGCGCTATGCGGGGCTTTGGAGCGACTCAGGTACCGGTAGCCTATGAGCAGCATATGGACATTTTGGCGGAAGCCCTTGGCATGTCACCTTATGAGATTCGTATGAAGAACCTCTTCAGAAAAGGCTCAGTCACGGCGAACGGTCAGGTTCTGACGGAGTCTGTGCCCCTGGAGACTTGTCTTGAGATTTTGAACCAGGCTATGAATGGCGGCAGTGAAGCTGCGGGCCTTGATGCGGCATCTTCAGGGACCAAAGCAGTGCCGGGATCCGATTCTGCAGCGGTTCAAGAAAGGTCGGTGACGGAACATGCTTAAGCGCGGAAGAGGTATAGCACTCAGCTGGTATGGCACGGGTTATGGCAATGGTTTCCCGGATTATTCCGTGGCGACTGTTGAACTCGCTGAAAATGGGGAGATTTTGCTTCGTGTCGGTGCCACTGAGGTAGGACAGGGCTCGAAGACCATCATGCCTCAGGTCTGTGCCGAGGTACTTGGAATCCATTCCGACCAGGTCCATATGATCTGCGAAGATACCAGAGAATTTCTGGATTCCGGAACGGCGGCGGCCAGCCGTCAGACCTATAATACAGGCAATGCGGTGCTGAAGGCCTCAGAGTCCTTCAAAAAAGCGTTGCTGGAAGAAGCGCGGCTGTATTTGAAGCTCAACTCCACTGCGGGTCTTGAAATGGCGGATCAAAAGATTTGGCTTCCAATCTTCCCAAGCCGAAAGACGACGTTTGCGGAACTCGCATCCCATCTGAAGTCTGAGGGCCGGGTACTGGCGGTGACGGATTCGTTTACGGCACAGACTATTGGCATGAACCCGGAGACGGGCGAAGGGGTGCCTTACTGGCCGTATACCTTCAACGCTTATGGCACCGAGGTTGAGGTGGATACCGAGACTGGGCGGGTGCAGGTGCTGCAGGCCTGGTGCGTCCAGGACGTGGGCCGGGCCATCAACCCGGATCTGGTCGAAGGCCAGATTGACGGCGGCTTTGTCATGGGTCTTGGGTATGCACTGTACGAGGACCTTGGGGTCAAGGACGGCGTCATCAAGAACAACAAGTTTGCGAAATATATTATCCCGACGGCTATGGACATTCCGACGATTCACAAGTACATTGTGGAGGATCCGGAAAATACGGCGCCATACGGGGCAAAGGGCATAGGCGAGCCGACCATGGTGCCGGTGGCGCCTGCGATCCTCAATGCTATCTACGATGCCATAGGGATCCGGATTTTCGAATTGCCTGCAACGCCAGACGTAGTGCTGAAAGCCATAGTGGCGGACCGTGAGGCAAAAGCGAAAGCTGCTGCAGCGGAGGGAGCTGACGCCAATGGCTAGTCCTGGCCTTGCGATTGACCGAACGGCTTTGAAAGCGAAGATCAAAAATCGCATAGACGTGGCCAGCGGCCGTGTCAAAGCGGATCTTGTCCTGAAGAATGCCAGAATTGTCAGCGTTTTTACCGAGGAAATTCTGGAAGGGGATGTGGCTATTGTCGGCGGCGAGATCGCCGGCATTGGCCAGTATGAAGGGCTGGAGGAGATTGACCTGGAGGGCCGCTATGTGGCGCCGGGGCTGATCGACGGCCACGTCCACATTGAGTCCTCCATGGTGACGCCGGCGCAGTTCGCGAAGACGATCCTGCCGCGGGGGACCACCACGATCATTGCGGATCCCCACGAAATTGCCAACGTCTGCGGGCTTGGGGGGATTCAGTATATACTGGACAACAGCGAGGTTTTGCCGCTGGATGTCTACGTCATGCTGCCGTCCTGCGTGCCTTCCACGTCCTTTGAAAATGCCGGGGCGAAGCTCCTGGCGGCGGACCTGGAAACGCTGATCAACCATCCCCGTGTCCTCGGACTGGGGGAGATGATGGACTATCCTGCCGTGGAGAGCGCTTCGCCCGAAGCCATTGATAAGCTTGCTGTTGCCGATGGAAAGCTCATCGACGGCCACGGCCCTGTCATAAAGGACAAGGGTCTGAACGCTTATGTGGCGGGTGGGGTAAGAACCGAGCACGAATGTACCACGGTGGAGGAGATGATCGACCGCCTTCGCCTGGGTATGTATATCCAAATCCGGGAGGGCTCTGCGGCCCGGAACCTGGCTGAGTTAGTGGCCGGGGTCAACAAGGACAATGTACGGCGCATTTTCTTCTGCACGGATGACCGCCACCCGGGGGACATCCTGGTGGAAGGCCATATTGACAACAACGTCAGGCTGGCGATCTCCCGAGGCCTGGCGCCGATTACTGCCATTAAAATGGCGTCTTTGAATGCGGCGGAGGCTTACAGGCTCTATGACCGGGGCGCTGTAGCGCCGGGTTACCAGGCGGACCTGATCGTCTTTGACGATCTTAAAGCCTTCAATATTGAAATGGTGTTCAAAGGCGGACGTCTGGTCGCGGAGCATGGGAAAGCGCTGTTCGAGGTGACGGAAATTGCCTCGGAGGCAGTTGTGAATACGGTCAACTTTAAACCGGTTGCTGCCGATGATCTTCGAATCGCCATGTCCTCTGACTTTGCCCGGGTCATCCGGCTGCTGCCGCATTCTCTGGTGACGGAGAGCGCAGTCCGCAAGGTCGTGACTGAGGATGGTTTCTTCAAGTATGACGAGCGTCTGGACATTTTGAAGCTCCTGGTTATCGAGCGCCACCACGCCACAGGCAATATTGGCAAGGGCCTGGTGGAGGGCTTTGGCCTCAAGAATGGCGCCATTGCCACGACTATAGCCCACGACAGCCACAATTTGATTGTCATTGGGGACACCAATGAGAACCTGCTGGCAGCCATTGAGGAAATTCAGCGCATTGGCGGAGGGATCGCCATGGTCAAGGGAGGCGAGGTTGTGGCCTCCATGCCGCTGCCTATTGGCGGCTTGATGTCCGACGAGCCTATTGAGCTGGTGGATGATCGGCTCAAAGCACTCTTGGAAGTGGGCTACAGCCTGGGTGTCAAGCGTGTCTACGATCCGGTGATGACTCTGGCGTTTCTGGCGCTGCCGGTGATCCCGGAGATTAAGCTGACAGATGTAGGTTTGTTTGATGTGAATAAGTTTGAGTTTGTAGAGTTAAGTGTGACGGATTAGAAAGCAGGGCGCTGAGGCGCCCTGCTTTTTTCGCGCCCCAGGGGGCGCGAAGGCTAACAGAAGTGCACAAACAAAAGAGGAACCACATTGAAGAGAGCTTGCTCTCTGAACTGTGGGACTGATTTTGTTTGTATAGGGCGCAGCCCGTGTCCCAGAGCGAAGCGCAGCGGAGCTCTGGGATAAACGACTGTTAGCCACTTGAGAAAATGGTGCCCCGCACCATTTTCCTTCCATTTTTCGCACAAAACAATTTGCAAATTCTCCCTGAAAACGTTACAATTTCTTAAGATGTGTGAGGTGGAACGGATGGCAGCCTTAGAATTCGTCAATGAAGATGCAAAAACCTCTGGGATCATCAGACTGCCGAGTGCCTATTTCGATCTGGTCAAAACCTTTGAATGCGGTCAGGCATTCCGGTGGCGAAAGCTTGACAGCGGCCTCCCAGAAGGCACTGAAGCTGCCTATGAGGGTGCAGCATCGGGACGGTATTTGAGGCTGAGACAATCGGCGGGGATAGTGGTTTTAGAGACTGCGCCTGAGGACTTCGAGAGCTTCTGGAAAAGTTATTTCGATCTGGAAACGGATTACTCGGCCATCGAAGAAACCTTGCTGAGACGGGATCCAAGCACCGCCATGGCAAAAGCGGCTCAATTTGGCCGCGGGATCCGCATCCTCAGGCAGGACCCGTGGGAAATGCTCGTGACCTTCATCCTCTCGGGCAACAACAATATCCCCAGAATAAAATGCAGCATCGAGGTGCTTTCTGAACGGTTTGGGGAAAGCGTTCCTCATTCCACCATGAAGGCCTTCCCAAAGCCTGAAGTGCTGGCTGGGCTGGGGTTGGATGACTATCGGCAGGCTGGAGCGGGTTATAGAGACCATTATTTGCTGGCTACTGCGCAGAAGGTCGCCAGCGGGGAAGCGGATCTGGAGGCTTGGCGGGGGCTTGATGACGACCAGCTGAAGAAAGCCTTGCTGACGCTGCCGGGAGTCGGTGACAAAGTCGCGTCCTGCATCATGCTGTTCGGTTATGGGCGGAGGGCGTCTTTTCCGGTGGACACCTGGGTTATGAAGATGATGCGGCGGCTGTATTTCACTCATGATGCGGTTGCTAAAGAAATTAAGGCCTTCGCGGAGGATCTTTTTGGAGACCAAGCTGGGTATGCACAACAATTATTGTTTCATTGGGGCAGAAATTCAGAAACGGAGGCGTAAGCAGTATGATTTTGTCAGGTACAATTGCAAATGCGGTTGCGGTATTGATTGGAGGGATTCTCGGCCTTCTGATCGGGAAGAGGATGCCGGAGAAGTTCGGGCAAGCTATCATTAAGACGCTGTCACTTGGCGTCATTATCATTGGGGTATCAAGTGCATTAACGGAGTCGAACATTTTGGTGGTGCTGCTGAGCCTGGCGCTGGGCACGGCTATTGGCGAGGGCATCAATATTGAGCAAAGGCTGGAGAACATGACCCACGCGGTGGAGCGCAGGTTTATCAAAGGGACCGGCGGGTTTACGAAGGGCTTTGTCACGGCGACGCTGCTGTTCTGCGTGGGCTCCATGGCCATCATGGGCGCCCTCGAGGGCGGTCTCAGCAACAATCACCAGACCTTGTACGCCAAGTCGGTCATTGACGGCATTGTGTCGGTGATCTTCGCGGCGACGCTGGGAATAGGCGTGGCGTTTTCCAGCATCAGCGTGCTGGTGTACCAGGGACTGATCGCGCTGACGGCGGGATCCGTGAAGGATTTGCTTAGCCCGGAGGTCATTGGGGCTATGACGTCGGCCGGCGGGATGCTGATTATGGCGCTGGGCTTTAAAATGCTGGTGGACGCGGATCTCAAGGTGGGCAATATGCTCCCGGCGGTGTTTTTGCCGGTGGCCCTGGTGCCGTTTTACAACTGGGTCGCGGGTATGATTGGGGTGCTTTAGGTTTTGAAGGAATGCCAGCCGTCGTAAGTGGCGGTTGGTGTTTGGGATAGGAAAGAAGGTTGGTGACTATAGGTATCAGCTTTCTTTTTTTATTTTTTGGGGAAAGTGATAGGTTTTGCCGATGGTCGTAAAAATGTTAAACTATTTTTACCGGGAAGGTAGGGGAATCCTACTTATAACGGTCTTGGGAAAACTGACGCCAGGGACGTGAAACCCGCTTTGGAAGGGCGCGCCAGCCTTTTGCGCGAAGGCTGCCTGGTATGGGCGCGATGTTGGCGCTGAAATTGCATGTTAAAATTGTTGGACTCAAAACATTTCAGAAGGAGTGTTTCGCAATGCTTGACCAGATCTTTTTCAACGGTGTGATTCAAACTATGGATGATAATGAAACAATTTATGAAGCTATAGGCCTCAAAGACGGGAAAATTGCCTTTTTGGGCAGCAGTCTGGAAGCGTTGGAGCTTGAGGCGCTGGCGGGCCATGACCTACAGGGAAAGCTGGTGCTTCCGGGGTTTATGGATACCCACCTGCACATCTTGGAATACGCGGTTTCCAAGATTACCGCGCCGTTTTTTGACTGCGCTTCGCCCGAGGAGGTCGTTGCGCGGGGGCAGGTATTTGCCCGGGAGAAGGGACCTTACCGGGGCTGGCTGCTGGGCTGGGGCTGGAACCAGAATCTCTTTACGGGAGAACAGCGATTCGTTACGAGAGCCGATCTGGATTTGGTGTCGACCGAACTTCCGGTGGTCTACACCAGAGTCTGCGGCCACATTGCCGTTGCCAACAGCGTGGCTATGGAGCGAATTTTGCAGATGGAAGAGGCGAAAAAAGTCTCCGCTTACATTGACGCTGAGACGGGGGTGCTGCAGGAAAGTGCGGCTTTCCTCCACAAGCTGCTGCTGGAACCGCTGACGGAAGAGGCTGTGATCCAGCTGATGACCATGGGCCAGGCGGATCTGAACCGGGAGGGGATTACGTCTATTCACTCCACAGATTTCATGGGGATGCCGGATGGCGCGTGGCGCCAGGTGGTCGGTGCCATGGAGGCTATGGATCGGGCGCAGGCTTTGACGGTTCGGGTTTATGAGCAGTGTCTGTTCAATACCCCGGAGGAATTTGAGGGCTTCTTGGAGGCGGGTTATACGACGGGCGTGGGCAGTGCGTTTTTCCGCATTGGGCCTCTCAAGCTGTTTTCGGATGGTTCCTTGGGGGCCCGGACTGCGCTGTTGTCTGCGCCTTATAGTGATGATCCCGGGACCACGGGCATACAAAGCTTTGAAAAGGAAGAGCTGAGGGCGTTTATGGCCCTGGCGGAGAGCCGCGGCATGCAGGTCGCCGTGCACGCGATTGGGGATGGGGCGATTGACTTGACGGTGACGTTGCTTGAGGAGCTGGTGAAAGCCCGTGGCTCTGCCAATGGTCACCTCAACCCCCTGAGGCACGGCATCATACACGCCCAGCTGACGACCCAGGTGCTGCTGGAAAAAATGCGGCGGGCGGAGCTCCTTGCCTACATTCAGCCGGTGTTTGTACCATCGGACATGGGGATCGTGGAGGCGAGGATTGGCCGCGAACGCATGGACAAGGTCTACGCCTGGAAGACCATGCGTGACATGGGGATCCGGACGGCGGGCAGCTCCGACGCGCCGGTGGAGAGCTTCAGTGTTGTTGAAAATATTTACGCCGCTGTTGAGCGCTGCGATTTTTCGGGGGAGCCTGATGGCGGGTGGCTGCCGGAGGAGAAGCTTAGCGTGATGGAAGCTGTCCGGCTCTTCACTTCCGATGCCGCCTATGTGTCCTTTGATGAGGCAAGTCTCGGGACGTTAGAGGTTGGAAAGCTCGCGGATCTGGTCGTCCTGGATCGTAATCTTTTCGAGCTGACAGGCAGGGAATTGCTTGAGGCGAAAGTCGCCATGACCCTGGTTGGTGGTCGGGTTGTTTATGAGGCTGGAGAGGTGTAGTGGAAGATAGTTGGAATGGAAGATGGTTGAGATAGGTGTTGGTTGAAATGGAAGCCGGAGCCCCTGATAGTGCGGGGCTCCGGACTTTTTTTGGAAGGCGTCAGCACTCAAGCTCTGGCACCGGATTAAGTTTGGTGTCAGACACTCACTTGAGTTCGGTGTCAGACACTCACTTGAGTTCGGTGTCAGACACTCACTGCAACTCGGTGTCAGACACTCATTGCAACTCAGTGTCAGACACTCATTGCAACTCAGTGTCAGACACTCACTGTAACTTGGTGTCAGACGCCCACCGCAACTCGGGGACGGACACTCGCTTAACCTTATTGGTTTTTCATCTTGACGGAGCCGCCTCATAGGCATATAATTTAATTGAACACATGAACAGATATACATATGTTCAATCGAAAAGGAGACCAAATTATGAATCTCGAGGTACAAAATGAGTATAAATGCGACTGCGCCATCATCCACGAAGACGTGGTGGAAAAAGTTAAAGCGGATCAGCATCCCGAGGAACACCTGATTGACCTGGCGGACTTTTTCAAAGTGCTGGGAGACTCAACACGGATCAGGATTCTGAGCGCACTGGCTCATTCTGAGCTCTGCGTGTGCGACATCGCCCACGTTCTCAACATGACCCAATCGTCCATCAGCCATCAGCTCCGCATTCTGAAGCAGGCACGGCTGGTGAGAAACCGACGGGACGGCAAGGTAATCTATTACAGGCTGGACGACGAGCACGTCGCCGCCATCATGAACGCCGGCCTCGTTCACCTGAGCCACGAATAGTGCCGCAAAGATAATAAATCAAAGAACACCCCGCGCTGCCCATAAAGGTAAGCGTACTGACAGGAGAGGATCCCATGAACGCAACCCAAACCGCCATAGACAGTAAGTCCCAAAAATTTCAGTACGAGCTTACCGGACTCAACTGCGCCAGCTGCGCGGCCAAGATTGAGACGGCAGTCAACGCCCTGCCGGAGGTGGAAATTGCCACCCTGCGATTCGCAACGAAAAAGCTGATCGTGAAGACAGTTGAAGGTGTTTCAGCGCCGGTACCAGAGCTTTTGGCAGATAAAATCACCGAAGTTGTCCACCGCTATGAGCCCCATGTTGGGGTCAGGGACCTGGCTCAAGTCCAGCACCATAACCATGACCAGGACCACGAACACGGCCATTCCCACGGCCAAGAAACGGAAAAACGCGATAAAACTGAGCTCATCATAGGAGCAGGTTTATACTTTGGCGCCATGCTGGGCAGTGCCCTGGGGCTCCTGCCGGACCCGGTAAGAATTGGCATCTACGTGGTCGCTTACCTGCTGGTGGGCCGCGGTGTCCTCCTCGGCGCTTTCAACAACCTCAGGCAGGGCAACTGGTTTGAGGAAAAATTCCTCATGTCTATAGCCACCGTCAGCGCCTGGGTCATTGGCGAATATCCGGAGGCCGTGGCCGTCATGCTGTTTTACCGGGTTGGGGAGCTGTTCGAGGACTACGCGGTCAACAAATCCCGCAAATCCATTGCCTCCCTCATGGACATCAAGGTCGAAAAGACCCACTGGATCGTGGAGGCCCAGGCGGGGGAAGAGGGCTCATCGGCTGCGCTTTTGGCTCAGCCTCTCAGCAAGGCGTTTAAGCCGATGGTCACGGCTCAAACCACCTCACCGCAGCCGCAGCAGCAGCTTCAGACACAAGCCGCCCCTGAAGAAATCCGCGATATCGACACCGAATTCGTCAAAAGCGGCAGCCTCATCCTAGTCAAACCCGGCGAGCGCATCCCGCTGGACGGCATAGTTGAAAGTGGCATGGCCGTCCTGGACACCTCCGCCATCACCGGCGAATCCCTTCCTTTAGAAGTCGCACCGGGGTCGACGGTCTTCGGCGGCAGCATCAACAAGACCGGCGTGCTCAGGATTCGGACGAGCGCGGATTATGAGTCTTCGACTATTGGCAGAATTCTTGAGCTGATCGAGTCGGCCGCGGATAAAAAGGCCAGCACAGAGCGGTTCATCACGCGCTTCGCCAAGGTTTATACACCAGCGGTTGTCCTGGTCGCCGCCCTCATAGCGATTGTGCCGCCGCTGGTCACCGGGGACAGCTGGACGACGTGGCTGTACCGGGCGTCGATCTTCCTGGTAGTCTCCTGTCCGTGCGCGTTGGTGATTTCGGTTCCGCTGGGCTTCTTTGGCGGGATTGGCCGGGCGTCTTCGAGAGGGATTCTCATCAAGGGCGGCAACTACCTGGAGGCTCTGGTGGGCGCGGACACGGTCTTTCTGGACAAGACGGGCACTATCACCGAGGGCAAGTTCAAAGTGGCACAGATCCACGGCCACACCCGCGAGGCGGCACTCCTGGAAGGGGCAGCGGCGCTGGAGCATCTTTCCAATCACCCCATTGCCAAAGCGATCACTGAAGAGGCCAAAGCCCGCGGGATTGTCTTTGGGATGATCGAGGATTACGAGGAACTGGCGGGCCGCGGCGTCCGGGCAACCTACGATGGTCGTCTATGGCACGTAGGCAGCGCCAGACTGCTGGAGGAGCTGGGCATTACGCCCGGCGTCAGCGGCGGTCAGCTGACCCGGGTGCACGTGGTGGTCGACGGCGCATGGCTTGGAGCCATTGACGTCAGCGACCAGATTAAAGCGACCTCTGCGGCAGCCATAGCGGCAATGCGTCGGGAAGGCGTGGGACAGGTTGTCATGCTGACCGGCGACCGCAAAGAAATCGCGGAGGCCATTGGCGCAGAGGCTGGGCTGGACCTGGTTCTCAGCGAGCTGCTGCCGGACGGTAAGGTCAAGGCCATTGAGGATGCCCGGGGTCGCGGCCGCAAGGTCGTCTTCGTGGGCGACGGCCTCAACGACGCACCAGCCCTGGCGATTGCCGATGTAGGCATTGCCATGGGCGGCCTCGGAGCGGATCTCTCCATTGAAGCCGCGGATATTGTCATTATGAATGACGACCTGGACAAGGTGGCCGAGGCCATTCAGATCAGCAAGAAGACGAATGCCGTGGTGCGCCAGAACATTGCCCTGGCCCTTGGGATCAAGGCGCTGGTGCTGGGGTTGGGCACTCTGGGCCTCGCATCCATGTGGCAAGCAGTATTTGCCGATGTCGGCGTCGCCCTCCTGGCCATTTTGAATTCGATGCGGGTGCATAAGTAGGGAATGTGTGGGGGTCCGGTACAGAATGCGACTCGGTACCTGACCCCAAGTTGCACTCTGTACCGGACCCAATGACAACTTCCACACAATTATTAGCACTCGTGTTATACGAGTGCCAAAAAACTATTGATAATTATCAGAAATTATATTATGATAGTTCCAGAGCGTTAGGTTTATGGCTCTCTGCGCTCTCCTCAAGCAGGAAGTGCCGGGAGTTTTTCATCTCAATTATATGAACAGGAGGATTCAACATGAACATCAGACCTTTAGGCGAGCGCGTGGTCATCCGCAAGCTCGAAGCCGAAGAAAAAACAAAAAGCGGGATCGTTCTCCCGGGTCAGGCTCAAGAGAAGCCTCAGTACGCGGAAGTTGTCGCAGTCGGACCAGGCGGCATGATTGATGGCAAAGAAATCGTCATGGAAGTCAAAGTGGGCGACAAGGTCATTTTCCCTAAGTATGCCGGCACAGAAGTCAAGATCGACAACGAAGAGTTCACCATTATTGAGCAGTCCAAGCTTTTGGGAATCGTTGAATAGTTTAGACTTCCATTAAACGTCTACCTGTCTATATGTCACAGACAAAGCAAAAAGGCACCTCAGTGCATAAATAATTCAAATCCAACATTCACTACAGGAGGTTAACCCTACATGGCTAAAGAAATCATGTATTCAGAAGAAGTGAGACGCAAGCTCGAAACCGGCGTCAACAAGCTTGCAGATACGGTCAAAGTCACCCTCGGCCCTAAAGGCCGCAACGTCATCCTCGACAAGAAATTTGGCGCGCCGCTGATCACCAATGACGGCGTTACCATTGCCAGAGAAATCGAGCTTGAAGATGCCTACGAGAACATGGGCGCACAGCTCGTCAAAGAAGTCGCGACTAAGACCAACGACGTCGCCGGCGACGGTACTACCACCGCAACCCTCCTCGCTCAAGCGATCATCCGCGAAGGCGTGAAGAACGTCGCGGCTGGCGCGAACCCAATGATCCTCAAGCAGGGCATTGAGAAAGCAGTCAAACTTGCCGTAGAAGGCCTCAAGGACATGAGCGTCAATATTGAAACCCAAAACGACATTGCAGACGTCGCGTCGATCTCTGCAGGCGACGAAACTATTGGCGATCTCATTGCGGAAGCCATGGAAAAGGTCGGCAAAGACGGCGTCATCACGGTTGAAGAGTCCAAGACCATGAGCACCCAGCTCGAAGTCGTCGAAGGCATGCAGTTCGACCGCGGCTACATCTCCGCATACATGATCACTGATCCGGACAAAATGGAAGCGGTCCTCGAAAACCCGTACATCCTGATCACGGACAAGAAGATCTCCAATATCCAGGAAGTGCTCCCAATCCTCGAGCAAATCGTTCAGCAGGGCAGAAAGCTCCTGATCATCGCTGAAGACGTCGAAGGCGAAGCCCTCTCCACGCTGGTCGTCAACAAGCTCCGCGGCACCTTCGAGTGCGTGGCGGTCAAAGCCCCTGGCTTTGGCGACAGAAGAAAAGCAATGCTCGCTGACATTGCTGCTGTCACAGGCGGCACAGTCATTTCCGAGGAGCTTGGCTACGAGCTCAAGACCGCTGACGTCTCCCTCCTTGGCCGTGCCAAGTCTGTCAAAGTCAGCAAGGACAACACGACCATCATCGATGGCGAAGGCGACCACGGCAACATCCAGGACCGCATCCGCCAGATCCGCGTCCAAATCGAAGAAACCACTTCCGACTTCGACAAAGAAAAGCTTCAAGAGCGCCTGGCTAAACTCGCCGGCGGCGTAGCGGTCATCCAGGTTGGCGCTGCAACGGAAGTCGAAATGAAAGAGAAGAAGCTCCGCCTCGAGGACGCTCTCAACGCGACTCGCGCAGCGGTTGAAGAAGGTATTGTCCCAGGCGGCGGCACAGCGTTGATTGGCGTGCTTCCTGAAATCTACAAGCTGATCGAAAGCCTCGAAGGCGACCAGAAGACGGGCGCTAAGATCATCGCCCGCGCTCTCGAAGAGCCGGTTCGCCAAATCGCCATCAATGCTGGCCAAGAAGGCTCCGTCATCGTTGAGCACGTCAAGAACGCTGACAAAGGCGTCGGCTTCAACGCCCTCACCGGCGAGTACGTCAACATGCTCCAGGCGGGTATCGTTGACCCTACGAAAGTCACGCGCTCCGCAGTTCAAAACGCAGCGTCCATTTCCGCCATGTTCCTCACCACCGAAGCAGCGGTTGTCGACATTCCTTCCAAGGATGCTGGCCCTGCAATGGGCGGCGGCATGCCGGGCATGATGTAGGCTGAACCAAAATTCAGCGCTCCTTTTAATTGAGCGCAGTCATACAACGAAGTCATGAGAAAATTGAATCCGTACACTAGGGGAGCAAATGCTGAGAATGGCTATAAGCCGTGACCCTTCGAACCTGATCCGGGTAGTGCCGGCGTAGGGAAGTGTGTTTAGAGTCTTCTGAAGATCCTGTACACACCCTGTACAGGATCTTTTTCTCGCTTTGACATAAAAACCGAGAGGAGACTCATCCATGAAAAACAAACTCACTGTCAAAATGCTGGTCGAAGGCGGCGTCATGCTGGCCCTCGCCTATGTCCTCAGCCTGGTCGTCATCTTTCAGATGCCCAGCGGCGGATCCATCACAGCCGTCAGCATGCTGCCCATCCTGATCTACGCGGTTCGCTATGGTGCCGGCCCCGGCCTCTTTGTGGCCATAGTGTATGGAATCCTTCAGTTCATCCTGGGACCAAAATGGTCTTTCCACCCAGTCTCTATCCTGTTTGACTACGTTCTGGGCTTTGGATTCCTGGGACTGGCAGGCCTGTTTGGGAAGAAGCTGGTGAACGCGACCTTTGGCATCCTCCTGGGCGTCTTTCTGCGCTATGTGTCCAGCGTCATTTCAGGCGTCGTCGTCTTTGCTTCCTATGCGCCGGAGGGCCAGAATCCTCTGATCTACTCGCTGATCTACAACGCCTCCTACATGCTGCCGGAAATGCTGCTGACCATTGCGGCGTTCGCGTTTGTGTATAAGCGTCTGGTGGCGCCGGCAGGCACTGTGGCTGTGGAAAATTGATAAGGTGTGGAAGAGGGTGAAGTGGGTGTCTGAGGCCCCTTGCACCTATTGACCTCAGGTTCTTCAACCCTTTTCCAGCGGAAAGAAAAAACGACTATCGGCTAAGTCCTTGAGCTTTTTAAAGCTTCAGGACTCTGCCGATGGTCGTTGATTTTTACACATATATTTAACGATACCACGGATTGATAACACATTTATAGCACGATTATAACACGTGGTGCTATAGAATGAAAAACAGGATAGCACGATGTGTTATAATAGTGTTATAATAATGCTATAAGAGGTGAGGACCATGCTGCCAAAAACTGAATCACTTATTGTCGAGTTTAAAAGCGACCGCAATAAAATATCTGATACTGAAATTGTTGAAACTATTGTTGGTTTTGCCAATACCCAAGGCGGAAAACTTTATATTGGAATCGAAGATGATGGTACGGTTTCGGGTTTAAACCAAAGTCGTAAAAATCTATCAGGACTGGCTGCACTTATCGCTAATCATACGGTTCCCCCTCAATCCGTTAGAGTGGAGATGATTGAGGCTCCGCGCAATGTGATGATTGTCGAAGTACCTGCGAGTCCAAGCATAGTTGGAACGGCATCCGGTAAAGTGCTTCGCCGACGTCTAAAAGCAGATGGAACACCAGAAACGATTCCAATGTATCCGCATGAATATGTGACCCGACTTTCCGGTTTAAGACTTTTGGACTATTCAGCGCAAGTTATTTTAGATTCGAGTTATAATGATTTAGATCCACTGGAACGCCAAAGACTTCGCGATATTATTCATATGTATCGTGGTGAATCGGCGCTATTGGATCTTAATGACGAAGAATTGGATCTGGCACTTCAATTTGTACGCATTGTCGATAATAAGCCAGTACCAACGGTGTGTGGTTTGTTGGTGATTGGCAAAGCAGAAAGTTTAAGAAAATTAATGCCAACCAGCGGTCTCGCTTTTCAAGTTCTTAGGGATACAGAAGTTCGTGTTAACGAGGTAATTGATAAGCCTATACTTGCAACTTTTGAAATTGTTCAGGATTACATGAAAGCGTGGAATCCTGAACAAGAAACAGAGATTGGTCTGTTTCGAATAGGGATTCCAGATTTCGATCATCGCGCTTTTCGTGAAGCAATCGTTAATGCGTTTTCACACAGGGATTACAGTCTGCTTCATAGAATAAGAATTCAAATTGATGACGATGGTATGTCAATCAATAGTCCAGGAAGTTTTGTAGAAGGAGTGACACTTGATAATTTATTAACCGCTGAGCCAAGAAGCAGAAATCCTGTATTAGCAGATGCGCTGAAGCGAATAGGCCTCGCAGAACGCACGGGCAGAGGTATTGACAGAATTTTTGAAGGATCTTTGCTTTATGGCAGGCCAATGCCTGATTATTCAGGCTCAGATGCCACAAATGTCAGGCTCTTTATTCCGAAAACTAATCCGGATAAAGCTTTTACAAAGATGATTGCGGAAGCGATGCACAATAAGCAGATTCGACTAAATGTGTTCGCTATGATGATTTTATCGTATTTGAGAAATGAAAAACGTGCAACAATCAACCAAATAGAGCTAAACGTGGGATTTGAAAAGGCACGTGTCAGAGCATCCCTTGAAAGGTTGGTTGAATATGGATATATCGAAGCCAGTGGAGCTGGCAAAGGTCGAACCTATTTATTAAGTTCAAAAGTTTATCATAAATTGAATGAAAGTATCCATTATGTGCGGCAAACAGATATTGATAAAATTCGTTACCCTGAATTGATAAAAAAGTTGGCAAGGGAAAAGAAAGAAGTTACCAGAAGCGATGTCATGGAATTGCTGCATTTAACAGCGCCACAGGCCTATCATATTTTAAAGCGAATGGTTGAAGATGGGATTCTTGAAATGACTGGTACAAAACGAAATGCTGCCTACCATATGGTAAGCAAGGAGTATTAATAGAAAGTGAAACGACCATCTGCAAAAGTCTATGAGCTTTTAAAAGCCTGAGGACTGTGATATGCTCCCTTTGTAGTAGACAGTTGAAATAATAAAACTGTCACTACAAGGGGAGTTTTTCTATGAAAAGAAAATCAAAGATCAGTTACGAGGA
>WXFH01000032.1 GCA_009881125.1 Acidaminobacter sp. | reverse complement strand
TTATATAGCGCTGGACTGCTTGAATCTTTTCCTCGTAACTGATCTTTGATTTTCTTTTCATAGAAAAACTCCCCTTGTAGTGACAGTTTTATTATTTCAACTGTCTACTACAAAGGGAGCATATCACAGTATTGATGGTTTGTATTGATTTCAAGGATCTCATTGAGGTCGCTGATGTCGAGCTTTTCAGTGGCCTCCTTCTTTTGTCCTGCCTTAGGCACTTGATGCGACACGGCTTTTTTCTTCAAGGACAATGGCGCAGCAGTGTTTCGGGTTTTAAGTTGAGTGGCGATTCTGTTGACTTTCATATCATGACGGTTCATTGATATAGTTGTTGAATCGTTCTTAGTCTTGGCCTTACTATTAATCAAAGTCTTGATTGTGGTCATAAATGATCCCCCGCTTTCTGATCACCTCTATCAATTGGTTTGCGAAAACCTGAACATGAAATTTTGGGATGTTCAATCTGGCGGATTAAACTCCCTTTTAAAGCCATATACCCACCTATCAGATATGGACTAACAAAATCGCATAATAAATGAACATGATCTACAGTAGAAAATTGCAGAGATGTAATTGACATATGTCATAAATGGTGTATAATTAAATTGAAAGCAACATATGTCACAAACTATGAAAGGAGAAGATGAAAATGCCAGGAAGAGATGGTACAGGTCCAATAGGTGCAGGCGCAATGACAGGCAGAGGTTTTGGAGGCAGCTTTGCCGGTGCTGGCAAAGGCATGGGTTTTGGAAGAAGTATGGGTTTTGGCTTCGCCAGAGGCATGGGCCGTGGGATAGGCTGCAGAAGAGGCTTTGGGAGATTTTTTGTGGATTATGGGACAGATGAGCCGCTGTTCGCAGCTTCAGAGAAAGAAATTTTAGCGGAACAAAAGAAAATTCTTGAAGCGCAACTTGACGCCATCAACAAAAAAATGCAAGAATAATAAAAGCGAAGGCGTTAGAAATTGCTGTTTTAGATCATGAAAACCGGGGTGAAAAAATGCCAAGACCAATGAAATGGAGAAAAGTCTGCAGTATGCCAGAGAACACAAGCTTCGGCCCAATGGACTCAGACCAGCGGGAAGACGTCGTCATTATGACTGTAGATGAATATGAAACGATTCGTTTAATTGATCTGGTGGGCTTCACCCAGGAGGAATGTGCCAAGCACATGAATGTCGCAAGGACTACCGTTCAGGGAATCTATACCAGTGCGAGGCATAAGCTGGCACAGTCGCTGGTCAATGGCGTCATATTGAGGATTGAAGGCGGCGAATACAGGCTTTGTGATAAAGATGAAATACAATGTGGCCCTGGCTGCCATAAGCGCCGTCAAAGACGCGGCGGGACAGTAAATTTTTAAAAATGACAAATAAAAAAAGACGACTCCTTTATATTGAAGGGTCGTCTTTTTTGTCGATCTGATGTGCTAAATTGCTAAATGGCACTAATTTTATTTGCTGATTGGACCGCCGGATTTGGTATTGTGAAAGCCTTTTGTGTTGGCGTGCTGTCCGTGGGTTTTCCCAGGATGTTGAGGGCTGCTGTGCTGCTCTTTCTTTTTCTTTTCCTCGAGGAATTGCTTCATCTTTTCAAGGTCTTTTTCTGACATAGTAACAACTCCTTTCCACTAGAAAGTCAGGGTTAATGACAACTTCCTGTGGCATAATCATACGCCTGAATGACGCTTGTGACAATAGGTCATTAGAAAATTTCAAAACGGAAGTCGGAATGGAAGCGGGTGTCAGCGGCTAGCGCCTATCAACCCCCGCTTCTACTTCGACTTTTTAACAAGTTCTTCATAGCAGCAGCGCTGTGGCGCCGTCAGTTTCCAAATCGCGGTTGCAGTAGCGGCAATATTTTGGCGCAATTTCCTTCCAAACAGCGTCGTTGTCCATGGCAGCTGCCGGATAATCCCTTGTAATCAGACCGTCCTTCATCTCAATGATGCGGTCGGACTTAGCGGCAATGTGGTCGTTATGCGTGACGACAACAAAGGCGGTATTTAAAGTGGCATTGATATTGCGCATCAGATCGTAAACCTGCTCTGTGGTCTCGGAGTCGAGATTGCCTGTTGGCTCATCCGCCAGGATCAGCTGAGGCTGATTGATCAAGGCTCTAGCGATAGCGACCCGTTGCTGCTGGCCGCCGGACAACGCGGTTGCCTTATTGTTGATGCGGTCTTTGAGTCCAACCAGCTCCAAAAGCTCTTTCGCCCGGGACGCCATTTTCATACTGCCATTTTTGGACTGGATCCAGGTCGGCATGAGGACGTTTTCGAGGGCACTAAATTCCGGCAGCAAATGATGGAACTGAAAGATGAATCCTAAATTACGGTTTCTGAAAATGGCCAGCTGCTCATCGCTCATCTTAGTGATGTCTTCACCCAAGAGGCGCAGCGTTCCGCTGGTAGGACGGTCCAGTGTGCCAAGAATGTTGAGAAGTGTTGTTTTGCCTGAACCGGAGTAGCCAATTATACTTGAAAATTCACCGGAATTTATAGTCAGGTTAACACCCTTTAGGGCGTGGGTTTTAACGACGGTGCCATAGACCATGGTCAATTCACTGGCTTCGAGAAGTGGGGATGCCATAGGAATCGCTCCTTTACTGTGCAGAGTAGTGCTCATTTATACTATCAACCCCTGATAACGTCTATAGGGTTCAAACTGGCCGAACGCCTTGCAGGAAACAGCGCCGATACAATGCTGGCCACCGTGGCAATAGCAATGATCGTTCCAGCCGCTGCCGGGTCAAACTCCAAAGGAAACAGCGCTTCCCCGGTCTGAATGGAGGTGCCCCAAAGGAAGGCTTGTGTCAGGGCATAGCCCATGCCGCTGCCTAAAACAGAGCCGAGCAGCCCCAGTATGCCACCTTGGAATAGGAAGATTCTGCTCGCGCTGGCGCTCGAGGTACCCATGGCTTTCAGGATGCCAATCTGCTTTGACTTTTGTACGACAGACACCGCCAGAACGCTGGCTATGCCAAGGGTAATCGCTAAAAGAACGAAGGCCTGAATCGTCAGCGACGAGCTGCTTTGGCTGGTGAGGGCAGACAACAGGCTGGCGTTCTGAACCTTCCAGTTCTCTGATTTAATGCCTATAAATTGCTTCTCGTAAGCTTCTGCAAGCAGGTCTGCCGCGAAAACATCCTCAACCTGAACCTCGACGCGGCTGATATCATCCCCAAAGCCCAGAAGTCTCTGAGCCCGGGACAAGGACATAAACAGCCAGGTCTCGTTGAGGCTGTTGTTTCCAAGATCGAAGATTCCGGCCACCGTCAGACTTTGGCGCTGACCGCCGGGGAGTTCCAGGGTAAAGGTATCTCCTGTCTCAAGCAGCGCTTCTGCGGCTAAGGACGTCCCTATGAGCACTTGATCCCCTTCGACGACATAAGTCCCTGCGCTCAGTTTGCTTTTAAGTTCGTAGATTTCGTTTGCTCGCTCAGGCTCAATACCGCGAACGAGTATAGGCCAACGTTCCCCGCTCTTCAAGAGAAACCCGCTGCCTTCAGCGACCGGAGAAACTGCTGTCGTCTCGGTCGCCTGATCCAAGGTCGCCAAAAGGGGCCGCCAATTGTCCAGCGTCTTTTCCTGACGGGAAAAATTCCCGGCACTGGAAGCGACAAAACCGTTTGCCGAACTGAGACCACTGGCATCAGCAGTCTCTGCCGCTGAAAATGTCATGTGCGGGCTCGAGCCTACGGTGCCATTGACCAGGTCCTTTTGCAGTCCGCTGATCAGGGTGCCCAGAAAAATCTGAACAGCGACCCCAATGGCTATGCCCAGCAGAATGAACGTCGTCTGTCCTCGCCCGTCTTTGAGAAAACGAAGGGCAATTTTCAGCTCGAACATCATGGCGTCTCACCCGTCTTGTCATCTTCAGCGGTTGTGTTGGCGCCGCCACCATCGGCTAAAATCACTTCGTCGCCGGGCGCCAGCTCGGAAGCCGGATCCAGCACCGCTTCACCGACACTCAAGCCTTCGAGCACCAGATAATCCGAAAGGCCAACCGCTTCGAGCTTCACCGGTTTGCTGGCAACGCGGCCATCCTGCTCGACGAGCACCTCAGATGCTTCGGCATTCCATAAAGCCTGGGCCGGCAGAATAATGGCGGCCGGCAAGGTGCGAATGACAATTTCAACCTGGACGGACAAATTTTCAATAAGAAAATCAGCTGACGACGCCAGCTTGATCTGAATCTTAACAGTTCCGGTGGCGTCCTCCACTTTTGGAAGTATTTTTGAGACCTCGGCCTCAACGGCCTTCGATGGATAGCTTTCAGGCCACACCAGGACCCGCTGGCCAATCTCGATCAATCCCACTTTTCGCTCCTCAAGCTCAATCTCAGCGTAGTAGCTGGAAGGATCAATCAAAGTTACAAGCGTCGTGCCCGCCTGGACATATTCGCCGGGTTCGCGAAGACGCTCAAGAACCGTGCCGGAGAAGGGTGCAGTGACAGCATATTTCTGCCGCTGATTTTTGGCGGTCTCCAGGGCTTCAAGGGCTTGACTGACGCCGGCCGCAGCTTCAGAAACAGAAGCGCCTCCGGAAGCGTAAGCGTTGGCAGAGGCTTTTGCTGAGGCGATTTTTGACAATTGAAGGGTAATCTGGTGTTCCAAATCGTCCACAGCGGTTTTAGCCACGGCGCCGCTCTCAAATAAAACATTGGTATCTTCGAGCTGCTTATTTAGCTGTTCAAGCGCCGCCTCAAGCTGTATGACGGTTTCCTGTGCGGTAGGGAGGGATACCTCGGTGACGGCGCGGTAGCGGGCCCGTGCAGCGCTTAAAGCCGCCTGACGCTCCTGGATGCTGCGTTCGACATCACTGCCGTCCAGCGAGAAAAGCGTCTGACCCTCTGCTACGGCATCACCCACATTCAACGAGAAATTGCTCAAGGTTCCTGAAACTTCTGACTTAATCTCAATTTTTCGGGCCGCCAGAATCTTCCCTGACGCAGTCACCGTTTGCGTAAAAGGCTGTTCCTGGACTACCCAGTAATCCGCCAGTGGCTCACTTCGACCATTCCAAAATACAAATACGGCTGCGGCTGCGGCTATGACAACGCCTGCCAGGATCCATTTCTTCATCTTCAACTGGAACACCCCTTGACACTCTATAGTTTATGATAAAACATATATAACAAAATCAAAATTGAAATGATAACAACAAGAATATTATACCCATAAACCAAGCTGAGAAAACAACTGGATCTGTCCAAAAAAATAATATTTTATTTTGCCGATGGTCACCATTCACCACCACGTTCCATAACCTTCTGATGTACATATATACCCGTGAATTTCTAAATGCTGACAATTAATTATCAACGCAACAGAATCTGTGACGCTTCAAAATAGTTGGGTAGAAATGAATAACTTGACCTTGCATTAACAAAATCGCAACTCAAATCACACCACAAGAGGTGAACATCATGACAAAGCGCTCCAGCGGTATACTGTTACCCATCTTTTCGCTGCCGGGACCTTATGGCATAGGAGACTTTGGTAAATCCGCCTATAATTTCGTCGACTTTCTTGAAGCGGCGGGTCAAAAAAACTGGCAAATTCTGCCCCTCGGCGTCACAAGCTACGGGGATTCTCCCTACCAGTGCCTGTCGGCTTTTGCTGGAAACCCCTATTTTATTGATCTGAAAACCTTTGTTGAATTGGGTTATCTCTCAAAATTTGAGGTTTCCAAAGCCAGACTGGAGAAAGAGTCGAAGCCTATCGACTATGGTCATCTGTTCAAGGCTAAGATGGGGCTTCTAAAAAAGGCTTATAAAAGAGCCGAAAGCACTATGGAGGAGACTTTGACAGACTATTTGAAGGAGCAGGGAGAATGGCTCCGTTACTTCGCGCTCTACATGGCCATCAAAGATTTTCAGTCCGACAAAGCCTGGTCAGACTGGGACCGGGAATACAGACACGTAGGCTCGCCCGAGGTCCTGGCATTTGAAGCAGCTTACCAGGAGGAAATCAAGTTTTGGGTGTTCACTCAATACTTCTTTGAGATGCAGTGGCAGCGACTGAAGCACTATGCCAATCAAAAGGGCGTTAGCATCATTGGCGACCTGCCCATTTATGTCGCGGAGGACAGTGCGGATGTTTGGGCCAGACCAGACTATTTCAAGCTGGGAACGGATCACAAACCCCTGACCGTGGCCGGAGTACCGCCGGATGCCTTTTCGGAGACCGGACAGCTTTGGGGGAATCCTATCTATAACTGGAAGCAAATGAAGCAGGATGGCTACCGGTGGTGGATTGAGCGAATCCGACACAGCTTCACCAGGTACGACGCACTCAGAATCGATCATTTCAGGGGCTTTGAAGCCTACTGGGAGGTCGAGTATGGCGCGGAAACCGCCGCTGCGGGCAAGTGGGTGAAAGGACCAGGCCTCGCCCTGTTCAAAGCGATTCACAAAGCCCTGGGGCCACTGAACATTATTGCCGAGGACCTTGGCTATCTCACCCCCGAGGTGAAGCAATTGATTGAAGCGACGGGGTATCCCGGCATGAAGGTCCTGCAGTTCGCCTTTGATCCGGAGGTCGAAAGCTTCTATCTGCCGCATCACCTCACGCAGAATGCCGTCATCTACACCGGGACCCACGACAACGAGACCATTTCCGGGTGGCTGGACAATATCCCGAAGAAGGAATTTAGGAAGGCAGTCAATTATCTGAAGCTGAATTATGATGAAGGCCTGAACTGGGGCATGATCCGGGGGGCGTGGAGTTCGACGGCGAACCTTGCCGTCGCGCCTATACAGGACTTTTTGGATCTCGATAATTCTGCGAGGATTAATGTGCCCTCGACCATCGGCAACAACTGGACCTGGCGCCTGGAGGAATCCGCGCTGACGCCGGCCCTGGCCGAAAGAATCCGCGGGCTGACACAGCTTTATGGGAGGGATCGGTAGGTTATGGACGATTTGAGAGAGAGGACTTACGTCTGGGCATTAACCACCTTTGGCAAGGATTTTGAGCGTTGTCACCCGAAGGAACAATACATCGCGCTGTCGAAAGCGCTGATGCAGGATCTCGTGCCGCGGTGGCAGGCGTCGGAGAAAAAATTTGAGGGATTAAAGCATGCCAGCTACCTGTCTGCGGAGTACCTGATGGGGCGGGCCCTCGGCAACAATCTGATCAATTTGAGACAGCATGGGGAAGTGGCAGCGCAGCTGGAGGCCCTCGGGATCGACCTAAATGCCGTCGAGCAGGCAGAACCGGACGCGGGGCTTGGCAATGGCGGTCTGGGACGGCTCGCGGCATGCTTTCTCGACTCGGCGGCGACCCACGGCTATCCGCTGAACGGCTACGGCATCCGCTACGAGTTTGGCATTTTCAAGCAGCGGTTTGTGGAGGGTTTTCAGGTCGAAGAGGCGGACAACTGGCTGGAATATGGCGATCCCTGGTCCATTCGCCGCGCAGATGAAGCAGTCACCGTGGGTTTTGCCGATGGTGACGTCAAGGCCATCCCCTACGACACGCCCATAGTGGGTTACGGCGGGGAAACGATCAATACCTTGCGGCTATGGAAGGCAGAGCCTCTCCAGCCCTTTGATTTTGAGCAGTTCAATCTGCAGAACTATGACCGTGCGGTACGTGAGAAAAATCACGCGGAAACCATCACCAAAGTCCTGTATCCCAACGATTCCAACGACAAAGGCAAGCTGCTCAGGCTCAGGCAGCAATATTTCTTCGTGTCGGCGTCCCTTCAGGATTTAATGAGAAGGCACAAGGCAGTTTATGGAGATTTTGAACGGTTTGCAGAGCTGAATGCCATTCAGCTGAACGACACCCACCCTGCGGTGGCGATTCCTGAGATGATGCGGCTGCTAACGTCAGTAGAGGGCGTGTCATGGAATAAGTCTTGGAAGATTGTCACGAAGACCTTTGCCTATACCAATCACACCATTTTGGCGGAGGCTCTGGAGACCTGGGATATCAAGCTTTATAAGAAGCTTCTGCCGGCGGTTTACAGTGTGATCCTGAAGATCAACGAACAGCTTCTAAGGGAGCTGAAAGGGCTAGGGGTGCCGCTGGAGGACGTGTCGAAGTATGAGATCATCCATGACAGACGCGTCCGGATGGCGTTTTTGTCAATTTACGGTTCATTTTCTGTTAACGGCGTCGCCCAGCTGCACACGGGACTTTTAATTAACAGCGAACTGAAGGACTGGTATAAGCTGTATCCCGAGAGGTTCAACAACAAGACCAACGGGATTACCCAGCGGCGGTGGCTGCTGAAGGCGAATCCGGAGCTGTCGGATTTCATCACTGAGCTGCTCGGGTCTGACCGCTGGATCACGCATTTGGATGAACTGAGGAAGCTGGAGGCCTTTGCGGACGATCCGGCAGTGCTGGAGCGGTTTTTAGAGATCAAGCAGCTGAAGAAAAACCAGCTGGCAGCCTACATTTTGGAGCATGAGGGTGTTGAAATTGACACTTACTCTATTTATGACATCCAGATCAAGCGGCTGCACGAATACAAGCGGCAGCTGCTGAATGCGTTTCAAATTCTGGATTTGTACTATAGGTTGAAGAAGGACAAGTCTATGAAGATTGTACCGCGGACCTTTATCTTTGGCGCCAAGGCAGCCCCGGGCTATTTGAGGGCTAAGGGCATCATCAAGTTTATCCAGGAGGTTAAAGCCCTTGTCAACGGGGATCCGGAGATGGCGGGCAAGCTCAAGGTTGTCTTTGTCGAGAATTACGACGTCTCTTATGGTGAGATGCTCTTCCCGGCAGCGGACGTGTCTGAGCAGACCTCAACAGCAGGTAAGGAAGCGTCCGGAACCGGCAATATGAAATTCATGCTGAATGGCGCGCCAACCCTGGGCACTTATGATGGCGCGAACATTGAAATTGTCGAAGAGGCGGGAGAAGAGAACAACTTCATCTTTGGCCTCAGAGTCGAGGAAATCGAGCGGATCAAGGCCACCTATAAGCCATCCGGGGAATTCCGGAAGACCAAAGGCTTGAAGAAAGTGGTGGATTCCCTGGTGGACGGCACTTTCAGCGATGGCGGCACCGGCATTTTTAAGGAACTTCATGACGCGCTGCTGTTGGGCGCGGATTGGCATTCACCGGATGTCTTCATGATCTTGAAAGACTTTGCAAGTTACAGAGAGGCACAGCAGAAGGTCAACGATGCCTACCTGGACCGTATGGCCTGGGCGAGGAAGTGCTGGATGAATATAGCTGGCGCCGGAAAGTTTTCGTCAGATCGGACGATTAAGGAGTATGCGGAAGACATTTGGAAGGCTAACAGCGTTTATTCGCGATAGCTAACAGCCGTGCATAAACAAAGGCTGCACCGTGCGAAAGAGTGATATGCTCCCTTTATGAGAGACAGTGAAATAACAAATCACTGTTAATCATGAAGGGAGCATTTTTATGCCTCATATACCGAAAGCGACACCAGAGGAGAAGGTTTCTCTTATCGAAAAGTA
>WXFH01000031.1 GCA_009881125.1 Acidaminobacter sp. | reverse complement strand
GCGATGTTTCGTTCGCTGATTCCTTGGCTTTTCAGCCGAAGAATTTCTCTGATGTTCTTCATTAGAACCTCCTTAGAATATTTGGTCACATATTTGTGCCATAACTATTCTATCGGATGGCTCTATCGATCGGAATGGTGGCTCTAAAACATCGAATGCGTGGCTCTGACTCGTCGGAACGGTGGCTCAAACTGGTCCGGATTATTCAACATTATTTAACCTGAAAATTCTTTCCAAATTAAATGAATTACAATACTATTTCATAATATGTAAAAATGATACAATGATGTAAAGATTGATGAATCATCTAAGCGGTGATAATTCAAACTTTGCATCTTTTTTTGTGGGAGTGAATCATATGGATCAGATTAAATTTGAATGGCCAGAATTCTATATTGAATTGGCAAATAAGGTTTTGAGTTATAAGGATAAAAGGATTGAGTTACTTCAAATTTTATATGATTCATTCGAATCGCTCGACGTGAAATATCCCTTTGTAGAAAATGACGGCAAAAATCTGGGCGATATCTGTCCGTTTACAGTTTTTGGCGCTTTCAACAAAGGGATTTCTACTAAGAACCGCATTATATTTTTGAATCAATTGAGAACAAGATTTGATATGGTGTCACGAGTTCCCGATGCTTTTGATGGAGTCCCATTAGTTAATAATATGAAGGCTTGGTTTTTTAGCTCTAAATCTGAAAGAAAGCCTGATGATATATCAAACCTATGGAATGTTTTTGAGGCGGGGATTGCGTATGCAGATAACCCAACAAATGTATCAAAAAGTGCTCTTATGTTGAGTTACGACAAAGTTAGGCATCAGCAAGGTATAAAATGGAACATCACAATGGGTCTTTTTTGGATACGCCCATATACATATATAAATTTGGATGATAAGAATAGAAAATATTTACTCGATGAAAATAATGGTTTTAGTCAATTAATAGAAAAAATAACGAATTTGAAGCAAGTTCCAACTGCAAAAGCTTATTTGGAGTTAATTGATCTTTGTAAAAATAAGTTATCAGAAAGCAGCAGTATCATCAGTAATTTTCCTGAACTATCA
Organism: Acidaminobacter sp.; assembly: GCA_009881125.1. The sequence goes on along the minus strand of WXFH01000031.1, from coordinate 47,122 downwards.
TATACTGCATGGAAATTGTCTGACACTGAAATTGAAACTGTTTCGACTGCAAGTTTTTTGAAATGGTTTGGGCCATTAATTAATGCATTAAAAACATTAGGAGGAACCGCTACACCTAAACAAGTTAGGGCGCAGATAATTAAAGATATGAACTTGGGAAAAGATATAACGAATGTAATAGTTGGAAAGACTGGGGTTAATAAATTTGAGAATGAACTTGCTTTTGCAAGGACCTATTTAGTGTATGAGGGATATATTGACAAAAAGATCAAAGGAACTTGGGTACTAACAGATAAGGGCAAAAATGTAGAATTGGATGACAAAGCAGCAAGTAAAATATTCAAAAAATGGGTACAAAAGCATAAATTGAGAAAAGAGAATGACGAAGCTCGCATAATAGAGAGCCGGGATAATAATGAAATCCATTATTGGATATATGCTCCTGGTGAGAATTCGTTTAAATGGAATGAATTCTATGCTAATGGTATTATGGGTATTGGGTGGGAAGAAATGGGAGATCTAACTCAATATTCTTCAAAATCATTAATGAAGACCAAGATGAAAGAATTATATGGCGAAGAATTAACTTACATGAATTCAGCTCTTGCGACTTGGCAGTTTGCAAATGATTTATCGCCCGGTGATGTGATTTATGCAAAAAAGGGCAAATACAAAATAATTGGACGTGGAATTGTAGAATCTGATTACTATTTTGATGATAATCTTAAAGACTATAACAATATCAGAAAAGTAAAATGGACACATAATGGTGAATGGGATCATCCTGGCCAAGCGGTTATGAAGACCCTGACAGACATTACAGCTTATACAGAGTATGTTGATAAATTGGAGTCATTGTTCATAGATGATGAGTCTGGTGAGGAGATAATAGAAAAGCTTGAAGTGATTTATGAAAATTATTCGGACGAAGAATTTTTAAGTGAAGTTTTTATGAATAAAGACTCTTATGATACTTTGGTTAAGCTGCTTGAATTAAAGAAGAATATCATTTTACAAGGGGCTCCAGGTGTTGGAAAAACCTTTATTGCGAAAAGGTTGGCCTATTCAATAATGGGCAGTAAAGATTCAAGCCGAGTATTAATGGTTCAATTTCATCAATCCTATAGTTACGAAGATTTTGTAATGGGTTATCACCCGACAAAGGAAGGATTTGAGCTTAATTCTGGTCCTTTCTATCAGTTCTGTAAACTTGCTCAGGATGATGAAGAGAGAGATTATTTCTTTATTATTGATGAAATAAACCGAGGTAATCTTAGTAAAATATTTGGAGAATTATTAATGCTGATTGAAAAGGATAAGCGTGGTGAGAAATTGCGTTTGCTTTATTCAAATGAGTTATTCTCAGTACCACCGAATGTATACATCATTGGGATGATGAACACTGCTGATCGGAGCCTTGCTTTGATTGATTATGCTCTGCGTAGAAGATTTGCTTTTTATGACATTGAACCAGCATTCAACACAGAAATTTTTCAAACTGTATTCTCTGAAAATGCTCATCCCAAGTTCAATGCTTTAGTGGACCAAATTATAAGCCTTAATAACTACATTAGTAAAGATGAAGCCCTTGGAGATGGTTTTAGAATTGGACATAGTTATCTTTGTACAGGTGATGTAAGTGAGGAGGATTGGCTTTATTCAGTCGTTAAGTTTGAATTGCTTCCATTAATTAATGAATACTGGTTCGATGAGCAATCAAAAGTTGAACAATGGACAAAAAAACTTTATGGTGCATTAAATGATTAGGGTGCAAAATATTTATTATATGCTTTCATACGCTTATAGAGTCTTGAATGAAGATAGCTATGCTATGTTGGATATTGAAAAATTTGAATATGCAAGTGATTTATTTGCTGCAATCCTTAATAAAGGTATTTCAAATCAGATAAGGCGAGGTATGGGAAAAGAATACATTGCTAATACTGATATGTTGAGATCTCCAGTAGGAAAGATAAATGTTAGCTCATCAGTTAAGAATCGTACAATTCAAAAGAAGCAGTTAGTGTGTGAATTTGATGAGTTTTCCGAGAATGCTTATATAAATAGAATCCTCAAATCAACTATTATTCAACTGATCCGATGTTCAGATGTCACATTGGATCAGAAGAGAGCGTTGAAAAGAATTTTACTTTACTTTAGCAATGTAGATGTTATCGAACCACATAAAATTTTGTGGTCGGGGATAAAATATCACAAAAACAATGCTACATATAAGATGTTGATAAACGTTTGCTATTTAGTCATCAAAGGAATGCTTCAATCAGAAAATGATGGCTTATATAAGTTATCACGATATGTTGATGATCAACGAATGCATCGTCTCTACGAGCATTTCATACTAGAATATTACAAAAAACATTATCCTCAGTTTTCAATATCTGCAGGGATAATTAATTGGAATGTTGATGATGGTGTATCAGAACTCTTACCTTTGATGAAAACCGATATAATGATTGAATACAAGGGAAAGACAGTAATTATCGATGCAAAGTATTACCAGCAAATGCTACAGTCAAATGATTTATTTAATAGCCATACTATTCGCTCTGGGAATTTATATCAAATTTATGCATATGTGAAGAATTACGATATCTCTTCTTCTGGAAATGTAACTGGTGTTCTTTTATATGCACAAACAAATGAAGAAATCATGCTTGATAAGGAATACAATATCGGAGGAAATCGAATCAGTATTAAATCCCTCAATTTAAACACAGATTTTTTGCAAATTTGTAGTCAACTTGATTTACTTGTTCAACGTTTTTTATTGGATTAATTTTGGAGGAATGAATATGAATCTGATTGGTCAAAAAGTTTCTCATAAAGCTTTTGGTGTTGGAACTGTTACAGATCAATCTGGAAATCACCTCACGGTAGATTTCAAAGTTGGAGAAAAGAAATTTCCTTATCCTAATGCATTTGAGAATTTCTTAAATGCAATTGATCCATCGTTAGATGATGAAATTAAGAAAGTAATTGAAGACAATAAACAAGCAGAAATTGAAGAAGCTGAATTAAAAGATCTGGAAAAGATTAAAGAGGCTTCTACTTTTGAGACCGTAGATATTAATCAATATATAAATAGTGAACGAGGAGCCAGAAACTATTTCTTCGTTTTTCAGAACAAGACATATGATGCTGAAAAACGTGGTGGTTATCTATGGGCACCGAAATCCCTTAAGGATGGTCGAAATGTTGCTCACTGGAACAGAATGACTGAAGTTCGAAAAGGCGATGTCATTTTTCATAGTGTTCGAAAAGAGATTACCGCTATCAGTATCGCCACTTCCGATTGTTATTCGGCTAACCAGCCAGAAGAGCTAAAAAGAGAAAAATTATGGGACGATGATGGGTGGAAGGTTGATTGTTGTTATATTGTCATCAAGTCACCAATAGTTACATCGGATTATAAAGATGCGATTTTAGAACTCCAACCGATTCTGAATGCTCCATTTAATGTACTGGGGAGAGGTAATACAGGATATTTATTCTCGTCAAATGTTGCTTTGTCAAAATTCCTATTTGATAAAATGAAGATTGTAAATGGCTATCTTGCTGAATCTGAAGATATGCTATTTTAGGTTGTTTTATAGATATTTTGCATAGCAGTTTAAAGTTTTAAGTTTCTTGTCTTTATGTCATTGTAATGATTTAAGATTTCACATGTTGCTTTACCGATTGTATGTAAACACTGAGGTTGGAAAATGTAAGAATATTGATTGAAATTATAATACATATAAAGGTGTTCCAACCAATGAAAAATAACAAGTTGTGGAAAAAGAATAGCAAACCAACTTTTGTGTTGGTGATCCAACCTTTACTCGCAATGGTATGAAGAGTCTGCAAACAATGATAGACCGTTATTATTATCATCGATTGAAAAACATGGTTCATTTGTATAAGTGCACATCCTATGATTTCGCACAGAGAATGAAGAATGGATACCCGTATTAAGAACATACGTTTTCAATTCTGATTGGATCATAGAAGTGCCAGTGAAATATTTAGGAAGCATTAAAGGGGATCATGACTATATGGCACAAAGAACAGTAGCACTTAGTAATGGAAAGTATATCGGAATTGAAACAATCTATACGGTCATCAACGGCCAACAGATTAATATTCCAGAGAAGTTAAAAGAACTGAGAGCGAAGAGCCAGAACAATGAGTTGTTTTGTCCATGTGGATGTGGCTCTAATCTGATATTAGTTGCAGGAGATAAGAACCTTCGTGAGCAGCATTTTAGATTAAAGGATTGTGCCTACAACCAGGATTGCAATGTGATTTCAGAAGGAAAGTTATCTGTAGATTCCAAAATTGTTCTTAAGTGTTGGTTAGATGATAAGCTAAAGGTTACTGACGTAGAGTCGCGTGTTCCGATTCAGGCTGTCGATGATATTAATAGAAAATATGAGTTCTCATTTCTTTCTAGAGAAAAGAAGATTGCGTTGAGCTACTGTCATGATAGAGTAAATCTTTCTGATGAGAAAATGGAGCTGTTGGAAAATAATAGCCAAGGTATTCATATTATATATGTGGTTGATTGCATGAATGGTGGAAGTGATGGTCAGTATCCGGAAGGGCTAATGAAGGTCCAGAACAAACAAGGTTATTGTTTACTTCTAAATGTTGATGAGGCTGATTATATTTCAGCTAAAATGGAAGCGGTATTCTACGCAAAGAATATTGATGGATTATGGCAGGAGGAGTCATTTGCAGATGGCCGGTTAAGTGATTTTTTCATAGATGATGATGGGAAGGTAATGTATGCCGGCAATTCTCTCGAAATAATGAAGGTTGAGGCTGAAGAACAGTTCAACCATAACATTGAGATTGAGAAAATTCGACGTGCTGAGGAAGAAAAACAACGTGCTGAGAATTTGAAAAGGCTTCTTGAGGAAGAAGTGCGTAAACGTGAAGAACGTATAAAACAGCAGGAAGAGGCAGAAAAAGAACGCATCCGCCAAGCTGAAGTAGCTGCCAAAAGTAGAGCTGAACTCGAGGAGAAACGCAGATTAGAAGAAGAACAGCACCAGGAAGAAAAACGAAGGCGCGAACAAGATTTCTGGAGTAACCTTGAATCGAACTTCACACAACAAGAAACGCAGGTCAAAGATGCTGAAGGGAATCGCTATATTAAATGTGAATTCTGTGGAAAAATTGCTAAAGATAATGAATTCAACTCTTATGGTGGAGTTGGGCACGTTAATTTAGGAACTTGCAAGGAATGCTCAGCAAATAATCCAGATGTGAAGCTAAAGTTAGAAGAAACAGTTGTAAGTGCGAGAAGCAAGTATGATGCTAATACCTGTCCAGAGTGTGGAGGCCAATTACGTGAGCGTAGTGGACCATATGGCAGATTTATGGGATGTAGTAATTATCCTGATTGTAGGTACAATAGAAAAATCAGAAATTAACTAGTAATTCGAAAAAGGGGTAGTACAAGAGAGTGTTAATATTCTCTACTCAAAACTGAAGTATTCTAATGTAGTTCTATGTCCACGTACAACCTAAAGACATAAAAAAATGGTTGGCCTGTTTCCTCTAAAGTATGGTACAAAATATTGGAGCAAGATATTATTTGGGCAAATTTTACCCTTTACATGATGTCAAGAGTAGATAAGTAAGTGTGTAGAAAAGCCTTGAAATAAAGGCTTTCCGGGGTTTGAAAGTGAAAATTTGAAGTGATGAAAACGTGAAAATATCTGTTCATGGGAACAAGTCCAAAGGCATGGTTTTGAACGTGACAGAGCGATTTAGATAACATGCGGTTGCGTGTGGTCGATTTAGATAACTTGGGCTTGCAGTGGTCAATTTAGATGTTTTTCAAATTTAACGACTTTATGTGGCCATGATAGATTTTCAACTATAAAATTGTAGTTAGGGATAATTCGTGAAATTTACATGTGCTTTTATGGCATATGGTTTGTGTCAGATAAATTCATAGGAGGGGGAACGAAAGTATGATGGATGACAAAATGAAAATTGAGCAACGCTTACAGAACATGAAGAAGTTCTACATCAAGGTAGGTGAAATGATTGAAAAATTACCAGACGCAATTCCTGAAAAGACGAGGGTAATGCTCAAGGATTCAATTCTTGGTGACAAGGAACTAAAGGCGTTAATGGAGGGTATAGATGCTCATAGACCTCCAAGAATTTTCTTGATTGGTAGAACCGGAGTAGGAAAAAGCAGTTTGATTAATGCTTTATGTGAAGCATATGTCGCTAAAGTAAGTGATATAAAAAGCTGCACAGAAAATGCCCAAATATATGAATGCAAAGATAATGAAAGAGTTTTAATGGAGATTCTTGACACTAGAGGAATTGCTGAATCTGAAAGTATAGATGATTCAGTTTCTGCTGAAGAAATGCTAATTAACCAAATCAATGAGTTTTCACCAGATGTAGCAATTATGATGTTAAATTGCACCCATCGAGATGATGTGAATTCAGATGTTGAATTTCTTAAAAAACTTTCGAAAACATATGCAGATATTAATAAAATGAGACTCCCAATTGTAGTAGTAGTAAATAAGTGCGATGAAATGGCACCAACGCGCTTTAAAAACCCATCAGAATATCCTGAGAACAAGATAAGTAAGATAAACGAAGTTGTTCAATACTATAAAGGTATAATTGTGAAAAATGGTTTAAAGATAGACAACATCGTTGCGGTTTCTTCATTGATAGACTGGCAGACCCCAGATGGAATGGAAGTTTGTGTTGAAAGTATAGAGAACCTCCCTAAATATGATATTGATAATTTACAAATCGCCTTTGATGGCAGATATAGAATTGAGGAATTGCTTGATATATTGGAAGAAGCCATCCTTGATTCTGAGGCGCGGATGGGATTGAGGATGGCTTCACGGCTTAATGAGGTGGTCAATAGATTGTCTAGACAACTGAATAAAATATTTTCAGGAATATCCGCAACTGTCGCACTGACGCCTATTCCTGTGTCTGATATTTATGTTCTCCTAATCATTCAAGCTGTGTTAGTATCTTTAATTGCATCCTTGAGTGGCAGAGACATTTCACTTGAAGCAGCTAAAGAATTTATTCTAAGTATGAGCGGTATAGCCGGAGCAGGTTATGTATTTAGGCTTGCCGCACAGCAAGGTTCTAAATTATTGAATGCAGTATGGCCAGGAGCGGGATCGGCGGTAAGCTCTGGAATAGCTGCAGCTGGAACTTCAGCGATTGGTAAGGCGGCAATTTCCTATTACATCGATGGCAAGACATTTGAGGAAGCAATAAAAAAATTTGAAAAGTCAAAGAAGGAAAATGTAGAATACGCTGTTAATTAGATAAAACTAAGCAACCCTGCTAACCATTTAAGTGTACAGGGTTGTTTACATTCTGATATTATACTTCAATCTCTGACTTAACGCCTAACTTAAATTTCACGGTGAATTTGTCCTCATAGACGGTGATCTTTCAATCAGCCGCCGGACAGACAAGCGCCTCATCATATTCGGTCAGGGCAGTGGGCTGCTCCTGCAGAAATGCGCTCATGTCGGCAATGCGTTTTTGCAGTTCATCTCGACCGAGGTTCTCGACCTGAGCCTTTTGCTTCTCCTCATGCAGGCGATAGATTTCATCGCCGACCTTCTGGTAGTCAGCCTTTGAGCTGGCGAGTTTCAAGAGTTCTGCTTGAAGTTCTGTAAGCCGTTTATCGATTGCGGCAAGAGTATGACTGTTTTCGTGACAAATTACGGTTTCGATATTTTTCTGCAATGTCACAAGAGATGAAGAGGGAAATATTAGAAAAAAGACAAAATATAGTATGAAAAAAGCCACCCAATAACCTCAAAAATAGAAAGTACACATGAGGTAAGTTGATGAGGCTAATTTTAAATGATGTATAGGCTAATATTTTATGTAAAATAATGGGGCGGAAAATGATTAGGGCACAAATTATATTTAATGGAATAAAAAGCTAAGAAAACCTCTTGAAGAATGAACCGACTCGCCAGAAACGGCCCAAAATCAAATGTTCAACGATTGGTCCTAATGTTCAACGATTCATCGGAAAATGCACCCTTCAGCTCAAATGTTCAACGATTAAACTTTATGTAAATTACACTAAAATAGGTGTATAAGGCCATATATGGAAATAAAGTGCAATAAACGTGAAACAAGCGTTCTTGCGAAAAACTCCGCAGACCGCTTGTTTCAACGCGTTGAGGGCAAAATAAAAACACCTACTGATAAATGCTCTTTATCAATAGGTGTTTACAGATGTGGTGGAGGTAAGGGGATTTGAACCCCTGACTTTCACGCTGCCAGCGTGACACTCTCCCGCTGAGTTATACCCCCAAGTCTGCCTAAAACTTATTTTACCAAGATCACAGGATCTGTCAACGGGTATTTTCAAATGCTTTAAGATTTTTTTCAAAAACGGGTCTTCAATTCAGTAGATTTGTCACAGCCTCAAACTCAGCGTATAATGGTGCTAAGTGATTATGAGCAGATTCTGACCTTCAACAAACAGGAATAGAATCACCGCAAAAATAAGGAGGCGAGTCCATGGAAGTTCAAAAAAACCCCGCCCGACCTACAACGGATAAAAACCGTCGACTTAGAAAGAGACGAACCTCGAGCCCACTAATCCCAACCTTACTTATTCTGCTGATCGCACTAGCTGTGACAGTGACGGGCTGCCAAAAACCTGAGACGCCTGCTGAACCGGTTGAGCCTTTGCCGCCGGTGGTGGTTGAGGAACCATCGGCGGAAGAAGTTCCTGAAGTGCCGGAAGCTCAGCCGGTGCACGAGCCAAAAGACAATCCTCAGTTTGGCTATGGCGACGAGCAGGGGATTTTTGCGCTGCTGCTGAGTGATCCGAAAACCGTTAATCCTGAAAGCTATACCCACCTATCTTTGCCAGGTGGCGCAGTGACGGAGATCAAGTATGAGGGCATTCAACCGCCGGGTCCCAACGATACCGTCATGGACATCTCCTCAAACTTCAAGCAGCGCTACGGCGCGGTTTATAGGCTTGCTGGAGGCAAGATACCCGAAAACGACAGCGTCACCCTGATGACGGCCCCCTTTGTGTCCGCAAGGACCTTCCACAACCTGACGAAGGTGGGAACGCCAAGTACGGACCAGGCACTTCTGAAAAAGATTGAAGCCGAAAAAAAGATGGTCATGAAACACTTCTGGCATCTGTATGACGCGGAAAATGGCGCCGGGATTTATCTGGCCCAGTTCGAACCCCAGGCGGATCAGGCTATGCTGACGCTGGTGCTGCGAGATCAAGAGGATGCCCTCTGGTACGCCTATTTCCCTGCAAATTACGTCAAGGAGCTGGATCTTTACAGCTGGCGCGTGGATGACGGCGGTGAAGTCCATCCTGAGAGCTTTATAGTAGGGTGGCTGGCGGATTTTGGCTCAACACCGGAGCTGGCGCTTTATTGGCGCGGCGCGGAAGGTGAGGTTCTTTATTGGTTCCGCGGGGACAATGGGGGGCTATTAAAAAGCCACGAAGGGTACAGATACTGGGGCGCCTACTGAAGCGACTGAAAAGCTTCGCCCTGCGTTGTTGCTGCGTTAGAGCGCTTGCTCACTTACCAGTGAGTAAGCATCGCTGCGCGCTCTTCCTTGCGCCTAGCAGTGCTCGCTTTTGAGCCGCATCACTCACAATGTGGCTAAAGACCTACTGAAGCGGCTGAAAAGCTTCGCACAGCGTTGTTGCCGCGTCAGAGCGCTTGCTCACTTACCAGTGAGTAAGCATCGCTGCGCGCTCTTCCTTGCGCCTAGCAGTGCTCGCTTTTGAGCCGCTTCACTCACAATGTAGCAAAAGACCTACTGATGCGGCTGAAAAACTTCGCACAGCGTTGTTGCTGCGTCGGAGCGCTTGCTCACCTATACGAAAATAACCCTAAAATGAGGGATGACCATGGAAAAACTCAACCGCAGCTTTATCAACGAAACCGAGCATCAAGGCGAGGTCTATTACAGAGGCTATCATAAGGGCCAGTGGCGCCTGCTTCCTGAAGACGCGCCCCTGGATGATGTCAATTGGATCGATGTTCGCGGGCAGATTTCAGAGCATGATTGGTCGTCCATCGCGGCCCAGCTGGGATTGCAGCTGGATGTTTTGCTGGATAAAGTGGAAAGCGGCCAGCATTCCCAGTATTTCTTTGACCACCAGAGCGAGGGGATTATCGCCCGGGTGCTGATGCTGGATGAGCCTAAGTTCAGCGGTGTCGATGTGCCCGCCCCGGCGGAAGAAGCTGACCTGCCGGAACGCCTCAAGAAAGCCAAAATTCACCTCTCAACCGGCCAGCTGACCCTGATTCAAACCAAAGAAGCCATCCTGACCATGACCGACAACGCGGACGCCTTGGTGAACCACGTGCTCAAGCGTTACCGCGAAGAGGATGAGACCATGGATCCGGAGTACTTTGTCTATTTATTGCTGGACAGCATCATTGATGAGTATTATCATGTCATGATGGAGATGGAAGCCCGCTACGAGCTCCTGGAGGACATGATTCTGACCAAGCGGATGACCGACCGCCTCAGCGACCTGCACTACTTCAGGAAGACGCTGTTCACCATCAGAAACGCGGCCAATAACCTCCACGATGCCCTTGAAAACCGGATGATGGACCGCCAGGAATCCCAGTCGGTCTATATGCGCGAGCTCTACGAGCACCTTAGGAGTATTGAGGACTATGCCCTGTATTTTCGCGAGGGCATCACCAGCTTGATCGAAATTATGCTGACCATGAACGACAACAGACTGAATGAAATCATGACCACGTTGACCGTCTTCGCGTCCATTTTTATCCCCCTGACCTTCCTGACCGGCGTCTATGGGATGAACTTTGAGTTCATGCCCGAGCTCAAGATGGCCTTCGCCTATCCGCTGTTCTGGGTGATTACCATCGCGCTGACCCTCTATATGATTCGCTATTTTAAAAGGAGATCCTGGCTTTGATTCCAAATTACGTCGATTTTAAAGCAAAAAATCAAAAAGCTAATTTTAGCCGATGGTCACCCAACCCCCACCATCGCCTCCCATTGCTGCTTGTTTTGATCGTCACCATCGGGCTGATCTTTGCGGGCTGCGGGCAGAGTGGGGTGGCAGAGACAGAGGCGGCTGAAGTACCCGTGGAAGCGCCTTCGGAAGCGGCGAAAGCGGAGATCTCTGAAGCGTCTGGGCTTACCGAACTCAAACCGGAGGCTGAACCCAGCCAGGCCATTGAAGATATGGCCATCCAGGTCTTTGCCATTGAGGCCTCGCTGGGAGAAAATTATTACCAGCATGTCAAGGTTGACCTCAATGAGGACGGCGCTGCTGAAACCCTTGTTTGGCTCTATGGCGCCAATTTCACCACGTCAAAGTGCGACGCCCTGATGATCCTGAAATCCGATGGCACGCTCCTCCAAGCCTTTCACACAGTGCATGTACCCATTACGCTGAGCGGCGAAAAAGCAGGGCAGTACCGTTCTTTTTACATGTACAGTGAAAATGGGAAATACGCCAGATTTGACTTTGGCATCCAGTACCCAGAGGTCATGGAGATGGCCTGTGAGGTAGATTATGAGGCAGTGGAAGGCGCTGAAATCTTCCAAAGCCTTGGTGGGGATACTGCGCATCCCATCCTGTTTTAAGATGCAGAAACTCGGGGTCTGTTTGAAACTCGGGGTCGATAGGCGTAAGCCGCAGACACCGCTTTTCTTCCAAATCAAAAAATATGCCAGCGACTTTTGTCGCAGGCACATTTTTTTTTATAACAACAACTCAAAGGGTTTGGCATAAAGCGGAATTCTGGTATTTCGCAGGGGTTGACGCAGGGTGAGCTGCTTGGCGATCGCGGGCAGGATCCCGGCAAAGGCATTCATAATCATAGGCGTCTTGTTAAGAAAGCTCTCGGCCTGATCCACTTGGGACAAGTCTTCCTCCGGAATGTCCGAAACGCCCCTCAGGATCAGGACTGGCACATGATTGTGGTGGCAGACCAGCGCGACGGCGGCGGATTCCCAGTCGGCGACATCGGCATCATGAGCCAGCAAGGTCTTTCTAACGGTAAAATCAATATCCTGATCTGCCGTGGCTACCGTGCCGCTGACTAGACCCAGGGGCTCCAACACCTCCCTGATCCAGTGGTTGTCAATATGGACATCATAGGCGTCGTAGAAAAAATCATTGGTGTCGCAGAGGCGGTCAATACAGTCATACTGCGCCGCCCTGCTCGCATACATCAGGCCGCCAACTTCAGGCTTCCCGCTGACACCACCGCAGGTCCCCAGCATAACATGCAGGTCGGGTCTGTGGGTGGAAAGGGCATGCTGGCAGGCAGCGCCGGCCACTGTTTTGGAAGGGCCGCCTTGAAATAGAAGGAGGTCAACACCCTCCAGGGTCATGCTGTGATATTGTGAGAACGGCCCAAGGCCCTCCGGCACCAGCGACGATACGGCGTCAATCGCGGTTTCCAGCGCGCGCCATTCCGTGCGGCAGCCGACCTGAACGGTGATAGTTTTCCTGGCAGCAGACATGTTGTAGCCTCCTTGCGGGGGTAAGTTTTATCGAGGTTGTTTGTTGCACCTGCCTAAGGCAGCAGCCGCGCCCGGACATCCACCTCAGGAAAGGCCAGCCCATACCGGACATCCACAAACATATCATAGGCCTGGGCCTCAGACAGTGTCTTTGGCGGCAGCATGGCCAGGATATAATCTTCTCCCAGACTGAAGCGCTGGCTCAAGTCTACCTGAACTGTGGAGGGCAGATCCATGTATTGCTTGGCCTGCTCAATGAGGATGGCTTCAAGCTTGTCTGCAGCCGCGCCGCTGGGATCCCCGAGGAACTCATTCAGTGTTACCCGCTTGCCAGTGGTCAGATCAAAGACGGCCGGTTCATTATAGTTGACGTTGACCTCGGTCTCCGGATCAAAGGAGGACGCAGCCAGCTGAAAGCTGGCCCAGCGGTCGTTGGCGAACTCAAGGTAGAATCCCAGGTTGTAGGACGCCTTGGGATTCTGCCCCCAGGCGACTTTCTCTTTGAGCTCTTCCAAGCTTGAGTTCAAATTGCCTTCCAGAGCCGCCATGACCTGGGGATCTTCGAAGCCAAACAGCTCCGGGCGGGACTCGTAGAACGTCGGGTGCTTGTAATTGTATATAGCTTTAATGCCCTTAGGGGAATCAAACCCAAAGCGCCTGAAGTTCTGCACCGCGTCGACATAGGCGTACTCTGAGGCGTCGGAGCCGTCCGGAAGGTCTATGACCTTCGAGGCGAGCTCAGCGAGGCCGCTGTCAGGTGCCCTTTCAATAGCGCCCTTAAGCAGGTCCTCAAATTCCGGATTCAGTGTGTTGGTCTCATAGTTGAAGGGGCCGCTTCCCATGGTGCCGGAAAACAGCATGCTGTAGGACCATCTCAGCAGCGGCTCTAGGTAGACGGTCTGGTAGGGCGAGGCCGACGCTTCAAGCGCTTCCTCCACCTTCAGCGTGTAATCGACAAAGGCGTTGTACGGCAGGAGTCCCGTTTGGTACGACTCCGTCAGGAAACCGTAATAGGAAGAGGAGAGGCTGAAGTAGGTTTTGAAACCATCGGCCAAAGCACTGAGCTTTGAAAGGCGGTCAAAATCGAAGCCCGGCCCCACGTACTCGCCGTACTCGACCATGCGCATGTAGCTCTGGTCCAGGACCTCGAAGTACCTGCGCAGCGCCGGATCCTCAATATCCTTGATCTTGGCGGCATCCCACTGGCGCTCGAACAGGGTGTTATAGACGTCAAACAGAGGGCTCCCCATGTCGCCGTCTTCGCTGTACAGCGCCCGCGACAGCACGCTGGTCTTGTATTTGGCGTGATCGAACCAGCGGGAGGTGAGCCTGTCTTTCGCCTGCTCGTCCTCGGCAGCCTCCAGGGCCTTAAGCCAAGCTGCCGTGACCACGTCGAGCTCTGCGTCTTCGGCCATCAGGTTGTAAAGCGCTTCTTCAAGTACAGTATCTGCCGATGGTTCCGGTGCCTCCACCTCAACCTCCTCCGGGGGCGTCGCCTTACAGGCCCCCAGCAGCGCCGAGATGCTCAGGATCAGAAGGATCAGCAGACTGGACAGCAGACGACTGCCTGACCGGCTGGAGGATTTGAACTGGTTGAAGGGTTGAAGCGGGCCTGAACGGCCAAAATGTCTCAATGAGCCCAATAGTCGCTGTATCATAATCTCACAGTTTCCTTTCGTTAAAAAAGATAAAGATCTAAATTTACTATACCACTCGAAACTTAAGAAAGTCTCAAAAATTGGCATCATTTTGTTTCGCAGGACCTCAAGCAAGGTATACACTAACATACAGAAAAATTTTCAAGACAGTAACCCTGGGAATCCCCAGAGGGACTGGAATTGGAAGGAGACGAAAGATTGTGAATACATTGTCTGAACGACAAGACATCCCGGTGGAGCACCGGTGGGCCATACGGGAAATGTACCCGGATGTGGAGGCCTGGGAGCAGGAATTTTCAGGGACGCGTGAGCTGATAGAAGCGCTGGCCGCTTTTAAGGGCAAGACCGGCAAATCCGCGGACACCCTCAGGGGCGCTATTGACGCGGAACTGGCGCTGTCCAGAAGAATCTCCAATTTGTATACCTTCGCGAAGATGCAGCTGGATGAAGACACCCGGATTGGCGAGCACCAGGCGCTGGTGTCCAGGATGGAATCCCTGTCCGTGGCTGCCCAGGAAGCGGGGGCGTTTTTGGTGCCGGAGATTATGGCGATTGATAAAGCCATCATGAACCTGTACATGGGCGCTGGCCCTCTGGCGGAGTATAAACAATACCTGGATAACATTTTACGGTTTAAGGCACATACCCTTTCTGAAAAAGAAGAGGCGCTCCTCGCTATGGCGGGTGATCTGGCTTCTGCGCCCAGCACCGTGTTTGAGATGCTGAACGCGGCGGACATGAAGTTCCCAGTTGTCGAGGATGCTGAGGGGAACAAGATTCAGCTCACCCATGGCAATTTCATTCCTACTATGGAGAGTCAGGACCGCACCCTTCGTCAAAATACCTTCAAGGCCTACTATCAGTGCTATCAGGATCACATTTTCACCATGGCGAGCCTGATTCAGGCGGAGGTCAAGAAAAACCAGTTTTTCGCCAGGGCGAGAAACTTTAAGAGCGCACGAGAGGCGGCGCTCTTTGAGAATCATGTGCCGGTGAAGGTGTATGACCAGCTGATTGAGGCCATTCACAGGAATCTGCCAAAGCTTCACCAGTATATTTCGGTTCGCAAGCGGATTCTGGGACTTGAAGAAATGCACATGTACGACCTCTATGTGCCGCTGATTCCTTCGGTGACGAAGAAGATGGATTACTCAGAGGCCAAGGCACAGGTGATTGAAAGCCTGGAGCCCCTTGGAGCGGAGTATGTGGAGACGGTAAGGTCTGCCTTTGACCAGGGCTGGATTGACGTTTATGAGAATGCCGGCAAGCGCGGCGGCGCCTATTCCTGGGGGACTTATGACTCGAAGCCGTACATTCTGCTGAATTACCAGGGGACCCTCGACAGCGTGTTTACGCTCACCCATGAGATGGGGCACTCGATGCATAGTTATATGACTCACCATCGGCAGCCATATCTTTATGGGCACTACAGCATTTTCCTGGCGGAAGTGGCGTCGACTACGAACGAGGCGCTCCTCAACGATTATCTCCTGAAGCGCGTGAAGGACAAGGCTGAGCGGCTGCACCTGCTGAACCACTATCTGGACCAGTTCCGGACCACAGTGTTCCGGCAGGCCATGTTCGCGGAGTTTGAGCGTGAGATCCACGGGGCAGTGGAGGCGGGCGGCGCGATAACTGCCGATGGTCTCAAGGCCCTCTACCGCAGCCTGAACGAAAAGTATTACGGGCCGGACGTGGTCATTGATGACGAGATTGCCATTGAGTGGGCGCGGATCCCGCATTTCTACTACAACTTCTACGTCTTCCAGTATGCCACGGGCTTCTCGGCGGCGATCGCGCTGTCGAAGGCGATCCTGGACAAGGAGCCAGGGGCGGCGGCGCGTTACCTGGAGTTTTTGGGTGCGGGGCGCAGTGCGTACCCTATTGAGATTTTGAAGCGCGCGGGGGCGGACATGGCTTCCGGGGTGCCGGTGGATCAGGCGCTGGAGCGGTTTAGTGAGCTGGTGGAGGAGTTTGATCGGTTGACGAGGGAATAGCTCTTGAAGAGGGAATAGCCCCTTGAAAAGGTAGGAAGGCTGATGGCACTGGTGCGCCATCGGCCTTCCTTTTTTGGAAGACGTCGGTGTCAGCGGCTAGTATCTATCAATCCCCTCTTTCGAAATGAAGTGAAACAAAATTTGAATTACTTTCAATCCCTTAACCCTTTTTTAATCCTTTTAGGGTATTATGATGGAGTAAGGGAGGTGTTCGGTTGCGTACGAAAAAATTAATTCATTTGCTTGGGATGATTTTATCAGCGGTTGTTTTCCTTGGAGGATGCGCCGCTCAAAATAATGAAGCAGCAAAGAAAGCGCCGGAGGGTTCTGCCGAAGGCTCAACAGTTGGCATATTGGCAGAAGAGGCGGCTCAGGACGCGGCTGATCAGGCGGAAGTGGCGGCTGAGGGCGAAGTGGTTCAGAGCATGATGGCCGCAGACGCAGAAAATTTGACGGGTGGTGAACCTGCATACAGAATGGCGGGGGAGTCCCAGGCGGCGGGTTATGGACAAAAGGAAGCGTGGATTCGATCTGAAAAGGCTGAGGTGAGGTACCCAATCATTGAAGGCCTAGGCGATCTTGAGCTTCAAAATGAGATCAATGACGCGATTTTTTCAGCGGTTAATGGCTATGTAGTCTCGGCGAACGATGATGGGGATCAGGTCACTCTGGATTATGAGATCACGCGAATGGATAATGAGATCCTGTCTGTGGTGGTCAGAGGACTGCAGCCTCATGAGAAGAGCACTTATGATGTCATGTTTTCTGTAAATCTCGTTGCGGGCACGTCCAGGGAGATTAACGCATCGACTTTGTTCCTGAATGATGAGGTGTCGAAGAAGGCGCTCACAGCGCTGCTTCAAGGTGCGGATGAAACTTTTGCGAGTGAATTCGGACCTTGGCTTGGTATTTATTTTGAAGCGGAGAATCTCAACTTTTTCTATTTGGAAAACGACAAAGCAGCGGTGTACAATGTGATCTCTGTCCCACTGGAAGAACTAATGCCGTATTTCAAAGAAATGCCTTGGAAAGCTGATGACGCAGAAGTTGAGGCTGAAGTGACAGAAGGTAAAGTGGAATTAAAACCATAGAAGCTTAGTTGAAACAGACCTTATGGGTAACAGACCTGGTGGGTCTGTTTTTTTGTTTTTGAAATGAAAATTAAGAGCAGCAAGGACTCGACCGCTAATCATTGGGATCGGGATCAATGTTACAAAAATATTACGAAGCTCTGGTACCAAAGTTGACTGAGTGACAGGCACTCAATCAACTTTGGGGACAGGCACTCAATCAACTTTGGGGACAGACACTCAATCAATTTTAGGGACAGACACCTAACCTTTAATTTGTATTTCGTATTAATAATATCGTTGACAAAGTATTAATTTGGTGACAAAATATAATTGAAAAGACACCGAAAGGCAGGTGAGACCATGTCAAAGAGCATCATCAGCTTAGTATTGTCTAACGCGACGGTTTCCAAGGTGGACAGAGAATGCGCGCGAACGGGGAAGAGCCGTTCTCAGCTCATTGATGACCTGCTGGCAAGGCATTATGGGATAGATCTTCCATCGATTCGTTTTTCGGAAATTGTGGGGATGTTGAACGAACGCATGGCTATGCTCCATACGGTTTCTGTCCTCCAGGATGTTGCAGACAACGCTGTTGAATTTCGCACAGCCCTGACCTACAGGTATCAACCAAAAATTCTGTTTCAGATTCAGTTCAGCATGTCAGAGCAGTGGCTGACGGCGACACTCAGAATTTCGACGAGGACGACTTCATCGGCTCTGCTGTCGCTGCTTAAGGACTTTTTCATGCGGCTGGACAACATGGAAGTTCTGAAACTGCACATGGCTCGGCGAGAGGGGATGGCGAAATCACCACTTCCTGAGGCAATGACTGTCGAGTCGTGGGGAAGGGTCAAATCAATGCCATCTGATTTGGGCCGAGCGCCGGTAACGGCCTTCGACGGCACCCGGTTCATCCGCCAATACCGCTTCAACGCGCTGGAAACCACCAGTGAAGAGGTGGCGGACCTGTTGCTCAACACTTGTAAATGGATCAACCGGTCGCTTAATCTCTACTTTGGAAGAGAGGAAGGCGGGCCAGGCTTTGAGCCATCTCTGGAAAAACTCTATTTTGAATTAATGAAAGCCAACCGTTAGAATCTCAAACATGTAAATATAAATGAGGTGATTTGAATGAATCCTGAAAAATATACGCAAAACGCCATGAGGGCGTTGCAGCACGCCATCAATCAAAGCGTTGAAAACGGAAACCCGACTGTGGATCTGGATCATGTGCTGGAGGCGCTGCTGGCGGATCCTCAGGGTCTAATTCCATCCATTTTGAAGCGTATGGAGATCGATGTGAATGGGCTTCAGAATCTGGAGCGGGAGACCATCGGCAAAAAACCAAAAGTGAGCGGGGGGAGCCAGCCCATGCTCTCGAGCGAAGCGACCAAGGCGCTGAATCAGGCGGACCAGGAGGCGGAGGCCATGGGGGACCACTACGTCAGCGTCGAGCACCTGATGCTGGGGCTGATTGCCCATGCGCCAAAAGAACTGAAGCAGCGGCTGGAGCAGCGAGGGATCAGCCGGGACAGCTTCCTGCAGTACCTGCAGGCAGTGCGGGGGCATCAGAAGGTCACGACGGACAATCCGGAGGGAACTTACGACGCGCTGGAGAAATACGGGACGGACCTGGTGAAACGGGCCACGGAGAACAAGCTGGATCCGGTGATAGGGCGAGAAGAGGAGATTCGGCACACCATTCGGATTTTGTCGCGTAAAACCAAGAACAATCCGGTGATGATCGGTGAGCCGGGGGTCGGCAAAACGGCAGTGGTCGAGGGGCTGGCCCAGCGGATTGTGCGGGGGGACGTGCCTGAAAACCTGAAGAATAAGCGGGTCTATTCCCTGGACATGGGAGCGCTGCTGGCGGGCGCGAAGTACCGCGGTGAATTCGAGGAACGGCTCAAGGCGGTGCTGGATGAGGTGTCGAAGAGTGACGGCGCCATTATTCTCTTTATTGACGAGATTCACAATATTGTAGGGGCGGGGCGGACGGAAGGCTCCATGGACGCCGGCAATATGCTCAAGCCGCTGCTGGCCAGGGGTGAACTCAGGTGTATTGGCGCGACCACCCTGGACGAGTACAGGAAATATATTGAAAAGGATTCGGCGCTGGAACGGCGTTTTCAGCCGGTGATGATTGATGAGCCAACGGTGGAGGAGACCATTTCGATTCTGCGGGGGCTCAAGGAGCGCTATGAGATTTATCACGGTGTGACGATTCACGATGCCAGCCTGATTCAGGCGGCGATCCTGTCCCACCGCTATATCACGGACCGGTTTCTGCCGGATAAGGCCATTGATTTGGTGGACGAGGCCTGCGCGTTGATCAAGACGGAGCTCCAGTCCATGCCAACGGAGCTGGACGAGGTCAGCCGGGACATCATGCGCATGGAAATTGAAGAGGCAGCGCTGGTCAGAGAGACGGATGAGGCGAGCCTGAAGCGCCTTGAAAACCTGCGCCGGGATATTTCTGAGCGGCGTGACGAGCTGAAATCCCTCATGGCGGTCTGGGAGAGTGAGAAATCCTCCATTTCCAAGGTCAGCGCTCTGAAGGAACAGCTGGAGGCGCTGCATCACGAGGCGGAGGCTGCTGAGCGGGACTATGATTTGAACAGGGCAGCACAGCTCAAATATGGTGACATCCCAGCGCTGGAAAAGGCGCTGACTCAGGCGGTTTTGGAGACTGAGGGACGTGGCGAGAACACGCTGCTGAGGGAGAGTGTGACGCCTGAGGAAATTGCTAAAATTGTTTCCCGCTGGACGGGCATTCCTGTGGCCCGGATGATGGAGGGCGAGCGTGAAAAGCTGCTGAGGCTGGAGGAGATTCTTCACGGGCGGGTTATTGGCCAGGATGAGGCGGTGCAGAAGGTTGCAGATGCAATCCTGCGGTCGCGCTCCGGGATCAAGGATCCGAACCGTCCAATAGGATCGTTCCTGTTCCTTGGACCGACCGGCGTTGGTAAGACGGAGCTGGCCAAGACTTTGGCCGAGGCGCTGTTTGACAGCGAGGACAACATGGTCCGGATTGACATGTCAGAGTACATGGAGAAGCACTCTGTGGCGCGCATGATTGGGGCGCCTCCGGGGTATGTGGGCTATGAGGAGGGCGGCCAGCTGACGGAAGCCGTGCGCCGCAAGCCGTATTCGGTTGTTTTGTTTGATGAAGTGGAAAAGGCCCACCGGGATGTGTTCAATGTGCTGCTCCAGATCTTGGATGATGGCCGGATCACAGACTCCCAGGGCCGCACGGTGGACTTCAAGAATACTGTGCTGATTCTGACTTCGAATATTGGCGCCCCAATGCTCCTGGAAGGAGTGGACTCTGAGGGACATTTGAGGGCGGGGGTCAGGAACGCGGTGCTCAGCGAGCTGAAACATGCTTTCAGGCCGGAATTTCTCAACCGTCTGGATGAAACGGTACTGTTCAAGCCGCTGATCAGGGAAGAGATTGCGAAGATTCTCGATCTGCTGCTGGCGTCTATTGAAAAACGACTGTCCGAGCGCGAAATTAAAATTCACTTGTATGACACGGCGAAAGCGCTGATCCTAAAGGAGGGCTATGACCCTGCCTTTGGGGCGCGTCCGCTGAAGCGTTATCTGCAGCGCGGCCTTGAGACGACACTGGCGCGGGCCCTCATAGCCGGAGAGATCAATGACGGCGATACGGTATCCGTGGTCGCCCGGGGCGGCGCGCTGGCGATTGAGAAAGAGAATCGCCAAATGGAAGAGGAACAGGAATAGTAAAATAGAAGCGGGATTGCCGAGGCGATTCCGCTTCTGTTTGGTTGAGGCTGAACATTAAGGCCGGCGCTGAAGAAGTTTAAATTGTGTCTGAATTGTTTTAGGGTCTGGTACATTAATCATTTCGGAACCAGGTGTGGTGTTTGTTTCGGAACCGGATACAGGGTTTGATGGCCGATGGTTTCGTGACCGACTACCTTGAATTGTAGTAAATTGTGTGAAGCTCTGGCACTGGATTCAAAGCTGTCCGCGTCACCAGTTTCGTTTTTGTCCGCGTCCCCAAAGTGAAAGTTGTCCGCGTCCCCAAGTTGAAGTGGCTTAAAAATTTAAGCCAAATTTCAAATTAGGTTTACTTTTGTTTTGTGAATTGACATAAAAACATTGACGTACCCTTTTAACGCTGTTACAAAATGGTTATAATAAAGCATCGAGGTGCATAACCATGGCAAAAAAGAAAGTCCCCAAACCCACAAAAAAAGAGAAGGCGCAGATGATCGAGCTGCTGCTGGCACTTTATCCGGATGCGGCACCCGAACTGACCTTTAATTCAGATTACGAGCTCCTGGTCGCAGTCATCCTGAGCGCCCAGTGTACGGACGTACGCGTCAACGAGGTAACAAATATCCTATTCAAGCGCGCCGGCACACCGGAAGCTATGACATCCCTGAGTCTAGAGACCCTCGAAGACATCATCCGCCCATGCGGACTCTTTCATACCAAGGCCAAAAATATCCTCACCATGTCCCAAACGCTCACCCGGAACTACGACGGCAAAGTGCCCGAGACCATGGAGCAGCTGATGGAACTGCCTGGCGTTGGAAGAAAGACGGCCAACGTGGTGGTCAGCAACGCCTTTGGCGTGCCGGCCATAGCCGTGGACACCCACGTATTCCGCGTATCAGCGCGACTGGGGCTGGCCTCAGGCCAAAACGTCGACAAAACCGAGCAGGAGCTGATGAAGGTCATGCCCAGGGAGCACTGGACAAAGCTTCATCACTGTCTGATTCTCCACGGCCGCCGGGTCTGCAAAGCGCGAAAGCCAGCCTGTGAGACCTGCGGTCTGAACGGGCTCTGTCCCCACGGCAAGCAGCTGCTGAGTGAAGCCATAGCTCTATGAAATGAATAATTTCTCATTTTCCATAACTATTCAACCAATGCAGCAAGCCACAGAAGGAGCTGAAATCGTTTGAAAATCGTACTCGTCACGGGTGGCGCCCGCAGTGGCAAGAGCACCTTTGGAGAAAAATACATCGCGGAGCTGGCTTCCAGAATTGCCTATATCGCGACAGCCATCCCTTTTGATGATGAAATGAAGAGCCGCATCAAGCACCATCGCGGTTCCAGGCCTCAGGAGTGGACTACCGTCGAAAAATACTTTGAAATAGACCGGGTCATCCCAAGCATCGCTTTCGAGCACGACGGGATCATCCTGGACTGTGTGACGCTGATGGTCAGCAACATGATGCTCGAGGCACCGGACGTGGACTGGGAGAACCCTGACCCGGCCAAAGTCAACGAGATTCAGGATGCGGCCATTGCCCACGCCAAAGCCATTGTGGAAGCGCTTAAAGCCTCAAAAATGAGCGGCGTTTTGATCACCAACGAGATTGGCATGGGCATCGTGCCCGAGAATCCCATGGCGAGAGCCTTCAGGGACATTGCAGGCCGCGTCAACCAGACCATAGCTTCCATGTCAGACGAGGTCTGGCTCCTGGTCAGCGGGATTCCGGTCAAAATAAAATAAGTCTGCCACTTTCGAAAAGTGAGGTCGTCACGTGAAATCGTTGATATTGATGCTGCAATTTTTTACGCGCCTGCCGCTGCCCTTTGAGATTCAGGCGGACGCGGAGGACTTTAACAGGGGGTTTATCTGGTTCACCACCGTAGGCCTCGTCATAGGCGGTCTGCTTACCCTCCTCTACATAATCCTGTCACCCTGGGTGGGCACTCTCCTCCTGGCGGTCATCCTGGTCCTGGCCGAGGTCCTTCTGACGGGCGGCCTGCACCTGGACGGCCTCTCGGACACCTTCGACGGCCTTTATTCCAACCGGGACAAGGAACGCGTCCTCGAGATCATGAAGGACTCCCGCATAGGCGCGAACGGCGCCCTGGCCATGATGTCCTGGCTGCTCCTGAAAATCGCGCTCCTCAACGAGCTGTTCCAGCTCACTGCAGTCCATACCCCGAAAACTGCAACCTGGCTCATCCTTCTCCTGATGCCGGTGGCCGCGAAATCCGCCCTGGCCCTGAGCTGTTACCTGGGCCCCTATGCCAGAAAAGAGGGCATGGGCCATCTGTTCATAGGAAAAGTGAGTGGCAGCCGATTGTTCCCCGTCCTCACCCTCGCCGCCATCCTGCACGGGCTGCTGGTACCGGCTTCTCTTGCGGTTTGGGCCGGCATCCTGCTCCTCACCCTGGCCTACACCCGACACGTCCGAAAACGCATTGACGGCTTGACCGGAGATACGCTGGGCGCCTGGCATGAGCTCTCCGAATTGTTTTACCTGGCAGGCTGGCTGGCAATGATCCAAATCCTTTAAATGCAATTCTGTAAGACTACACTTGTATTAAACAAAAAATAAACCTGGCCGTAACGCCAATTCCGCAATAAAGGAGTCCCTAAAATGCAGATTCACCTGCTCAGACACGGAGAAACGGAGATGAATGCCAAAGGCACCTTCTGCGGGTTCTCAGATCCGTCGCTTTCCAATAAAGGCAAAGACCAGGCCCGGCATATTGCCGAGGATCTCAAAAGTCACACCTTCACGCGCGTTCTCGTCAGCCCCCTCAAACGCGCGGTAGAAACCGCGGTGATCGCGACCGGGATCGATCCCGACGCCTATGAACTTCATCCGGATCTTAGAGAGATGAACTTTGGTGCCTGGGAAGGCATGACCTACGAGGAGATCATGACGACGGGCGGCGATTATGCCCTAAAATGGGAAGCGGATAACCTGAACATCCCGTGTCTCGAAGGGGAGTCCATGGTTACGTTTCATGAGAGGGTCATGGCGGCCTACAATTCCCTGAGTAAAGATTTCAAAGAAGAGGACCGAATCCTGATCGTATCCCACGCCGGCGTGATCCGGAGTCTTCTGACGGAGTGGCTCCACGGCTCCATGGAAGGCTATTGGCGATACAAGATTGACAACTGCGGTCATGTCATTGTAGATTTTATTGACGGCTTCGCGGTGCTGGTTCATCTCAAGAGCCCGTTCCCCGCGCCGGAAAGGTCGTTTTGAAGACCATCGGCTATAATCTTGGGTTAAGCAAAGCAGCGTGATACCCGGAAAAAGCCAAATGCAAATTATTCCCCCCAAAGTGGTTGAACAAGCTCTCAATGAGTTCATACATAAAGCGGCTAGACCCAAAAACCAACAACACTGACATCCGCCGGCCTGCGAGGGCAGACGAGATGCCATGTAACTAAGAGGAGGCGTTATGATGGCACCAAAAGCTAAACCCATTATGATTCAAGGCACGGGTTCCTCCGTGGGCAAGAGCATTTTGACCACAGGACTCTGCAGAGTGTTTCGAAATGACGGACACAATGTGGCGCCATTTAAATCACAGAACATGGCACTCAACTCGTACATCACAGAGGACGGCGGCGAAATGGGCAGAGCCCAGGTCGTTCAGGCAGAGGCAGCCGGCAAGAAGCCGGATGTGCGCATGAACCCAATTTTGCTCAAGCCGTCCACAGACCAGGAAGCCCAGGTCATTCTCCTAGGCGAGGCGGTGGACAGCCTTGGCGCAGTGGACTATCACTCAAAAAAACCAGAGCTGGTATCCCTGGTGCGCAGCGCTTACGAAGGTCTTGCCGCTGAAAATGACATCATTGTCATTGAAGGCGCAGGCAGTCCGGCAGAAATCAACCTCAGAGATAACGATCTTGTCAACATGGGCATGGCTGAAATTGCGGATGCGCCTGTGCTGCTTGTTGGGGACATTGACAAGGGCGGCGTTTTTGCATCCCTTTACGGTACCATCATGCTTCTTTCAGAAGAGGAGCGAAAGCGTGTCAAAGGCATGATCATCAATAAGTTCCGCGGCGACGTGAAGCTCCTCGAACCGGGGCTGAGACAGATCGAGGAACTCACCGGGATTCCAGTCCTTGGCGTCGTGCCTTACACCGAACTCAAGATTGAAGACGAGGACAGCCTGTCCGAGCGTTTCCGCGTCAAGGCGGAGAGCCACGGCAAAGTCAACGTCGAGGTCCTTTATCTGCCGCATGTCTCCAACTTTACGGACTTTGACGTGTTTGGCATGCAGGAGGACGTCAACCTCCGCTATGTCATGCGGGGCGAGCGCATTGGTGATCCGGACATCCTGATCATTCCGGGCACCAAGACCACCATGTCTGACCTTCAATTCCTCAGAGATTCCGGCCTTGCCGACCAAATTTACGAGCTCCACAGAAAGGGCCGCATGATCATAGGCCTCTGCGGCGGCTTCCAGATCCTGGGCAAAACCATTCAGGACCCGCATCACGCGGAGAGCACCATCGATGAAATGCCTGGCCTTGGACTTCTCGATGTCGACACCGTCTTCGAAACCATCAAGACCACAACGCAGGTCTTCGGCCGCATCAGCGGCATGCGCGGTGCTTTTGAGGAGCTCAACGGCATGGAGCTCAAAGGCTATGAAATCCACATGGGCCACTCCTACCGCAGAATGGGCGCGCCGCACATCATTGACATCTACAACCGCTTTGGCCTCGACACGGAAGTCGCAGACGGCTCTGTGGATGAAACCGGCAAAATCATAGGCACCTATGTCCACGGCATTTTTGACAATCTGCTCTTCACCCGTAATCTTGTCAACATCATCCGCAAGGAAAAGGGCCTGGACAAATTGCAGGCACCTCTTGAAACCTATGAGGACTTCAAGGATAAAGAGTACAATAAACTGGCAGAGCTCCTGAAGTCCTGCCTGAATATGGATAAGATCTACGAGATCCTGGGTTAGCGACATGCTGGCATACTGGATCGGCTACGGACTGGATCTGGCGGTGGGGGACCCTGTGAGTGTGCCCCACCCCATTCGCTATATAGGACGGCTGGTCAGGTTTTGGGAACACAAGCTTCTGAGAGAGGGCGATTCACCCGGCAGTTTAAAGCTGCGGGGTGTCGTCCTCGTTTTATTGACCGTCGTTCCGGTGTACTTGTTCTATTTGGTATTAGTCACTTTGGCAGCCAGGCTGCATCCCATAGCCGGATTAATAGTGCAGGCACTGGTTTTTTTCCAGATGATGGCCACCCGCAGCCTCTGCGACGAAGGCATGAAGCTTTATCACGCCCTTGGAGCAGAGCCGGAGGGCTTGGCTGGGGCCGAGCAGGAGGGTATGGCTGGGGCCGGACAGGAGGGCAAGACTGGAGCGGAGCCGGAGGCTAAGGTGGACGCGGCGTCGCAGCAAAATCCTGGGTCGAAGTCTCTTTCTGATCAGGATATTGACAATGCTCTGGACCCCGCTCGAAAGCAGCTCTCCATGCTGGTCAGCCGGGATACCTCAAAACTGGATCGCGTCGCCATTATTAAGGGCGGCGTCGAAACGGTTTCAGAGAATTTTGCCGATGGCATCCTCGCCCCCCTCTTCTTCACCGCCATAGGCGGCGTCCCGCTGGGCATGGCGTATAAAGCCGTCAATACCCTGGATTCCATGGTGGGCTATAAGAATGACAAATATCTGCATTTTGGCTGGGCCGCCGCAAAGTTCGACGACCTCGCCACCTGGCTGCCGGCACGACTCAGCGGCCTTTTTGTGATTCTGGCAGCCTGGGTCCTCCGACTGGACTGGAAGCGCGCCGCCCGAATCATGATCCGGGATCGACGCAATCACGAGAGCCCCAACAGCCCTTACCCGGAAGCTTCGGTGGCAGGGGCTCTTGGCATTCAGCTTGGCGGCAGAGCCACCTATTTTGGCGTCACTTATGAAAAAAAGACCATGGGGGATCCGGTGGAACGTCCTGTGCGGGCTCATCTGAAAACCACGGTTCGGCTGGTTTACGGTGCGTCTATACTTGCATTTCTTTTTTGGCAGGGCGTAATACGACTTGTCCTTTAAGGTCACATCGTGTAACATCATGAAAAAGGGGGATCACTATGCAGCGCTATGAACACGGCGGAAATCCATATAGTTTGGAACAAAGCACGGGTGTTCCCTTGGACTCTTTGGCGGATTTCAGCGCCAACATCAACCCTCTTGGGCCGTCTCCAAAAGGCCTGAGTGCAGTTATGGCAGCTTTGAACGCTGAGAGAGGCCCTTTGACGCGATACCCTGACCCGCAGTACGCTCAGCTCAGGAAGAGGCTCGCAGCCTATCACGGCGGGGCTTTGAATGAAGCGAACCTGTATCCTTCCAATGGCGGGATTGAAGCGATCCATGACGTCTTCAGGGCGCTGAAGCCTTCCAAAGTCATGATTGTCTCACCTGCCTTTGTTGAATATGAAAAGGCTGCGAGAGCCCAGGCCACAGAGGTCGTCTATTTTGACCTTAAGGCTGAAGCGAATTTTACACTGGAGCGGTCGGCTTTTTTAAACGCTGTGGATCAGCAAAAACCGGATCTCGTCGTGCTGGGCTCCCCCAACAATCCAACAGGTCAGCTCGTAGAGAAGGCGGTCCTGAAGGAGACGTTAAAGCGCCTGTCAGTTTGGGGCGGCGCGCTGCTCACAGATGAAGCCTTCATGGATTTTTTAGCGGATGAGGCTTCAAGTTCTTGGTCCATGGCTTGTGAAGTTCCTGAGTATGAGAATCTCTTTGTCACGCGCTCGCTGACAAAGTTTTTTGCTGTACCAGGTCTTCGTGCAGGCTATCTGATCACGTCCTCGCCCGCATTTGAGGCTTATTGGCAGGAGGTCAAACCGGTCTGGGGCATGAATGCCCTGGCTCAAGTCTACGTTTTGGCGGCTGTTGACGATGCTGAGTACATAGAAAAAACAAGGGCGGAGCTTGACCGCTTGAAGTCCAAGCTGTCACACAGCCTGTCCGCCTTTGAACCGGTCGTCCTGTTTCCCGGTGAAGTGAATTATCTGTTGATTCGTGTCTCCGAGCCGTTTCAACGGACATTAAAGCAGGGACTTGAAGCTTCGGGGATCCTCATCCGGGACTGCGCCAATTACAGAGGTCTTGGACAGGGTTATTTCCGGCTGGCGGTTCTTGGGGATGAGGATCAGGCTCGGTTGATCAAAGCCTTGTCGTCGCTGCTGATTCAAAATGAATAATTTTTAGGGAAGCTGAAAGATGTCAAAAGATCATGTTCGACTCAAGGTGCCCACGACCTGCGGGGAGCTGATTCAAGGACCGTATCTTGCAAAGGAGTCCTTAATATCGCTGCCTATCAATTTGTATACTGAAGTGGAAGCTCGCCTGGTGAAGGGTGGGGGGAGCGGAACCACTGGAAAAACAAACCTGCAGCCCAAGGCGGCTGCGGGGTTTTTGAGCGCAGTCAAACACCTGGGGTTGACTGAACGGGAGGCGTCGCAGGTGGAACTTGTGCTGAACTCTCCTGTGGCACCCGGGAAAGGTTATGCGTCCAGTACCTCGGATCTTTGCGGCGTCATGGCGGCGGTGTTTGAACTATTTGAGGCGCCTCAGCCGGCGGAGACTCTGGCGGCCCTATGCGCAGAGATCGAGCCGAGTGACGGACTGATGTTCGAGGCGTGGACGCTCTTTGACCATTTGACCGGGAGAGTGCTCGAAACCTATAAAACGGTGGAAAATGTGAAACTGCTGGTCCTGGAGCCGTTATCAATCTGTGTGACAGACACCTTTCGGTCTGATGAGGCGGTGCAGCTTGCCCTTGACCAGAAGACGGAGAAGCCTTTTAGATTATTCGAGAAAGCCATTCGAGAGGGTTCTGTCAGAGGTGTGTTTCAGGCTGCAGCCGCCAGTGTGCTGGAGCATCAGGCGGTCTTGATGAAGCCCCATCTCGAGGCAATAATGGAAATGGCTGAAAGGGAAGGCGCCTATGGGGTCGTGGGTGCTCACAGCGGAACAATTCTGGGGATTGCCATGCCGGAAGCGCTGGAGGAAGCAGTCTTGATTGAAAAACTGCGCGAGCTGGGTGTTCTAGAGTGGTATCAGAAGCAGTTCGTGGCGCGGACGGTGGTTGGGGGCTGCAAAATACTGTGATGATTCAAACCAAACCCTCACCAGCCCTGCTTGGGTGCTGCATCTTACTGTGATGCTGCGATTAGGATAGTAACGCAGCCCTGCTTGGGTGCTGCAAAATACTGTGATGCTGCGGCATCAATGACTTGTCAAAAGGAGAAAATTTTATGTTTATGGACGTCGTAAAAGCTATAATACTGGGCATTGTCGAGGGTCTGACAGAATTTCTGCCGGTGTCCTCCACCGGGCATCTGATCATTGCCAACAACTACCTCAGCTTTGAGGGTGACTTTGCCAATCTTTTCGCGGTGGTGATTCAGACTGGTGCGATCCTCGCCGTCATTTTGTATTTCCGGGACAAAGTCTTCCCGAAACGCGGTGAGATGAAGACTTATGTGTCCCGATGGTCCAAGGTAGCCCTTGCCGTGCTGCCGGCGATTGCCATTGCGGTCCCTTTTGAGGACGCTATTGACGAAGTGCTCTTCAATCCCACTGTGGTCGCCATTGCGCTGGTCGTCGGTGCGGTTATGCTTCTGTTCATTGAGAACAGGCATTTCAGAGTGCTCGTCAGAGACGAGCAGCAGATCACCTACCGTGCGGCGCTTTTTGTTGGCCTTGCCCAGTGCATGGCTTTGGTGCCGGGGATGTCCCGCTCTGCGTCTACGATTATAGGCGCTATTGTCATAGGATTTTCAAGGTCTCTGGCGGCGGAGTTTTCGTTCTATCTGGCCATTCCGACGCTGGTTGGTGCCGGCATTTACAAAATGGCAAAATTTGAGTCGGCCTTAACTCAGCCGCAGTGGATTTTGCTTGCGGTGGGGACTGTGGTGTCCTTTATTGTGGCGTATGTCGTCATTGCCGGATTTATGGGTTACATTAAAAAGCATGATTTCAAACCTTTTGCCTGGTACAGGATTGCCCTGGGCGCTCTGGTGCTGTGGCTGGCGTAAATGTGGAAGCTGGTATCTGCGGCTGACGCCTATCAACCCCAAACTACCTTAAAATGTAAATTAAGAAAGAAGGTCAGCCATGAATTCAAAGGTCGCGTTGGTCAAATGCCAATCCTTCGACTATGACTATAAACCTGTGAGAGAAGCCATCCAGGAGGCCGTTGAGGCCCTTGGGGGCTTTTCGGCGTTCCTTTCACCCGGCGAGCGTGTCATGCTGAAGGTCAATCTCTTGATGAAAAAGGCGCCCGAAGAGGCGACGACGACCCACCCGGTCTTTGTGGAAGCCTTGGCGGATCTCGTGACTGAATTTGGCTGCGACGTCCTCATAGCGGACAGCCCCGGAGGCCCGTTTGTGCTCAGGATGCTGGAGAGCGTCTATAAGGGCTGCGGCTATGACCGGCTCGGGCGTTCTGAACGCCCGGAACAGCCCGGTATTAAACTGAACCGCAATGTGAAAAGCATGGAGCGAGAGAATGCCGATGGTTACCTGCTCAAACGCCTCACCCTGATTGACGCTTTAAATGATGTCGACAAAGTCATTTCAGTCTCCAAGCTGAAAACCCACGGCATGATGAAGTTTACCGGCGCAGTGAAGAATATGTTTGGAACGGTCCCGGGCATGATCAAGGCAGAATATCATTTCAAAATGCCCGAGCCGGACGATTTTGCGGACATGCTGGTGGATATTTGTGAGCACGTCAGGCCTGTTCTGTCCCTGATGGATGGGATTGTAGGCATGGAAGGCGCAGGACCTTCCGCCGGTGATCCAGTCGACCTGGGGGTGGTATTAGCCTCTGACAACCCACACTGGCTGGACATGACCGCGGTGAAGCTGGTTCAGATCGATCCGCAGGATGTGCCCACTTTAAGAAGAGCAGTGACCCGGGGATTGATTGATCCGGTGAACGCTCCCGCAGAAATGACAGGTCTGCCGCTGAAGGCATTTCATATACCTCATTTCAAGGCACCAAACATTAGAAGCATTGAATTTTTAAGAGGCCACGCCCCTTATTTCATCAAGCACGCTGCGGATCTCATGCTCAAGCCGCGGCCGGTCTTTGATTCAAGGCATTGTGTGAAGTGTGGGGACTGCAGGCGGCTTTGCCCGCCTCAAGCGATCGCTATGGACAAAGCAGTCAGGGAAGGCTACCCGGTGGTGGATCTTTCAAAATGCATAAGATGCTACTGCTGCCAGGAGCTGTGCCCCAAGGAGGCGGTGGAGATCCACAGGCCGCTGCTTCTACGTCTAATGACTAAGTTTTAAAAAGCCTCTTGTGGCTGCTTGCGGCTGCGCCAAAATCGGCTTAGCCTATCGCCCACTGTTCCTGCGCATCATGACAAAATTCTAGGAGATGACTATGTCTATTGAAATTGCGCTTTATCAGCCCGAAATTCCACCCAACACTGGTAATATTGCCAGGACCTGCGCGGTAACCGGCGCCAAGCTGCATCTGATCAAGCCTTTGGGCTTCTCCATTGATGAAAAATACGTAAAAAGAGCCGGACTCGACTACTGGCATTTGGTTGACGTCACGGTGCATGAATCTTTGGAAGCGTTTCTGGAGGCTATGCAGGGACGCCCGCTCTATTTTTCGTCGACTAAAGCCCGGAAGCTCTATACCGAGGTTGAGTACGAAAAGGACGCTGTCATTGTCTTTGGCAGCGAGACCCGGGGACTGCCGCTGCTGATTCACGACACTTACAAATCGGGTTTGATGCGGATTCCAATGCGCGATTCCGCAGACGCAAGAAGCTTAAACCTTTCGAATGCGGTCGCCGTCGTCTTGTTTGAGGCCCTCAGACAGCAGGGGTTTCCGGAGCTGGTCTAGAGGCTGGGGGTGCTGAGGCCTGGGGGGCCATCGGCAAAGTCTTATAACTTGTTTTGCTTTCGCATCAGCAGAATACACGTTATAATGGAACTATTCAAACTAGAGGGGTGTTTATATGGCGGTTAAAATCATCACCGACAGTGTTTCTGATTTGCCCGGCGATCTGAAATCAGCCTATGGAATTGAAGTGCTGCCTCTGATGGTCAACTTTGGTGAGGTTTCTTACAGGGACGGCATTGATCTCACACCGGAGGCTTTTTTTGAGAAACTTAAGACGGCGCAGACGCTGCCAACGACTTCCCAGGTCAACGTAGGCCAGTTTGTGGAATGCTTTGATCGCATTGTAGAGGCAGGGGGAGAAGCTGTTGTCATCACACTTTCCTCAAAACTTAGCGGGACCTATTCCGCGGCGGTGACTGCGGCAGAGGAAGCGGGCGCCGGACGCATTACGGTCATTGACTCCAAGTTCGTAAGCTTCGGACAGGGCCTTCTGGTTCTGAAAGCCGCTGAAATGGCGAGAGAAGGCATGAGCAGGGAAGATATTGTCAACGAATGTGAGCGACTTATGACGCGGCTCGAAATGCTAATCTTTGTCGATACATTGACCTACCTGCATAAAGGTGGAAGATTGAGCGCTGGAGAGGCTGTGATTGGCGGGCTCCTGAGCATTAAGCCTGTACTATGTGTCAAGGACGGGGCTTTGGCGCCTCTTGACAAGGTACGTGGGCGCAAGAAGACACTGAAATGGTTCGAACAGTACCTCCAGGAACATGCGGCGGAGATGTCAGAGGAGAGCGTAGGCTTTTTCCATGCGGCAGATCCCATCTTTATGGAGGAAATGATTGATGTGGCCTCAAGCGTCATTCATCCTTCCAAAATTCATCGTTCTACAGTCGGCGCTGTGGTCGGGACGCATTCTGGCCCGGGTTGTGTTGCATTCGCCTATTTTAGAAAATAATTTTCCCGATTTGTCAGATCGACTGTAATAATAATTCATTTGCCTGTTTTAGAATCCGCCAACACGTTGAAAATTAAGGCTTTCAACGTGTTGTTAATTTTATGACAAAAATGTTTATAGGGGTTGCAATTTATTTGTGAATGCACTATAATGACGATGTAACATAAAGATTGTTAAATAAATACGAATCTTTTATCAGAAAATTCTATGAGTGATAGACGCAGGACTTGCGTTAAAAATTGAATAGACTGGATGAAAAGTCAGGGAGAGAATCATTAATTTGATCGCCGAAGGGACAAGCTGTCACTGCCAAGTGACCGTGAAATTTTCAGGCAAAAGGACCGGACTTAGACAGATCTCTGAAAAGCCGAACAGGCACCGTAGGGGCAATTATTTTGTGATCAAACTTCAATCACAGATAAGAAACTCTCAGGTTGAAACAGAGGGAGGAATGGCAGCTTTATTACTGCATTCCTCCCTTTTTTATTTCGATAAATGAAAATAGATGAAGAGCGATTGAAAGTGAGGGATTCTGAAATGAAATTCATACTGGTCACCAACAACCGAATGGTTCAGGAGCGCTTTAAGCCAGGTGATACGAAGAATCTCACCCAGGTCGTTTATCAGGAAAATCTTGATTTGATCGGCGTTCTGGCAGAGGCGCGGAACTTGATTCACAAGGGCCACAGGCTGCTGACGCATCCGCTGTCCGGCAGCGTGAAGCCTTACGAGACACCATTCAAGTCAGTGGCAGTGACATCTGAAGTTGAGGTACTTGATTTTCAGTCCCTTCAAATTATTGAAGAGAGCCTTGCCACAGCAAAAAAGTTCCTCGCGGATGCCAAGGTCATTCGCTACTCGGATAAAGTCTATGACGATTTCAGATTGATTGACCTCAACCTCATATTAAGCGGCATTGAAAGCATAAATCAGTTTGGTTAGAGCGAACTGGTCACGGAAACGTCGCAAAAGCGGTGCGTGATTCTCTACAGTACGCTTTGTAACGCATACAACCAGGAAATTAGAACATGGGGGGCACAGGCATGGAAAAGCACTATGATGTCGTGATTATCGGCGCAGGACCTGCGGGTCTGTCAGCGGGTCTTTACGCTGCTCGCGCAAAGATGAAAACTGTTATTTTGGAAAAGGAAAAGCCAGGCGGCCAGATTGCAACAACAGATGAAGTCGCCAACTACCCGGGCTCAGTTGAGCACGCTACCGGCCCAAGCCTGGTAGAGCGCATGGTCGCTCAGTGTGACGAGTTTGGCGCGGAGCGCGTGAAGGATGGCGTCAAGTCTATTGATTTTAACGGTGATCTCAAAGTGATCGAAACTGAGAGCGGCGATATTTATAAAGCAAAAGCAGTCATCGTTGCCACTGGCGCATCCCCTAAAAAGATCGGATGTCCGGGCGAAGCGGAGCTCACAGGCAAAGGCGTCTCCTACTGCGCAACTTGCGACGCGGACTTTTTCACAGACCTCGAAGTCTACTGCGTTGGCGGCGGTGATACCGCGGTTGAGGAAGCTATGTACCTGACCAAGTTCGCGCGAAAAGTCACACTGGTTCACAGACGCGACGAGTTCAGAGCAGCGAAGT
This sequence comes from Acidaminobacter sp., assembly GCA_009881125.1. The sequence goes on along the minus strand of WXFH01000031.1, from coordinate 12,667 downwards.
CCATCATTGAAAAAGTCAAGAAGAACGAGAAAGTGGAGTACCTCATGGACTCCGTCGTCGAAGAGGTCTATGGAGACGGCATTCTCGAAGGCATCAAGGTTAAGAATGTCAAGACCGGCGAAGTTGTGGACATTCCGGCGTCTGAGGATGACGGCACTATGGGTGTCTTCGTCTTCATAGGCTACGATCCGCTTACAGCCCTCTTCAAAGGCGTTCTCGACATGGATCAGACAGGATACCTGATCGCGGATGAGAACATGAACACCAATATCCCGGGCGTCTTTGCCGCAGGCGACGTTCGCCAGAAGGTGCTTCGCCAGGTGGTGACCGCAACTGCGGACGGCGCGATCGCCGCGGTTATGGCAGAAAAATATATTGAGGATAAATTCCACGCATAGTGGGTATTTATAGATAGGGTAGGGAGGAAAATCATGTTTATACTGGACAAAGACAATTTTGAACAGGAAGTGCTTGGTGCCGATGGTTTTGTGCTTGTCGACTACTGGAGCGACGGCTGTGAGCCATGCAAGGCCCTCATGCCGGACGTGGAGGAACTCGCGGCGGAATATGAAGGCAAAGTCAAATTCTGCAAACTCAACACAACGAATGCCAGAAGACTGGCGATCTCTCAAAAAGTGCTTGGCCTTCCTACAATCACCCTTTACAAGGGCGGTCAAAAAGTAGGCGAAGTCACTAAGGAAAAAGCTTCAAAAGCCGGCATCAAAGAAATGTTGGACGCTAATCTTTAAAGAAGAGCATTGTCTGTAACCGGAGGGTCCGGTTCAAATATACAAGGAGGTGAACCTTTTGCGTTTAGAACTTGGTGAAATTCTAATCAAAGACGTTCAGTTTGGCGACGTCAGTAAGGTCGAAAACGGGACACTGTTCATTAATCGTGATGAGATCGTTTCGCTTGTCATGGAAAATGAATATATCAAAAGCTGTAAGGTCGATCTTGCTAAGCCGGGTGAAGAAACCCGCATCACACCTGTTAAGGATGTTATTGAGCCACGCGTCAAGGTTGACGGTCCTGGTGCAATTTTCCCAGGCGTCATCAACAAAGTTACAACCGTTGGTTCCGGTAGAACCCACGTACTCAAAGGCGCAGCAGTTGTTACTTGCGGTAAAATTGTAGGCTTCCAGGAAGGCATTATCGATATGTCCGGCCCTGGCGCAGACTTTACACCGTTCTCCAAAACCAACAACGTTTGTCTGGTCATTGAGCCTGCTGAAGGCATCAACCAGTACGACTACGAAGCGGCAGCCCGTATGGCTGGCCTCAGAGTCGCAACTTTAATCGGTGAACTCGGCAGAACGGTTACTCCGGACGTCGTCCACACTTATGAGACTAAACCGCTCTTTGAGCAAGCAGCTCAGTACCCAGAGCTTCCTAAAGTCGGCTATGTCTACATGCTTCAAACACAAGGCCTTCTCCACGACACTTATGTCTATGGCGTTGACGCGAAGAAGATTGTTCCTACAATCCTCTATCCGACTGAAGTCATGGATGGCGCAATCCTGAGCGGCAACTGCGTTTCAGCTTGCGACAAGAACACAACCTACCACCACCTCAACAACCCAATCATCAAACATCTCTACGCTGAGCATGGCAAGTCCATCAACTTCATGGGCGTCATCATCACGAACGAGAACGTTTACCTCGCTGACAAAGAGAGATCTTCCAACTGGACTGCGAAGTTCACGAAGTTCCTCGGCCTGGACGGCGCTATTGTTTCACAGGAAGGTTTCGGCAACCCGGATACTGACCTGATCATGAACTGCAAAAAAATCGAAGCGGAAGGCGTCAAGACTGTTATCGTAACAGACGAGTATGCTGGCCGTGACGGTTCATCCCAGTCCCTCGCAGATGCGGATCCATCTGCAAACGCAGTGGTCACAGGCGGCAACGCAAATGAGACCATTGAACTCCCTCCAATGAAGAAAATCATTGGCATGCTGGATTACACGGATAAAATCGCTGGCGGATTTGACGGCTCCCTCAGACCGGATGGCAGCATTGTTGCCGAAATCCAGGTTATTACGGGCGCTACCAATGAGCTTGGCTTCAACAAGCTCACTGCAAGAATGTACTAATAAAAAGCAAGTCGAAATAAAAAGAATTTAAAATCGAAAGGATGTCGAGAATGAGCATTTTAGCTAATAAAAAAGTGATCATCATTGGCGACCGCGACGGTGTTCCGGGCCAAGCGATCGAAGAATGCGTCAAGACGAATAGCGCGGCAACAGTCGTCTATTCCGCAACAGAGTGTTTTGTCTGAACGGCTGCAGGGGCCATGGATTTGGAGAATCAGAACAGGGTTAAATCTTTAGCGGATGAGTACGGACATGAGAATGTCGTAGTTATCTTCGGCGCAGCAGAAGCAGAATCAGCTGGTCTTGCAGCTGAGACCGTCACCAATGGTGACCCAACGTTTGCAGGAAGCCTTGCAGGCGTAGCACTTGGACTTTCTGTCTACCACGCGGTAGAGCCTGAGTTCAAGGCTGACGTAGACGCAGACGTCTACGAAGATCAGATCGGCATGATGGAAATGGTCCTCAACGTGGACGACATCGTTGCTGAGATGACAAACATGAGAACGTCTTACTGCAAATATCTCTAAGATCGCGCCGATAATTTAGAGATATCAAAGAACTAAAACGCTTTACCAAAACCCTGATTATCAACCCTGATAAAAACCCTGATTAACAACCAAATCCATGCAATTACACAGTTCGGTCGAACTGTACAAAACCTGATGGCAATACCGTTTTAAAGTAATATACCAGCGATCCTTTAAACCAGAAAAATGTGAAGGGAGGGATCCTCAATCTATTCCACCGCGTTAGTATTTGCGGAGGAGTGTGAGGCGGCTTATGAGCAAGATTAGAATTGTGCACTACATTAACCAATTCTTCGCGGGCATTGGCGGTGAAGAAAAAGCAGACGTGAAACCTGAGCTGAGAGAAGGCGTTGTCGGTCCCGGCATGGCACTGAACGCTGAATTCAAAAAGCTAGGAAAAGATATGGAAATCGTTGCTACAGTAATCTGTGGTGACTCCTATTTCAACGAGAATCTTGAGGAAGCAAAAGCAACAATCCTCGAGATGATCAAAGCCCAAAACGCTGACATGCTTATTGCAGGTCCGGCGTTCAACGCAGGCCGTTATGGCGCTGCTTGCGGCACAATCTCCAAGTTCGTTCAAGAAGAGCTCGAGATTCCAGTTGTAACAGCTATGTACATTGAGAACCCGGGTGTCGATATGTACCGCAAGGACCTCTACATTATCGAGACTGGCAACTCCGCAGCTGCAATGCGTACAGCGGTTCCGGCTGTCGCGAAGTTCGCTGTCAAGCTTGCTGAAGGCGCGACTATCGGCAGACCTGCTGAAGAAGGCTACATTGAGCGCGGCATCCGCAGAAACGTCTTCGTCGACAAGATTGGCGCACAGCGTGCGGTTGAAATGCTTGTCAGCAAGCTGAATGACCAGCCTTTTGAGACAGAGTACCCAATGCCGGTATTTGATCATGTTGCTCCAGGCAATGCAATCAAAGATCTTAGCAAAGCAAAAATCGCTCTGGTCACTTCAGGCGGTATTGTTCCGAAAGGCAATCCAGATCGCATCGAGTCTTCTTCTGCCTCCAAATATGGCAAGTATGACATTGATGGCATTTCTGACCTGACTTTCGAAACTTACGAAACTGCTCACGGCGGATTTGACCCGGTTTACTGCAACGACGACTCCGACCGTGTACTTCCTGTAGACGTCCTTCGCGACCTCGAAAAGGAAGGCAAGATTGGCGAACTGTACCGTTACTTCTACACAACGACAGGAAATGGTACTTCCGTTAAGAATTCCAACGAGTTTGCTGCGGAATTTACTAAGGACCTTCTTGCAGATGGCGTTGACGCGGTTATTCTCACTTCAACGTGAGGCACCTGTACTCGTTGCGGTGCAACGATGGTTAAAGCTATTGAAAGATCCGGTATTCCTGTTGTCCACATTGCGACAGTAGTTCCAATTTCCCTGACTGTTGGCGCGAACAGAATCGTTCCGGCAATCGCAATTCCGCATCCGCTCGGCAATCCAGCGCTCGAACCGGCAGAAGAGAAAAAGCTTCGCCGCCGTATCGTCGAAAGAGCGCTCCATGCTTTGACTGTAGAAGTCACTGAGCAGACGGTCTTTGATAAATAATATAATTTGACCTGAATAGGTTGAGGTGAAGGGTATGTGCAGTGCAGGCCTCTAGCCTCAACCTATTTAAACATTATTCGGAGGTGTAAAATGTCCTACGCAGTATTGAAAGCGGCCGGTTATGTGCTCGTGCACACGCCGGACATGATCATGCACAATGGTACAACTCAAACAGTTGAGAAAGCAATGAATCCTGATTCGGAATACCTCAAGAAAGTTCCTGAGCATCTTCGTACGTTCGAAGAAGTTGTCAACTACGCGCCAAACCAGACTTATATTGGAAACCTCACGCCTGAAGCCCTTGGGAAGCTTGAAAAGCCATGGGTCGGCGTTGATGTCCCGGGCAGCAGCCGCGATGGCAAGTTCGGCGAGATCATGCCACAAGTTGAATTCATTGCCATGCTGAAACTTTCTGACGTCTTTGACCTTGTCAAGCTCGAGAAGTCCTTTATGGATCTGGCGAAAGCGGAATATGGCAAGAATGCTCTGGCGACTCCGGAAGAGCTCGCTAGGCTTGGCGAAGGCGATTCCCTTGCCATGATCGAAGAGCTCGTGAACGTCCACCATGCGGAAGCGATTTACCATGACGGCAAACTCGTCGGCTGCGTCAAGAAAGCCCACGACGTCGACGTCAACCTCAATGCCCATGTCATGTTCGAAAACCTCGTTGTTAAGGCTTCCGGCATCCTCGCGTTCAAACACCTGGTAGCTAAAAACAACATTGATCCACTTTCAATTGATTATGTGATCGAGTGCTCTGAAGAAGCTTGCGGCGACATGAACCAGCGTGGCGGCGGCAACTTCGCAAAATCCATTGCTGAGATGGGCGGCGCAGTCAACGCGACCGGTTCCGACCTCAGAGGCTTCTGCGCGGCGCCTACTCATGCTCTGATTACAGCGGCTTCTCTCGTTAAGGCCGACACTTATAAAAATGTCGTCATCGTCGCCGGCGGCGCTACTGCCAAGCTTGGCATGAACGGCAAAGACCATGTCAAGAAAGGCCTCCCTATTCTTGAGGACGTCCTCGGCGGATTCGCGCTTCTGATTTCTGAAAATGACGGGAGCTCCCCGGTTCTCAGAACAGACCTAGTCGGCAAGCACAACGTCGGCACAGGCTCTTCTCCTCAGGCAGTTATCACGGCGTTGATTTCAATGCCGCTCGACAAAGGCAACCTCAAAGTTACGGATATCGATAAGTACTCCGTAGAAATGCAGAACCCTGACATCACGAAGCCTGCCGGCGCCGGCGACGTTCCTGAAGCCAACTACAAAATGATTGCTGCAATTGGCGTCAAACGTGGTGAGCTCGAGCGCACGCAGCTTAACGAATTCGTTGAGAAGCACGGCATGAACGGCTGGGCACCTACACAGGGCCACATTCCATCAGGCGTGCCATATGCTGGTTTTGCCATAGATGATTTGACGACTGGCAGCTTGAACCGCGCAATGATCGTTGGTAAAGGCTCCCTGTTCCTCGGCCGTATGACGAACCTGTTTGACGGTGTTTCCATTGTCGTCGAGAGAAACAGTGGCGAGACTGCTTCAGAGGGTGCTTCCGTCTCCAAGGAAGAAATCAACAACATGATCGCAGAAGCCATGAGAGGTTTTGCCGCTCACTTGCTAAACGCGTAAGGAGGGGCTAATATGTCTGAGAACCTCGAAGTAAAAAAGATTCTTGGTAATGCGTTCCTCGAAATCGCGGATGCCATTCAAACCGGTAAGTTCGGCAGCCGCGTTCGCGTAGGACTGACTACCCTTGGCAGCGAGCATGGCGTGGAGAACCTCGTCAAAGGCGCAGAACTTGCGGCTCGCGACGCGGACTACGATATTGTCCTGATTGGACCTAAGTGCGACACTTCCCTTGAAGTGGTCGAAATCAATTCTGAAGACGAAATGCATAAGAAGATGGAAGAGCTCCTGGACAGCGGCTACATCCAGTCTTGTGTCACCATGCACTATACGTTCCCAATTGGCGTTTCAACGGTTGGCCGTGTGGTCACACCGGGAATCGGCCGTGAAATGTTCATAGCGACCACGACGGGTACGTCTGCGACCAACCGAACTGAAGCTATGCTGAAAAACGCCATTTATGGTGTGGTCGCGGCAAAAGCAATGGGGATCCAAAAACCTTCAGTGGGCATTTTGAATGTCGACAACGCGCGTACCGTTGAGCGCGGACTCAAAGAGCTGATCGCTGCAGGCTACGACCTCAGCTTCGGCGAGTCCGGCCGTTCAGACGGCGGCAATGTCATGCGCGGCAACGACCTGCTCATGGGCTCTGTCGACGTCATGGTCACAGATACTCTGACAGGCAATATCCTGATGAAGATGTTCTCTTCCTTTACAACCGGCGGAAGCTATGAAGCCACTGGCTTTGGCTATGGTCCTGGCATTGGCTTTGACTATGAGCGCGCGATCCTGATCCTCTCAAGAGCATCAGGCGTACCGGTTGTCGCAAACGCGATCCGTTACGGCGCCATGCTCGCTAAGGGCAATCTGAAAGAGGTCGCTAAAGCGGAGTTTGACAAAGTTCGCGCTGCGGGCTTTGACAAGATTGTTCAAGGCTTGACCAAGGATACAAAAAAATCAGCTGCAGCGGAAGAAGAGACAGAAGTTAAAGCCCCTGCGAAAGAAGTCGTCACCGGCTCCGTTTCAGGCATTGACATCATGGACCTTGAAGATGCGGTTAAAGCGCTTTGGAAGCAGGGCGTCTATGCGGAGAGCGGCATGGGCTGCACCGGACCAATTGTCATGGTGGCTGAAGAGAAGCTTGAGCTCGCAATCAAACTGCTGGCGGAAGCGGGTTTCCTTGCTAAAGAAGCGGTACCTTGCTAGTTTAGAGGTTGGATTGATCCAAGATGAATTGAGAGAGGCCGGTAAGTCGCTGGAATGTGCGATCTACCGGCCTTTTTACTAAAAAATTATGTTCTTTGCTTGATACTTGAGGACAATTTTGGATATAATTAAGATGTATTCAACAACATGAGGTGAGCCTGTCCACTAGAGAGTGCAGGAAGAGTCGCCAGTCAAGATTATTAACAACATCGGAAAGTTTGAAGTGCGGGTCAATACTCGCAGTGCGAGGTACTCTGTGTTGTAGGTCTTCTGGTGAATTTTTTTGCGATATAAAAAGGACATTTGGCACAACCTGAAAAATGAGGAGGAACGGGATGATGAAGAAGCTATTTGCATTACTGCTCATCGTTATACTTGCGGCCGGAGCGCTCGCAGGCTGCGGTGAGACAAAAGAAAGCGTTGTCGTAGGCATGATTACAGACACTGGCGGACTTGGGGACCAATCCTTCAACGACTCTGCATGGTATGGCCTTGAGCGTGCAGAAACTGACTTTGGCGTAGAGCGCAAGGTTCTTGAATCTGCCACAGCAGATGACTATCTGCCAAACCTGACTTCATTCTCTGAAGAAAACGTTGAGCTTATTATTGGTGTCGGGTTCCTTTTCAATGATGCTATGATGCAGGCAGCTGAAAAGTTCCCAGAGCAAAAATTCGCGCTTGTCGACTCTGTTGTAGAGATGCCTAATGTCGCATCCATTACTTTTGCAGAGCACGAGGGGTCATTCCTCGTGGGTGTCATTGCCGGTCTCAAAACTGAAACTGACAAAATTGGTTTCATTGGCGGTATGAAATTCCCTCTGATCGAGAAATTCGAATACGGCTTCCGCGCCGGTGTCAAAGCAGTCAACCCTGATGCAGAAGTCTTCGTCAACTATGCAGACTCATTTGATGACGCAGCAAAAGGCAAGGAAATAGCGATCGTTCAGCACCAAGCCGGCGCTGACGTCATCTTCCACGCCGCTGGCGGCGTAGGCGTTGGTTTGATTCAAGCTGCTGAGGAGCAAGGCTTCTGGGCAATTGGCGTTGACCAGGACCAATCTGCGCTGTCTCCAACAAATGTTCTCTGCTCCATGATCAAACGTGTTGACGAGAGCGTTTATGCTGTCACTAAAGAAGTTGTGGACGGCACTTTCACAGGCACAATCCATACTTTTGATATCTCCAACAACGGCATTGGTTACTCTGACAACGCCGGCAACTTGACTGACGATCTTAAAGCTGAAGCAGACAAGTACATGGAAGCCATCAAAAATGGCGAATTCACAGTACCTCAAACAGAAGCTGAATTCACTGCCTTTACTGCACCAACACTCTAATAACCAGAGAAGCAATCTTTCTGAGTCGGATGTTACGACATCCGACTCAATTTTTATCGAGCAGACTGGAGGGATCACTAGTGCCTCATGTTGTAGAAATGAAGAAAATAACAAAAAAATTTCCTAATGTCATTGCGAATGATGAAGTCGACTTCACTCTGGAACAGGGAGAAATCCACGTTCTTCTTGGAGAAAACGGCGCGGGTAAAACGACTTTAATGAACCAGTTATACGGACTTTATACGCCGACTTCCGGCGAAATTTATATTCATGGAAAAAAAGTTGATATCAAAGATCCAAATGTCGCCATCGGCTATGGGATAGGCATGGTGCATCAGCACTTCATGCTGGTGGAGCCATTTACTGTTGCGGAAAATATCATCCTCGGCTCTGAACCCAAAAAAGGCATCAGGCTAGACATTGAAAAGGCCAGAGCGGATGTTAGGGAAATATCCAATTTATACGGTTTACAGGTCGATCCGGACGCTGTGATCCATGATATCACCGTCGGGATGCAGCAACGCGTCGAGATTCTAAAAGCGCTGTACAGAGGTGCCGAAATCCTGATCCTTGACGAGCCAACCGCGGTTCTGACGCCTCAGGAAATCGAGGAACTGGGCATTATCATGCACAGATTGACAGATCAGGGCAAATCCATCATCTTGATTACCCACAAGTTAAAGGAAGTTATGGCATTGAGTGACCGGGTCACAGTGATCAGGCGAGGAAAAAACGTTGAAACCCTGGTCAATGAAAATACGTCAGTAGACCAATTGGCTGAGCTGATGGTTGGACGTAAGGTTAACCTTGAGGTTGATAAAATGCCGCGTGAGCCAGGTGAGGTTCTTCTCGAAGTCGAAAATCTGAAATGCCACAACAATAGGAAAGTTCCGGTGCTCAAGGGCTGCAGCTTTAATGTGCGGGCTGGTGAGATTCTTGCCATAGCTGGTGTTGATGGCAATGGGCAGACGGAATTGGTCGAGGTTCTGACGGGACTTAGAAAACCTGAATCCGGAAGCATCAGATTTGCTGGCAATAATATTTTCAAAGCCCACACCAAAGACATCATTGAAGAAGGCATCTCTCACATTCCCGAAGACCGGCAGAAGCGAGGTCTCGTCATGTCTCATACTCTGGCTGAAAACTCAATTCTGGGCAGTCACAAAAAAGAGCCCTTCAGCAAAAATGGCATCATGAATTATCCTAAAATTCACGAATACAGCCGCGGACTGATTGCTGAATTTGATGTCAGAACGCCTAGTGAGAATGTTGCTGCCAGCGCGTTATCCGGCGGCAACCAACAAAAGCTGATCGTCGCCCGAGAGCTCATGCGCGATCCAATGATGCTGATCGCATCACAGCCGACACGGGGTGTGGACGTTGGCGCCATTGAATTTATTCATAAGCGTCTCGTGGAACAAAGGGATCATGGTAAAGCCGTACTGCTCGTCTCTCTTGAACTTGATGAAGTTATGGCGCTCGCGGACCGGATCGCTGTCATCTATGATGGCGCCATAGTCGGACTCGTTGAAGGCAGCAAGGCGACAGAGCGTGAACTTGGCATACTCATGGCGGGCGGTTCCCTGAACAAAACAGCCGAGGATAAGGAGGGGGATCATGGAAAAAACAACTGAAAGCCGCTGGGCGCAGCTATGGGACAATTTTAAATTTCCGCTGCTGTCGATTTTTCTCGCTTTCCTGATTGGCTCCATCTTTATCATTTTGACCGGCAATAATCCTTTCGTGGCCTATTATGCGCTGATCAGCGGCAGCATGTTCGGCATGAGCCGCATTGGTGAGACTTTATTAAAAACGACACCCCTCATCTTTACAGGGTTGTCCATTGCGTTTGCATTTCGCTGCGGACTGTTCAATATTGGCGCTGAGGGTCAGTTTGTCATAGGCACACTATTTACAGTTACCGCCGGCTACATCTTCCGAGACCTCCCGGCACCTTTGTTGATTCCAATAATCCTGACCGCAGGGGCCCTCGGTGGCGGTCTTTGGGCTGCGATCCCTGGTGTATTGAAGGCTAAACTGGGCGTTCATGAAGTTATTGTCACCATTATGCTCAACTACACTGCATTGTTTTTAACGAATTTTTTCATTCGGACTTCTTTAAACCCATCCACCCTTCAAGGGGATGTCCAAAAAGCGCATTCAGTAATCCTCGGCGAAAATGCAAGATTGTCCAATATGTCGGATTTAATGCCTATCTTTGGAAGCTCAAGTCTTCACACTGGTATATTTATCGCAGTAGCTGCGGCATTTGTTATGTGGTTCCTGCTTTATAAAACGACCATGGGCTACGAAATCCGTTCAGTTGGCTCAAATCCGTTCGCCTCTGAATATGGCGGCATTTCAATCTCGAAAAATATCATCAAAGCCATGTTTATTTCCGGTATGCTTTCGGGTCTGGCCGGCGCGACTCTGGTCTCCGGGCTGACTTTCAAAATCGACCAGGCGCCTGCTTCAGCAGGATATGGCTTTACTGGCATAGCAGTAGCTCTGGTGGGCAAGAATCATCCGCTGGGTGTCCTTGCAAGCGCGCTCTTATTTGGTATCCTGGCTAACGGTGAGCGCAAGATGCAGATCGCCGGAATTCCAAAGGAAGTTGTTGGAATTATTCAGGGCATCATTATCATCTTCATTGCCGGTGAAGCAATACTGCAGTACTTCCCGGATCTGAAGAAGAAATTCAGACGGAAAGGCCCTAAGACGGAGGTGGCTGAGAAATGATGATCATTATTATGGCCATTCTCGCATCGACCTTGCGTCTGGCTACACCGCTAATATTCGCGTCCATCGGCGGCGTTTTCACTGAGCGCTCAGGCGTGGTAAATATTGCGCTGGAAGGCATCATGATTATGGGCGCGTTCTTCGCGATTTTAACCTTCCGGTATGTTCCCAATCCTTGGGTGGCTATTTTGGTTGCTATGACTATGGGCATGATGACATCGCTGATTCTGGGTGTGCTGGCCATTCATCTCAGGGCGAACCAGGTCGTTGCCGGCGTTGCCATTAACCTGCTGGCAGGAAGTCTCGCGGCATATCTCCTTGAGGTCATTTATGGCCGTTCGGGACAGACCGATCCAATCCGTGGCGGGTTGTCCAGAAGTCCTGAAGCACTGCAATTTCTTAATGACATACCGGTTTTAGGAAGCTTTTTCAGCGGACTGAATCCATTTGTCTATTTGGCGTTCATAGTGGTCGGCCTTGCGTACTTCGTGCTGTTTAAGACGCCGTTCGGGCTGAGAATCAGAGCGGTAGGGGAACACCCAAAAGCAGCGGATACAGTGGGTATCAATGTTTATAAAATCAGGTATATCTGTGTGATGATTTCCGGCGCGCTTGCCGGTCTTGCTGGGGCATCACTCTCTATTGGCGCAGTCAATATGTTCCGTGAGGGTATGACTTCAGGCAAAGGCTTTATTGCCCTTGCCGCCATGATCTTTGGCAAGTGGCATCCAATTGGTGCGCTGCTTGCCTGCCTGTTCTTTGGATTCGCTGAAGCTATTGAAATTCAAGCCTCCACACTGGGGATAGGCTGGATTCCTTCAGAGTTCCTGAGAATGCTGCCATACGTCGCGACCATTCTGGTTCTCGTTGGCGCTGTCGGAAAAGCCGTGGCACCTAAAGCCAGTGGACAGCCTTACGATAAAGCGCATCATTGAGTGTGAACTTAGAAGTGTCATAATGGGGGTGGGGACCTTAGGGTCTTCGCCTTCATTTTGTTTGTTGCTGGAAAATCGGCATTGAAGCAAATGGAAGAGCGTCAATGTAAGTCCGTGGTTTCTTTTTGCCTTCAATTTGATGCAAAATAAGAGTATAATAAGAGTACTGCTGAAAATCACACGATGTCTGGTTTAGTATTTGCATGGCACTATTAAGTACGGTGTCGAAGATAGGAGTGAGCGCATGCTTGATCTTTACGAACGTGCATCAGAACTGGTGAAAGCAAATGTGCCCTTTGCTATGGCCACAATTATTGAATCAAAGGGATCCACACCACGCCACAGCGGGAAGATGATAGTCCTGGAAGAGGGAGGCATCATAGGTACCATTGGTGGCGGTTTAGCTGAGAAAACAGTGATTGACCGCGCACTGGAGGCTATCAAGAGCGGCAAGTCTGAGATGGTTGAGATGATTCTTAACAGTGATGCGCCGGATGGACTGCCTATGCACTGCGGCGGCGGACTGAAGGTGTTTATCGAAGTTCATGTGACGCGCCCAAGCCTGGTTTTGGCAGGCGGTGGACATGTGAACATGAGTTTGTATAAATTTGCCCTTGAACTGGGCTA